>CAVSRU010000013.1:0-5207 GCA_963730535.1 uncultured Solirubrobacteraceae bacterium
CGCCCCGGCGCTGGCGCACGTCGAATTTGGAGCCCCAGAAGGTGCCCGCCTGGACCCGGCCATCCTCTCCGACGCTGGTCACGAGCTGCGCGCGCCCCTCGCGGGCGTCGATGATCGATCCGACCGGCAGGCGTGCCGGGTCGTCGAGGACCTGGAAGCGTGGGCTCGCCGGGCGCCGGACGAGGACCCTGCCCGAGCCCGGGCTGATGACGACGGTCCTGCCGAGGACGGGTGGGGGGATACCGCGGATCGCCCGGTCGACGTCGGGATCGCCGGTGCTCGGCCGTGCGGGATCCGACAGCACCGGCTCAGGCGGCGCCCACGCGCAGGGCTCCACCGCCGGATGGGCATACTCGTAGGCGCCGACGTCCGCCGTCCCGCCGAGCGTTCGCGGGCAGCCGGCCGGGTCGCTGGCGCCAAGCAGCGCGTCGGCGCTTCCGGCGTTCACCGTCGGCGAGTCGCCGAGCGGACGGAAGTCGCCGTTCGCCGGGTCGACGAAGCGCGGGCTCGCCTCCTGGTTCCCCAGGCCGACGATCACGCCTGGCGAGAGCAGCGGGCGAAAGTTCGATGAGGAGACGCTGCAGTTGGCGCCCCTCGAGCTCGCGTCGATGTCGGCTTCCCCGCCGCGCACTATCGCGTTGATCAGTCGCGCCTGTCCGCTGGAGAGCTCACAGCGGATGCCTCTTGCAGACTTGGCGACGGCCATCACCGTCACGTTGAGGAGGCTCACGTCGCCTGGGCTGCTGGAGTCCCGGATCTTGAGGCCGGCGAAGGTCGCGTCGGTTGCGGCCGTCTGCACGACGCTGTCACGCAGGACGGTGCCGTCCGCGTGGCCGTTGACCTTCCCGCCATCCCCCGTGGCGGACCGCAGCAGAAGGTCCTCGGCCACGGCGCCCCGCAGCGTCAGCGCGTCCTGGCCGGAGCCCGTCGCCTCGATCGCCATGTGCCGCAGCGAGCCGCCGGACTTGAAGTTGAGGACGGTCGTCAGGCCGGACCCGATCAGCCTTGGCCGCGCCTGTCCCGCCACGCCGTGCAACTCGATCGGTTGTGTCGGCTCGATGGTCTGGCTCACCTGATAGGTGCCGGGCGACACGATGACCTCGTCGCCCGCGGCCGCGCCGTTGATGGCGTAGTCGATGCGGCACGGACTGATGGCCGTGCATGCCCCACTCTTGGCGGTGCTTTGCGCGCTCGCCCACCGCTGCGCGGCGTCGGCGCTCGCGGGTGCAAGCCACATGCACACCACGGACAGGAAGACAGATCCGACTCGTGACCCCAAACGAAGCACCGGCCCCTATATCGGTGATACGGAATGGCCAGTTGAGTAGGTCAGTCGTCCAGAAGGGATCCGGGGCTAAACCACCTGTCGAGGCCGCCACAAAATGGGGTTAAGTGCGCGGCCGGCTTGCCCGATAGGCGAGGCGAGCTTGCTCTCGGCAAACCCTTCGCGAGGAGGGGACGCAAAGCTAGAGGTCTCCCGCGGGAGATAGCTCGGCCGCCGGGCTCCTAGGAATCAAGGATGACGCGAAAAGGAGCTTGGCGCGGTGCCTCGACGTGTACTCAACGGACGGTCCGGTCTTCGAGCCTGCGCCCGCGGCGCGGCCCGCCTCGCGTGCGCCGCCGCCATGTTCGGCGCTCTCGCCGCCCCGGCCCAAGCGGCGCCGGGCGACATCTTCACCTTCGGCGGCACGGGCATCGCGGGCTTCGGCGGCGACGGCGGACCGGCCACGTCCGCGGAGCTTAGCCAGCCCATAGCGGTGGCCTGGATGGCCAACGGCAGCGCCCTCGTCGCCGACTTCGCGAACAACCGGATCCGCCGGATCTCGCCCACTGGGCAGATCACCACGGCGGCGGGCACCGGTACGGACGGGTACTCAGGGGACGGCGGCCCCGCGACGAGCGCGCAGCTGAGCTGGCCGATCGACGTCGAGCCGACCGCGGACGGCGGGTTCCTGATCGCGGACCTCGGCAACAAGCGCGTCCGCCGGGTCTCTCCGACGGGCGTCATCACAACGGTCGCGGGGACCGGACAGGGTGGGAGCCAGGGCGACGGCGGCCCGGCAACCTCGGCGCGGGTGGGTGCCCCAACCGGCGTCGCAGTCACCGGTGACGGAGGGTTCCTCGTCGCGGATGCCAACGCGCACAGCGTCCGACGGGTGTCCCCCGGCGGGACGATCACGAGGGTCGCTGGCAACGGGAGCGCGGGCGGAGCGGGCGACGGCGGCCCCGCCGCCGCGGCGCAGCTGAACGTGCCGGTCGGTGTGGCGGCACAGCCGGACGGCGGCTTTCTCGTCGCCGAGTACGAGGGCCAGCGCGTCCGCCGCGTGTCGGCCGCCGGCGTGATCACCCGCGTGGCGGGTATCGGCAGCGCCGGGTTCTCCGGCGACGGCGGCGCGGCCACGGCCGCCCGCCTGAACAAGCCGGTCGGCGTGTCGACGACCTCCGATGGCGGGTTCCTGATCGGAGACAGCCTTAACGGCCGCGTGCGCAAGGTTTCGGCCGACGGCACGATCGCGACCGTGGCCGGCAGCGGCGAGCCCGGCTATGCGGGCGACGGCGGGCCGGCGGTGTTGGCGCGGCTCCGCTCGCCCTCGGCCGCTGTCGAGAACTCGGACGGCGCGATCCTGATTGCGGACAACGAGGACAGCCGGCTGCGCGTGGTCGAAGGCCGCCCGCCGGCCGATGGGTCGCCTCCTCCCACAGAGCTGCCGCGTCCGCTGCCGGGGACCGTCCACGTGGAAGTGGTGCGCGCGGCCGCGGGGAGGGTTCCGCTCCCGGTCGTCTGCCCGCCGACCGCGACGGACGGGTGCCGCGGGACGATCCGGCTCTCCGTGCGGGTAGGGGCCCGGCGCGCCTCGGCGGCCAGGAGACTCGTGATCGCGCAAGGCCGGTTCTACGTCGCGGCGGGCGACAGGAAGGTCGTGAAGGTGCCGCTCAACCTCACGGGCCGGCGCCTCCTCCGGAAGCGGCGCGAGATCACGGTGCGGGCGGTCGTGTCGAGGCGCGGCGGGCCGAACATCGGCCAGTCGTCGCAGCAGACCACTCTCAAGGTGAGGCGCAGAGGCCCGGGCGCCCGCACGGCCGGAAGCCGCGCGTGACAGCGCGAACGGCCTTCACCCTCGTGACCGGCGCCGGGCTCGCGGCCTACGGCGCGCACGTGGCATTCGGCTTCGGCGGCCCGGGATCCGAGAGCTTCTTTCAGGACTGGGTCTACAACGCGCTGGTCCTGTCGGCCGCGCTCTCGTGCGTCGTCAGGGGAATCGTCTCGCGCGCCGAGCGTGCGCGCTGGCTGACCCTGGGCGCGGGTCTACTGTGCCTGTTCGGCGGCGAGCTCTATTACACGCTGCACCTCTCGCATCTCGCGGAGCCGCCATACCCCTCGCTCGCCGACGGCCTGTACCTGGCCTTCTATCCCGCGGGCTACGCCGCGCTCGTGCTGTTTGCACCGCGCGCCTCGCGCCGGCTGCGCGCCGGCCTGTGGCTCGACGGGCTTGTGAGCGCGCTCGGGGTGGCCGCCCTGACCGCTGCGCTGCTGCTCCAGCCGATCGTCTCGAGCACCGGCGGAGACCGGCTCGACGTGGCGACGACGCTCGCCTACCCGCTCGGCGACGTGACGCTGCTCGTGTTCGTCGTGGGGCTGCTCGCGCTGAACGCCTGGAAGGCGTCGCGGTCGTGGACGCTGATTGCGGCGGGCCTGGCGACCATGGCGGTGGCCGACGGGATCTTCCTCTGGCAGAGCGCGAATGGCACCTACGCCGAGGGCCAGGCGCTGGACGCGCTCTGGCCGGCGGCGGCGCTGCTTCTCGGCCACGCGGCCTGGCAGCCGTCGGCCCGACAGGCCACCCGCCTCGAGGGCTGGCGCGTGCTCGCGATGCCCGCGCTCTTCGCGCTCATGCCGGTCGGGCTGCTCGTGTACGGCAACCTGCAGCCGATGAACACGCCGGCGCTCGTGCTGGCCGCGGCGGCGCTCGTGGTTGCGGTCGTGCGCATGGCCTACACGTTCTCGAACACGCTGCGGGTCACGGCTGAGGCCACGGCCGCCGCGCTCACCGACTCCCTGACCGGGCTCGGCAACAGGCGCGCGTTGCTGGCGGGGCTGGAGGCCGAGCTCGCGGACGCGCCCGCGACCAAGTCGGCGGTGCTCGTCCTGCTCGATCTCGACGGCTTCAAGGACTACAACGACACCTTCGGGCACCCGGCCGGCGACGCCCTGCTGGTGCGGCTCGGCGGGCGCCTCGACCAGGCCGTCGCCGGCTGCGGCTCCGCCTACCGGCTCGGCGGCGACGAGTTCTGCGCCCTGCTCCGGTTCGACCCGGACCGCGTCGGCGACGACGTGGACCGCGTCGTCGCCGCGATGCACCAGCGCGGCGAGGGCTTCGAGGTCTCGAGCTCCCACGGCACCGTCATCCTGCCGGCGGAGGCACGCGACTCGGCCCGCGCGCTTCAGCTCGCCGACCAGCGGCTGTACGCCCAGAAGGGGGTACGGCGGCGGCAGGCCACGACCCAGCAGGTGCGCGACGTCCTGCTCCAGATGGTCTCGGAGCGGACCCCCGAGCTGCGCAACCACATCGACGACGTGGCCCTGCTCGCCCAGGGCGTCGGCCGGCGCCTCGGGCTGCGCGCCCATGAGCTCTACGAGGTGGTCCGGGCCGCCGAGCTCCACGACATCGGGAAGATGGCGATCCCCGACGCGATCCTCACGAAGCCGGGTCCGCTCGACGCGGGGGAGTGGGAGTTCATGCGTCAGCACACGATCGTGGGAGAGCGGATGCTCCATGTGGCGCCGGCCCTCGCTGGCGTGGCACGGCTGGTGCGCTGGAGCCACGAGCGCATGGACGGCGGGGGCTACCCCGACCGCCTGGCCGGCGACGAGATACCGCTGGGCGCCCGAATCGTCGCCGTCTGCGACGCCTTCAACGCGATGACCTCGGACCGTCCCTACCGGCGCGCCGTGTCGGCGGACGAGGCGGTCGCCGAGTTGCTTCGCCACTCCGGCACGCAGTTCGACGCCCAGGTGATCGCCGCGTTCCAGGCGGAGCTCGCGGATCAGTCGAGCGAGCGCTCGACGATCCCCCTCGCCGCCCGCTTCGACGGCCGGCCCCTGAGCGTCTCGGCGAACTGATCTAGTCGACGACGGCGGTGCACGGGGCCGCAGGGGCCACCTCTCCGGCTCACTGACGGCGGGGTCGATCAGGATGTCGCCAGTC
>CAVSRU010000014.1:0-292832 GCA_963730535.1 uncultured Solirubrobacteraceae bacterium
TGCGTCCATCCAGAGATCAGAGAAGAAGTCAGCGCCGCCTGTGCGCGCGAGCACCTGGCCCAGAATCGTGAACGGGATCACTATCAACACCGCGACCGACAGAATCGAGCCGATGATGCCATTCACATCGAGGCCGAGGTCGACCACGAGCCGCTCGGGCGAGACCGCCCGCGTTTTAAACGAGCCCGCGAAATACGGGCTGACGAAAATGTACACCGCCATTGCCAGGATGATGGCGACAAACCCCCAGCCCGAGGTGCGGCGGCTCGCGTCCAACACGAGGAAGATCAGGACTGCGCTGCCGATGATTCCCTCGAGGGGAAGCATGGCGATCTCGACGGTCAATTCCTCGTAGCGGAGGGCGACGTAGGCGCAGATGGCGAGGGAAGCTGCAGCTCCGAGCCAGTCGAACCAACGGGCGGCAGATGCGCGGCTCGCCAAAAACGTCCAACCGATACTCGCGGCAAGCCCCGCGATCAGAAACGGCGACGTATCGCTCAGCGAGCGTTGCCGAAGCGCGATGTAGGCGAGGATGGCGATCGTCGCGATGGCTCCGCTCAAATCGACAGAGGAGGGTTTTCTCGGGGTCTCGGAGATGTAGGCAAGCGCCATGGTCAACCCGAGACAGACCGCGAGCAATTGCTCCGTATAGAAGGAAACGTTGAAGACTTGCCGCGGGACGTCCAGAACCCAGCCCGCGACCGCAGCGACAAGCAGCGCCTGGAGAAGTGTCGTGAAGAAGCGGGTGGCCGGCGAAGCGGTCGAAGTGAACTCCGCCGCGCCGGCGATGATTTGCTCCTCGGACGCGGCGGGCGACGCCGCGTCCGCTTGTCTTGGATCGTTAGCCACCGTTGGCCTTACTGGGTCGGCTTCGCTTCGATTTTCTTGTCGTTGAAATATTTCACAGCGCCGGGGTGATACGGAATGTCGTATTTCTTGTAGAGGCCCGCCGCCGAGAATTCGCGCAACGCCGGCTGCACTTCGATCAGGCCGGGAATGTTCTGCTCCATGGTCTCGATGATCTTGTAAACGACGTCATCGGATACCTTCGCGTTCGTGAACAGCATGTTGTCATAGCTGTAGACACCCATCGGCTTGTCGATGCCGATGAAGAACGGGATCGGTTGGGCTTGAGTCAGATACCCGTACGGAAAGATTTTCTGCGATGCAGCCATGCCCGCTGCCGGGATTTCCAGGGCACGGATGCCGCCGACAGTAGCGTCCACTTCGCGCACCTTCGGTGCGCCGAAAGCAAAGAACAGTACATCCGACGCCCCAGAAGCGAAGTCGTCGGCGTCGCGGATGACGTTTGGCACCATGACCGGCGACACATCGTTCTCGGTCAACCCCGGTCGCGAGGATCGCCTTCACCAGGGTGTCGATCGTGCGCATCGCGGAGAAGCCGAGTGGCACGCGCTTGCCTTTGAGGTCCGCAATCGTTTTCATTGGCTGATCCTTGCGAACCCAGAAGGCGACGCGCAGCGCATGGATCGAGCCGATCAGCCGCAGATCAGGCTGTTTGCCGCCAGCGGACGTGGCGTTCACCACCTCCAGGATATTCGCGATGCCGAGTTCGGCCTCGCCGCGCCCAACGAGCGGGATCAAGACGGCTTCGCCGGCGGTCGGTTGGACCAACGCGTTCATGTTGGCCTTTTCCTTCAGAACCTTCGCGATCGCCGAGCCGGTCGTGTGGTTGAGCGTGCCCGGCTGCATCGTCGCGATGCCGTAGGTTTGTGCGGATGCAGATGTGCCCGATCCGAGTGTTGCCGCCGCCAGAACGGCGAGGGCGGACAGGCACGCGCGGTGTTGTGCGAGCGATTTCATCGAGTAGTTCTCCTCAGCGTTTCCCAGGAAGGCTCGTTCAGGGCGAGATGGGCGCCCGGCTCTGTCGAAGAGTACCGCGGCCCCGCCAGATATTCCGGGGCATGCTCCCCGTTTCGGCAAGCGATGGCAAGACGGTCGACTGGCAGGCGGTAAGGCGTTCAGCCGCGTGAGCCTCGGCTGTAATCGTCCTCGAGGCGCTCGATGTCGTCTTCGCTGAGGTGGACGCCGGTCTGGACCTCAATCAACTCGAGCACTTCGGTGCCAGGATTTTCCAACCGGTGCACCGCTCCGATGGGCACGAACGCGGACTTGTTTTCCTTCAAGTCGCGAACCTTGTCCTCGATCGTCACGCGCGCGATGCCGCGCACCACCACCCAATGCTCGGCACGATGGTTATGACGCTGCAGCGAAAGCTTTCGACCGGGCTCGACGACGATGCGTTTGACCAGAAAGCGTTCGCCGCGGTCGAGGTTTTGGTAGGACCCCCACGGCCGATGCACGCGCGAATGAATGTCGGCTTCCGGTCTGCCCGCCTTGCGCAGACTATCCACGAGGGGACCGAGATCTTCGGCGCGGTCGCGTCCGGCAACCAGGACGGCGTCGTCCTCGACCACGACGATCAAGTCTTCGACGCCGAGCAGGGCGGTGACACCGCGGTTGCCGGTGACGAGCGTATTGGCGACATCGTGCAGGGTGACCGTGCCACGCGTGGCGTTGCCGTGCGGATCGCGGGAGGAAAGGGCCCAGACGGCATTCCACCCGCCGACATCGGACCAGCCATAGTCGGCCGGAACGACCGCGCCTCGCTTGGTCTTCTCCATCACCGCGAAATCGACAGACAACTTCGCGGCGGTGGAAAAAGAATCGGCATCGAGTACCCGAAAGCCGAGGTCGCGGGTCGCGTTCTTGACAGCACGCGCCACGGCTTCGGCGCTCCTAGAATTGAACGATGCGTACTCCTCCAAGAAAACATCGGCTCGAAACAGGAAATTGCCGGCATTCCAGAGGTACCCGCTTTCAAGGTATTGCGCGGCCGTCTTCGCGTCGGGCTTCTCGACGAACGCATCGATGGCCAACGCCGGGCTCGCACCGGAAATCGGCGCACCAGGGCGGATATAGCCGTATCCGGTCGCAGCATGGTCGGGCCTGATCCCAAACGTAACGATACGACCGGAGCGGGCGGCTCCTTCCGCGGATCGGACGGCTGCGATGAATTGCGCAGGATCCCTCGCCACATGATCGGCCGCCAGTATCAGAACGAGAGCGTCGCGTGCTTGCTCGCCGGCAATATGAGCCGCCGCTGCCACTGCAGGACCGGAGTTGCGGCGCGCCGGTTCGAGTATGATCTCGGCTTCGGCGCCGATTTCCTCGAGTTGTTCGCGGACCAGGAAGCGATAGTCGCGTTGCGTCACGATCAGGGGCTTTTCGAACAGCACCGGGTCCGCGACCCGCTTCACCGTATCCTGCAAGGTCGATAGCGGGCCGAGCAGCTTCAGAAATTGCTTCGGAAAACTGTCGCGGGAAGCGGGCCAAAGCCGCGTGCCGGCACCGCCACTCAAGATCACCGGACGGATGCGTTCGGCCATGGCGTTTTTGCCCGTACGGCGAGACGAAGAGCGAGGAGGTTCAGGCGATCGCGGCGCGGCGTTCTTTGAACTGCAGTTCGTAGAGCGAGTGGTAGCGCCCACGGCGTGCGATCAGTTCGTCGTGGCGTCCGGCCTCCACGATCCGACCCGCGTCGATGACGCAGATCTTGTCGGCAGCGATTACCGTCTGAAGCCGGTGCGCGATCACAAGCGTTGTGCGCGATGCGCGGAGCGCATCGAGCGCACGCTGCACCTCACGTTCGGATTCACTGTCGAGTGCCGAAGTCGGTTCATCGAGCAGCAGGATCGGCGCGTTACGGAGGAACGCGCGCGCGATTGCGATTCGGGCGCGCTGACCGCCGGAAACCTGCACACCGTGTTCGCCCGTCGGCGTATCGTACCCATTCGGGAAAGCGGAAATGAAATCATGCGCGAAAGCGGACTTTGCCGCGGCAACGATCTCGGCTTCCCCGGCGCCCGCGCGGCCCATCTCGATGTTTTGGCGGATGGTACCGGAGAACAGGAACACGTCCTGGCTGACGTAGGCGATCGAATCGCGCAACGAGCGGCGCGAGAATTGAGAGATGTCCTGGTCGTCGATCAGAATCTTTCCGGTCTGCGGATCCCAGAAACGCGCCACGAGGTTCATGATGGTCGACTTGCCGGCACCGGACGCGCCGACGAGAGCAGTCGTCTGTCCCGGTTCGGCAACGAACGAAACTCCGCGCAGCACCGGCTCGGTCGGTCGATAGCGGAAGGCAACATCTCGGAATTCCACGCGGCCGCGGGTGACGGAAATGACCGGCTTCGCCGACTCGTCGCGCTCGCTCGGCAGGCTGTCCAGGAGCTCGAACATAAACCGGGTTTGCTTGAGCGCGGCCGCAAGGTCGATGTGCAACCGCGCGAGTCGCTTCGCCGGCTCGTACGTAAGCAGGAGCGCGGTCACGACGGAAAAGAACTCACCGGGCAGTTGGCCGCCCCGCAGTACGCCGTGCCCGGCATAGATGACGAAGCCGGCGATAGCGAAGCCGCCAAGCATCTCCATGAGCGGGCTTGAGCGCGCCTTGAGGCGAGCGATCGTATTCATCACTCGTTCGAGCTCGGCTACCGTAGTCGACATCCGCAGGCGCAGGGTGTCTTCGAGGTTGTAGGCTTTGACGACGCGGATTCCTTGAATGGTTTCCTGCAGAGACTTCATCAAGCCGCCGGTTTCTTCGAACTGGCGCTGGATGTTCTTGCGGGTCCGGCGCACGAGCGTGCGGACGAAATAGACCGCGGGCGGCATTGTAACCAGAGCGAGCAACATCATGACCGGGTCTTGCACGGCCATGACGATCACGAGACCGATGAGCGTGAGTAGGTCGCGCCCGATGCTGGTGACGATAAGGTCAAGCACAGCGCGGGCGCCGCTTGTCCCGGTCCTCAACCGATTCATGAACTCCGACGAATGCCGCTCTGCGAAGAATGAAACACCCTGCGACAAGAGCGAGTTGTAGATCTTGCGCTGATAGTCGGCGATGATCCGGTTCCCGACCTTCGCGAGCGTCACCATCTGCCCGTACGTCGCCAATCCCTTGATCGTGAAAAGTGCCATCAAGGTGAAGCCGAGAAGCCAGACGGCGGCATAGTCGCCGTCGACGAAGATCCGGTCGACGACATGCTTCATCAGGTACGCCGAAAGGGCCGTCGTCGCCGCGATCACGCCCATGTAGAGGAAAGCGCGCGCGTAGCGCCACATGTGCTTGCGGGCGTCGGTGGCGAGCAAACGCGGGACGATTTCGCGCGCGTCCTCGCCCGCGAGATTGCGCATTCGTTCCTTCAAACGCGACCACATGCGGCGGCAGGTCCCCGAATGGCTCGATGGGATTTTAGCAGCGCACGGCGGCCGCGCGCATCCCGATCCGGATCAAACGGCTTTTACCCGTGAAGTCAATTCGATAGCGCTCATTCCTTGCCGACCAAGCGCAGCAGTTCTGCCCGGAAAGCAGGCGCCAAATCGTCGCGCTCGAGCGCGTATGCC
Organism: uncultured Solirubrobacteraceae bacterium; assembly: GCA_963730535.1. Classification (GTDB taxonomy): domain Bacteria; phylum Actinomycetota; class Thermoleophilia; order Solirubrobacterales; family Solirubrobacteraceae; genus DASSUW01. The sequence continues at coordinate 5,431 of CAVSRU010000014.1, forward strand.
ACATTCGCGGAAAGGAAGCCGAGCTTCGAGCCGCAATCGAAGGTGCGCCCGGAGAACTCGAGGCCATAAAACGGCTGGCGTTGCGACAAGCGGATCATGGCGTCAGTCAGCTGAATCTCGCCCCCGGCGCCGCCTTCCTGGGAACTCCAGCAAGTCGAAGATTTGCGGCTGCAATACGTAGCGTCCGGTGATGATCAAGTTCGAAGGCGCGGTCCCCCGTGGGGGTTTCTCGACCATCGACGTGATTTCCACGGCCGAGCCCCGGCGCTGACCGACGCCGACGACGCCGTACATGTGCGTCACATCGTCGGCCACTTTCTCGAGCGCGATCACGTTCGCCGCCTGGCCGATCGACAGATAGGTCTCGATCATCTGCGCAAGGCAGCCCTTTTTCGACTGCACGAGCACGTCGGGCAGGAGAACCGCGAATGGTTCGCGGCCGACCAACTCGCGCGCGCACCAGACCGCGTGACCAAGACCAAGCGGCGATTGCTGCCGTGTGAAACTGAATGTGCCGGCGCCGGGAAGGTCGCGTTCGAGATCCTTCAATTCGGCCGTCTTCCCCCGTTCTCGCAACGTATCTTCGAGCTCGAACTGACGGTCGAAATGGTCCGCGATCACGCTTTTGTTGCGACCGGTGACAAAGATGAAGTGCTCGATGCCGGCCTCGCGCGCCTCATCGACGACGTATTGAATAAGCGGCCGGTCGACAACCGGCAGCATTTCCTTCGGCATTGCCTTGGTGGCGGGAAGAAAGCGGGTGCCAAGCCCGGCGACCGGGAAAACGGCCTTGCGAATCTTCTGCATGGTTTCGCTCGCGACGTGTCTCTATGTCCTGTCTGGGCCGACTTGGCAATTGTTCGGAGCTTGACCCCGCGTGCGGTGCTTCTGCATGGTTAGCGGATGAACGCACCCATCCTCATCTTCGGAGCACGCGGGCAGGTCGGCCGCGAACTCGTCGCGCTCGCGAGCGCGCGGCGCACCCCGGCCATCGGTCTTGCGCGCAATGACGCGAGTATCACCGACGAAGCCGCAGTACGCACCGCGATCGATGTGCACCGGCCCGCGAGCCGTGGTGAATGCCGCGGGTTACACGGCCGTGGATCGCGCCGAACGCGAACCCGAAGCGGCGACCGCCGCCAATGTGACCGGTCCCGCCATTCTTGCTTCGGCCTGTGCCGACGCTGCTGTTCCGCTCATTCATTTGTCAACGGCGTACGTGTTCGACGGGACGAAGAAGAGCGCGTACGTGGAGAACGATCGCGTTGCTCCGCTCGGCGTCCATGGGCGCACGAAGGCCGAGGGCGAAGCGAAGGTTCGCGAACTCGCGAAGCGTCACGTGATTCTGCGCACGTCATGGATCTACAGCATCTATGGCCGCAATTTCCTGCGCACTGTTCTGCGCCTTGCCGCAGAGCGCGACGAGTTGAAAATGGTTTCCGACCAATTCGGATGCCCGACCGCGACGATCGACATTGCGGAGGCAATTCTCGTAGTGATCAGGAAGCTGGCGGAGAAGCCGAACACCTCCGGCACCTTCCATTTTGCCGGAAACGGGCGAACGTCCTGGCACGGTTTTGCGGAAGAAATCGTGCGACGGCAGGCATTCTTCACCGGCCGCATGCCGAAGGTGCTGGCGATTCCGGCGGCTGAGTACCCAAGCGCCGGCAAGCGGCCGGCGAATTGCGAACTGGACAGCTCGAAATTCCATGGCGCGTTCGGATTCCGCGCGCGACCCTGGCAAGAGCGCGTGGGCGAGATCGTCGCGCAACTGCAAGCCAAGGCCAAGTCCGTGGAAGTAAAACCGACGGAAGAGCCGGATACGAAGAATTCCGACCCGAAGGCGAACGACAAGAAGTCATCAGACGCGAAGTCCGACGGAAAACCCGCCGAAGCGGCGCGCTAATTTCGCGCGGGCCTACCCACGCTCCAGTAGCGGAATCCCTTCGCCGCCATTTCCTCCGGCCGGTAAATATTGCGAAGGTCGACTACGAGCGGGTCCTTCATCGATTGTTTGATGCGGTCGAGGTCGAGCGCCCGATAAGCATCCCATTCCGTGACAATCACGAGCGTGTCGGCTCCCTCAACCGCCTCGTAAGGGCTGGCCGAAAAGGTAACGCCAGGCAGGAGAGGTTTTGCCTGCTCGACGCTTTGCGGGTCGTGGGCTCGAACGACAGCGCCGGCTGCGAGAAGTGCCGGGATCAGCACAAGGCTCGGCGCCTCGCGCATATCGTCGGTATTCGGCTTGAAGGCGAGACCAAGCACGGCAACTATTTTTCCCTCCACCGATCCGCCGCAGGCGTCGATAACGCGCTTCGCCAGCGACTGCTTGCGCGCCTCGTTCACCGAGATGACGGTTTCGACGATGTTGATTGGCGCGTCCGCTTCCTGCGCGGTCCTGATCAGCGCGACCGTGTCCTTGGGAAAGCAGGAGCCGCCGAAGCCCGGCCCGGCGTGGAGGAATTTCGGGCCGATGCGATTGTCGAGGCCGATGCCGCGCGCAACTTCCTGCACGTCGGCGCCGACCGCCTCGCAGAGATCGGCGATCTCATTGATGAAGGTGATCTTGGTCGCGAGAAATGCGTTGGCGGCGTATTTGATCAGCTCGGCGGTGCGGCGGCCGGTGAAGAGCAGCGGCGGCGCGTTGAGATAGAGCGGCCGGTAGACTTCGATCATGACTTGGCGCGCGTGCGCATCCTCCGCGCCGACGACGATGCGATCCGGACGCTTGAAGTCGGTGATCGCGGCACCTTCGCGCAAGAATTCCGGGTTGGACACGACGGCGATTCCGGCGTCCGGCCGTACCTCGCGCACGATGCGTTCGATTTCATCTCCGGTGCCGACCGGGACCGTGGACTTGGTGACGATCACGGCGCGATCGACCATGCAATTGGCGACTTCCCGCACGGCCTCGAAAATGAAGCTTAGATCGGCGTGACCATCGCCGCGGCGGGCGGGCGTTCCGACCGCGACGAACACGACCTCGGCCTCGCGCACCGCCGGCTCAAGCTCGGTGGTGAAGGAGAGGCGGCGCTCCTTCACGTTGCGCGCGACGAGTTCATCGAGACCCGGCTCGAAAATCGGAGTCTTCCCGCCTGCAGCGACGCGATTTTCTTCGCGTCCTTATCGACGCACACGACTTCGTGGCCGAAGTCGGCAAAGCAGGCCCCGGACACGAGGCCCACGTAACCGGTGCCAATCATTGCAATGCGCATACGGAGAGACCCCTTCCAGCGGATTTCGCACGGCAGGAGGGCGTGGGCAAGCGGTCAGAATTACGCGGCCAGCGGCCTTTTCGGAAGCTTACGTTCCCATACGAGCGAGTGCCGGACGATCGTCTCGAGATCGTCATACTGCGGCTGCCATGCGAGATCGCGCCGAATACGATCGGCGTGTGCAACCAGCATCGCGGGATCGCCAGCCCGACGCGGGCTCATTTTGACGTTGAGCTCGACGCCCGCGACGTGCTTCACGGCCGCAAGCACCTGCAGGACGGAATGGCCGCTACCATAACCGCAATTCAGCACCAGGTTTGCTCCGCCGCGGCGCAGGTGTCGAAGTGCATCGAGGTGCGCGGCGACGAGATCCGTCACGTGGATGTAATCGCGGACGCCGGTGCCATCCGGAGTCGGATAGTCGGTGCCGAAGACTTCCATTTGGGTGCGCTTGCCGAGCGCGAGTTCGACCGCGACCTTGATCAGATGCGTCGCCGTAGGCGAGGACTGGCCCGCGCGCCCGGCGGGATCGGCTCCCGCGACGTTGAAATAGCGAAGCGCAACGTATCCGAAATCGCTGGCGACGGCCGTATCGCGCAGCATCCATTCGGTCATGAGCTTCGAGGAGCCGTAGGGCGAGATTGGCAGGGCAGGCGCGTCCTCGCCGACAGGATTCTCCTTCGGCATTCCGTAAACGGCTGCAGTCGAGGAGAAGACGAAGCGGGGAACGCGCGCCTCGGTCGCAGCGGCGAGCAATGCGCGCGACTTCACCGTATTCGAAAGATAATAGCCAAGCGGGTCCGCGACGGAATCGGGGACTACGATCTTTGCCGCGAAATGGATGATCTCTTCTACTTCATGATCGGCAATCACGCGCCGGACAAGTGGCGTGTCGGCAACGTCGCCCACGACGAGCCGCGCCCTGGGCGACACTGCGCCTCGTACGCCCGTGGAAAGATCGTCAAGCACGACCACGTCCTCGCCGGCGTCGACGAGGGCAAGTACCATGTGGCTGCCGATGTAGCCGGCTCCACCAGTGACAAGGATGGCCATGGGCGGATCTCCGCGATCCGCACCTATTTATACGGCCTGGCTTTCGTTTGGTTTTGGCGATTTCGGCAATTGCCAACGAATGAAGTAACGAAGCGTTAGCCTTGCTTTTTCGAGCGCTCGACGAGTCGCGTGGTGCTGCGTTCGGGGAGAAGTTCCACGAGCACGACTTCGCCGCCGGAAGCTTCAACGATCTCCCGGCCCACAACCTGGTCCTTCGTGTAGTCGCCGCCTTTCACAAGAACCTGCGGTCGAACTCGACGGATCAATTCGAGCGGCGTGTCCTCGTCGAAGATGGCGACGAGATCGACCGCCTCGAGCGCGGCAAGCAATTGCGCGCGTGAGACTTCGTCCTGGATCGGGCGACCATCGCCCTTCAGCCGGCGCGTGGAGGCGTCGCTGTTGAGGCCGACGACGAGACGGTCGCAAGCGGCGCGAGCCTCGGCGAGCACCTTCAGGTGGCCGGGATGCAACAGATCAAAGCATCCATTGGTGAAGCCGATACGCAAGCCTGCACGGCGCCACTCGCTTAGCCGCTCGTCCATCGCCTTCGGATCGAGGGCGAGCTTCTCCTCATATGCGCGCAGGGCAGGGGGCACGAGCATCGTGCGCAACTCGACGAGGGAGACGGTCGCAGTCCCACGCTTGCCAACAACGACGGCAGCAGCCGCGTTCGCAGCTCGCGCCCCCGCCTCAAGGTCGGCCCCCATCGCCAGCATGGCAGCCATAGTTGCCGTCACCGTGTCGCCGGCTCCGGATACGTCGCGCACTTTCACAGGATAAGCCGGGATCTGGACCGGCTCCTCGCCGCGTTCGACCAGCGTCATGCCTTCCTCGCTGCGCGTCACGAGGATTGCGCCTATGTCGGTTCGTTCGCTCAGTTCCGCGGCGCCGCTCGCGACTTCTTCCGCGCTGCGAACTTCACGATTAAGCGCGCGGGAAAGCTCGCCGCGGTTCGGTGTAACCAGTGTGGCGAAGCGGTAGATGCGATAGTCGTTTCCCTGCGGATCGACGACTACGGGCTTCTTCGCCTTTGTCGCCGCAGCGATCAATTGCTCGATCACGCGTTGGGTCAGCACGCCCTTTCCGTAGTCGGAAAGAACGATCGCGCCGCACTTTTCGAGCGCGTCGTTGGCACGCGCGAGGATTTCGTTCTCGCGCTCGGTTTCGAGGGCGCGCGCGTCTTCCCAATCGGCGCGCAACAAGTGTGTCGAGTAATGCTCCGACACATAGCGCGTCTTCATCGTTGTCGGCCGCGACTTGTCCGATACGAGGCGCGTTTCAACCTTGCCGAACTTGGCAAGGCGCTCGACCAACATCCGGCCCGGCTCGTCGTCGCCGATTACGCCGACGAGCACGCAGCGTGCGCCAAGTCCCGCGACGTTAAGCGCCACGTTGGCCGCGCCGCCGGGCGTCACGTCCTCGCGGCGAGCGGCTAGCACCACGGTCGGTGCCTCCGGTGACACGCGCGCAACCTCGCCGTAGACGTAGCGATCGAGCATGACATCGCCGACGCAGAGCACGCTCTGGCGCGAAAGGTCGCTCAATCGCCGTTCGAAATCGAACATGGCAGGGCTCAGCGATACGGGTCGGAGCGGCTCAGGAAACGGGTCACATAGTCCTCCACGGCCGCTTCGAGCGGAGTGAAGGGCACATCGTAGCCCGCGGCGCGCAGGCGCTCCATCTTTGCTTGCGTTAAGTATTGATATTGAGCAGCCAGTGTCGCCGGCATCTCGAAATATTCGATATCAGGGGCGCGATTCAGCACTTTGAACATCGCGAGCATCATATCTTTAAAGCTGCGGGCCTTACCGGTGCCAACGTTATAGATGCCGCATGTGCGCGGGTGCTCAAGCAGCCAAAGTACGACGGCCGCGGCATCCAGCACATAGATGAAGTCGCGCTTCACACCGCCGTCGGGGATGCCAGCGTGGTCTGACTTGAAGAGGCGCACGGGGCGCCCGTCTCTGGCATCGGGAAATACTTTGCAGAGAACGCTCCGCATCTCGCCCTTATGGTACTCATTCGGTCCGAACACATTGAAGAACTTCACGCCCGCCCACTGCGGCGGCATTGGCGCCTTGGCGCGCGCACGCTCGACGACGGCGAGATCGAAGCGCTGCTTGCTGCGTGCGTAAAGATTGAGCGGGCGTAATCGTGCCAACGCTTCGGGACGGTCATCGTCGTCGAATCCGTTCGAGCCGTCGCCGTAGGTCGCGGCGGATGACGCGTAGATCAACGGCGTGCGCGTTGCCGTGCACCAGTCGAGCAACCGCATCGGCAGCTCGAAATTCGCCGTCATCATCAGTTTTTCGTCCGTCTCGGTGGTCGAGGAGATCGCGCCCATGTGCAAGACGGCCTCGAGCTTGCGGCCCTCGAGCCAACGGAATAGCTCGTCCAGAGCCACGATGCCGGAATAGCGGCGATGCTTGAGATTGCGTTCCTTCGCCTCCGAACCGAGATGGTCGTTGATGGCGATTTCGGTCACGCCACGCTCGTTCAGGCTCGCGACCAGGTTCGAGCCGATGAAGCCCGCGCCGCCGGTGACCAGGATCATAAATGCCCCTCGCGCTGCATTTCGCAGCCGGCGCGCGCTTCTACCGGCACGCCGTTAAGCGCGCAACGCGGCAAATCTGGACACACTGCATGCGCCAATGCTAGGCGCTCGCTTGTCGAGGGAGCAGGGGATGGACGACGCGGAAACCGCTTACGCGCGCAGCTATCTCAAGGAGTCGCTGGATGCGCTCGCGACCGCGAGCGGCGATCCGGAGTTCCTGAAAACGCTCCGGACGATCGCCGATGAGATGGCGAAGGCGCTCGCGGCAGGACGCAAGATCCTTCTTTGCGGCAACGGCGGCAGCGCCGCCGACGCACAACATATCGCCGGTGAGTTGCTGTCGCGTTTTGAGAGCGATCGCGCGCCGCTGCCGGCGATCGCCCTCACGACCGACACGTCGGTACTGACCGCGATCGGAAATGACTACGGCTACGATCAGGTGTTCGAGCGGCAGGTAAGGGACTTGGCGGCAAGGGTGACGTGCTCATTGCCATATCAACCTCGGGCCGTTCGCCGAACATACTCAAGGCGCTGGATGCGGCTCGATCAAGTGGCGTGGTCACGATCGGCTTCACCGGACGCAAGGGCGGCGAGATGAAGAGCCGTTGCGACGTGCTGCTCGCGGCGCCCTCGGACCGGACGCCCGTGATCCAACAAATCCACATCACCGCCGCACATATCGTCTGCGGGCTCGTGGAGCGACGCCTCGGCGGCGCCGGACGCTAGTGTCGACGCGAGAGCGGAAGCCCGCCGTCTTTCTCGATCGTGACGGCGTGCTGAACATCGACCACGGGTACGTGGCGCGACGCGAGGATTTCCAGTGGGTCGAGGGTGCGATCGCCGCAGTGCGGGCGCTGAACGAAGCGGGCTACTATGTCTTCGTCGCCACCAATCAGTCTGGAATTGCGCGCGGGTTGTATGCAGTCGAGGACATGTACAAGCTGCACGAGTTCATGACGGATGAACTGGCGCGTGCGGGCGCCCGTATCGACGACATCCGCTTCTGTCCGTTTCACCCCGAGGGCACGATCGACGCCTACCGGCGCGTGTCCGACTGGCGCAAGCCGGGACCAGGCATGATCCTGGATCTCATGGAGCGATGGCCGGTGGAGAGCGAGCGGAGTGCGCTGATCGGCGACAAGGAAGCCGACATGGAGGCCGCGCGCGCCGCTGGCATTCGCGGACTCCTGTTCACGGGCGGTAACCTGGAAGACTTCGTGCGGCGCGAAGTGCTGGCAAAGCGATGAATGCAGTGGACCGCGCGCTGCACGAGGAGCAAAGCCCGATCCTGCTCGTGCCTTACGTCTGGATCGGTGACTTCGTACGCTGTCATTCAGTCGTGAAACTCATTCGCTCACGCACGCCGCAACGACCGATCGACGTGCTCTCATCCACGCTTTGTGCGCCGCTGCTCGACTACATGCCGGGCGTGCGGAAAGGTGTCGTCTTCGACATCCCGCGCGGAACGCCGGCATTCGGTTTAAATCGACAGTTGGCCAAGATCTTGAAAGCCGAAGGCTACGGAAAAGCGATCATCACCTCGCGCAAGTGGAAAGCGGCGCTGGCGCCGGCTCTTGCCGGAATTCCAGAACGGGTGGGCTTTGTCGGGGAGTGGCGCTACGGCCTTCTCACCGACGCGCGGTACGGGGAGAAGGAGCTGCCGCGCATGATTGATCAATGCGCGGTGCTCGCTCTGCCTCGGAGCGAGCAGCAGCCAGCGGACTGGCCGCTCCCCGAGCTCGTCGTACCAAAAAAAGAAATCGAAGACTGGCGCAGGCGCAATTCGATCAGTGACGAGCGGCGACGCGTGGTGGCGCTATGCCCGGGCGCGGTCGGCCCGGGAAAAAGGTGGCCGGAGTCGAAATACGCAGAACTTGCGCGACGCCTGGCGACGGACGGGATCGCGGTCTGGATTCTTGGCGGTCCGGGCGAAAAAGAGATCTCACGCCTCATATCCGGCGAGGGAAAATTCGCCCGTGATCTCACCGGAAACGACCTCCGAACGCGATCCTCGCCCTCGCTGCGGCGGATGCGGCAGTGTCGAACGACTCCGGACTGTTGCATGTGGCGGCGGCGATCGGCACGCCCGCCGTCGGGTCTTTTGGCCCGACCAGCCCGTGGCACTGGGCGCCTCTCAATCCGATCGCCGCGACGATCGAAGCGCCATGGCGCGGCGGGAACGAGAACGTGACGGGGCGGACGACCGAAGACATACCGGTCGATCAAGTTTATGAGGCGGCGCGCAACGCACTCGCCGGATCGAAACGATGAACAAGAAGTCGGGGCCGCTTGCGGGTATTCGCATCGTCGACATGACGACGGTCGTGATGGGCCCGTTCGCGACGCAAATTCTCGCCGACTACGGCGCCGACGTGATCAAGGTCGAATCGCCCGCCGGCGACATACTGCGCTATGCACCGCCGATGCGGATCCGGCGATGGGTGCCGCGTTTCTGCAGGCCAACAGGAACAAGCGCAGCGTCGTGCTCGACATCAAGAGGAAAGCCGGACGCGATGCACTCTTGCGCCTGTGCAAGACCGCCGACGTGTTCATCCACAATGTGCGGTCGGCGGCAATGAAGCGCGCAGGCCTCGGCGAAGGCGACGTGCGAACCGGCAATGCGCGACTGATCTATGTGAGTTTGATCGGCTATCGTGAGGACGGTCCATACGCGGGACGCCCCGCATACGACGACCTCATGCAAGGCCTCTCCGGCATTCCGGCGCTACAGGCCGAGATCGGCGGGGAAGACCCGCGCTACACGCCGCTGACGGTGGTCGACCGCATCATGGGTATCAGCGCCGCGCATACGGTGCTGGCGGCGCTCGTTCACCGCGAAAGAAGCGGTGTGGCGCAGGCGGTCGAGGTGCCGATGTTCGAGAGCGTGGCGCAGCTCGTGCTCGGCGACCATATGGGCGGACGAACGTTCGAGCCTGCCATCGGAAGGCCAGGCTATGTGCGGATGCTGGCGCCAGATCGCAGACCATATCCGACGAAGGATGGATACGTCTGCGTGCTCATCTACAACAATAAGGAATGGGAAAGTTTTTCGTGCGATCGGCCGGAGCGAGCAATTCGACTCCGACGCCGACGACTGTCGGATCACGGAGTGCGCACGAAACACTATGCCGAGGTCTACGCTATCCTTGGCGAGATCCTGGCGACTCCACGACGGCGGAATGGCTCGCGCTGTTCGGCGAAAACGATATCCCCGCCGTGCCGCTCTACGACCTCAACGACCTGATCGACGATCGCCACCTCGCAGCAGTCAAATTTTTCCACGAGATGAATCACCCGAGCGAAGGGCCGATCCGCCTCACCGGAATTCCCAGCCAGTGGAGTGAGAGCGCGCTCGCGATCACGCGGCATCCGCCGCGACTCGGCGAGCACAGCGTCGAGGTGCTGCGTGAGGCCGGGCTCAGCGATGTCGAGATTGAAAGTCTGAAATCGAAGGCGCGACGGTCGGACGGACGGACAGATCGCGGTCGATCGATTGCGGTGAGCACGTCGCGGACTTCAGGCAATCCGTTTTTCGCGCCGACCATTTCGACTTTGCCCGAGCCGACCGGCATCGCCGTATGCGATTTCACGATGGTGAAGACCGCGACGACCGGTACGCCGAGTGCGGCGGCGATGTGAAGGAAGCCGGTATCGACGCCGGCGACGAGCCGCGCCCCGGCGATCAATTTCGTCACTTCAAGGATTGGTTTCAGGTCCGGTACGCGCGCATTCGAAATCGCAGCCGCGAGACGCTTACTGCGTGCGCGTTCGTGTGCGTTGCCCCACGGCAGCACGACGTCCAGGCCACGCGCGGCGAGCGACCTGCCGACTTCAAGCCAGCGGGCCTCCGGCCATTCCTTCGTTTTCTTAGCCGTCGCGTGGAAGATGATCGCGTAGGGTTTTTCCGCACCGCCGTGAAACTGCGAAGGATCGAAGCCGTAGTCGGGTGCGCCTGATGGCTCGTAGCCGAGCGCGCGTCCGGTGAGCGTCCGGTTGCGCGCGATGACGTGCAGATCCCAGCCGACCGTGTGCGCCACGTCGTAGAAGCGCGCGGCGAACGGCTCGCGCACGCTTTCGGCGTCATAGCCGTGACTTTCGCCGTGAAAAAGTTTCGCCATCAACGCGGTACGGACGAGTCCTTGCGTGTCGATGATCTTGTCGTAAGGGCGGTCGCGCAGTTCGCGGAGGGCGGCTCCTCCTTCAAGCCAGGTTCCCGCCGTCAACAAGTTCCTGCGCCAACGGCGAACGGCGATGGGAACGATACGGTCAACCGCGGGGTGCAGACGCGCCAGGGGCGCGTAGAGTTCGTCAACGACCCAACTGATACGCGCATCCGGAAAACGGCTACGCGCATCGGTCACGGCCGGCATGTGATGCAGGATGTCCCCCATCGAGGACGTTTTTATGAACAGGATTTCCGGCATGAAGCCCGCGCCAGCCTTGAACTCGGCCGCGCGTCCGCATAGGCGGTTGAAGGGCCCGGCGCAAGCTGACACACTGATGGGAAAGGCGGATTTGCCATGGCAACCACGCTCGCTTCGTTGAAAATCAAGCTATTTACCGACGGCGCGGAAAAAGCGCAGATCGTCGAGATGGCGAAGCTCAACTACGTCGCGGGCTTCACCACCAATCCGTCGCTACTGAAAAAGGCTGGGGTGAAGGACTACGAATCCTATGCCCGCGAACTGGTTGCCGCGGTTCCGGACAAACACATTTCGTTCGAGGTCATCTCGGACAATATCGAAGAGATGGTCGGGCAGGCGCGCCTCATCACGACCTGGGGCAAGAACGTCTACGTCAAGCTTCCGGTCATCAACACCAAGGGCGAGTCGCTCATCGAAGCGATCCGCGTGCTATCGAACGAAGGCGTGAAAATCAACGTCACGGTCGTGACCACGGTCGAGCAGGCCAAGCGAGCGACTGCAGCGCTCGCGGGCGGCCCGGGAGGGTGCGTATCCGTGTTCGCGGGACGGTTGGCCGATCTCGGGATCGACTACAGGCCGCTCGTCGAGACGGCAGTCTCCGCCGCGCGCTCGACCAGACAGGTGGAGGTGATCTGGGCTTCGACGCGGGAAGTGTGGAACGTGATCGAGGCGGACCAGATGGGGGCGCATATCATCACGGCGCCCGCGGACATCCTGAAGAAGCTCCCGGCCCTTGGAACCAAGACTGCCGAGCAGCTATCGCTCGACGGGGTCAAGGCGTTCTATGACGATACGCAGGCGGCCGGTTTGACGCTGCGAGTGGAGGGGTCGCGGCGCACGGCAGCCGAATAAGGCATCGCTGTAAGGCATTGACATCATTTGTGAGGTCCGGCCCCGGGGGCCGGGTCGCGCCGACTCAGGCGGCGTGCTAATGAATCCGCGACGGTGAGGGGTAGTCCGTATACATGTCGGCTGTTGGGCAACGCGGGGACGCGTCCAGCCAAGGTCCCGTGCGAGTCGGGATCATTGGCGTCGGCGTTATGGGCTTCAATCATGCCCGCGTACTCGCTGAGCTTCCTTACGTCGAAGTCGTAGGTCTCGCGGATCCGGATCGCAGCCAGGCGATGCGCGTCGCGGACGCGCTCGGTTGCGCCGCCGTCGCCGACCACAAGACCTTGATCGGCCTCGGCCTCGATGCGGCGGTGATCGCCGCGCCGACCCATCTGCATCACGCGATCGCGCTCGACTGCATTGCTGCCGGGCTGCACGTGCTCGTCGAAAAGCCGATCGCGCCGAGCGTGGAAGAAGGCGGTCAAATCGTAGCCGCTGCACGCCGCGCCGGGGTCACGCTGATGGTCGGTCACGTCGAACGGTTCAACCCGGCGGTGCAATCGATCAAGCAGGCGATCGAGGGTGAGCAGATTCTGTCGATCGCGATCACGCGCGTCGGACCGTTTCCGCCGCGAATGTCAAGTGTCGGGGTCGTGATCGATCTCGCAGTGCATGACATCGACCTCATCCGTTGGTTCACCGAATCCGACATCGTCGAGGTGCAACCGCAATTGTCGAGCGCGCGGGCGTCTCGCGAGGACATTGCGCTGCTTCAATTCCGCACCGCGTCGGGCGTGCTCGCGCACATCAACACGAATTGGCTCACGCCGTTCAAGGCGCGCACGGTGCACGTGGCGACGCAGGAAAAATATGTGATCGGCGACCTGCTCACGCGGCAGGTCACCGAGTGCTTCGGCTTCCAGCCGGACGGAAGCTATTCGATGCGGCACCTCTCGGTCGGCCACGCCGAGCCGCTGCGCGCTGAATTGATTGCCTTCATCGATGCGATCCGTACGGGCGTCGCCCCGGCCGTCAGCGGCGAGGAAGGTGTCGCGAGCCTTGCGGTCGCGATCCGTTGCCTGAACGGCACGAACGCCGCCGCCCCGAAGGCGCGCCTCGTCGGCTGAATTGCGCAAGCCGCAAATGAACCAGCACGCTCGCGTCGACGCCTCTCCGATCCCGTTCATCGATCTGGCTGCCCAACGGCGCCGCCTCGGCAAGTCGGTCGACGAGGCGATCGCGCGCGTCCTTTCGCACGGCCAGTACATCATGGGGCCGGAGGTGCTCGAGCTCGAACGTCAGCTCGCGCAGTTCTGCGGCGCGCGTCACGCGATTTCGTGTTCGAGCGGCACCGACGCAATGCAGCTCGTGCTGATGGCCAAGGGGATCGGGCCGGGCGACGCGGTGATCTGCCCGTCATTCACCTTCTGTGCGACCGCGGAAGTGGTCGCACTGTTGGGTGCGACGCCTGTTTTTGCCGAGATCGACGCGGCAACGTTCAATCTGAACGCTGCGAGCGTCGCGCGCGCGGCGGCGACCGCCCGCAAACTCGGACTCAAGCCGAAGGTGGTCATTCCTGTCGACTTGTTCGGGCTTCCTGCCGAGCACGATGCCATTGCCGAAGTCGCATCAGCGGAAGGCCTCTTTGTCCTCGATGACGCGGCGCAGGGCTTCGGCGCGACCTTCAGGGACAAACCACTCGGCGTCTTCGGACTCGCAACGGCGACGAGTTTCTTCCCTGCAAAGCCGCTCGGATGCTACGGCGACGGCGGTGCGCTCTTCACCGACGACGACGTGGTTGCCGACGTCATTCGCAGTCTTCGCGTGCATGGGCAAGGCACCGACAAGTACGACAACGTCCGGATCGGCATGACCGGCCGCCTCGATACGATCCAGGCCGCGGTCCTGATCGAGAAGCTGAAGATTTTTCCGGACGAGATTGCCGCGCGCGCGCGGATCGCGCGCCGCTACAATGAGCGGCTCGGCGATGTTGCCATCGTGCCGCAGCTGCCGAACCACTCGAGCTCGGTGTGGGCACAATACACGATCCGGCTTGCGCCCGGACGGCGCGACGGGCTCGCGGCGGCTTTGAAGGGCGAAGGTATTCCGACCGCGATCTACTATCCGAAGCCCCTTCACCGGCAGGGGGCGTACGCGGATTTCCCCGTTGTGGACGGCGGGCTTGCAGTCAGCGACCGGCTCGCGGACGAAGTCATCAGCCTGCCGATGCACGCCTATCTCGACGAGACGGTGCAGGACCGTATTGTTGAGGCGGTCCGGCGCGCGCTCGCGCGGTGAGGCCGACTCGCGCTAGGGCGCTCTCATGATACGGCGGATTGCAACCGTCGGCGGCTGGACCCTCGTTTCGCGTATCACCGGCTTCGTCCGCGACGTGGTGATGGCGGCGATACTCGGCGCGGGGCCGATCGCGGACGCGTTCCTCGTCGCCTTTCGGCTTCCCAATCATTTCCGGGCGATCTTCGCGGAAGGCGCTTTCGCTGCTGCGTTCGTGCCGCGCTACGCCCGGACGATCGAGCAGAAAGGGCTCAACGCCGCGCGCGCTTTCGCAGACCGCCTCATGACCGCGATGGTGGTGCTGCAAGTCGTCCTGCTCGTTTTCGCGCTTGCGTTCACGCCCCAGGTCGTCGGCCTGCTCGCCCCCGGTCTCGATCCGGCTCGTTTCGAGCTTGCGGTCGCGCTCACGCGCATCACGTTTCCCTATCTCGCGCTGATCTCGGTAGAGACGCTGATCGCCGGCACGCTGAATGCGAACCAGCGGTTCGCGGTCGCCGCCGGCGCGCCGGTGTTGCTCAATCTCTGCATGATCGGCACGTTGCTGATGGCCGGATTGTTTCCGACGGCCGGCCACGCTGCGGCGTGGGGCGTGCTCGCGGCCGGCGTCCTGCAGGCGTTGTTTGTTGCCGCTGACGCCGAGCGCGGCGGATTTGGAATCCGCTTGAAGATGCCGCGGATCGACGAGCCTACGCGGAAATTTCTCGTCGCGCTCGGTCCGGCAATCGTCGGCGCCGGCGGCGTGCAGCTCGCGTTGTTCGCCGATACGATTATCGCAACATTCCTTCCGGCGGGAGCGATTTCGGCTCTCTATTACGCGGACCGCATTAATCAACTGCCGATCGGCGTGATCGGCATAGCGGCGGGAACCGTGCTGCTGCCGGAGATGTCGAGGCGCCTTGCGGCAGGCGACGCGGCCGGTGCCGCACAGGCGCAGGGCAGGGCAATCGAGCTCACGCTCCTGTTGTCGATTCCGTTCGTGGCGGGCGCGTTGACGATCCCCGAGCTCGTGATGCGTGCCTTGTTCACGCGCGGCGCGTTCACGCTCAGTGACGCCCAAGCGGCAGCGGCAACACTCGCGGCTTATGCGACGGGTCTGCTTCCGTTTGTGCTTGATGCGAAGTTACGTGACGCCGTTTCTCGCGCGTGGCGACACGACGACTCCCGTTGTGGCGGCGTTGATCGCCGTTGCCGTGAACGTCGCGCTCAAGGTCTTGCTCGTCGGCCGGTTTGCGCAGGTGGGGCTTGCGCTCGCCACGTCGGCCGGCGCGTGGATCAATCTTGCGTTACTCATCTATTGGGCGAGGCTGCGTAACTTCGAGAGTCCCGGCGTTTCCGCCGAGCGGGCGCTCCGCCTGCTGGTCGCAGGCGGCATCCTGGCGATGGTACTGTTTCTCGGCGAGCGGTTCATGCGCCCTCTGTTCGCGGGTCTGCCGGCATTGCGCGAGGAGTCGCTGCTTTTGTGCCTCCTGCTCGCAGGGGGCGTTCTCTACCTGGCACTGATCGTCGCCGTCATTGGGCGAGGTTGGTTGCGCGAACTCACGCGGGACATAAGCGGTCCGGCCGTACGTCCGGGGCCCGCTGAGGTCGATTAGCTCAGCATTTTCGGGTATTTCCTTCGGTCGCCGAGTTGCGTTATGCACTGCGGCCCGCCAGGTAGCCATGATGACAAGCTTGCAGACGGTGCGGCTCGGTGCCGGTGCGCTTTTCCTGCTCGCGCTAGCTTCATGCGGGGACAGCGGCCCGCAGAAGGGCGCGCAGAAGGGTCCGCCGCCTCCGCAAGTCACGGTCGCAACGCCCGTGAAGCGATCCGTCGTCGAGCGTGACGAGTACGTCGGTCGTTTCGTCGCGGTCGATGCCGTGGAAATCCGTGCGCGTGTTTCCGGTTATCTCGATTCGGTGCACTTCACGGACGGTGCCTTGCTCAAGCAAGGTGCGTTGCTGTTCACGATCGACCAGCGGCCGTTCAAAGCGGCACTCGACCAGGCGAAGGCAGACAATGAGCGCGCGAGGGCGCAGGTTGATTTCGCAACGAACGACCTTCAGCGAGCGCAGGACTTGGTCGAGCGCAAGACGATTTCTGAATCTGTTTACGAGCAACGCGTTCAAGTGAAGCGAGCCGCGGACGCGCAGTTGCAGGCAGCAGAAGCCAATGCGCGCGTCGCTGCTCTCAATCTCGAATTTACCGAACTGCGCGCGCCGGTCGACGGTCGCATTGGTGATCGCAGGGTATCGCCCGGCAATCTTGTGATCGGTGGATCCCAGCCTTCGACGACGCTGCTCGCGACGATCGTCTCAACGGATCCGATCCGGTTCGAATTCACGTTCGATGAAGCGGCTTTCCTGCGCTACTCCCGGCTCGCGGAAACCGGGAAGGGTCCGGATTCGCCCGGCACGTCGACGCCGGTGGAATTTCGGCTGCTCGACGAGCCGAACTTCAAGCACAAGGGCAAGATGGATTTCGTGGACAACGTGATCGATCGCGGGTCGGGCACGATCCGCGGCCGCGCGACAATCCCTAACCCGAGCGGATTGTTCACGCCGGGGATGTTTGCGCGCGTGCGTGTGCCGGGATCGGCGCCGTTCGATGCGCTGCTCCTGCCGGACTCGGCGATCGGCACCGAGCAGGTCCGCAAGTTCGTCTACGTTGTCGATGCCGAGAACACCGTGCAGCAGAAGTATGTGACGCTCGGTCAGCTGGATAATGGACTTCGCGTGATCCTGAAGGGTATTGAGGCGAACGACCGCGTCATCGTGAACGGCCTGATGCGCGCGCGTCCGGGCATCAAAGTGACGCCGACGACGGAAGGTGAGCGTCCGCCCGGCGCGCCGGCCGGGACGCCTTCGGCTGCGAAGTAGGGGGCAGAGATGCCCATATCGCATTTCTTCATCGACCGGCCGATCTTCGCCTCCGTCATCTCGATCATCATCGTGCTGCTCGGGGTCGTGAGCTTCGTGAGCCTCCCCGTTGCGCAGTACCCGGAAATCGCGCCGCCGACGATCAACGTCTCCGGACAGTATCCGGGCGCGAACGCGCAGGTTGTGGCGACGACGGTCGTTGCGCCGATCGAGGAGCAGATCAACGGCGTCGAAGGCATGCTTTACATGTCGTCGAACTCGACCGCCGATGGCCGCTTCACGATCTCCGTCACCTTCGACCTCGGCGTGAATCTCGATCAGGCGCAAGTGCAAGTGCAGAACCGCGTAGGCATTGCACAACCGCGCTTGCCGCAGGACGTCCGCAATATCGGCGTCACGGTGAACAAGAGCTCGCCCGACCTCATGATGGTCGTGCACTTGATCTCGCCGGATCGCACACGCGATATGCTCTTCGTATCGAATTACGCGAATCTCGAGATCAAGGACGTGCTGACACGGGTCGACGGGGTCGGCTCAATCACGGTGTTCGGCAGCCGTGACTACGCCATGCGCGTCTGGCTCGACCCGCAGCGGCTGCAGACGCTCGGGCTAACTGCGAACGACGTCGTCGGCGCACTGCAACGTCAGAACGTGCAGGTCGCATCCGGTGTGCTGAACCAACCACCCGTTGCCGATCCGCGCGCGTTCCAGGTCGCGGTGACTACGCAGGGACGGCTCGCCGACCCGGCTGAGTTCGGCAACATCGTCGTCAAGGCGACAAACGATGCGACGGTGCTGCTCAGGGACGTGGCCAGGATCGAGCTTGCCGCGCAGGATTACGGAACGAACTCGTACCTTAGCAAGGATCTGGCGGTCGCGCTTGCAGTGTTCCAGCGGCCCGGCTCAAACGCGCTCGCCACAGCCGACGGTATTCGTTCGGCGATGCGGGAACTAGGCAAGCGGTTTCCATCCGGGGTCGAATACAAGATCGTCTATGACCCGACGCAGTTCATCTCGGAATCGGTGAACGCCGTCGTATGGACCATTCTTGAGGCGATCGCGCTCGTCGTACTCGTGATTATTCTCTTTTTGCAGACCTGGCGGGCGGCGCTTATTCCCATCATCGCGATCCCGGTGTCACTGATCGGCACGTTCTTCGTGATGGCGGCGTTCGGCTTCACGCTGAATAACCTCACACTATTCGGGCTCGTACTTTCCATCGGTATCGTCGTGGACGATGCGATCGTCGTCGTCGAGAACGTCGAGCGCAACATCGAGGCGGGCCTCAGTCCGCGGGAGGCCGCGCACAAATCCATGGATGAGGTCGGCGCGGCGCTCGTCGCGATCGTGCTCGTGCTTGCGGCCGTGTTCGTGCCGGCCGCTTTTATCTCGGGCATCTCCGGCCAGTTCTACCGCCAGTTCGCCCTTACGATCACGAGTGCGACCGTGATCTCGCTCGTCGTTTCGCTGACTCTGTCGCCGGCCCTGTGCGCGCTGGTTCTCAAGCCGCATACGGATGAGCAAGTCCCACTTTGGGCGCGCCCTCTGCGGCTCTTCTTCAACATGTTCAACCGCGGTTACAAGGTGTTCGCCGACACCTACGGATGGGCGGCCGGCCGCGTCGTGCGCATCGTCACGATCATGCTGGTCGGGTACGTCGCCGTGATCGCGATTGGCCTCAACGAGTTCCGCCGGACGCCGATCGGCTTCATTCCGCAGCTCGATCGAGGATATCTGATCATCGCCGCGCAGCTTCCGCCCGGATCCGCGCTCAACCGCACGGACGAGGTCATGTTGCGCATCGCCGACATCGCGTTGAAAGTGCCGGGCGTCACCGCAGGCGTGAATATCGTGGGCTTTTCCGGCGCGAGCTTCTCGGTCGCGCCGAATGCGGGCGCATTCTTCGCTGTGCTCGAGCCGTTCGACCAACGCGCCGGCGATCCGCGGAAGGGGGCGAACGCGATTCAGGCAGCACTCACACAGCAGCTTGCCTCGATCCAGGAAGCGTTCGTCGTTGTCGTGGCGCCGCCGCCCGTGCAAGGCATCGGCAATGCCGGCGGCTTCCGGATGATGATCGAGGACCGTGCGGGGCGCGGACCGGATGCGCTGCAGGGCACGATTTACGCGATGATGGGACGCGCAAGCCAGACACCGGGCCTTACCAATGTGTTCTCATTCTTCGAAACGGCGACGCCACAAATCTATCTCGACATCGATCGTACCAAGGCGCAACTGCTCGGAGTCAACATCTCGGACGTCTTCTCCACGCTGCAGATCTATCTCGGCTCATCCTACGTCAACGACTTCAATTTGTTTGGCCGGAGCTACCGGGTGGTGGCGCAGGCAGAGGCACGCAACCGGCTCGACTCGCGCGACGTGCTGACATTGCGAGTGCGTAACGCCCAAGGTGAGACCGTTCCGCTCGGCTCGTTCACGACCATCAGCGACATCGCGGGACCCTATCGCGTGCCGCGCTACAATCTCTATCCCGCGGCCGAGCTCGATGGCGCTGCAGCTCCCGGCTACAGCCAGGGGCAGGCAATCGAGATCATGCAGCGACTCGCTGCGGAAACGCTACCCGACGGTTTCAGCTACGAGTGGACGACGCTTGCATTCCAGCAACTGCGGACGGGAAACACAGCAGCGTTCGCCTTCGTCCTTGCGGTGGTGTTCGTGTTTCTCGTGCTCGCGGCACAGTTCGAGAGCATTACGCTCCCGCTGTCTGTGATCCTGATCGTGCCCATGTGTCTGATTGCGGCGATAACGGGGGTCATTCTCGTGGGGCAGGACAACAACATCCTTACGCAGGTCGGATTCATCGTGCTGATCGCGCTGGCCGCGCGCAATGCCGTTCTGATGGTGGAGTTCGCGAAGCAGCTTGAGGATCGCGGCCGTGACACGATCTCGGCCGCAGTCGAAGCGGCGAAGCTGCGGCTGCGACCTATCGTGATGACGTCGATGGCGTTCATTCTCGGCACGGTGCCACTCGTCTGGGCGACGGGCGCCGGCGCCGAGTTGCGTCAAGCGCTGGGCACGCCCGTGTTTGCGGGCATGATCGGCGTGACCTTCTTCGGGCTGATCTTCACGCCAGTGTTCTACGTTGTGTGCCGCCGACTCGGACAACTGGGTTCCAGGCGGACGCCGCGCGCCCCGCGCCCATCGCGGGTGCCGGCAGAGTAGTAGCTACGACCTTCAAGCGATTGCCGCTTTTGTCCATGGTGCCGGCGAGCGCACGTCCGTAGGGAAGGGCGTAATATTGCTCGCGACTCACGGGGCTGGGGATGCGGACGCAAATTGCCATCGTCGGTGCCGGACCATCGGGGCTTCTGCTCGGGCAGCTCCTGAGCAAGAACGGCATCGACAACGTAGTCCTGGAAGAGCGCAGCGCCGAGTACGTGCTCGGACGCATTCGTGCTGGCGTAATCGAGCAAGGCACGGCGGAGCTCCTGGACGAAGTCGGCGTCGGTGCGCGTATGCACGAGGAAGGACTCGTGCACGACGGGACGCAGATCTGCTTCGGCGGCAGGCGGCATCGCATCAATTTTCGCGAACTGACCGGGAAGACGGTCACGATCTATGGTCAGACGGAAATCACGCGCGATCTCATGGAGGCGCGGTCCGCGAGCGGCGCACCGACACTCTACGAGGCGCACGATGTCAGCCTGCACGACTTCGGTACCAAACGGACGCGCGTTCGCTATGTCAAGGACGGCAAGGAAGGCGAAGTCGAATGCGATTTCATCGCCGGATGCGATGGTTTTCACGGTGTCAGCCGGCAAAGTGTGCCGATCGAAAGTCTGCAAACCTACGAACGTGTCTATCCTTTTGGCTGGCTCGGGCTGCTGGCTGACACGCCGCCCGTTTCGGACGAACTCATTTACGTCCATCACGAGCGCGGCTTTGCATTGTGCTCGATGCGGTCGCCGACACGCAGCCGCTACTACATCCAATGCAGTCTCGCCGAACACGTCGACGACTGGCCGGATTCGCGGTTCTGGAGCGAACTGAAGCGGCGCCTCGACGACGAGGGCAGAGCGCGACTCGTCTCGGGCCCGTCCATCGAGAAGAGCATTGCGCCGCTCAGGAGCTTCGTCGCGGAGCCGATGCGATTCGGCCGTCTGTTCCTCGCGGGGGACGCCGCGCATATCGTGCCGCCGACGGGCGCGAAGGGGCTCAACCTTGCGGCGAGCGATGTGCGGTACCTCGCCGAGGGATTGATCGAGTTCTACCGCGACAAATCGCCGGCGGGAATCGACAGCTATTCGGAGCGGGCGCTCGCGCGCGTCTGGAAAGCGGAGCGCTTCTCCTGGTGGATGACGACCCTCCTGCATCGCCTGCCGGATTCCAGCGGCTTCGACCGCAAGGTGCAGCTCGCCGAGCTCGAATATCTCGTTAGTTCACCCGCCGCGGCGGCTGCCATGGCAGAGAACTACGTCGGACTGCCCTATTAGCCTGCAGCAGCCCTTTGGGAGTTCGCCCACGCGGAGCGGTAGACCGGCCGCATTTTCATTGCGGATTATGTGTAGTATTTGCCTGCAACAGGCTGCGGGGGAGAGCACATGCGTCCACTCAAGTTCGGTATCGGCCAACCCCACCTTCGGTTGGAGGATCCTCCGCTTGTCACCGGGAAGGGGCGCTTCGTCGCCGACCTGATCCCGGAAGGTGCGTTGCGCGCCGTATTCGTGCGCTCGCCGCATGGCCATGCAAATTTCAAGTTCACGGACCTTGAGACCGCCCGCAAGATGCCGGGCGTCCGCCTCGTCCTCACCCACGCGGATGTGGCGGGGCTTGCCCCGTTCCCGTGCCTTGGTGCGCTGATCCTCCACATGCACGGCGGGCCAAAGATCTGGGTGCCGCCGTATCACGTGCTGCCGAAGGACAAGGTTCTGCATATCGGCGAGGAAGTCGCGTTCGTGGTCGCCGACACGGTCGAGCAGGCGCGTGACGCTGCAGAGGCCGTCGGAATCGAATGGGAGCCGCTCCCGACGGTTGTCGACGTGCGGGCGGCGATCAAGAAGGACGCGCCGGTGCTGTGGCCCGAGCACGGCAGCAACATCGGGTTCACGTTGGAGCTCGGCGAGAAGGATGCAACCGAGAAGGCGTTTGCATCCGCGCATCGCGTCGTAAAGCTCGACATCGTCAACCAGCGGCTCGTCACGAATTACATGGAACCGCGCGGCGTTGTGGCCGAGGTGGACAAGTCGGGCCGGCTCGAACTCGTGATCTCAAGCCAGGGCAGCCATGCGCAAAGGCACTACCTCGCGGAAATGATGCACATGCCGAAGGAAAAGATCCGCGTGCTCGCCCACGACGTGGGCGGCGGCTTCGGCACCAAGGGCGCCCCATATCGTGACTACGTGCTGACGGCGGTCGCGACGCAAAAACTCAACAAGCCGGTGGCTTGGATTTCCGATCGCACGGATCACTTCCTGAGCGACGCGCAGGGACGCGACAACTACGCGGTGGCGGAGATGGCGCTCGACAGGGAAGGCCGTTTCCTCGCCCTCAAGGTCGACATTCTGGCGAACATGGGCTCGTACTTGTCGATCGTCGCGCCCTACGTGCCGTTCCTCGGCATGACGATGTATCCGGGCTCGTACCGGATCCCGCATGCCTACGTGAAAGCGCACGGCATTTTCACGCACACGCATACGGTCGACGCCTATCGCGGCGCGGGCCGTCCGGAAGCCGCCTATCTGATAGAGCGGCTAGTGGATGCGATCGCGCGCGAGACCGGTGTTGCGCCCGACGAGGTTCGGCGCAAGAACTTCATCGACAAGTCGGAAATGCCGTACGAAACGCCGACGCACAAGAAATACGACACGGTGATTTTGCCGGTCACCTCGCGCGCGCGCAGGACGTTGCCGACTGGAAAGGTTTCGACAAGCGTGTGGGCAAGTCCAAGCAGCGCGGGAAGGTCCGCGGCATCGGACTGTCGAGCTACATCGAAGCCTGCGGATTGACCGCACCGGAAGACGGCAAGGTAATTCTGGAAACGAATGGCTCGATCACGGTCCATATCGGGACGCTCTCGCAGGGGCAGGGTCACAAGACGACCTATGCCCAGATCGTTTCGCAGGAACTCGATCTCCCGCTTGATCAGATCCGCGTTGAGCAGGGCGATTCCGACGCACTCGACAACGGCGGCGGCACGGTGGGCTCACGCTCGATGCCGACCGGCGGGCCGGTAGTGCAGAACTGCACGCGCACGATCGTCGCGAACGTCAAGGCCGCCGCGGCGAAGGAGCTCGAGGCCGACGCAGACAAGCTTGAGGTTTCCGACGGCGTTGTCCGCGTTTCGGGCACCAACCGCACGATTTCGCTCGCGAACCTTGCGCAGAAGATGCCGCCCGAGCAGCAAATCGCGGAAGTGAAGAATTACATGCCCCCTGGCTACACATTCCCCAACGGTTCGCACGTGTGCGAGGTCGAACTCGATCCGGAAACTGGAGAAGTCGAGATCGTGCGCTACACCGTGGTCGACGACTTCGGTGTGACGCTCAATCCGCTCTTACTCGAAGGGCAGGTACTTGGCGGCATCGTGCAGGGTGCCGGCCAGGCGCTCATGGAAAACACGGTCTATGGCGACGACGGCCAGCTCTTGACCGCGAGTTTCATGGACTATGCGATGCCGCGGGCCGATCATTTCCCGACGATCCACTTCGAGACCCGCAACGTTCCTTGCACCGCCAATCCGTTAGGCGTGAAGGGCGCTGGCGAGGCGGGTACGATCGGGGCGACGCCGGCCGTGATGAATGCGGTGATCGATGCGCTCGACCGTGAATTCGGCATCAAAAAATTTGATATGCCGGCAACCCCCGAGCGGGTGTGGCGGGCGATCAACGGGCGGGCGAATTGAACTAAACGCGCTTTCGAGTATTCTCCCTGTCATCGCCGGGCTAGTCCCGGCGATGCCTTTTGCGGAACTGTCTCCGCGCAGCGTGAGGCGATCAGGGTGAAATTCGGAGTTGGCCAACCCCACGTTCGGGTCGAAGACGCGTCGCTTCTCACGGGGCACGGGCGCTATCTCGCGGATCTCGTTCCGGACGACGCACTGCGAGCAGTGGTCGTGCGTTCCCCGCGTGCGCACGCGCAATTCAGCATTCAAGATCTGGAGGCGGTGCGGAGCCTTCCGGGCGTGCGGCTCGTGCTCACAGCGGCCGACGTCTCGGAGTATGGGTCGGTCCCTTGCCAGGGACTGATCAAGCCCTCGGACGAGGAGCGGATGTGGGTGCCGCCGTATCCGTTGCTCGCGAGCGAGGAAGTACGCCACGTGGGCGACGCTGTTGCCTTCATCGTCGCCGATACCCTCGACGCGGCACGCGATGCGGCCGAAGCGGTGGAAATCGATTGGGAACCACTTCCGGCCGTCGCCGATCTGAAACTGGCGTCGACAGCCGACGCGCCGCAGGTTTGGCCGGAACGGACGGAAAACGTCGCATTCACGGTCGAGCACGGCGACCGAGAGGGAACCGAGCAGGCCTTTGCGAAGGCTGCCAAGGTTGTCAGGCTCGAGCTCGTCAATCAGCGCCTCGTTGCGAACTACATGGAGACGCGCGGCGCGATCGCGGAGCCGGCGTCAGGCGGCGAGCCGTTGAAACTCACGGTCAGCACCCAGGGCAGCCACATCATCCGCAATGCGCTCGCCGACAAGGTGTTCAAGATCCCGCACGATCAGTTGCGGGTCATCACGGGCGACGTGGGCGGTGGTTTTGGTGCCAAGCTCGGGCCGTATCGCGAGTACGCACTTGCGGTGGTAGCGGCGCAGCGGACGAACCGGCCGGTCGCCTGGATCGCCGACCGCAGCGAGCATTTCCTCGGCGACGTGCATGGTCGCGACAACGTGACCGTCGCCGAGATGGCGCTCGACAAGGGCAATCGCTTCCTCGCTATGCGCGTTGATACGATCGCCAATCTCGGCGCGTACCTGTCGTTCTTCGGGCCATTCATACCGGCGAACGGCGCGACGATGCTTCCCGGGGTCTACGCCATCCCGGTCATGTACGCGCGCATTCGCGGCATCTACACGCACACGCTGCCGGTTGATGCCTACCGCGGCGCGGGCCGCCCTGAGGCCGCATATGTGATCGAGCGCCTCGTCGATGCCGTCGCGCGCGAGGTTGGCGCCGGACAGGACGAACTGCGGCGGATCAATTTCATTCCGCCGTCAGCGATGCCTTACAAGACCGCGACGGGGCGCACCTACGACAGCGGCGAATTCGAGGGCCATCTTCTGCGCGCACAGGCGCTTGCCGACTGGAAGGGCTTCGAAAAGCGGGCAAAGACCGCGGAGAAGAGCGGCCGCGTGCGCGGCATTGGAATCTCGAGCTACATCGAGGCGTGCGGCGGTGTCGGTGGTGAGACAGCGAAGCTCCACATTGAGCGTGATGGCACTGTGACGCTCTACATCGGCACGCAAACGAACGGACAGGGCCATGCGACCGCCTACGCGCAGTTCGTCGCGGACGAATTGGACATACCGCCAGAGAAGGTCGTTACGCGGCAGGGCGATACGAACGACCTCCCGACCGGTGGTGGTACCGGCGGGTCGCGCTCGCTGCCTACGGGCGGACCCTCCGTCGGGATGGCCGCGAAGAAACTCGCCGGTCAGCTGAAGGAATTGGCCGCCGATGAACTGGAGGCGCCTGCCGACAGACTTGAAATTGTAGACGGTGCGGTGCGCGTCGCCGGCTCCAATCGGCTCGTTACATTCGCCGCACTCGCGCAAAAGCACGAGAAGTCCGAGAAGCTGATCGCACAGGACGCCTATCAGCCGCGTGCGCCGACGTATCCGAACGGCACGCATATCTGCGAGGTGGAGCTTGATCCGAATTCGGGCGCGATCGAAATCGTCGGCTATTGGGTGGTCGACGACTTCGGATTCACGGTCAACCCGCTCTTGCTGGAAGGGCAGATCCACGGAGGCATCGTGCAGGGGGTCGGGCAGGCGCTCTCGGAGCAGGCGGTCTATGACTCGTCCGGACAGCTTCTTACTGCGAGCCTCATGGACTATGCGCTTCCGCACGCGCGCGACATGAGCATGATCCAGTTCGAAACGCGAAACGTTCCCTGCACGACGCACGTTCTCGGGATCAAGGGCGCGGGCGAGGCGGGCACGATCGGTGCGTGTCCGGCCGTGATGAACGCTGTGGTGGACGCCCTCGACCGCGGTTTCGGCATTACTTCGATCGACATGCCGGCGACGCCCCGCTCATCGTTCAGCCGCGGCTCGTGTCGCGTTCGATGCGGCCGCGCATCCGACGCAGCGTCATGTTCACGAATCTCGCCATCGCGGTCCTGATCGCCGGTGTCTGTTGGCTTGTCGGTTGGCAGGCGTACCTGCTCGTCCAGGCTCCGACCATCGTGCTGGCCGGGGCGGCGGGCGTGTTCCTGTTCTATGTGCAACACCAGTTCGAGGACACCTACTGGGAGCACTCGGCGGGCTGGACGTTCGCCGATGCCGCCCTGCGAGGCAGTTCCTACCTGAAGCTCCCGAAGACCCTCCAGTTCTTCACGGGCAACATCGGTCTCCACCACGTGCATCACCTCAACGCCCGCGTCCCGAACTACAACCTGCAGCGCGCACATGACGAGAGTCGGATGTTCGACGCCGTTCCCACGCTGTCGCTGTGGGATGGCCTGCGCGCCGTCCGGTTGAAACTGTGGGACGAGCAGGCCGGACGCCTGGTCGGCTTCGCCGAGGCGTCGCGCCGCGTCCGCTCAGCTGCTCCTCTCGAAGACGAGTCGGTAGTGGTCGAGCAGCTCGCGCTCGAAGCAGACACTGTTGGCGCTCACCCCTGACGTGAACGCCAGCCGGAAGTCGGCGCTCGACAGCCAGCGCGGCAGCAGCCGCAGCTTGATGAGTGTCTTCTGCAGGCTCGGGCGGGCAAACCGCTCGCGCCATTGGCGGATCGTCTCGATGTAGTCGAGCCGGCCGCTGCTGCTCTGCACGAGACGGAAGTACGGGGCAGCAGCGCGGACGATCTGATCGCATCCGCTTGGGAGCCAGGAGCCCGGGAACTGCCGTCCCATCAGGGCGAGATACCACGCGTCGGAGTCCCGCATTGCGTCGATGCCGATCTCATCGGCGGGGATCATCCGGCGCCCGAAGACCATCGTCTGGAGGAACAGCCGCCCGTCGTCGGGCAGCACGCCGGCGATGCGGCCGAAGAGCCCGCGGTAGATCTCATCCTGCCGGCCGGCCCGATGCTCCTCCGGCGAGCAGAAGTGCTCGAACGCACCGAGGCTCGCCACGGCGTCGAACTCGCCGAACGTGTCGGGAGCGAGCTGCCGGGCGTCGAACAGGTGGACGTCCAGGCCGTGCCGCCTGCACGCGGCCACCTGCGCGGACGACAGCGTGACCCCGACGCCGACCCCGCCTCGCCCGTGCACGTAGTGCAGCAGTGGCCCCCAGCCGCATCCGAGGTCGAGCAGCCGCCGCCCGGGGCCGATCCCGAGCTGGTCGGCCACGTACTCGTGCTTCCGGCGCTGCGCCTCCTCGAGGCTCAGCGAGAAGTCGCCGTCGTACTTCGCTCCGCTGAAGTCCGCCAGCTCTCCGAGGCTGAGGCGGAGGATGCGGTCAGTCAGCGAGTAGGTGAACTCGAGGTCGTCCTGGTCGGCCATGCCGAACCTCGCCTGCCGGACCCTACTCCTCTTGCCGTCCCACCTGACCCCGCGCGACGTGGTCCCAGAGCGCGGCCCCGCGCGCTCGCGTCGAAGTAGCCCTGGTTCAGCCGGCCGGGATGTCCGCGCACGCGACGACCGGGAACCCGCCCGTGTAGTCGTGGACGTTGATGGAGAAGCCGCCGGTCCGAAAGTCCGAAAGCGGCGCGTCGACCGAGGTCTTCGACTTCCCGTTTTCCACATCGCGGAGGGCCATCACCTGACGTTGTGGATGTGTGTCGGATGGTCGCCCTTCGGCCTGACCGCGAGGGCGACCGTCTCGTCGGCCGCCGCGATCGCGGTGGTCGTGCCCGTCGCTGACGCCGTCGGCGGGGTTGACCGTGCCGGCGCGGATGTCTCGTCGCCACCTCCGCATGCCGCCAATATCAAACGCCCGTGGGGACGAAGCATGCGACGAAGCGCCGGCGTTTCGTTGCGAAGGAAACGCAAACCAGCGTCCACCTCTCAGACACCGCTGTCAAGACGGCGCCACGCAGGCCAGTGGCGGCCCGCGACAACGAGCACGCGAAGCGGGCTAGGAGATGCCGCTTCGTACGGCCTCAACGGCTGCTTGGATGCGGTTCTCGAGGTGAAGCTTGGCGAGGATTCCGGCGACGTGGTTGGCGACGGTGTTCGGGCTCAGCGAGAGGTCTCGCGCGATCTCGTTGTTGCTTTTGCCGCTAGCGAGTTGCTTGAAGATCTCGAGCTCGCGGTCGGTTAGAGCAGTGCGGATGGCAACCGCGGCGATGGCGCTGGTCTTGACGGGGATGTCCAGCTCGCGAATGCGCTGCAGGAGCTTCCCGGCGATCTTCGAGGACAGCACCGATTCTCCGGCGGCCGTGGCTTTGATGGCGCTGATGATCGTCTCGACCGGCGCGCTCTTAAGTATGTAGCCGCGGGCGCCGGCGACGATCGCTTCGACGACGCGGTTCTGTTCGCTACGGGTGAGGACCAGCACGCGCGAAGTGGGCGCGAGCAGTCCGAGCTGTTCGATCGCTCGCACTCCCGACATTCCGGGAAGCTGCAGGTCCATCAGCACGACGTCCGGGCGCACGTCGACCACGAGTTCGAGCGCGTCCTCTCCGGTTGCGGCCTCGCCGACGAGCTCAAGTCCGCTGCTCGCTAGCGCCTGCGCGAGTGCCACGCTGATCAGCGGCTCGTCGTCGACCAGCACGACTGTCGGCGGTCGACGCTCGGCGGCGGCGGGGTTGTTCTCGGCTGGCATCTGAGCCTTTCGAGCGTCAACCCGGCTCACGGCCGGATCCCAAATCGTCGCAACGGCCGAGAGCGGCCGGGGCCAACGTTGGCGAGTAGTTCGATCGGACCCCTTTCTGCGCCCAAGAGGGCCTGAGCGAACCATTTACAGCGCCGCCCCCGCGCCGTACCTTCGATGAAGGTTGCCGCGGCCCCGGGCAGCCTGTGGCTCGCAAGGATTGAGGTGCGTCGTGGTGGTGGCCGGGTTCGCCGCACATTGGCTGCTGTGCATGCTTACGCTCGCGCCGGAGCGGCCGGAAGTCAAGGCCGCTGAACACCGCCCGGCCGGGTCGCGCAGACCGTGCTTGCGGCGCGGGCCAACGATGCGGGGATCTCACTCGCGGGTTCTCGCTCACGCAAGCCTGCCAGCGGCCGACTCGCCGCGTGCTCGAGCTGCTCGAGCACGAGTTCAAGCATCACAGCGATGCGGACAGGACCTGCCCGCCACCGGCCCGGACCGCAGCGCACAAAACCACCGTCCCCAACAACGGAGAGACCCGCATGACTGTCACGGTCGAAAAGTCAGCGGACGCCACAGCGATCCGTCCGTTCACGATCGAGACGCCCGAGGCGGACCTCGAGGACCTGCGTGCGCGCATCGCGGCCACGCGCTGGCCCGAGAAGGAGACCGTCCCGGATGACTCGCAGGGCGTGCCGCTGGCGACGATGCAGAAGCTCGCGCGCTACTGGGCGACCGACTACGACTGGCGCAGGTGCGAGGCCGAGCTGAACGCGCTGCCGCAGTTCATCACCGAGATCGACGGGCTCGACATCCACTTCATCCACGTTCGCTCGCAGCACGAGGACGCGCTGCCGCTCGTCGTCAACCATGGATGGCCCGGCTCGATCATCGAGCAGCTGAAGATCATCGATCGGCTGACCGATCCGACGGCATACGGCGCGAGCGCAGGCGACGCCTTCCATGTGGTGATCCCGTCGATGCCGGGCTACGGGTTCTCGGGCAAGCCGACGGGCACGGGCTGGGGCCCGGAGCGCATGGGGCGCGCGTGGGCGGAGCTGATGAAGCGGCTCGGCTACACCGGGTACGTCGCTCAGGGCGGCGACTGGGGCGCGTTCGTGGTCGACCAGATGGGCGTCCAGGCACCGGCGGGATTGCTCGCGATCCACACGAACATGCCCGCCACGGTGCCGGCCGACGTCGACAAGGCCTCCCTGGCCGGCGACCCGCCGCCGCCCGATCTCTCGGCCGAGGAGCGGCGTGCGTACGACGGGCTGATCAGGACGTACGGCCAGGTCGAGTACGCCAAGATGATGGCGGCGCGCCCGCAGACCCTGTACGGCATCGCGGACTCACCCGTCGGCCTTGCCGCCTGGCTGCTCGACCACAACGATGCCGACGGCCAGCCGGCCGTGGCGGTGGCCAAGGCGCTGGAGCGGACCGAGAGCGAGACGGGCGAGCTGACGCGTGACGAGGTCCTCGACAACATCACGCTCTACTGGCTGACGAACACCGGGGTCTCCGCGTCTCGCCTCTACTGGGAGTACAAGGGCGGCTTCTTCAACGCCAAGGGCGTGAACATCCCGGTTGCCGTAACGGTCTTCCCCAGCGAGCAGTACCAGGCGCCGCGGAGCTGGGCCGAGGAGGCCTACCCCAACCTCATCTACTTCAACGAGGTCGACAGGGGCGGTCACTTCGCCGCCTGGGAGGAGCCGGAGCTGTTCTCGGCCGAGCTCCGCGAGGCGTTCCGGTCGCTGAGGACTTGAAACGAACCAAAGGAGCGACGTATGTCCGTTATGGCTGAAGCAACAGCGATCCGCCCGTTCCACATTGAGGTTCCGGAGGAGCAGCTCGCTGAGCTCCACCGCCGCGTCGAAGCGACGCGCTGGCCCTCCGGGGAGCTCGTCGACGACCGGTCGCAAGGCGTGCAACTGGCGACGATCCAGGCGCTCGCCCGCTACTGGACGACGGAACACGACTGGCGGGCGTGCGAGGCGCGACTGAACGCGCTGCCGCAGTTCATGACCGAGATCGACGGCGTGGACATCCACTTCATCCACGTGAAGTCGCCGCACGAGAACGCGTTGCCGCTGATCATGACGCACGGCTGGCCGGGCTCTGTCGTCGAGCTCCTCGAGACCGTCGGCCCGCTCACCGACCCGACCGCGCATGGCGGCGACGCCGTGGACGCCTTCGACCTGGTGCTGCCGTCGCTGCCCGGCTACGGCTTCTCCGGCGAGCCGGCCGAGCTCGGTTGGGACGCCAGCCGCACCGCACGCGCGTGGGCGGAGCTGATGCACCGCCTCGGCTACACCCGCTACGTCGCCCAGGGCGGCGACGTGGGTGCCCTCGTCACGGACTGATGGGCCGCAGGCGGTCGAGGGTTTGGCACCGTCCCAACAACGGAGAGACCCGCATGACTGTCGCGGTCGAAAAGTCAGCGGACGCCACAGCGATGCGTCCGTTCACGATCGAGACGCCCGAGGCGGACCTCGAGGACCTGCGTGCGCGCATCGCGGCCACGCGCTGGCCTGAGAAGGAAACCGTCCCGGATGACTCGCAGGGCGTGCCGCTGGCGACGATGCAGAAGCTCGCGCGCTACTGGGCGACCGACTACGACTGGCGCAGGTGCGAGGCCGAGCTGAACGCGCTGCCACAGTTCATCACCGAGATCGACGGGCTCGACATCCACTTCATCCACGTTCGCTCGCAGCACGAGGACGCGCTGCCGCTCATCGTGAACCATGGATGGCCCGGCTCGATTATCGAGCAGCTGAAGATCATCGATCGGCTGACCGATCCGGCGGCATACGGCGCGAGGGCAGGCGACGCCTTCCATGTGGTGATCCCGTCGATGCCGGGCTACGGGTTCTCGGGCAAGCCGACGGGCACGGGCTGGGGCCCGGAGCGCATGGGGCGCGCGTGGGCGGAGCTGAT
Source organism: uncultured Solirubrobacteraceae bacterium (assembly GCA_963730535.1). Classification (GTDB taxonomy): domain Bacteria; phylum Actinomycetota; class Thermoleophilia; order Solirubrobacterales; family Solirubrobacteraceae; genus DASSUW01. Next base: position 37,471 of record CAVSRU010000014.1, read on the forward strand.
GAAGCGGCTCGGCTACACCGGGTACGTCGCTCAGGGCGGCGACTGGGGCGCGTTCGTGGTCGACCAGATGGGCGTCCAGGCACCGGCGGGATTGCTCGCGATCCACACGAACATGCCCGCCACGGTGCCGGCCGACGTCGACAAGGCCTCCCTGGCCGGCGACCCGCCGCCGCCCGATCTCTCGGCCGAGGAGCGGCGTGCGTACGACGGGCTGATCAGGACGTACGGCCAGGTCGAGTACGCCAAGATGATGGCGGCGCGCCCGCAGACCCTGTACGGCATCGCGGACTCACCCGTCGGCCTTGCCGCCTGGCTGCTCGACCACAACGATGCCGACGGCCAGCCGGCCGTGGCGGTGGCCAAGGCGCTGGAGCGGACCGAGAGCGAGACGGGCGAGCTGACGCGTGACGAGGTCCTCGACAACATCACGCTCTACTGGCTGACGAACACAGGGGTCTCGGCGTCTCGCCTCTACTGGGAGTACAAGGGCGGCTTCTTCAACGCCAAGGGCGTGAACATCCCGGTTGCCGTGACGGTCTTCCCCAGCGAGCAGTACCAGGCGCCGCGGAGCTGGGCCGAGGAGGCCTACCCCAACCTCATCTACTTCAACGAGGTCGACAGGGGCGGTCACTTCGCCGCCTGGGAGCAGCCGGAGCTGTTCTCGGCCGAGCTCCGCAAGGCGTTCCGGTCGCTGAGGACTTAAACGAACCAAAGGAGCGACGTATGTCCGTTATGGCTGAAGCAACAGCGATCCGCCCGTTCCACATTGAGGTTCCGGAGGAGCAGCTCGCTGAGCTCCACCGCCGCGTCGAAGCGACGCGCTGGCCCTCCGGGGAGCTCGTCGACGACCGGTCGCAAGGCGTGCAACTGGCGACGATCCAGGCGCTCGCCCGCTACTGGACGACGGAACACGACTGGCGGGCGTGCGAGGCGCGACTGAACGCGCTGCCGCAGTTCATGACCGAGATCGACGGCGTGGACATCCACTTCATCCACGTGAAGTCGCCGCACGAGAACGCGTTGCCGCTGATCATGACGCACGGCTGGCCGGGCTCTGTCGTCGAGCTCCTCGAGACCGTCGGCCCGCTCACCGACCCGACCGCGCATGGCGGCGACGCCGTGGACGCCTTCCACCTGGTGCTGCCGTCGCTGCCCGGCTACGGCTTCTCCGGCGAGCCGGCCGAGCTCGGTTGGGACGCCAGCCGCACCGCACGCGCGTGGGCGGAGCTGATGCACCGCCTCGGCTACACCCGCTACGTCGCCCAGGGCGGCGACGTGGGTGCCCTCGTCACGGACCTGATGGGCCGTCAGGCGGTCGAGGGTTTGGCCGGCTACCACCTGAACCTGCTCACCGCGGTGCTCGCAATCGGCGATCAACTGCCCAAGGAATCCGAACAGGAACGCGCAGCGGCCGAGGCGGTCGCGACGTTCAGGGAGGACGGCTTCGGCTACTTCCTTGAGATGGCAACGCGGCCGCAGACGATCGGCTACGCCCTGCTGGATTCACCCGTCGCGCTGGCGGCCTGGTTGCTCGACCACGACACGGACAGCTACTACAAGATCTCCCGCGCGTTCGTCGACGGCGAGCCCGTGGGCAATCTCACCCGGGACAGCATCGTCGACAACATCACGCTGTACTGGCTGACCGGCACCGCCGCCTCGGCGGCCCGGTCGTACTGGGAGGACGGACGAGCGCTGGCTGCAGCGCTTGCGAGCGGCCAGCCTCCTCCGCCGGTCTCGGTTCCGGTCGGCTTCACGACGTTCCCCGGCGAGATCTGGGCTTCCCCGCGCAGCTGGGTCGAGGCGGTCTACCCCGACCTTGCCTACTTCAACGAGGTCGACAAGGGCGGCCACTTCGCCGCCTGGGAGGAGCCGGAGCTCTTCTCCACCGAGATCCGAGCTGCGTTCCGGGCGCTTCGGTAGACGAGCGTCTTCCAACGCATCCACCTGCCCTCCCTCGACGGGGCGACCGAGTGGCTCAACTCCGAGCCACTCGGCCCCGCCGAGCTGCGCGGCCACGCCGTCCTCGGGAACTTCTGGACGCTCACGTGCATCAGCTGGCTGCGCCAGGAGCCGTACGTCCTTGTGTGGTCGCGGGCCTATCGAGACGACGGCTTTGTCGTGATTGGAGTCCACAGGGAGATTCCAACTCCCACGGTCCAAACGGACCACAGGGCCTTCAACCTTGCGCGCGGACTGCACCAATGCGTGCCTTCGTCGGTCCGCGCCCGGTGTACTCGCGGAGCACTTGGACGGCGGCGCGGGAGACGTCGGCCTGGTGGAGGCGGACAAAGCACTGGAGACCCCGCAAGCAGCTTCCACCCAGCCGGCGCGCCTCTTTTGCGTCTTCTTCGGGGCCAGCAACTACTCCGCTGGCTCAGTCCAGTGTGAGGACGATGCCGACTCCGAAGGTGTCGAGGTCGTCGGAGTGGATCGTGCGGAGCCAGATGTTGACGAACCGGCCCTGCCCCCTCACGGCTCCCTCGAACACGTTGTTGCCCGAGCCGGACGGGCCCCAGTGGTCGCCGCCGTGGACCCGCGACGTCGTCCTCACGCCGTCGATGGTGAAGATGTCGAAGGCGTAGGCGTTGTCGCGATCGAAGTCGTTGAGGGAGTCGACCATCGTCACGGATCCCCAGGCCAGGAACGGGCGGGACCGGCCGAGGTCGATCGTGGCGCTGGCCGAGCCGCCGAGGTTCTTGAGTGCGAAGAGGTCGACCTTGAAGGCCTGCATCGTCAGCCCTCCGTACGCCGCATGCGGTCCTGCTCGCGCGCGGGGATTCGCTTGGTTACGAGCCGCTGCCGCTCCGGGTCGACGCGGCGGGTCGCGGCTCGGCTGGACGTGGGCGCCACCTCGGCGTACACCGACGCGGTGGTCTTGGGGTCGACCATGCGCTCCACGAACGCGCCTAGCTCCTTATCGTCGACCTTCACCGGACCGTCCTTCTCGGCCGAGATCACCTGGTGCACGTGGCGGATCTCGCCGCTCTGCTTGTCGTAGAAGACGTACTGCTTCATCCGCTTCCTCCCGTGTCGAGCACGAGGATGTTCCCCGTGCCGAACGCCTCGAGGTCCTGCATGTGGGCGACGCTGAGCCGGAACGTGATCGTGCGCGCGCGGCCGGCCCAGGCCCCGGTGTAGACGTTGCTCGGCGCGCCGTCGGAACCCCAATGGCGGCCGCCGAAGACATACGGGCCGGGCCGGTCTCCGTCGACCATGAACACCTCAACAGCCCACGCGTTGTCGCGGTCGAAATCGCTGCGGGAGTCGAGCATCGACACGTGGCCCCAGGCGAGCAGCGAGACGGTGCGGCGCAGGTCGACGGTGACGACGTCGCAGCCGCCGGTGGACTCGAGCGCCCACAGCGGGATGGTCACGGCGTTGGCGCCGGTCTGGACGACCTGCGGGTAGCGGCTGCGCATGCCCTTGATGTCGACCTCGTGCGCCCGCCGCCGCTCGCCTCCGTAGAACGCGTACATGACGGCGTCGGTGTTGCCTGAGTGCCGCAGGCCGAGTGCGTGGCCCATCTCGTGGAGGGCGACCGTCTCGACGTCGACGTTGCCGCCGCCGTCGGCGAGCGCCCAGCTCTCGGCGTCGTCGAAGTGCACCCGCCCGTCCTGGGGGTAGAACGCGTGGGCGTAGACGTTGCCCGAGCCGTCGAACGGGAACCCGTCGGCGTGGTCACCGGTCTCCCAGCTCACCCGGAGCTGCGCGCTCGCGGCCGTTGCCGTAGACGGGAACGTGCGCGGGATCAGGCTGGCCCACGTGTTCAGCGCCGTCTGGACGGCCCCCGCCTCGGCCGCGATGTCGGGCGTGCCCGTGCCCATGAACCAGCGGATCTGCTGCTGGTCCCACGGTGTGCCTCCGAACACGAACGGGTCGCTGTCCTCCACGCCCGGGCCGCCGATCTCCTCGGGCTCGAGGTCCGGGAGCCCGCAGCGCGGCCGGCTCATCAGCTTCAGCGTCTCGAGGTTGAGGACCCCGGTCTCCTCGAGCCGGTAGAAGGCCTGGAAGCGCAGCAGCGCCCGTGAGAGATGGCGGCAGAGGACGCCGGGCGGGCAGTCGTGTTTCTCCGCGAACCCGAAGCGCGTGAGGAACTGCTCGGCCTGCGGGACGAGCGCGTCGTCCTTCTGGTTGCGGCGAACGAGCGGCTCGACGGGGTCGCGGTTCTCGCGCGCGTCGAGCAGCTCACCGCGCCGAGGGTGATGGGGGCCGGCCGGCGCCCCGCAGCGCCCAAGGCTGATCCGATCCACGTCCGGCCCGTCGCGCACGGCGGATCCTCCACTCGCCAGAACTCTCACCGCGACCCTACAGCGACTGCGGCGCGACCGCCAGCTGAGGTTGCCCTCCCTTGGCGATACCCCCCGCTGACGACCGACGGAGCGGCTGCGGGAACGCCTGCCGAGGTGGGTTATCGTTGCGCGAGGATGCGACGAGCGCTCTTCGCCTCGGCCTGCGTGGCACTCGGGGGGCTAAGCGTGCCGGCTGCTGCCCCGGCTGATGTCCTCGACGTGTACGAGGACCTCGCCACGCGGCGGATGAATCCCGCGCCGCTCGTGCCGACCGTGGTCGCCCCCGTCTTCCGGCCGCTCGACCGGACGATCGCACCCTCCCCGAGCCGGCGCAGAAGCGGCTACGGAATCCGCATGGTGCGCAACGCGAGCGCCGGGACGGACGCGATCATCGTGCTGGAAGGCGGTTCGTTCAAGAACCTGAAGGCGGCGCTGCGCGATGGCCGGCGCCTCGGGTTCAAGGCCAAGCGGACGCGCGTGCGCGGGCGCCGCGGCTACCTGTTGACCCGCCGGCTCGGGCCGCGGCCGCAGCGATCGCTCGTGTGGGTCGAGGACGGCCGCGTCTACACGCTCGCCGCCAGCACGTCGCGGAAGGTGTCGCTCGAGCGGCTGCGCGCCACCGCCGCGGCGCTCGACCACCTCGGACGCGAGTACATCGGCGCTCCCGACGATCCCAACAACAGCTCGGAGGGGTTCGCGGTGACCACGCAGCGCACCGTCACCGCACGGGTGAGCTGGGAGGCCCAGTGCGTGCAGAGCGACGGATCGCCGTACGGCATCTACGTGGGGAACGCGCGGGCGACGCTGATTCCGCGCAGCGGCAACGCGTTCAGCTTCGACATCGCGCGCCATCGGGCCGATGCGAACCCCTGGAACGGCACCGTCTCAGGAACCGTCTCCCCCACCGCGATCGACCTCACGATCCAGGCCAGCGGGACCATCGAGGGCTACACCTGCGACTCGGGCACGCTGTCGTTCGCGCTCGATCGCCACACCTAGAGCCGCGGCACCACCGAGCCGGCGATCAGCTCGAGCTGGCGCACCTCGTCGCCCAGCGGCCACAGGTACACCCGCTCACAGCCGGCCTCGGCGTAGCGCGAGAGCAGCTCGGCGCAGTGCTCGGCGGGGCCGACGCACACCTGCGAGCGCAGCTCGTCGGGATCGCGCTTGAGGACCGGAGCGAGGACCTTGGCGAGGACGCGGTCGCCCTCCGCGCGGTCTTCCGAGACCCACGTCCACATCGTCGCGAGCGCGCTCGGGAAGCCGGTCGCCGGCCGGCCCCGCGCCTCGAGCGCGTCGGCCAAGGCCGCGCGAGCGGCGGCGAACCGCTCCGGCGTCGTGTTGTAGGCGGAGGCGAGCCAGCCGTCAGCCGCCCGCGCCACGCGAGCGAGCCCGGCCTTCGAGCCCCAGCTCCCGATCCACAGAGGAACCCCGCCCGGGCGCGCCGGACCGGGCTCCAGCTCCAGGTCGGGCGGTACGGGGTAGAAGCGCAGCCGCTCCGGCAGCGGCTCTCCCTTGAGCAGGGTCCGCATCAGCGCGAGCGCCTCGTCGAACCGCTTCCAGCGCTCCTCGAACGGGATGCCCGCGACGCGATAGTCCCGCTCGGAGGAGCCGGGACCCAGGCCGGCGACCAGCCGCCCGCCGGAGAGGACGTCGATCGCCGCCAGCGCCTTGGCCAGCGCCACCGGGCCTCGGAGCACGACGAGGGCGAGCGTCGTCGCCAGCTCCAGCTCCCCCGAGCGCTCGATCATGCTGGCGAGCGCCGCCGGGCCGTCGAGCCATGGCGTCTGGAAGACGAAGTGGTCGTTGGACGAGATCGCGGCGAACCCGCAGTCCCGCGCGGCGTCGACGGCTCCCTGGAGCCGCTCGAGCGAGAGCGGCTGCTCACCGAACCTCATCAGCGGCAGATGGACGCCGAGCTCCACGAGCCGATGCTGTCACGTCGCGGATGATCCCGTGACTCAGGCCGGCGTGTGGCAGACCGCCTCGACGTTGTTGCCGTCGGGGTCGAGGACGTACGCCCCGTAGTAGTTGGGGTGGTAGATCTCCCGCACCCCGGGCGCGCCGTTGTCGGTCCCGCCCGCCTCGAGCGCGGCGGCGTGGAAGGCGTCGACCGTCTCCCGGCGATCGGCCGCGAACGCGACGTGCACCGCGCCCGGCGAGGCGGGCCCCCGCATCTCGATCCAGAAGAACGGCTTCCCGTCCTTGCCGAAGCCGGCGGCCTGCGCCACCGGCTCCATCAGGAGCGTGATGCCGAGCGGCGCCAGCGCCTGCTCGTAGAACGCCTTGCTGCGCTGGTAGTCGGTGACGCCGAATCCGGTGTGGTCGATCATCTCTCCCCCTTACTTGAGCTCAAGGATCGCGAGCGCGTTGCGGTGCGGATCGACGATCCAAGCCATGCGCGCGAAGCCTAGGTCCACGACGCCGTCGACGGTCTTGAGCTCCGGCATGTCGTACTCCTGGATCTCGACGCCGCGTGACCGCAGCTCCGCGAGCTCCGCGTCCAGATCGGTGACACGCCAGCCGGCCTGCGTCTGCTCGTCGGCGGTCCCCGTGGTGCTCTTGGTCACCGCGAGCCGGCTGTCGCCCCCGCATTTGTAGGTGATCTCGTACTCGCTCTCGCTGATGATCTCGAGGCCGAGCTTGCCGGCGTAGAACGCCTTCGACGTCTCGAGGTCCGTGGCCAGCAGCACCACGTCGATCGGGTGGTCTCCGAGCATGCGCCCTCCAATGCGGTCGCGGGTCCGGTCACGAAGCTAGCCGCTCGTTGACGACATAGACGTCAGGGGGAGTCGACTTCATCCCTTTGGGGTCTGGCCGCGGCGCCCGCCGGGCTGGATAACGGTCTGGACGGCGCCCGAGCCACGGGGCGCCCCCGATCGAAGAGGGAGGCCGCCATGGGCGCCAGGTCGCGCTGCGCGGTCGCGTGCGCTGTTGCGCTCGCCGCCATGCCATCACCCGCCCACGCGACCCCGACGTATGGCTCGAGGCTGGGAAGCCATTCGATGCTGTACCTCAACCACACCGCCGTCCAGCATGAGGCGCTGTTCAGAGCGGCGTCGGAGGCGCGGCTGCGGTACCTGCGGATGGACTTCGCGGTCGGGATCGTGTTCGCGGGGGATCGTCCCGACTTCTCCGCCGTCGAGCGTGTCAGCGCCCTCGCCGGCAGGTACCGCCTGCGGGTGGTCGGCACGATCACCGACACGCCGTGGCACATCGCCCAGCACGAGCGCACGTGGCGAGACATGGTCTCCGAAGTCGTCCGCCACGCTCCCGCGGTCCGCCATTGGGAGCTCGGGAACGAGCCTGACAACGGCTTCGGTTTCGCGGGCACGCCCGCCGACTATGCGCGCTGGGCGACGCTGGCCGCCCAGGGCATCCGAGCGGCCCAGCCGGCCGCGCGGATCATCGTGGGCGGCTTCTCCCGCCTCGACCGGAGCTACATCGCCGCAGCCCTGCACGATCCCGCCAACCCGCTCGTCGGGCAGATCGACGTCGCCAACGTGCACCTGCGCGGCCCCGTGAACAGGATGCACGCCGGCGTCCGCAGAGCGCGGGCGTTCTACCGGCGCATGGGATTCTCGGGGCCGCTGTGGGTCACCGAGACCGGGTACCCGTCGCTGCCGGGCCACCAGCACGACCCGCCGCTGACGGGCGGCGCACGCGACCAGGCGAGATGGATCACCCGCGCTGCGACGGACATGATCCACGCCGGCGCCGGCGCCGTGTTCATCGCCTTCCGCGACAGCCCCGAGTTCGGACCGGACAGCGGGTTCGCGTCCGAGGGTGTGGTGCGCTGGCCTCAGCTAGGCCCCGACGGCAGGCCATGTCCCAAGCGTGCGTACTGGGCGCTCAGGGCGCTTGCCGCCACGAAGCTCACATCCGAGGTGAGACAGCGGGCCGGGTTGGGGTAGGGTCCCGCCCAATAGCCGGCACGCGCGTAGGGGTACGTCGCGCGCCGCAAACATTTCCCTCGGGAGGGGAACATGAGACGAAGGTGGAAAGTCCTCACGGCTGCGTGTGCGGTCGCAATGGCCCTGTCCAGCGGATCCGCGCTCGCGCACCCGCCGGTCGACTACGGCACGCCGCTGAGTGCGCCGTTCGGCATGAAGTTCTCGTTCATCGCCAACTTCCAGACGGCGCAGAATCCGTTCAACGCCGCCAACACGCACGTGACCAGCTCGGACATCGCGTTCTGGGGCGACCTCGCGTACGTCGGCGACTACGGCGGCTTCCGGATCTTCGACGTCTCGAAGCCCGAGCCGACGCTGGTGAAGGACATCCGCTGCTACGGCCCGCAGGGCGATCCGTCGGTGTTCGACACCGACAAGGACGGCGACGCCGACACGCTCGTGCTGTCGGTCGACAGCGTCCTCGCCGGACCGGAGTGCGGCGCGGGGCCCGTGAGCAAGAGCGCGACCACCGGCAAGTACCCGGACGGCGCCTGGGAGGGCCTGCGCGTCTTCGACATCTCGGACCCGACCGCTCCGACGCAGGTCGCCACCGTCTACCAGGACTGCGGCTCGCACACGAACACGCTGCTCCCCGCACCGGGCGGCAAGTCGATGTTCGTGCTCAACTCCAGCTACCCGCTCGGCGAGGGCCCGACCTGCGGGCCGCTCGGTGAGGCCGCGGGCCGCAAGGTCAACCACGGCGTCGTGCAGGTCATCGAGGTGCCGTTCGACGATCCCGCGGCGGCCTTCGAGCGGACCGAGCTGCCGATCGTCTATCCGAACGACGCCGACGGCGTGTACAAGCCGGTGAGCGAGCACGGCATCATCGCGCCGCTGGACAACTTCCTGGGCTGCCACGACCTGAGCTCCTTCCCGAAGAGGGGCATCGTGGGCGCCGCGTGCGGCGAGCAGGCCCAGATCTGGAGGATCGACCGCACGACGGGCCTGCCCGACACGGAGCACCCGAAGTGGTCGTATGACCAGCCGAACGTCGACTTCTGGCATTCCGCGACGTTCAGCTGGGACGGCAAGGTCGCCAACTTCATCGACGAGTCGTTCGGCGACGGCTGCCCGACGGTGACGACGAAGACCGGCGGCCTCGGGACCACACCGCGCGTGTTCGAGACGGGGAACATGTTCTTCTTCGAGACGAAGAGCGGCGACCTCCTGTCCGAGTACCGCAACCCGCGCCCGTCGAACGACGACGCGGACCCGACGGTCGAGCACGGCCAGTACTGCTCCTCGCACCTCGGCATCCCGGTGCCGGCGAAGGACCGGTACCTGCTGGTGAACGCCTACTACCGCGGGGGCTCGTCGGTGATCGACTTCACCAACCCGCGGGCGCCGAGGGAGATCGCGTTCGCGGACCTCGAGCGCACCAACACGTGGTCGGCGTACACCTATCCGCGCAAGTCGGGGAAGCAGAAGAGCATCCCGGTGTACTCGAACGACGGCCTGAGCCGCAACTACGGCACGACCGCCAGCCCGCGCTACCCGGAGGAGGCCTACGGCTTCATGCGGTTCCAGGCGAACATCGGACGAGCCGACCTGGTCGGCTTCGGCCACCTGAACCCGCAGCTCCAGGAGCGCGTCATCCGGATGAGGCGTTCCCGCGGCGCCTGGGCGAGCGGCAAGCCGCGCTCGTACGTGAGAGGCAAGCCGGCACCGAAGGGCGCGCGCAACATCTCGGCGCGCCCGATGGAGAAGTAGCCATTGCCCCGGAGGGCCCGCGCGAGCGGGCCCTCCGGGTCGCCGGCTACTTCCGGAGCCGGAGCTTGCTCACCACCCCGCCGTGGTCGGATGGCCACAGCCCGGCGGGAGTGCGCTCGCCGGCGTCGTCGCCGGTCACGTACTTCCTGAGGGTCTTGAGTCCCGGCTTCGTGAGCACGTGGTCGACCGTGTGGTCGAAGACCGCGTTGCGGTCGAAGAGGTCGTCGTAGCAGCAGCTCTGCACGGCGCCGTTGTCCTTCATGCCGAAGGCGACGAGGGCCCGGAACGCGAGGTCGTCGCCGGGGCGCTCCGGCTCGTTGTGCCTGGCGATGCCTGAGTTGAGGTCGCCGACCAGGACGACCTGGCGGCGCGTGTCGAGCGGCCCGGCGACCAGCTCCTTCGCCTGCGCCTCGCGGATCTGCGGGTCGCCGAACGCCTCCAGGTGAGTGTCGACGAAGCGGAAGCGGAACACCTTGCTGCCCTGGCGGTAGCGCGCCTCGACGGAGGCCCAGCCGCGGTCGACCGGGATGATGATCCCTGAGACGTTGGCCTCGAACCTTGTGTCGAAGTGGCCCTTCCGGGTCTTCCCGAGCTTCAGCTTGCTCGCCTTCCGGACCAGGATCACGTCGCGCATCGTGAGCCGCGCGTCGAAGTCCTCGCCGGCGACGGTTCCCGGCTCGTTGACGCCGTTCTGATCGACCGGGAGCTCGGCCTCGAACTCCTTCTGGACCACGACCACCCGGTAGCCGGGAAGCCTTCGCTTCAGGATCGCGAGGAAGTCGAACTCGACCTGCGTGGCCGGAGTGCCATTCGGGTTGAGCGGCGGCGCGCCAAGGTCGGACGGGGTCTGCTTGCGCCAGAGCGCGACCTCCTGAAGCCCCACGAGGTCTGCCTTCGAGCGCCTGATCTCGCGCGCGAGCGGCACGGCGCGCTGGCGGAACTGCGTGCGCTGGAGCTCGTTCCAGATCACGCCTGCGCCGTCGATCGCCGCCGGGAGGTTCGCCGCCCCGAGCGCGGGCGAGAGATCCGCGCCGAGGAACAGGTTGCGCGTCATCACCGTGACCGCGGGACCCTTCTTGGCCTCTGCCACCGCAGGGAGCATGAGCAGTGCGACGAGAGCCAGCGAGACGGTTCTCAAATGCTTCACCGGAGCTTCCTTTCAGCCGGTCAGGTTCCGAGGACGGCAATCTACCCGCCACGGCCGCGACCCGTTAAAGTCGACCGACCCCCGGGTAGGGGCCGTCTAACCAAGGGAGGGGAAGACATGGCGACAGGGGTTGACAGGCGCACGTTCCTCACGCGCGCGGCAGCGGCGAGCGGTGGCCTACTGAGCGTCGGAGCCATCGAGCGGCTCGTGGCACGCGACGCGCTCGCGCACGCGCGGCGCTACAGCGCCCAGCCGTACGGGCCCTTGCGGCGGGTCGCGGACCAGCGCGGCATCGAGGTCCTCGCGCTCCCCGCCGGCTTCAGCTACGTCACCTTCAGCCACACGGGCTCGACGATGTCGGACGGCAACCCGACGCCGCTGGCGCTCGACGGCATGGGCGCGTTCGCCGGCGGCAAGCGCCACCGTCACGGCCACGGCCGCAAGCACGGACACGGCCACGGACACGGCGGCGACCACCTCGTGCGACTCGTGCGCAACAGCGAGGACCGCAATCCGGCCGGCACGACGGGCGGCGTGCTGGGCGATCGCTCGGCGGCGTACGACCCGACCGCGTTCGGCGGCACGACCACGCTCGTCTACGACGAGCGCCGGCGCGAGCTCGTGCAGGACTTCATCAGCCTCAACGGCACGACGATCAACTGCGCCGGCGGCATCTCCTACCGGCGCCGCTACTGGCTCACCGGCGAGGAGACCGTCGGCGGACCGGGCGCGACCGACCCCGCCGCCCGCTTCGCGAAGCGCCATGGCTACCTCTTCCAGACGCCCGTCGACCGCGGACCCAACGAGCTCGAGGTCGCCGAGCCGATCCGCGCCGCCGGCCGCTTCTCGCACGAGGCGGCGGCCGTCGACCAGCGCACCGGCACCGTCTACGAGACCGAGGACCCGGGCTCGGGCGTCGGCGCCGGCTTCTACCGCTACACGCCGGACGACACCGACAAGCTGACGGCGGGCGGCCGCCTGGAGATGCTTGCGATCGTCGGCCAGCCGCAGGTCGACCTGCGCGAGGGGCGCACCCGCGGCGAGGCCCTGCCGGTGCGGTGGGTGACCATCGACACTCCCGACCCCGAGCTGACCGCCGTGGGCGACCCCCGCAGCACCTTCAACCAGGGATGGGCGAAGGGCGGCGCGAAGTTCAACCGCCTGGAGGGCTGCTGGGAGGAAGACAGCACGATCTTCTTCGTCTCCACGAGCGGCGGCGACGCCAAGAACGGCGACGTCAACTCCGACGGCTACGCCGAGGGGTTCGGCCAGGTGTGGGCCTACCGGCCGGGCAGGGGCGGCGGGACTCTGACCCTCGTCTACGAGTCGCCCTCCGGGAGCGCGCTGGACTCCCCCGACAACCTCACGGTGACCCCACGCGGCGGGCTGATCGCATGCGAGGACGACGCCTCGTCGGCGTATGTCGACACGCATCCGCTCGCGCCCGGGATCGAGAACGTCAACCGGCTGATCGGGCTGACCCGCGGCGGCCGGGCGTTCGAGTTCGCCGTCAACGTGCTCAACGGCTCCGAGCTGGCCGGCGCCAGCTTCAGCCGCAGCGGCCGCACGCTGTTCTTCAACATCTTCGGCCGCGCGCGCTTCGACGAGGACCCGGTCGAGGGGATGACGTGCGCGGTCACCGGGCCGTGGCGCCGCGGGCCGTTGTGATCGCCGCGGAATAGGCGGTGGCGGGATCGCGTCGAAGTCCTCGATGGACATCGGAGCCCTCGTCACCGCAACCCGCGCCGCCGTGGCCGGCGACGCCGACTGGACCCGCACCGCCGAGCTGGTGGCGGACGCGTTGCGGCGCCACCTGCCGGCGCCCGACGTGCTCACCGAGGAGCAGCGGCTCGGCGACCCGGACGGCTATCGCACGCACCTCCTCCACGCCGAGCCGGACGGGAGCTTCTCGGTCGTCGCCCTGGTCTGGCGGCCGGGACAGGTGACGCCGATCCACGACCACGTGACCTGGTGCGTGTTCGGCGTCATCCAGGGCGTCGAGCACGAGGAGCTGTTCGTGCTCGACGAGGATCGCGGGCGCCTCGTGCCCGCGGGCGCCGGCGCCAGCCCGGTCGGCGAGGTGAGTGGGTTCGCCCCGCCGGGCGACATCCATCGCGTCCGCAACATCGGCAGCGACACCGCGATCTCGATCCACATCTACGGCACCGACGTGTCGCGGATCGGCTCCAGCGTCCGCCGCTCGTACGACCTGCCAGTCGACGACGCGGCGTACGCGGCATGATCCGCGCGTGAGCGATACCCAGGTGTGGGACCGGCTGAGCGCGCTGCCGGTGGTCGTCGAGGGCTACGAGCTCGATCGGCTCTCGGCGCAGGTCGCCTCCGACTTCGAGCGCGTGACGACCCGGATCCGGCTGCTGGGCGCCGGCGCCGAGGGCCTCGGCGAGGACGTCTCGCCGTACGAGGGCGAGGACGACACCCTGCACGTCGCCGGCCCGGTCCTGCCGCTCGCCGGGGAGTGGACGCTCGGCTCGCTCTGCGACCACCTGGCCGGGCTCGACCAGTGGCCGGTGCCGCCGCAGTGGGACGTCGCGCGGCGCTGGCGCCACTGGGCCTTCGAGGCCGCCGCGCTCGACCTCGCGCTCACCCAGGCCGGCCGCCCGCTGCACGAGCTCCTCGGCCGCGAGCCGGCTCCCGTGCGCTTCGTGAACTCGCTCGGCCTCGGCGACCCGCCCAGCTTCGACCCGATCGAGCGGCGGCTCGAGCACCATCCCGGCCTGCGCTTCAAGATCGACGCCGCGCCGGCGTGGACGCCCGAGGTGATCGCCGCGCTGGCCGCCACCGATGCGGTCGAGATCATCGACTTCAAGGGGCGCTACGGGCTCGAGGTCGGTGAGCTGCCGGCGCTCCTCACCATGTACGAGCGCGTGATCGCCGCCTTCCCCGAGGCACTGCTCGAGGACGCTCACGACCTGCCCGAGGTCGCGCGCCTGCTCGAGCCCGAGTCGCACCGCATCTCCTACGACGCGCCGATCCACTCGGTGGCGGACCTCGACGCCGCCCCCTTCCCGCCGCGCGCGGTCAACATCAAGCCGTGCCGCGTGGGCGACGTGCGGTCGCTGCTCGACGTCTACGCCGCGTGCCAGGAGCGCGGCCTCGTGACCTACGGCGGCGGCATGGGCGAGCTCGACGTCGGGCGCGGCCAGATCCAGCTGCTCGCCTCGCTCTTCCACCCCGACGGGCCCAACGACGTCGCGCCCAGCGGCTTCAACCTCCCCACCCCGGCGGCCGACCTGCCGTCGAGCCCGCTGCCCGCGGCCCCCGCGCCGGTCGGCTTCCGCCGCCGACACTAGGATCCCGGGCATGCCACTCGTGCGTCTGCGCGGCCCCCTCAAGCGGCTCGCCGGCGATCAGTCCGAGCACGCGGTCGAGGGCGGCTCGGTCGGCGAGCTGCTCGTCGCCATCGAGCGCGCGCATCCGGCCGCCCAGGGCTGGATCCTCGACGAGCGCGGCGTCCTCCGACGCCACATCAACGTGTTCGTCAACGGCGAGCGCGGGGAGCAGGACACGCAGGTCGGCGAAGACGACCAGATCGACGTGCTGCCGGCGATCTCGGGAGGATGCACGCCGTGACCGAGCTACTCGTGGGGACCAAGAAGGGCCTGTTCGTGCTCGAGGGCGAGCCCGGCTCGCGGTTCGAGGTGACCGGCCGGGCGTTCCCGGGCGAGCCGGTCGAGTACGCGCTGCACGATCACCGCTCCGACCGCGTGCTGGCCTCGGTGACCTCGCCGTTCTACGGCCCGAAGATCTGGTACAGCGACGCCGACGGCGGCGACTGGGAGCAGGCGAGCGGAGTCGCGCTGCCGACGAGCGCGAACGCCGCGCTCGAGCGGATCTGGGTGCTCGTGCCCGGCGAGGAGGACGGCACCGTGTACGCGGGCGGCGACCCGGGCGCGCTGTTCGTGAGCCGCGACGACGGCGCCAGCTTCGAGCTCAACCAGGGGCTGTGGAGGCATCCGAGCCGCGAGCGATGGCAGCCGGGGGCCGGCGGCCTGTGCCTTCACTCGATCGCCACGTGGCCCGGCGAGCCCGACCGGCTGGCGGTCGCGGTCTCCGCCGCCGGCATGTGGCTGACCGACGACGGCGGCGAGACGTGGCGCAGCGGCAACGAGGGGATCGTCCCGCGGTACCTACCCGAGGATCCGTCGCCCACCGACGAGATCGCGCTCTGCGTGCATTGCGTCCAGCGCGCGCCGACGCGGCCGGAGCGGCTGTTCATGCAGTTCCACGGCGGCGTGTACCGCTCCGACGACGCCGGGCAGACGTGGACGGACATCGCGGACGGCCTCCCGTCGGACTTCGGCTTCCCGCTCGCCGTCGACCCGGCGGACCCCGACAGCGCCTACGTGATCCCGCTCAACGCGGACGTCGACCGCGTGACGCCCGACGGTCGCGTGCGGGTCTACGAGACGCGCGACGCCGGCTCGAGCTGGACGCCGCGCGGCGACGGGCTGCCGGCCGAGGACGCGTACCTCACGGTGCTGCGCGAGGCGTTCACCCGGGTCGGCGAGGGCGAGGGGCTGGAGCTCTACTTCGGCGCGACGTCGGGAGCCGTCTACGGCTCGGGCGACGCGGGAGCGAGCTGGTTCGAGGTGGCGTCGCACCTGCCGCCGGTGCACTCGATCACGGCGACGCGCTGACTAGAGCGGCAGCTCGATGGTGACGGTCGTGCCGCTGCCGGGCAGGGACTCGATCTCGAAGCGCCCGTCGAGCGCCTCCACGCGGTCGCACAGCCCGCGCAGCCCGCTGCCGGTCGCCGGGTCCGCGCCTCCGACGCCGTCGTCGCGCACGCGGACCCGGAGGCAGTCGTCCTCGGTGGCCAGCTCGACGGACGCCTCGCTGGCCCGTGCGTACTTGGCGACGTTGGTCAGCGCCTCGGCGGTGGCGAAGTAGGCCGCCGCCTCGATCGCCTGCCGCAGCGGTGCGTCAGGCACGCCGGTCACGGTGACGGGAACCGGCGCGCGCGATGCGAGCGCCTCGAGCGCGGCGCCGAGGCCGCGGTCGCTCAGCAGCGCAGGGTGGATGCCGCGGGCCAGCTCGCGCAGCTCCTTGACGGCGAGCTGCGCCTCCTCGCGGGCCTGGGAGATCAGCCCCGCGGCCCGCGACGGGTCCTTCTCGACCTGCGCCTCGGCGAGGCCGAGGGTGACGGCGACGGAGACCATGCGCTGCTGCGCGCCATCGTGGAGGTCACGCTCGATCCGGCGCCGTTCGGCGTCGGCGGCGTCGATGATCCGCTGCTGCGCGGTGCGCAGCCCGTCCACGCGCTCCCGGAGCACGCGCGCGCGCCGCTGCTCGGGTGACTCGCCAGGGAACCGGATCTTGCCCATCGCCACTGCAGACTAGGTGGTCCGGCCGCGCGCCAGCTCCAGGATCGCGGCCGCGAACGCCTGCGGGGCCTCGAGCGGCGAGAAGTGCCCCGCGCCGTCGAGGCGGGTCACGGTGACGTCCGAGAACCACGCGTCGAGCCGATCACCCCACTGCGGCGGGAACAGCGGGTCGTGCTCGGGCCACAGCACCCGGGTCGGCTGCGCGATCCGCTCCCCGGGCGGCGGCGGACGCTCGGCCAGGCTGGTGGCCACCGTCCCCGATCCGGCGCGGTACCAGCCGATCGAGGCGGCGAACGCCCCGGGCTCGGCGTACCGCTCGACCAGCCGGTCGAGGTCCCTCTCGGCCAGGTGGAAGGCCGGCCCGGACCAGTGGCTCCAGAAGTGCCGCAGATAGGCCCGGATCGCCTCGGCGTCGCCGTCCAGCAGCCGCTCCGAGAGCTCGAGGCGGTGGAACGGCTGGTACCAGAACTCGCGTTGCGCGTCGGGTTCCAGCACGCGCTCGCCGGCGCCTGGCAGCGGCGGGGCGAGCACGAGCGCGCGCACCCGCTCGGGCGCCGCCCGCGCCACCGTCTGCGCGATCCGGCTGCCGATGTCGTAGCCCGCCAGCACGGCGGCCTCCAGCCCGAGCTCGTCCATCAGCCCGACCACGCTGCGGGCCTGGGCCGGCGCGCTGTACCCCGTGCCCGGGTCGACCGCGTGCTTGTCGGACTCCCCGAAGCCCCGCAGGTCCGGCACCACGACCTCCGTCTCGCCGGCCAGCAGCGGCACGAGCGCGCGGTGGTCGGTCCGCATGCCGGGCCATCCGTGCAGCAGTACGACCGGCGGCCCGGAGCCCGAGCGCTCGTAGGTCAGCGAGAAGCCGTCGATCGGGGCCGAGCGCGGCACTACGCAGGCTCCGTGCCGACGGCGATCCAGGCCCGCGCGGTCAGCCGGAACGGCTCGTCGCCGACACCGAGGCGCTGCTGGAGCTCGGCCGCGAGCGCCCGCCTGCGCTCCGGCGGCAGGGCGCTCGCGTAGGCGCCGGACGGACCCACGCCGCGCTCCAGCGGCTGCCAGAGGTCGGCGAAGCCGTCGTAGTCGGCGGCCACCGTCGCCGCCGAGACGCGGACGCCGGCGAGCCCGGCCGCCGACCACAGGTCACCGAGCGCCTGCGATGTGCAGAACGGCATGGAGACGCCCTCGTCGCGGTCGCGCGCCAACGGGTCGAGCGCAACGGCGGCGTCCCAGAAACGGCGCAGGAGGATCATCTCCCCGGCGTAGTCCCAGACCGCGGCGGCCACCGTGCCGCCCGGGCGGATGACCCGTCGCATCTCGCGCAGCCCGGCCTGCGGGTCGCTCATGAAGTTCACGACCAGCTGCGAGAGGACGGCGTCGAACTCGCTGTCCGGGAACGGCAGCGCCTCGGCGGCGGCGATCTCGACGCGGACGCCCGGCAGCCGGCGACGGCACGCGTCGGCGAACGGAGCCGACGGATCGGCCGCCGCGACGTGGTCGGGCCCGAGCCGGGCGGCCAGCTCGGCGGTCAGCGCTCCGGGACCGCAGCCGACGTCAAGCGCCCGCTGGCCGGACCGGATGCCGGCGGCGTCGACCAGCGCCCCGGCGAGCGCGCGGCTGTAGCGGCCGACGTGCCGGTCGTACGCGTCCGCCGGTGTCTGGAACGTCGCGGCTCCCGGTACGTCTGCCATGGCGGTGAGCGCTGGATCTTCGCAGGGCCACTAGGGGGCATGCCCAGTGACTTCCCGGATTCGAGCGATCGCGGGAGACAGGACCATGCGGCCATGGATATTGAACAGACACAGGAAGAGCCGGCCGTCGCGGTGGCCGGGCTGAACGTGTCGCGTGGCGATCGTCGGGTGCTTCACGGCCTCGACTTCGCCGTCGCGCGCGGGCGGATCACCGGGCTGCTCGGGCCGAGCGGCTGCGGCAAGACCACGCTGATGCGTGCGATCGTCGGAGTGCAGATCCTCGAGACCGGCGCAGTGAGGGTGCTCGGCGAGGAGGCCGGGTCGGCGGCGGTACGGGCGCGCGTCGGCTACGTGATGCAGTCCCCGGCCGTCTACACCGACCTCTCCGCCCGCGAGAACCTGCGCTACTTCGCGCGGGTGCTCGGCGCGCCGGCGGCCCGCGTCGGGGAGATGCTCGAGCTCGTACAGCTCGCGGAGCACGCCGACCGCCCGGTGGCGAACCTCTCCGGCGGGCAGCGGGCGCGGGTGTCGCTCGGCACGGCGCTCCTCGGTGATCCCGACCTGATCGTGCTCGACGAGCCGACGGTCGGGCTCGACCCGGTGCTGCGCGAGGACCTCTGGCAGACCTTCCGCGAGCTCGCCGAGCGGGGGGTGACGCTGCTCGTCTCGAGCCACGTGATGGACGAGGCCGCGCGCTGCGACGACCTGCTGCTGATGCGCGACGGCAACCTGCTCGCGACCCTGACCCCGGCGGAGCTGCGTGAGCGCACCGGCGAGGACGACATGGAGCGGGCATTCCTGAGGCTCATCGATCGTAAGGAGGTGCTGGTATGAGCGCCGCCGCCACGGGAGCCACCGCGCTCCGCGTTCTCACACAGCTTCGCCGCGACCCGCGGACGGTCGCGCTGCTGCTCTTCGTGCCTGCCGTGCTGATGACGCTGCTCCGGTTCGTCTTCGACGGCCAGAAGGAGACCTTCGACAACCTCGGCGGTCCGATGATCGGGCTCTTCCCCTTCATCACGATGTTCCTCGTGACCTCGATCACGATGCTGCGCGAGCGTACGAGCGGGACGCTCGAGCGGCTGATGTCGATGCCCGTCGGCAAGCTCGACCTGCTGAGCGGGTACGGGATCGCCTTCGCCGTGATGGCCGCGCTCCAGGCGACGATCACCGCCGCCGTGGCCTTCCTGGCGCTCGGGCTCGACGTCGGCGGCGCGCCGACCGCCGTGGTCGCGCTCGCCATCGGCAACGCGGTGCTCGGCATGTCGCTCGGCCTGTTCATCAGCGCCTTCGCGACCTCGGAGTTCCAGGCGGTCCAGTTCATGCCCGCGTTCGTGCTCCCGCAGCTCATGCTGTGCGGCCTGTTCGTCGCCCGCGACCAGATGGCCGGAGCGCTGGAGGCGTTCTCCGACGCGCTGCCGCTGACCTACGCGTTCGACGCTCTGGACCGGGTCGCCGCAGGCGGCGAGTTCGGCGGCCGCGGCTGGCTCGACGTGACGGTGATCCTCGGCGTGACGCTGCTCGCGCTCGGGCTCGGTGCGCTCACGCTGCGCCGCCGCACGGCGTAGGGAGGCTTCTATGGTGCCGCCCGCATGTCCCGCGACGAGATCCTCGACCTCGCCGAGCGGGCGGTGCGCCATGCGGGCGGCGAGGCGCAGGCGACCGCCTGGTCGGAACGCCAGCTGAGCGCCGGCGCGGGCGGGACCGTCACCACCGAAGCCGTGTCGGTCGAGGTCGCGGTGCTGCGCGAGGGACGCGTCGGCACCGCGGTGACGACCGACGTGGACGACGACGGCCTCGCCCGCGCCGCCGCCGGGGCGGCGCGCCTCGCTCCTACGGGCCCCGAGGCCGCCACGCTTCCCGAGCCCGCCCCAGGGCGGGCGCACGACGGCTACGACCCGGTCCCGCTCGATCCCGCCGGGATCGAGCTGCCCGAGTGGAGCGCGTGGCGCGCCGCGGCGGCGAAGACCGCGATCGTGTCCACGCGCGGCGTGCGGGCGTACGAGGAGCGCTCGTTCGGCGACCTGCGGGTGCGGCGGCACGCTCCGGGCCGCTCGCTCGAGCTGACCGCCGCCGCGGTCAGTGCGCAGGCGCTCGATCCCGCCGCGCTCGGCGCCGAGGCCGACGCGCTGCTGGGCGGTGACGCGGCCGCCGTCGACGTGCAGCCGGGCGAGTATCCCGTCGTGCTGGGGCCGTGGGCGGTCGCCGAGGTGCTGCGCCGGGCCGCGCTCGCCTTCGGCGGTCCGCAGTCGCCGCTGGCGGGCAGGCTGGGAACGCAGGTGGCCGCGCCGGCCGTCAACCTCTCCGAGTCGCCGCGCTTCGCCGCCACGCTGCCGCGCTCCTACGACGCCGAGGGGTCCCCGCGCCAGCCGCTGCCGCTGATCCAGGACGGCGTCGCCCATCGGGCGACCGGTGCGGACACCGGCCACGCGCAGGCGCCCGGCGGCGTGGGCGGGTACTTCCCCGAGCACCTGGTGCTCGCCGGCGGCGGCGCGGACGGCATCTCCGAGCTCGCCGCTCCGGTCGAGCTCGGGCTCTTCATCCCGTCGCTCTCCCTGCACGGCGCGTGGGTCCTCGGGCGCCCCGGCACCGCGCTCGCGGAGGGCGTGCGCATCATCCGCGGCGGCGAGCCCGCCGAGCCGGCCCCCAACCTGACGGTGCTGTTCGAGCCACTCGAGCTGCTCGCCCGCGTGCAGGCGCTGACCGGCCGCCAGCGGACGATCCCGCTGCCGGCGCCGCGCTCGGCGCGAACCGCGTCGGCCACCGTCGCTCCCGCGCTGCGGGCGGCGGGCGGGATGCAGGTGGCGGGAGAGGCTTAGATGATGCAGCCATGAGCGAGCGCGAGATCCACTCCTGGCTGATGGACATGGACGGGGTGCTCGTGCGCGAGGAGCTGGCGATCCCCGGCGCGGGCGAGTTCATCGGCCGGCTGCGGGAGCGCGGCATCCCGTTCCTCGTGCTGACCAACAACTCGATCTTCACGCGCCGCGACCTCGCCGCCCGGCTGCTGGCCAACGGGCTGGACGTGCCGGAGGAGGCGATCTGGACCTCGGCGCTCGCGACGGCCAAGTTCCTCGAGGACCAGCGGCCGGGCGGCTCGGCGTTCGTGATCGGCGAGGCGGGGCTGACGACCGCGCTGCACCAGGCCGGCTACACGCTGACCGAGCGCGACCCCGACTACGTCCTGCTGGGAGAGACCCGCACCTACAGCTTCGAGCGGATCACGCAGGCCATCCGGCTGGTCGACCGCGGCGCGCGGTTCATCGCGACCAACCCGGACGTGACGGGCCCGTCGCCGGACGGGGCGCTGCCGGCGACCGGCGCGGTGGCAGCGCTGATCAGCCGCGCCACCGGCGTCGATCCCTACTTCGTCGGCAAGCCCAACCCGCTGATGATGCGGTCGGCGCTGAACGCGATCGACGCTCACTCCGAGACCACGGCGATGATCGGCGACCGCATGGACACCGACATCGTCGCCGGCCTCGAGGCCGGTCTGGAGACGATCCTCGTGCTCACGGGCGTCACGACCCTCGCCGACGCCGAGCGCTACCCCTTCCGCGCCGCGCGCATCGTCGAGTCGGTGGCCGACCTGCTGGAGCTCGTCGGCTAGATCTTGAGCAGCACGACCGTGTTCACCACGAACACGATCGCGAAGAAGATCGTCCAGCGGTCCAGGTTGCGCTCCATCAGCGAGCCGCCGGTCGAGCCGCCGGCGCCGCCTCCCACGCCGAACGCTCCCGACATCCCCGCGTCCTTGCCCGAGTGCAGGAGCACAAGGAAGATCAGGACGATGGCGACGAAGACCTGCAGCACCGAGAGGGCGGACTCGAGCATCGGTTCGACAGGGTACTAACCGTCAAGCACGACCACGTGACCTCGCCGCCCGTCGTCGCGGATCA
This sequence comes from uncultured Solirubrobacteraceae bacterium, assembly GCA_963730535.1. Taxonomy (GTDB): domain Bacteria; phylum Actinomycetota; class Thermoleophilia; order Solirubrobacterales; family Solirubrobacteraceae; genus DASSUW01. Next base: position 59,502 of record CAVSRU010000014.1, read on the forward strand.
GCTCGACGACTGCGTGGGCAACGGTGTCGAGCGGGATCGGCGTCGGCGCGGCGGCCCGCTCGTCGAGCGTCATGGCCGCCAGCGCCTCCTCGGCGCGCTCGGTCCCGATCCAGCCCGGCGCCACGCAGTTGACCCGCACGCCGTCCAGGTCGCCGAGCGCGGTCGTGAAGCGGATCAGCCCGGCCTTCGCCGCGCCGTACTCGGGCGAGACGTAGGGCTCCGTGCCGATGCCGGCGGACGAGGCGATGTTCACCACCGCGCCCCCACCCTGGCGCCGCATCGGCTCGAGCGCGAGCTGGGTGGCGAGCATCGGGCCGCGCAGGTTGAGGTCCAGCGTGGCGCCCCAGTCGTCCGGATCGGCGAGGGGGAAGTGCGGCGGCACATGCCCGCCGCCCCCGGCGTTGTTGACGAGGATCTGGGGCTCGGCGTCCGCGATCAGCGCCTCGACGTCCTCCGGCGACCGCATATCGGCCCGCACGAATCGCCCGCCGACCTCGCGAGCCGTCCGCTCGCCCCGTCGCGGTCGATGTCCGCGACGACGACAACCGCGCCCTCGGCAGCGAGGCGGCGGGCGATCGCGCGGCCGGTGCCGGCGGCGGCGCCCGTGACGACCGCCGTGCGTCCGCGGATCTCCATGGCCGCCGAGGCTAGAACGTCAACTGCGGCAGGTGAGGAGGGTGAGGGAGCCGGCGTGGCGGCGAGAGCCCCAACTATCCCGGATTAGCCCCGGTTTCCGGGGCTAATCCGGGATAGTTCGCGCCGCGGCTGGCTCCCTCAGCCTCCCTACCCAGCCGCAGTTGACGTTCCCTCGTCGAGCTCGTCAAGCCGCCGAAGGATCTCCACGGCCTCCGCCCGCAAAGACCGATCCATGCGCCGCCAGTCGGCCTCGGAGAGCTTGCCCGTGCGGTGATCCAGCTCGGCGTCGCGGATCTCGCGGTACTTGGCGTCGCGCGCCGCCTCGAGCTCGGCCCGCTCGGCGTCCTCCTCGACGACCGTGCCCCGCCGCCGCAGCGGTGCGGCGACGAGCGCCACCACGACGAGCAGCACGACGACGATGACGACGAGGTCCATCTACGCGGGAACGCGCGCTTCGCGGCCCACGCGGGCCGTGTAGGCGGCGGTCACGCGTCGTCCGACGGTGCGCGGCGAGGGCCAGAGCGCGATCAGGGCGCCGAGGAAGACGACGATCGCGCCGATCCAGATCCACGTGACCATCGGCGAGACGAGCAGCCGGAAGGTGGCGGGCGGCGGGTTGTCGGCGTAGGAGCGCACGAGGCCGCGCAGCGCCTCGGCCAGCAGCACGTCGCGCTCGCCGGCCGGGAGCGCCCCGGCGTCGTCGGCCTCCGAGAACACGCGGTCGCCCTCCTCGATCCGCGGCGCGAGCCGCCGGGTGTCGGGTGCCACCGACGCCCAGACGTCCTCCCGCACCCCGGCGTCGAGCGCGACCTCGCTCGTGGCCTCGCCCTCGAAGAAGCGGGAGACGGGCCCGAGCATCGGCCCGGCGGACGGGAAGAAGGACCGCTCGGTCCGCATCGCCGTGACCGACCCGTCCTTGGACACCCGCAGCTGGGCGCCGAAGTCGATCCGCTCCAGCCGCCCGTTGGGCGCCGCCACCAGCTCCGCCGTCGGCCGCACGTACTCGATCTCGTAGCCCCCGACGGTCGCCGAGCCGCCCGGGACCAGCTCCACGTCACGCTCGTCGGCGAAGCTCGACGACGCCGCGATCCCGACGAACAGCAGCGCCATCCCCACGTGCACCGTGTAGCCGCCGTAGCGGCGGCGGTTGCGCCGCACGAGCGAGATCACGGCGAGCGGCACCGGCTCGCGCGCCATCACCCGCCGCGCCCGCACGCCGCGCACGAGCTCCTGGCTCATGCCACCGACCACGAAGCCGGCGAGCACGAACATGACCAGCGCGTCGGGCTGGCTTCCCGCTCCCAGCAGCAGCGCGACCCCCAGAGCCGCCAGCCGCGATCGCGATCGGCGCCATGAAGTTGCGCCGGAGGTTGGCCGCGGTCGCCCGCCGCCAGGCGATCAGCGGCCCGATCCCGGACAGCAGCACGAGCACGAGCGTCAGCGGCACCGTGAAGCGGTCGAACCACGGCGGGCCGATCGAGGCGCGGCGCCCGGTGAACGCCTCGGCGATGAGCGGGAAGAACGTGCCCCACCAGATCGCCACGCACAGCAGCACGAGCACGAGGTTGTTGAGCAGGAAGATCGCCTCGCGCGAGAGCAGCGAGTCCAGCCGGTGCGTCGAGCGCAGCTCCCCCGCCCGCGACGCCACGAGGAACACCGAGCCGGCGATCATGACCGCGATCAGCGCCAGGAACGGCACGCCGAGCGTCGAGGCGCCGAAGGCGTGGATCGAGTCGAGGATGCCGGACCGCACGAGGAAGGTGCCGAGGATCGCGAGCACCCCCGTGGCGAGCACGAGCGAGACGTTCCACACCTTCAGCATCCCGCGCTTCTCCTGGATCATCACCGAGTGCAGGAACGCGGTGCCCGTGAGCCACGGCATCAGCGACGCGTTCTCGACCGGGTCCCAGGCCCAGTAGCCGCCCCACCCCAGCTCCGAGTACGACCAGCGGGCGCCGAGCACGATCCCGATGCCGAGGAAGAACCAGGCGCCGAGGGTGAACGGCCGCGTGGAGCGGATCCAGTCCGCGTTCAGCCGCCGCGCCACCAGGGCTCCCACGGCGAACGCGAACGGCACCGCGAACAGCGTGTAGCCCGAGTACAGCATGGGCGGGTGGATCATCATGCTCGGGTGCCGCAGCAGCGGGTTGAGGCCGACGCCCTCGGCCGGCAGCGGCCCGATCGTGTGGTCGAACGGCGACTCGAGGAACACGAGCAGGGCGGCGAAGAACGCGCCGAGGCCGAGCAGCACGGCGGTCGCGTACGGCGCGATCTCCCGCAGCCGCCGGCGCGTCGCGAACAGGATCAGGCTCGACCACAGCGACAGCAGCAGCAGCCACAGCAGGAGCGAGCCTTCCTGCGAGGACCACACCGCGGTCGCGCGGTAGAAGGTCGGCGTGGTGGTCGACGAGTGGCTCGTGACCAGCGCGAACGAGAAGTCGGAGCGCAGGAAGGCGGCCTCGAGGATCACGAAGGCCACCGCCGCCGTCCCGGCCAGCGCGTACACGGCCCGCCGTCCCGACGCCACCCACTCCCGCCGCCCCGTCCGCACCCCGTAGAGCGAGGCGCCGATCCCGTAGAGGCAGACGCCGAGCGCCAGGATCAGGCAGCCCTGGCCCGCCGTCAACATGTGTGGTTCCTCACGTAAGTCGTGGCGTGCTTGGGCGGCCGCTGGCGTCGCCTGGCAAGGACGCAGACCCGCAGGAATGCCTCTGGCATTTCAAGGGTTGAGGACGCCGCCAGGCGGCGATCAGCGGTCGATCCAGGCGCGTCAGGACTTGCGTGGGGGACCACTAGGTCTCTTCGGCCGTGAACTTCGACGGGCACTTGGTCACCAGCGAGTCCTTCTCGCCGACGAACACGTCGCCCTCCTTGCGGACGTCGACGATCACCTCGCGGTCGGCGCGGAAGGGGTCGGGGAGCACGCCCTCGTAGCGCACGGGCACCGAGACGTTCCCGGCCCGGTCACGCACCTCGAACTCCGTGACGGTTCCCGAGCGCTCGTAGCCCGCCACGACCTTGCCGGTCAGCTGGTAGGTCTTGCCCGGCTCGGCCGCGCTCACCAGCTGGCTGGGGCTGCGCGCCTCGCTCGAGGCGGAGAAGCTCGTGTAGACCAGCGCCGAGGCGAGCACGACGGCGGCGCTCAGCGCCACCACCAAGCGGACCGTGCGCTTACGGGCGGGATCCATCCATTCGCAGTATGGCGAAGGCGAACCTTGAAAAGACGCGCCGGACGTGGACGGATCGGCGTCCCGTGGCGGCAACCTGGACGAATGGTTACTGCAAGCCGGCATAAAGGTTCGTGAAAGGGCGCCGAGAAAGAGTGGTAGAGCGATGAGCACCGCCGCCGCCCAGATCACGAGCCTCCGCCGCCGGCCCCGCACGGGCCGCTCGGCACGCGGTCGCACCGCCGTGCTCCAGACGCTGGCCCGGGCCAAGCGCAGCGGCGGCCCCGAGGACCGGGCGCTCTACGAGTGCGGGTGCGGCCACCTGTTCAAGGCGGAGGTCTCGACCTCCGTCGGCTGCCCGCACTGCGGCACCTGCCAGGCCTGGTAACCGCAAGAAGCGGCAGCGCGGCGCGTTTGAAGCCGCATGCGCCTCCTTGCCATCGCCATCGTCCTCCTGCTCGCGGTGCCCGCCGTCGGGAGCGCCCAGACGACGGACTACACCAAGACCGCGGGTCTCACGCAGCCGCAGTACGAGACCGTCCGCGACGTGCTGCGCGTGCCGGCCTTCGACGGTCGTGAGCTCTACATCGAGGTCACGCGCCCGAAGGCCGCCGGCAACTTCCCCGTCATCCTCGAGGCCTCGCCGTACCACGGCACGCTGGCCGACCGCGACGGGACGCGGATCCTGCCCGAGCCGCGCAACGCCGACGGCCGCTCCGTCGGCCTGACGGGCTACTTCGCGCCGCGCGGCTACGCCGTGGTGATGATGGATCTGCGCGGGACGGGGCGCTCGCAGGGCTGCCTCGACCACCTCGGACTGCGCGACGCGCGCGACCTCAAGCAGATCGTCGAGTGGTCGGCGAGCCAGCGCTGGTCGAACGGGCGCGTCGGCATGACCGGTCACTCCTACGTCGGCTCCACCCCGCCCGTGGCCGCCGCCCAGGACCCGCGGGGGCTGGCCACGATCGTCCCCTCCGCGGGCCTCGCGTCGATGTACGACCACCAGTTCCAGGCCGGCGTCCCCTACTTCCTCCAGTGGGCCGGGCCGATCGAGGCGTACGAGCAGATCGCGATCGAGCGCAAGCTGCCGCCGGGTCTGTCCGACCCGTTCGGCCTCACCCACCCCGGCGACGACTTCGGCAACAACCCCGAGGAGACCGGCTGCGGGCTCCCGCAGTCGGCCGCGGTCTCCGGTGAGGACCAGCTCTCCGGCCGCTACTCGGCCTGGCACGAGGCACGCGACTGGCAGGACGGCGCCACCAACGCCGACATCCCGGTCTTCCTCGTCCACGGCGTCAACGACAACGCCGCCCGCGTGTCGGCGATGGACTGGTTCACCCGCCGCAACGGCCGGCCCGGCGACAAGCTGTGGCTCGGCCAGTGGGACCACGGCTCGGGCTGCTGCCCCAACCGCCGCGGCATCCAGTGGACGTACGCGCTGCACGCGTGGTTCGACAAGCAGCTCGCGCAGCTGCCGGTCGACACCGGCCCGGCCGTCGAGCTGTTCATGGGCGACGGCACGTTCTCCGAGGCGCGCGGCGGCGCCCGCGAGGAGGTTGCGACCGCCGGCGCCTGGACCAAGGGCAGCGAGTACATGACCCTGCGCCCGGGCGCCGACGGCACGCTCTCCGAGGGCGAGGCCGGCACCGGCAGCGTCTCCTTCGAGGGTGACCCGACCGGCCACGTCGACCCGCAGGGCACCGGCGCGGCCGAGTTCTCGACCAAGCCGTTCACGAGCGACGTCGTGCTCGCCGGCCGTCCGGAGATGGACCTCGACGCGTCGGTCACCGCGCCGCGCGTGCACCTGATCGCCACGCTGTTCGACGAGCGCCCCGGGGACGGCGACCGCCGCCGCATCACTCAGTGGGCGATCAACCCCGAGCTGCGCGACGGCATCGCCAACCGCAAGCTCGTGGTCCCCGGCCAGCGCTATGACATGCAGCCGCCCGGCTTCGCCATGGCCCACCACGTCAAGCCCGGCCACCGGCTCGTGCTCCGCGTCACCACGTCGGATCCCGACAAGGTCCCGATGTTCGCCGTCGATCCCAAGGTGACGGTCTTCACCGGGATGGACGGCACGAACGTCCGCCTGCCGGTGGTGGCGAACCCGGTGCTCGCGCCTGACGACGTGCCGCTCGAGGAGAACGCCGCGATCCCGACCGGTCCCGCCCAGGCGGCGATCGAGGGCACGGTGACGCCCAAGGCACCCGGCGCCGGCGCCCGGCAGGGCGGCCTGACGAGCGAGTACCTCGAGTTCGAGGCGCTCGAGGGAGCCGACAACGCCCGCATGACCGCCCTCGCGACGCCGAGCGCGGCCGCGGACATCGATCTCTACCTCCAGCGCCGCAACGCCGACGGCACGTGGTCGAGCGACCTCGCGACCGGCGGCTCATCGTCGCTCGAGTCCGAGACGCTCGAGTTCGGCCGCCTGGCTCCCGGCACCTACCGGCTCGAGGTCCACAACTGGGCCGGCCCCCCGAACAACGCGGTGAACGTGAAGCTCACGTTCTTCGACTCGACAGGACACGCGCCGTAGGAGGCACGACACGCTCGCCCGGAGCGGTGAGCCCGGCCACGACCAGCCGGGCCACCGCCAGGGCGGCGACGACCTGCACCGCCAGCAGGGTGAGGAGGACGACGAGCTGCACGCGGGCGGCCTCGGCGGGGCTGGCGCCGCCGAGGACGAGGCCGACGAAGGTGCCGGGCAGCGTCACGAGGCCGACGTTCTTGGTCTGATCGATGGCGGGGATCAGGCCGGTGACCGCCGCGCGCCGGACGGCCGGGGCGAGCGCCTCCCGCGCCGGCACGCCGAGCGTGAGCCGGACCTCGATGGCGGTGAGGTCGTCGGCGACCTGCTCGGCCAGCCGCCGGCCGGTGACCGAGGTGGCGACCATCGCGCCGCCGATCAGGATCCCGGCTACCGGAACGAGCTCGCGCGGCGTCGTGTCGAAGGCGCCGGTCACGAGGAGCGGGACGAGCCCGGTGGCGGCGCCGGCCGCGATGGCAGCGCCGCCGCGCAGGGTCGCGTCCGGCACGCCCTGGAGGCGTCGCCCTGCCGTGAACGTCGCCGTCGCCAGCATGAGCGCGACGAAGGCGGCGGCCAGCCCGGCGTGCTCGAACACGAGCGCGATCAGCGCACCGACGGCCGCCAGCTGCGCCGCCGCCCGGAGCGCCGCGATCGCCAGATCGCGCTCGACCCCGAGGCGCCCGATCCGCGAGAGCACGATGGCGAGCACGACGAGGCCCGCCGCCACGATCACCTGGGTCACGGCGGCCGCACCTCGACGCGCTCGTCCGCGATCCGCTCGGCCTGCGCGTCGTCGTGGGTGACGACGAGGACGCCGAGCCCTCGCCCGGCCAGCTCGCGCACCAGCGCCTCGACCGCCGCCGCCGAGTCGCGATCGAGCGCCGCGGTCGGCTCGTCGAGCAGCAAGGCGCCGGGATCCCGGGTCAGCGCCCGGGCGACCGCCACGCGCCCCGCTTCGCCGCCGGAGAGCTCGCTCGCGCGGCGATCGAGGAGCGCCGGCGCGAGCCCCGTGGCGGCCAGCGCCTCGCGCAGCTCGCCCTCCTGCGGCGCCTCGAGGCCGTAGGCGAGGTTGGCGCGCACGTCCCCGGGGAGCATCGGCGGCGCCTGCATCACGAGGCCGACCCGCCGCCGCAGGACGCACGGGTCGAGCCCCGCGGCGTCGCTCCCGTCGACAAGCACGCGCCCGGCGGCCGGCTCGTCGAGGCGGACCAGGCACCGCAGCAGGCTCGACTTGCCGACCCCTGACGGCCCGGCCACGGCGACCACCTGCCCCGCCTCGACCTTCAGGTCGATGCCGCGAAGGATCTGGCGGCCGCCGCGCGCGACGGCCAAGCCCTCTGTCTCGATTCGAGGAACCGCCACGTCGGGTAAACATCCAACCATGGCCCGCCAGGACGCATCCCACCTCTTCGGCGACGAGCACGTGCGCCGCTACCGCGAGACGGACGGCGAGCTCGGCCACGACTGGCGTCAGGGCAGCTCGATCCTGCTCCTCACCACCACCGGGCACCGCTCCCGGGAGGAGCGCACCACGCCGCTGATCTACGGCCGCAGCGGCGACGACTACCTCATCGTCGCCTCCAACGGCGGCTCCCCCGAGCCGCCCGCCTGGTTCCGCAACCTCGAGCAGCAGCCCGACGTCGACGTCCAGGTCCTCGGCGACCGCTTCCGCGCCCGCGCGCGGACGGCCACTTCGGACGAGAAGCCGGAGATGTGGCGCGAGATGACGAGCCACTGGCCGGCCTACGACAGCTACCAGCGCAAGACCGACCGCGAGATCCCCGTCGTCGTGCTCGAACGGGCGTCCTAGAGAGCGGCGCACCGGAAAGCGCCGCGATTCGACCGAACTCGCGACGCCCCGGTTCGTGTCGGACGTTAGGTGGGCTTGATGTTCTGGTTGAGGTGGAAGACGTTGTCGGGGTCGTAGGCGGTCTTGAGCGTCCTGAGGCGGGCGAGCTTGGCGGGCGGGTATGCGCGCGCCACGCCGGCTGCTCCTTCGTCGCTCATCGCGTTGACGTACATGCCGCTGGCGAAGGGCTCGAGCGACGCGGCATAGCGTCGGGCTGCGGATATCCGCTCCTCATCCTCGGCGGCGTCGGACCACCGCGCGGAAGCGACGAACTCGAACATCGCGTCGCGCTGGCTGAAGGCGCTGTCGGCGTCCGGCACCTCGGCGATCGCGCCGCCGTAGGCCTGCAGGGAGGCGGCGGGCAGCTGCTCGCCGTACCCGTCGGACGTGCCACGGAGCAGGAACGCGTCAATCGCCGCGTCCGACAACGACCGGAAGTAGCTGCCCTTCCAGTAGCGGCGCAGCGCGTGGCCTTCGAGCGTGTCCTCCATCCGCTGCAGTTCGACGTACGAGAGCTCCTCGATGCGCTCGGCGACCGGGCGGCCGAGGGCGCGCAGCGCCGGGAGCAGCTGCCGGTCGAGCTCGGGCTCGCCGGCCCAAACGAAGCCGATGCTGGCCACCGGCCGGTCGCGCCACTGTGGCGGAAGAACCCGAGATAGCGACTCGCCGACCCAGGCGGTGAACGTGGCCGCGCGAGGGGCGATCGCGTTCAAGTCGCGCCAGCCACGCAGCGCCGATGCCGCATCGTCGATCGCGAAGAAAAGCTCGACGACATGAGCCTTGCTGGCCACCGGGTGCAGCCGGAACTCGAACTCGGAGACGACGCCGAAGTTGCCGCCGCCGCCGCGCAGCCCCCAGAACAGGTCCGGGTTCTCGGTCTCGTCGACATGCAGCCGGTGGCCGTCGGCGGTGATCAGCTCGTACGCCGCGACGTTGTCGCACGACAGCCCGAGCTGGCGCGCGAGCCAACCCATACCGCCGCCGAGCGTCAGCCCGCCGACGCCGGTGTGGGAGACGTTGCCCGCCGTCGTGGTCAGTCCATGCTCCATCGCGGCGCGATCGAGCGCGCCGAGCAGCGCCCCGCCCTGCACCCACGCGCGACGGCGCTCGGGATCGACGCGGACGCCGCCCATCGGTGTCAGGTCGATCATCAGGCCGCCGTCCGGGACGCACAGCCCGAGCACGCTGTGCCCTCCGCAGCGCACGCCGATCTCGAGGTCGCGCTCGCGGCCGTAACGGATCGCCTCGGCCACGTCGTCCGCGTTCGCGCAGCGTACGATCGCCCGCGGCCGGCGGTCAACCATCGCGTTCCACACCGTCCGTGCCTCGTCATATCCAGGGGTGCCGTCTTCCAGGAGCCGACCGTCCGCCGCAGCGGCCCCGGTGCCGATCCGCGCGTCGAACGGCTCAAGGGCGGGATCTCGATCAGGCATGGCCATAGGACCAGCGGGTCGCGCGGAACTCATCGCTCGACCCGGCGCAGCCGCGAAGCGGTCGCGCTGAGACGGTTCGTCGTCGCTTCGCGTCACGCACGAGCCGCGGCGGACCCGGAGCAGCGCAACGGGCGAGTGAGAATGAACCGATGGGGTTCCAACCGGAACCGGGATTGGATAGCGTCGCCTGAACGCCTATCTCCCGAGGGGGTAGTCATGCGAAAGCGAAGCCGGTCCGCAGCCAGTGCGGCGCTCGTCGCGGTCGTCGCCGCCGCCGGTCAATCGGCTCAGGCTCAGGCCGACACCCGAGTCACGCGTGACGCCACCCCAGGCAGCTATGCCCGCTACGACGGCGGGACCGACGCGACAATGCTGTCGTGCAGCACTGGACGGCGAACCCAGAATGAGCCGAGCGTCGCGGTGAATCCGCGCAACGCCGCGATCGTCGTCGCGGGCTCGAATGACTACTGCGCGGAGATCCAGAACGGGTCGGGCAACGTGTGGGGCGGCTACTACCGCTCGACGAACGGTGGCGCCACCTGGACCAACAGCCTCGTGCCGGGCTACCCCGCGGACACCTCGGCCGCGGGGACGGCGTCGCCGACGCACGGCAGCTGCGCATCGGCCGGCGACCCGACGCAGGCGTTCGACGGCGCCGGGCGCCTGTTCTACGGCTTCATCTGCTTCAACCGCGCCAAGCCCACCAACGGCTCGGTGTACGTCGCCACGTACGACCAGGACGGGGCCCGCTATGTGCGCACGGTTCGCGTGGACCGCGGGACACCGTCGGTGTGGGGGCTCTTCCAGGACAAGATCAACGTGACCGCCGACCCGGTCTCGGGGAACGTCTACGTGCTGTGGGCGCAGTATCCGGGCCAGGCCGCCAATAACACGCTGCACTTCGCGCGCTCGACCGATCATGGGCAGACGTTCTCGAAGCCGGTGCGCATCACTCCCGGACTCGGGGAGGAGCAGTTCGCGGATGCGACGGTCGGCCCGGACGGGACGCTGTACGTCACGTTCCGGGCGATCGCTCACCAGAAGTCGACGGCGGACGCGATCTGGCTCGTGCGCTCGACCGACGGCGGCGAATCGTTCTCGGCGCCGCAGCTGGTGGCGGGCATCACGCCGTTCGACTCGACTCAGTTCAGCGGCAGCGGCGCCGACGCGTGCGGCGACGGCCCGTTCGCGTGCCCGAGCGGCCTGACCTTCGCACGCTTCTCCAGCCAGTCCGCCGTGGCCGCCGACGCCAGGGGCGTCCACGTCGTCTACAGCGCCGAGACGGCCGCCGGCCAGGCCAAGATCTTCGTGCGCAACTCCCCCGACGGGCTGACCTGGTCCGCCGCTCCGACGACGCTCGACAGCGCGCCCACCGGGCACCAGTTCTTCCCCGACATCACGTCCGCAGGGGGAGTGATCTCGGTCGTGTTCCAGGACTCGCGCACCGATCCGGCTTACTCGCCCAGCCTGCCGCCAGGCAACACGGCTGCCGGCGTGAACTCCGGGAACGTCGTGCAAGCGATCCTCGCGCGGTCGGCCGACGGGGTCGGCTGGACCGAGCAACAGCTCAGCACGGCCGGCAGTAATCCCAACTGGGAGGTCCGCGGCGCGGCCCGTTCGCCGTTCTTCGGCGACTACAACTACGTCTCCGCCGTGGGGAGCACCGTGCGGGCGGTGTGGACCGACACGCGCGACCTCGTGCCCGGGAGCGATCCGCGCGAGACCGGCGCCGACGATGACGCCGACGGATTCGACGGCTTCCAGACCTGCACTTGGGTGCCGAACGACATCGACGCCCCGGCGTACGAGTCGCCGACGATCGCCGACGCCTGTCTCTCCCAAGGAGCGCTCGATCAGAACATCTACATCGCGCCCTAGAGCGAAACGGGGCTGGCGCCGGGTCGTCGCGGAGACGTGACACAATCGGGCCATGACGTCCGTCGCGATGCTTGGGTCGGGCATCATGGCCTCGGCGCTCACTGTCCCTCTCGCCGACAACGGCCACGAGATCCGCCTGGTGGGCACCCACCTCGACAGGGACATCATTGACAGCGTGCGGGCCGACGGCACGCACCCGGGGCTGAAGATCAAGCTACCGTCGGCCGTGACGGCCTACCAGCTCGAGGAGGCCGCGCAGGCCTTCGACGGCGCGGAGGTCGTGCTCAGCGGGGTCAACTCCTTCGGCGTACGATGGGCGGGCGAGCAGCTCGCGGGCCTGCTCATGCCCGGCCAGCACGTGATCGCCATCGCCAAGGGGATGGAGGCCAACGACGCCGGCGATCTGCGCATTCTGCCCGACGTGCTCGCCGAACAGGTACCCGAGGAGATGCGCTCGCAGGTGACCTGGTCGGCCATCGTCGGCCCTTCGATCGCGGGCGAGGTGGCCGTGCGGCACGACACGTGCGTCGTGTTCGCCGGCCACGACGAGGCCGCCCTGGACCGCCTCGCCGCCATGTGGCGGACGGAGCGCTACCACGTGTGGACCTCGACCGATCTGGTCGGCGCGGAGGTCTGCGCGGCGACGAAGAACTGCTACGCGCTCGGGGTCGGCATGGCCGCGGGAGTGCTCGAGCAGCGCGGCGAGGCCGACGGCCTCTACCGCATGCACAACTACGAGGCCGCGCTGTTCGCGCAGGCTGCGATCGAGATGACGCAGTTCGTCGAGCTTCTGGGCGGGCGGCCGGAGACCGCCACCGGCCTGCCGTCGGTGGGCGACTGCTACGTGACCAGCGCGGGCGGGCGCAACGTCCGCGTCGGCAAGCTGCTGGGGGCCGGAATGGGCTTCGCCGAGGCGGCGGCCACCCTGGGCAACCCAACGCTGGAGGGCGCCGCGGCGATCAACGTCATCGGCGGTGCGCTCGGCCCTCTCACCGAGCGGGGGATCATTGGCGCGGACGACTTCCCGCTCTTGCGGCACCTGTACGAGGTCGTCGGACTGGAGCAGCCGCTCAACATGCCCTGGGGCCGGTTCTATGGCAGACCGGGGCCGGCCTCGGCTGGGCGCCGCAGCCCGGTCAGCGCCGAGATGACCGCCGATTGACGGCGATGGGAAGGGTTGCGCGCTCTCGAAGGCAGCGTTTCAGCAGGGAAAGGGAGAGCGATGGCCGAGAGTCAGCACGTGCTGGGCATCGACTACGGGACCGGTGGGTGCCGGGTCGGCATCTTCGACCGCAATGGGGCGCCCGTCGCCTTCGAGGCGCGTGAGTTCCCAACAAGCTTCCCGCGCTCGGGCTGGGCGGAGCAGGATCCCGACCAGTGGTGGGAGGCCCTGATCGGCGCGACCAAGCGCGCGCTCGCGAAGAGCGGCGTGGCCGCCGAGGACATCGCCGGCATCGGCGCGGGCACCACCGCGGCCACCGTGGTGGCGATGGACGAGAACGGGAACCACCTGCGGCCGGCCATCCTGTGGATGGACGTGCGCGCCTCCGAGCAGGCGAAGCGCATCTCTGAGACCGGAGATCCGGCCCTGAAGTACAACGGCTTCGGCGCCGTTTCGGCCGAGTGGGGACTCCCCAAGGTGCTTTGGCTCAAGGAGATGGAGCCCGACACCTATACGCGTGCCCGCTACATCACCGACGCCGCCGACTGGCTCACCAAGAAGCTCACCGGCGAGTGGACCAACTCGATCAACACGGCGGCGACCAAGTACTACCACGACCGTGACAGCGGCGGGTACCCCGCGAGCCTCTACGACGCGGTCGGCGCGAGCGATGCGGTGGACAAGTACCCAGGGAAGATCACCGACCTTGGCGTGCTCGTGGGCGGTGTTACCCGAGAGGTGGCCGAGGCGACGGGCCTGAAGGAGGGCACCCCGGTCGGCCAGGGCGGCCTGGACGCCTACATGGGCGCCCTGGGGCTGGGCGTCACCGAGCCGGGCAAGATTGCGCTAATCACCGGCTCCTCGCACGTCATGATCGGCCAGGCGCCCCAGCCCGTCCACGGTCAGGGCTTCTGGGGCTCCTACACGGACGCGCTGATCCCCGGGCAGTACTCGGTCGAGGCCGGGCAGGTCTCCACCGGCTCCGTCGTGGCCTGGTTCAAGAACAACTTCGCGGGCGACGCGGCCGCCGAGGCGCAGCGGCGTGGAGTCGACCCGTATGACGTGCTCACCGAAATGGCCCTGAAGGTCCCGGTGGGCTCGGACGGACTGGTGGTCCTGGAGTACTTCCAGGGCAACCGCACTCCGCATACCGACCCCTACGCCCGCGGCATGATCTCCGGCCTTTCGCTGGGGCACGGGCCTGGCCACGTCTTCCGCGCCATCATCGAGGCGATCTGCTACGGCACGGAGGACATCTTCCGGACCATGCGGGCCCACAACTTCGAGCCGCGGATCAACGTTGTCTCGGGCGGGCCGGCGAGGAGCGAGTTGTGGATGCAGCTGCACGCCGACGTCTCGAACGTGCCCATCGGGTTCACGAAGGTGTCCGAGGGTCCGGTGCTGGGCTCGGCGATGCTCGGGGCGATCGGGGCCGGCATCTACGCCGACATCCCTACAGCGGGCCGGGAGATGGTGCACACCGAGCGCGTGCTGGAGCCCAACCAGGAGCGCCACCAGGAGTACCGGTTCTGGGTCGACCGCTACCTCGAGGCGTATCAGGCGATCAAGGACGTCCAGCACAAGTCGGTGCGTCACCTGACGGAGTCCCAACGCGCCGACGGTCAGCGGCTCAGAACCGCATGGGCTTGAGCCGACGACGACGGCGTTGCCTGCGGCGGCGACTGGTCGACCCTCGCGGCGCTGGATTCGTGAACCGCTGATCTACCCGCCCAGACCGTCAATGCCTCCTCCCCAACTCGGCACTGCTGACAGTGCACGTCTGGGGACACACGTCCCTATTCCTCTCCGCCTGCGCCGACGAGACGATCGCCCGCTACCTCATCGACCGTCAGACCCCCGCGCCCGGCACCGTCTGCGAGCAGGACGTCGTGCCGTTCAGCGGCCCCTGACGCTAGTCGGTGAAGTGATCTTCAGGGCCTCCCGCCATCAAACATCAACCACGGAAGGGCGCGAGCCGAATGCTTAGGTCGCTCATGGCGAAGCGGTGCAGGTACCAGGCGCGGCCACGGGGGACTTGCTTGGCCTCGGCTCGGAGAAGCCCGGCGAACTCCCGCTTGAAGCCCAACCGCGGGTACTCCTGGACGACGCTCTGGCGGACTGCATCGGGTATCTCGTTGCTGCGTAGGCCGAACACATCGACGGCTGCGCCGGCAGATAGGAGGTAGGCCTCGGCACCGGATTCGAGGCCAACGCCGGGGGTGTAGTGCATGGCGATCGCGTTTGCAACGAGCTCGCGGATATCAGCAGGCACGTGGTGGCTGTCGGTGAACTCGCGTGCCAACGCGGCGCTGCGAACCGTGAAGTCGACCTCGGGTACCGGGCTCGGGATCCCGGTGTCGTGGAACATTGCAGCCAGGTACATGAGCTCACGGTCGAACGTGATCCCGTGAAGTGCGGCGATGGCCGCGCCCCACGTGTAGGCACGACTGGAATGGTTGAGGAGTGCTGGTGACAAGAGGTCCTGCGCGGCGACCTCGGCATCTCTTGCGAGAGGGGAGTCGGGAGGCACCAGGCTCGCCGGATCGATGGAACTCCGGCGTCCCGAGTGCATTCGGAGCGCCATCGCGAGACGGCCGACAAGAATGCTGAGCTCCCCCCGCAGCAGGGGCGGGGCAAGCGTTAGGCATTCACGAGCGGTCAGCACTCCCCCGGTGCGTTCGGTCCATCCAATGGATCCAATCGGATCGGTGGGCCGTGGCTGGCTCATGGGGCCTCTCAGTTCGGTGGTGTCGCGGTCAGGTGGCGGGGGCAAATATGGCGCCTACCCCGCATGCGGTACGCGAAAGAGTCGCCCGGTGGGGGACGATGGGTCGACCGCCGGCGGGCATGATCGACGCCATGACCAAGCACCTGATTCGCCGGCTGCGCGCCAATCATGGTCAGGAGGACGGCGACCCCGACCGGGACGGATTCCAGGAGGTGGCCGCGTAATGACCCGAGTCACGCACGTCGACGAAGCCGTGACGATCGGCGGCGACCTGACCGTTGGGCGCATCGGTTACGGGGCGATGCAGTTGACCGGACCGAAGGTCTGGGGCGAATACCCCGACCATGACAAGGGCGTCGCGTTGCTGCGAGAGGTTGTCGCCGCGGGCGTGACCTTCATCGACACGGCCGACGCCTACGGCCCTCACTCCAACGAGGAGCTCATCCGCGAGGCCCTGCACCCGTATCCAGAAGAGCTGGTCATCGCCACCAAGGGCGGGTTCGTCCGCAGCGGCCCCGAGTACACCGACATGGGCGCCGTCGGGAACCCGCACTACCTCCGGCACGCGGCGTACATGAGCGCGCGCAGGCTCGGCCTGGACCACATCGACCTCTACTACCTGCACACGCCGACGATGACCGACGCTCCGTTCGAGGAGATCGTCGCGACGCTCGCGGGGATGCGCCAGGACGGCCTCATCCGCCACATCGGCCTCTCCAACGTCAGTGCCGAGCAACTCCGCACCGCCCTGTCGATCACCGACATCGCCGCCGTGACCGTCCACTACAACGTCGCCGTCCGCCTCGGCGCCGGCGTGCGGCAGGTCGCCCAGGACGCCGGCATCGTCTTCTCCCCCTGGCACCCGGGCGCCATCCCCCGAGGACACGAGGGCGAGCCGTTCCACGCTGCGATCGACCCGATCGCCGAGAAGTACGACGCCACGCCTCAGCAGATCGCTCTCGCTTGGCAGCTGCACCGCACCGAGCAGGCGCTGCCCATCCCCGGCACCACCAGCACCCAGCACCTCAAGGAGAACCTCGCCGCCGCTCACATCTCACTGACGCCAGACGAGGTGGACGCCATCACCGCGCTTGCGCCCGAAGAAAACTGAGATCGATCGACGAGGACCGACAGCGTTCCGACGATCGGGAGAGCTCACTCATCGGCGGCCACGCGCAACGCGCGTCGGGCTCGCCGCCCGTCGTCTGACGCTAGGTGATCTGGAGGGCGATCTACACGACGGTCTCGCGAACGTACTGGTGGACGAATGCGATCGCCATGCTGCCCTCGCCGACCGCGGCAGCGACGCGCTTGACCGGCGCAAACCGGACGTCGCCGCAGGCAAAGATTCCCGGCACGCTTGTTTCGAGGAGGTAGGGGTCGCGATCCAGTGTCCAGCGTCCCGACGGGCCGATGTCCGCGCCGGTGAGGACGAAACCGTTCGGATCGAGGGCGATGTCGTTCGGAAGCCAGCCTGTTTCCGCATCGGCACCGATAAAGATGAACAGGCCTCCGGAGCTCAGCCGCGTCACCGCGCCGGTCTCGCGGTCGCGAACATCGATCGCCTCCAGAGACGCTTCGCCATCGACCCCGGCGACCTCGGCGCCGGAACGGACCGCGATGTTCGCGCGTGTCGCGAGCCGGTCGATGAGATAGCGCGACATGCTCTTGCCGAGCGTGTCGCTACGGCAGAGCAACGTCACGCTCCGCGCGTGCGTGGAGAAGAACAACGCCGCCTGGCCTGCCGAGTTGCCGGCGCCGACGATATGGATGTCCTCGCCGTGTGTGCTCGCCGCCTCACTGCGCGACGCGCCGTAGGAGACGCCCCTGCCTGCGAGACGTTCGAAGCCGTCGAGTGGCAGCCGTCGCCAGGACACTCCGCAAGCGAGGATGATCGTCCGAGCGCGGAGGACGTCACCGCCGTCGAGGTGAACCTGGCGCGTATCCGGGTCGATCCGGAGGATCGACCGGGTCACGAGTATCTCCGCTCCCAAGCGGCGTGCCTGCTGCAGCGCCCGACTGGCGAGCTCGTCGCCGGAAACCCCGGCAGGGAAGCCGAGGTAGTTGTCAATCCGCGACGACGTGCCGGCCTGGCCCCCGGGCGCTTCCCGCTCGACGACGATAGTGCGCAATCCCTCCGAGGCACCGTAGACCGCGGCCGCAAGCCCCGCCGGGCCGGCGCCGACGATGACCACGTCGTAATCGGCGAGCTCTGGTTCGGTCCCGAGAGCGAGCAGCTCGGCGACGCGCCGCAGCTGGGGCCGCATCACCGTCTTGCCCCCGACGACGCGGATAGCGGGCATGTCTGCTTCGGCCGGCAGAGGACCGTCCCACCGCTCCAGCCTCGCCGGCGTGTCCGAAGATAGCCATTCGAAGATCACCTGGTTGCTGGTGAGGAACCGGCGCAGCTCGCTGCATGCCGGATCCAAGCGATGCCCTACCACGATCGCGCGGGGTGCAGGAGGGTCTGCCGCTAGCCCCTGCAGACCACCTCGCCCGCTCATGCGGTGCGAGGCGAGCCGTCCAACCTCCTTCGCGACGTCCGGCATTGCGGACGCGATGGCGTGGTAGTCGCGCGGTTCAATCCGCATCACACGCGAGGGCACGGCGGCGCGGAAGCCGACTGGGAACACGGTCCCGAGCGTGATCGGGACCTCGCCGAAGAGTTCGCCGGTATCCCGCCCGCCGACCACGCGCTCGACGCCGTCGGCGCGCTGGACCGCCTCGATGCGACCGTCGAGCACAGCGAACAGCGCAGCTTCGCTTCCCTGAGCTGCCGCGTACTCCCCCGATGCCAGGCTGATGTCCGCTGCGACGCGCGAGAGCCGCTCGCGCTGCGCCTCATCCAGCCCTGCGAACAGCGGAACCAGCCCTACCTCTTCGGGGATGACCATCCACCGCAGACCCTAACCACTCACCCCGTGTGAGGAACGGCAGCGCGGACGACCAACAGCTGCGCCGGCTGCGATCTCATCGGACGCCCACCTTGGCGGCGTAGATCAGCGCATCGGCGGCGCGCCGAGCATACGCGCCGCCGACAGCCCCGCCAGCGCGAGCATGCACATGGCCGAGCCGACGCACCAGATGCAGATCGCGTCCAGCTTGGCCACCTCGACGTATGTCAGCCACGCCGAGAACCCGACTCCCACGAGCGCGAGGAACACGGTCGCGGCGCGTGCCGATTCGTCGTCGCGCAGCAGCGTGAGCAGGATCCCGGCATAGCCGATCACGCCGAGCAGCGCGACCGGTATGCCGGCGAGCTCGGCGTAGTGGGACTGCTGCACCGTCGCGCATCCGTGCGAGACCGCGCACACCGGCACCCCGCCTTTGTAGTGCACGGCCGTCAGGTAGCCGGCGATGCCGAGGCCGATCGCGCCCACGACCGCGGAGCTGACCCGTAGCGCGGCGGCACTCACCGGGCCAGCTCCGCGTCGAGCGCCGCGGCAACCGAGCTCGGGTTCAGGCCGTTGGCGTCCAGCACGCGCGCAGCGCCGCTCCCCTTCGCCACGGTGAACGTCGGCGTGGAGTCGATGCCCAGGCGCTGGGCGTCCGCGTTGGCGCGGTCGAGCCGCCGCTGGGCGAACTGGGAGTCGGCGCCCGCGAACGCGGCGTCCGTGTTGACCCCGGCCGCGGTGGCGACGCGACGCAGGAACGCGTCGGTCACATAGCCCGAGTTCTCCTGCCCCTGGTTGGCGTAGAACGCCTCGAGGAACGGCCACAGCCGCCCCTGGCGCTCCGCGGCCGCCGCCACCTTCGCGGCGCGGGTGGAGTCCGGGCCGATGAAGTGCAGCGTGCGAGCGGCGAGCTTGACCTTGCCGGTGCGCACGTAATCGTTGACGATCGTGGGAAGGGTCTGCTTGGAGGCTGCCGCGCAGACCGGGCACTGGAGGTCGACGTACTCAGTCAGCGTGACCGGCGCGTTCGGCGCGCCGAGCACCCCGTTGTGCTCGGGGATGCCGTCGAACAACGCCGCGGCCTCGGTGCCGCCGGTGGCGGGGCCGCTCGGCTGAGCGCCTCCGCCGGCCGAGGACACGGCTATCGCGATCACGACCGCGACGACAGCAACGCTGGCGACCGCTGCGAGCCGCCACGCGCGGCGGCGGCGGGCTTCACGCGCGGCCTGCGCGCGCTCGGCCTCGCGGCGCTCTGCGCGGCGCTGCTCGCGCAGCTCGCGCTTGGTTGGGGTGGTTGACATGAGAGCTCCTTTGACGCTGTGGATACGGGCGCGGTGCCGAGCGCCCGTGGGCGCTCAGCGGAGCGTCAGCGGAGGAGCACGGCCGGCGGCCGCGGTGGCGAGCGGCGCAAGTACGCGCCGGGCGACCGGTGTTGCAGCGGCGACCGCGAAGATCGCGATGGGCCGCGGGCGAGGCGCGCTCGGCCGCAGCGACTGGACGATGGCGGGCGCCACCCGGAGCGCGAGCGCGATCACGCCGCCCGCGGCAACGCACATCGCGAGGAGCTCGAGCCACCCGCCGCCGAGCGCTCCGGCATCGCCGATCGTGCCCGCCAACAGCGCCTGGCCGGCGCACACGGCGGCGACCCCGGCGGCGCCGATCAGCCAGCGCTCCAGCATCCGCTGCTCGCGCACGAGCAGCCGCCCGACGCCGAACGCGAGCACGAGCGCGAACAGCACGAGCACGACCACACCGGCAACGCCGAGCGAGCCCTGGCCCGCGGTCTCCAGGCAGCTCTGGCCGCCCCGCGCGCACGCAAGCGTGACGCGCGCCTGGTCGGCGAGCACCGCGAGCAGCGGGACGAGCATCAGCGCGCGAAGTGTGAGCGGCAGGCGGCGCACGGCAGTCACATCAGAACATCGGCACCTGAACGCAACCCTAAATCCGTAGGAACCGCAACGTCGCGCCGATCCGCGCGGGGGCCGTCCGAGACTGCAGCGATCCATCCGGCCCCGACGTGTCGAAGTCCGTCTACCACCCTGCGCCGCCGCATCACGTCGCGACTAGCGAATCTTCGCGTGGCCGGCGCCTCCTGCGAATGCGGTCGGCGTGCATGGACGGGCTCAGACATGCAGGGTGGGCCGGTAGACGAGCTCTTGGATGTGACCGTCGAGCGTCCGGCTCTCGATCAGCTCGAGGTCGAAGTCGGCCGCACCCTGGAAGATCGGGTCAAGCCCGGTCTGACCGGTGATGACCGGGAAGAGCGTGACCTGAACGCGGTCGACCAGACCGGCGGCCATCAGTGCCCGGTTCATCGACAGGCTGCCGTGCGAGCGCAACGGCACCTCGGACTGCTCCTTGAGCCGGGCGACGACGTCGACGGCGTCACCGCTCACGACGGTCGCATTCGGCCAGTCGAGGGGTTCTTCCAACGTCGTCGACACCACCGTCGCCGGCAGCTTCCACATCCGAGTGACCCATGGGTCACGCACTTCGGACTCCTCGGTGCTCGAGGCCAGCATCCGCGCGAATGCCCGATACGTGTTGGCCCCGAAGAGCCAGGGCGACATCGCCAGCCGTCATCGCCGGCCGCGGAACCGGTGCCGCGGTCACGGCACACGGAGGAATTCCATCGTCGTCCACGCCGCTCGGAACCCGAGTCGAGCGTAGAGCTCCTTGGGTCGGTCCTCGTCGTCCGCGACGATCCAGAGATCGCGGACGTCACTCGCCGCCTCAATGGCGGCGCGGGTAATCGCCGTGCCTCGTCCGCCGCCGCGATATTCCGGGTGGACGTAGACCTGAGTGATCTCCGCCGCCGCACCATCGCGCTCGAGCTGTGCGAAGGCCACCGGCGCGCCACGTTCACGCACTACCAAGACTTGAGCGCCGCGGCGGAGGGCGACCTCGCGCGACTGTGCGTGGTAAGCGCCGGGATCTTGGTCGGGAAAGTCTTCCTGATGCCAGATGACGCGCAACGCGTGCACGGCGTCATAGGGGACCGGCTCAACAGCGATGTGCGGCCCGGGTGACGGCGACATCGTTTCGAAGCGCATCCACAGCAGGCGCATCGCCTTCCAGCCTGCGGCCTCGAATCCGGGCCGCAGCGGCTCGGCGGCAGCGACGACGTCGAAGTCCACGCGCCGGTGCGCGAGCCCCGCAAGCGCCTCGTCTGCGAACGCCATCAGCTCCTTGACGCTCATCGCCGGCTGCCGCTCGACGCGAACGACGTTGAAGTCGAAGTAGCTCGGGTAACGCGTCGCTCGCACGACCGTTCCGTACGTCCACGGCTCGAGCACGTCACACACCGCGGCCTGCGCCCCATCACGCCAGGCCCGCGCGCGCGCCGCCACGTCCCCCTCGATGGCGCCCGGAAACGTCACGCTCGAAAGCGTACGGCTGGACGACGCATACCGTGCTCGAGCGCGGGTCGCTCGGTGACCGGGGCGCCGGACGAGCCGGCGCCCCGTGTCGTAATCGGTGAGCGCGATCAGCCGCTCGTGTGCGCCCACCCGACGAAGGTGGAGCGCGCGCAGCGGAAGTTGATCACGCGGATCTCGTAGGTCCCGGGCGTGGGCGCCCGCAGGTCCACTATCTCGCTGGTGTTGTCGAAGCTCGACGAGAAGACCGGCCCGCTCGGACCGCGCACCTCAAGATCCAGGTCGGCGCTCGGCCGGTTCGCGTGGTCGACAGCGGACGGGTCGGCCGTCCAGGAGATTGCGGCGCGAAGTCGCTGATTTGCAGCGAGCTGTGTCGACGACACGACCTGCGAGCTGCCGAACGTGCCGCAGTCGACGTGCCGGCCGCCGTGGCGGTTGTCGTCGAGGATCCGGGCGGCCGTGTCGGCGGCGATCATCCCTGCGCCGTCGACGTCGGAGAGCCGTGTCGCGCCCTCGATGTTGTTCATCGCGCTCGCCATCAGGATTGCGCGGAGTTGCTCGGGCCAGATGCCGAGGAACGGCTTGCGCTGGATCAGACGGGCAGCCGTCCCGGCGACCATCGGCGCGGCGAAGCTCGTGCCGCTGTCGGTCTGGCCGATCCACGGAGACCCGTTCGCAAGCATCTGGATGTTCGTCCCGGGCGCCGAGAGCTCCGGCTTCTCGCGGTCGCCGACCGTCGACGTCGGGTCGACGAAGCTGGACGTCGCCGACATCACGTCGTCCGCGCGCGCGGGGGTGCCGCGCAGGTCGACGTTGCCGACAGCTAGGACGTTGTAACCGTTGCCAGGTGAGGTGACGCGGCCGTCTCCCGTGCCGCGGTTGCCGGCCGACTTCACGAACAGTCGCCAGCGGTCGTGCACGAGACCGTCGGCGTGACGGTCGTCGGCGGTCACCGCGCCGGTCGCGTCGGTCCAGTAGGAGTTGGTGATGACACGTGCGCCCCAGTTGGCCGCCGAGTCGATGCGGGGCCGGTTGTCACCTGTGCTGCACCAGCTCCCGACCGACAGCCGCGACGCCGGCGCAAAGCCCTGGAGTGTGTTCCTGATCGGGAAGGAGAAGATGCGAGCCACTCCCGGCCGGGCGCCGATGATCCCGGCGACGCCGGTCGCGTGGGCAGTCGACGTGCCGCATGACGGTCCCGGGTCGTTCCGCTCAATCCTCATGAACGGGTTGGTCGTGTCCGCGACGCCGCCGCTCTCGACGATGCCGACCTGAACGCCCGCGCCGTCGAGGGTGTTGGCGGGCGCGAGGTTCGCGCCGACGACTTCACGCGACAGGTTCGTCTCCGGGCCACCCTGCTCGAGGTCGCCGTAGATCGTGTCGACCCGCTCATCCCTCGCCAGCTCGCGGACGACGCCGGCCGGCAGCGTAGCCCACACGAGCGGGCTCGAGGTCGACGCGGCGGCCTCCTCGTCGAACCGGCGGAGTCGTTCCAGGAATGGCGTCGTCACCTCTGCGACCTGGGCGGCGCGTCGCTCGGTCTGGAGCTGCGCGAGCTTGTCGACGTCTTCCGAGCGGGCGCCTTCCTCCGGCCGCTCGCCGAGCGGACGCTCGGGCTCGACGAGCCAGATCGCGACGGGCACGCGCTCGTCGTCGGCGAGTCCGTCGAGGTGGCGGACGAGCCGGACGTCGAGCGCTCCGAACGCGTCACGCTGCTTGGCGCGGTCGTCATCGAGGAGCGCCTCGACGTCGACGGGCCGTCCGTCGGAACCCGTCGCCCGGAGGTCGAGGCCCTCCTTGCCCTCGATCTTCTCAACCGTTGCAGCGGTCGCGAGGGTCCCGAAATTGGCCTCGGCCTTGTTCACGACGTCGCCAGGGTCAGCCGACGCCGCGGGCGCCAACACTGCCAGCCCCGCCACGACGGCGAGGACGGGTGTCCTGCGATGCATTCGAAATCCTCCAGGTCGGATACGTGGTCGACAGGAGGAGGTATGCCGGATGGGCGTTGACGCGCCCTTGGTGTCGACTTACCGGAGCCTCATCTCTTTCATCGCGGGGGAGGCGTCCGGCGGGGCCGGAACCGTCAGGCCGGGCATGTCCTCGGGTGCGAAGGCGAGGGCGATCCCGAGGACCGCGAGCAGAACCGCGATCCCGCGGGTGGCGACCGTCTGCCACGGCACGAGCTTCTCGGTCGCGATCAGCGCGGCGACGAGGACCATCCAGCTGACGCTCATCACCCCGAGTGCGAACAGCGCGGCCATCAGCGCCCAGCTAGAGGCCACGCACACCCGACCGTGGTCGATCCCCATCCGCAGTGCGCCGACGGGACCGGACCGCCAGCGCTCGGACACGAACGCGCGCGGGTTGCGGCAGCGGCGCAGGCTGCGGTTCTTCAGCGGGCTGACCTGGTAGAGGGCCGCGGCGAGGATCGCGCCGCCCGCGACGTACGGTCCCGCCTCGTCCCAGGCGAGGACGCCGAGATCCAGCGACCGCACCCCCTCGACGAGCGCGTAGCCGAGTATGCCGACGGCCGCCCACGTGAGGAGGTACCCGCCCACGAAGGCCGGGGTGGCCGCGATCTGAGCTCGCGCGTGCGCCAGGACCATCGGGGCGATCGACGGGAGCATCATCGCCGCCATCATGGTCACCCACACGACGGCGAACCAGCCGAGGCCGCCGAGCTCGGTTCCCGGGCCGGCATCCATCCCGCCCATGCGATCGCCGGTCACCGCCCACGCCCCAGCCGCGACCACGAGCAGCGACGCGACCACGCCGACCTGGACCGGCCCGGACCGCGGCGGTACGCGATTGAGGGTCGCCGTCTCCATCAGTACTCGTCGAGTCGCCGGATCCAGTGGAGCTGCGAGTCGTCCTTATGGCGCCCCATCGCCAGCAGCTCGTCGCGTGCGGCCTGCCATTCCTGGCGGCTGACGATCAGTCCGGGTACTCGTCCTTGCGCCAGGCGCGAGGCTCCTCGGGCTCGGGCTTCGGCGTTCGCTTGAGCAGGAACGAGTTGTACGGCGCAACGAACGGATCGGGGGCCGACACCGTGTAGGTGTGGTAGACGCTCCCGTTTTCACGCGCGAAGGCGATGAAGCTCGGGTTCTCGCGCAGGCCGTCCTCGAGCTTGGCTCCGACCTGTCGCCCCCAGTCCTCGAGCCACTCGGGCGGGTTGTCGACCATCTCCTTGACCCCGGGGACGTCCTGCGCCTGCTCGGGCGTGAGGGCGAGCCCGAAGTCGAAGGGAAACTCCGTCCCGTTGGTCGAGACGTAGGGGAACTGCCAACCCATCCGCTCCTTGTAGGCGATGAGCCGATCGATCGGCGCGCGCGAGAAGCAGATCAGCGTCACGTCGCGGTGGTTCAGATGCACGCGCGTGGCGTCGAGTTCATCCCCTAGGTTCGAGCACCCGGGGCAGGCGCCGCGCTCGTAGTCGGGCCCGAACATGATGTTGTAGGCGAGGAGCTGCGAGCGCCCGTCAAAGAGCTCGGCGAGCGTCTTCTTTCCGTCCTCGGTGTCGAACCGGTACTCCGTCTCCACCGGGACCCAGGGAAGCTGACGTCGCTGCTCGGTCACCTTCTGGCCGAGTTCGGCGTGCTCGGACTCGAGCTTCGCAAGTTCATCGCGAGCCGCCTGCCATTCCTCGCGGGTTCCGATCTTGTGCTCGGGCATCGTGCGCCTCCTATGGCCGTTCGTCACGTCAGCGTAGGCGGCTCGTAGATCGCCGGTGGCCGCCTGTCGAGACCTGTGGGGTTAGGACCGGCGCGTCGCGCCGAACTCATCGCTCCGTCACGCAGTCGACTCGCTTCCTCCGCACGGGAAACCGTTGAGGACATGCACGCGTGGAAATCCAACCCTGAGTTCGGTCAGCGAATGAGAGTGGTGCGCGAGCACGTTGCGGAGTTCACGCCAAGCGAGCTCGAGCTGATCGCCGAGGTCTCGGTGTAAAGCTGATCTCGGGGGAGGTTGACCGGCGGCCGGGTCCGGTCAGTCACCATACGTCGTCCGCGGCGGGCGGCTGCCTAGCGGCCCCCCGCGATTGCCACTCGCTTGTACCGCACGCCCCTCGTGGACCCCAGACGTTTCGCCGATCGCATATCTGACGCTCCGCCCCTGATGCTGGCGCGGCCTTCCCTGGCCGCTCGGCGGCGCCGCTTGCGAGCACAGCTGTGGCCGATCTTGGAGACGGCGGGCGCCGCCGTGATCGCCTGGTACCTGGCCCAGCTCCTGCTGGGTGACAAGGAGACCGGCTTTGCCCCGATTGCCGCCGTGATCTGTCTTGGCGCGACGCTGGGGCAGCAGCGCGAGCGCGCGCTGGAGCTGATGGGCGGCGTGGTTGTCGGGGTGCTGATCGCGGACCTGCTCGTGCGGCTGCTCGGGACCGGTCCGCCGCAAGTCGGGCTGATGGTGTTGCTGGCCATGTCGGCGGCGGTGCTCGTTGGCGGCGGAACGCTGCTGATGACCGAGGCGGGCGTGTCGGCGATCATCATCGGCTCGGCGGCGCCGGCGTCCCTCGGGCTGTTTCCGACGCGTCCGATCGAGGCGCTGATCGGCGGCGCCGTCGCCTTCGGCTTGCACTCGTTGGTGTTCCCGCCTGATCCGCTGCTCCACGTCAGCCGCGCCGCTCACGCGGTCTTCGGTGGCCTGGGGCGCAGCCTGGAGGAACTCGCCGCGGCGCTCGAGACGGGGGACGCGGAGCGCGCCCAGCGGACGCTGGAGGCGGCGCGCGGCCTCGACGGCACCATGCAGGAGTTCGGGGAGGCGCTCAGCCTCGGGCGCGAGACGGCGCGCTCGGCGCCCCTGCGGTGGGCCGATCGCGCCGCGCTCGACCGTCAAGAGGAGATCGGTCGGCACGTCGACTTCGCGGTCCGTGACACGCGCGTGCTCGCGCGCGACACGGTGCGCTATCTGCGCGCAGACGGCTCCCCGGTGCCCGACGTCGCCGCCGCGGTCGCTGACCTTGGGCAGGCGGTGTGGGCGCTCGCCGCCGCCTTCGATGACCCCGAGGTGCGCGATGAGGCGCGTCAAGTCGCGCTCCGGGCCGCGGCGCGCGCGAGCGAGGCGATGACCCGCCACGCCGACCTGGCGCTCACCGAGATCGCCGGGCAGGTCCGCTCCACCGCCGCCGACCTCATACGCGCCACACAGGCCGGCACGCCTGACGAGGACGCCTTCGCCGAGGCCCCGACCGACGAAATGCTCGCCGACGCGCCGGCTGGCCCGACCGCGCCGCGCGACACACCGACCTGAACCGAAAGGAGCTAGATCATGGGCAAGACGATCATGGGCGCGGTGGTCTCCCTGGACGGGTTCATGGCCGACGACAACGACGGCGTCGGGCCGCTGTTCGACTGGTTAGGCAACGGCGATGTCGCCTGGAGCTTCCCGGGCTCCGACGACGAGGCCCGGACCACCCAGGCGTCGGCCGACTTCATGCTGGACCTGTACGGCGACATGGCGGCGAACGTGATCGGACGGCGGGTGTTCGACATGACCAACGGCTGGAACGGCAAGCCTGCTGCCGGGGAGCACGTCTTCGTCGTCACCCACCGGCCGCCGACGGACTGGGAGTACGCCGACACCGCGCCGTTCACGTTCGTCGACGGTGTCGAGAAGGCGATCACCGCCGCCAGGGAGTTCGCGGGCGACCGGGTCGTCGACGTGGCGGCCGGTCAGATCGGCGGGCAGGCGCTCAGGCTCGGGCTGATCGACCAGGTGGTCGTCAACCAGGTCCCGGTGGTCTTCGGGTCCGGCCGCCCGTTCTTCGCCACCGGCGGCCTGGCCGAGCCGCTGCGGCTGGAGGACCCGACCACGATCGTCCGCGGCGACCGGGTCACGCATCTGGTCTACGACGTCAGCCGCTGAGGCCTACCGTCCGGGGAGGATGCGATCGATGTCTCGTCAGCGCCTGACACGGGTGTCACGCCGGGCGTCGCCGTGGCGTGCGTGGTGGACGTCCAGCGGTCTGGGGAGCGCCCGCCGGGGTCACCAGTAATGGCGTCTGCCGCCGACCGCGCGGTTCATAGACCCGAGCAGCCAGAGGATCGCGCCGACGACGATCAGCACGATTCCAATCGTGTAGAGGATCCCAACGCCCAGGACTAGCCCGAGGATGAGCAGGATGAGGCCCAGAATGAGCATGGTGTCTCCCGTCGACGGTGGCTTCGCCATGTCATCCCCATCTTGCGCGCGGCTCATGCCTGGGCCTCGCGGACGTCATCGCCGTACGCGGCACCGTCTACGTGGGGAGCGCCGGCGGTTCTGATGGTGCCGGTACGAGCCGGGCCGCGAAGTCAGTGAGCCAGTCGGCGGCTAGGTCGCTGGAATCGATGCGGATACGCGTGCCGTCGAGCTGCAGCCGCACCTGTGCGGGTTGCCAACTCTCGGCCGGCTCGCGGATCGAAGCGGCGCCACCGCGCTCCGTCTCCTCCCTCGCCGGCGTTTGACTATTAGCAACCGGCGAGCGCGTGCGCGGCCTCGGACTATGCTCGCCGCCATGAGGATGCGGCGCGTCGCGATCGGCGGGTTGATCGCCGGCCTGTGCCTGGCCGCAGCCACGGCGGTCGTGGCGCTCGTGAGCGGCGACTTTGACGACACGCACGCCCGCGTCATCGCGTCGAGCTTGGGCTTCGGCATCTTCTCATCGCTCGGCGCGGCGGGCGCCGGACTGTGGCGTGATACGCACGACTGGCGACGTGGCCTCGGCGGCGCGACCGCCGTCGCGGCGCTTGTGGCGTACGCGCTGCTTATCGCCGCGCTCTGGCTGTTCGACGACGAGGATGCGGTGTGGCGTGCGTTCGGCATCGCAGGGCTGCTGGCGCTCTGGGGCTCGCACGCATCGCTCGTCCTGCGCGCTCGGCGCCGCGGCGACACGCCGCTCGTGACAACGCTCGTCTGGATCTCAGTTGTCGGCGGCGCGTTCGACATGCTGATCGCGGACGCCGTGCTCGCGGAGTTCGTCGACGAGTTCGAGGAAGGGCCCGCGCGCGTCACTGCCGCGGTCCTCGTCGCCGTCATTCTCTCAACGGCGCTGCCACCACTCATCCGGCGGTTCTCACGCCTGGAGGGCGCTCCGTCGCGCGACGCCTTCGGGCGTCGCGGCGAGGACCGGGAGCTCACCGTGACCGACCTCGCCGACGAGCTGAACGCCACCGCCTCGCGGCTCGACGTCGCCAACTCCCCCGCCGACGTTCACCGCGAGGCCGCGACGCTCCGCGAGCTCGCCGCCCGCGTGCAACGCTGAGAGCGGCCCGCAGCCGCCCTCAGGCGAAGCAAGAGCAGCGCCGGTCTGCCTTCCGCCCGCTCGCTCCTTCGTCCAGCGCGGGCGTGCCGGGCTGCAGGGCGAGTGCTTCGGTCTACCCCGGTGCCTCGGACGCCGCTGGCGGCGTCGACGCGCGGCGGTGGCGGATCGCTGAGCAGCAACCCCGCCATGAGCGCCGCCAGCACGCCGCCGCCCAGCAAGACGATCCAAACGTTCGAGCCGTCGCTCGCCGGCGCCGGGGTGGCCGCGCTCGGGGCCTCGACGACCTCGTCGACGCGGGCGACCGGCAGCGCGTCCTCGCCCACGCCCGGAAGCGTCCTCGCCGGGCGGGGCGTAAGCCCGGCTGTGAGCTTCGCGTAGGCCTCTTTGCTCTCGCTGGGCAGGGTCACCCAGACCACGACCCCGTCCGCGTCCCCCACGCGCATCAGCCCGGCGGAGGGCACCACGGTGACGGAGACGCGGACCACCTCGCCGCGCTCCTCGGCGGGGATCGTGAGCGTGCTCTTGTACCAGGGCAGCCCGCGCGCAGGGCGGTCCGTGTCCGTACCCCGGGGGCGGGGGCGGGGGCCGACCGCGAGCGCCGTCGCCGCCTCCGGATCGGAGACCTCCCTGCACTCGCTCGCCCCACAGACCTTCGCGGAGCTGATCTCCGTGGCCTCCAAAGCCAGCCTGTCCTCCAAACGCAGCAACTCCCAGGCCACCGCACTCGGCGGCACGAGCAGGGGGAGCACAGCGGCCGCCGCGAGGAGCCCAACCGCAACGAGCACCAGTCGCCTTGACCGCCTGGTCGCGATGGCATCCCTCATGGTGGCGGGTCTCCTTTGAATAGTGCGCGCAGCATCAGCGCACTCAGGCCAGTTCGGTCCACACTAGTCTCGATCGCAAGCGATAGCCAGGGAACGGACCGAGGGGCAACGCTCAGTTTCCGTATCCCAAAGAAGAGCGGGCGTCTCGTTTCGCTCGCTCCGAACGAATAGTGCTAGCGCGAGCGTGGCCGGACCCACGGCGTGGTCCGTTTCGCGGAGACGTCGAACGGCGGGACGTGCAGGGAGAAGGTCGAGAGCGGCGGACGGGGGTCGAACCCGCGACCTGCGGCTTGGGAAGCCGCCGCTCTGCCAACTGAGCTACCGCCGCGCGGGGCCAAGACTAGCTGATCACCGGGATACCCTGAAGGCGTGCGCCCGCGCGTCTACTGGCCGATCACGCTCGCCGCCGCCGCGCTCGTGGCGCTGCTGACGTACGGGGTCGCGTCGACCGGCCCGGACACGTCGATCGACGAGCGGCTGCAGGCCGGCGAGCGGGTCGAGGCGCCGGTGAGAGACCTTCCGCGGCTCGGCGCCGCCGGGACCGGCTCGCTCGCCGACCACACCGGCAAGGTGGTGGTGCTCAACGTGTGGGCGTCGTGGTGCCCGCCGTGCACGTCCGAGATGCCGCTGCTCCAGCGCACGCACGAGAAGATCTCGCCGCAGGGCGGGCTCGTGCTCGGGATCGACACCCAGGACGCGTCCGAGGACGCGCTGGCCTTCCTGCGCGAGAAGGAGATCAAGTTCGCCAGCCTGCGCGATCGCGACCGCGAGTACGGCCGTTCGCTGGGCGTCAGCGGCTACCCGGAGACGTTCCTGGTCGACCGTGACGGCAAGATCGCCGCCATGCGCCGTGGCCCCGTGACGCAGGCCTGGCTCGACGAGCACCTGCCTCCGCTGCTGGGAGAGACGTGAGAGCGCTCGTCGCGCTCGTGCTGCTGCTCGGGCTGACCGCCGCGGCCCCGGCCGAGCCCCGCGCCACGCTGCCCGACATCGAGGACGAGGTCATGTGCGTCGAGTGCCGGACGGCGCTCAACGTCTCCACGGCGCCGGTCGCCGACCAGGAGCGGGCGTTCATCCGCGCGCGGATCGCCGAGGGGATGAGCAAGGAGGAGATCAAGGCCGCGCTCGTCGCCGAGTACGGTCCCGACGTCCTCGCCGAGCCTGACCCCGAGGGGTTCGACCTCGCGGCCTGGCTCGTGCCGGGAGCCGCGATCGCGCTGGCGGCGCTCGGCGTGGCGCTGCTCGCGCGCCGGTGGCGGCGGAGCGACGACGATCCCGCCGCCGGGCCGGAGCTCGACCCCGAGGACGCGAGCCGCCTCGACCAAGAACTGCGCGCGTTCGACGCGTGACGGAGGGCGTCGATACCACGGTCATCGCCGCGTTCGCGGTCGGCTTCGTGTCGTTCATCTCCCCCTGCGTGCTGCCGCTCGTGCCCGGCTATCTGTCCGCCGTCTCCGGCGTCTCGCTGGCCGAGCTGCAACACGGCGAGCGCCGCCTGAGCCGCGTGCTGCTCCCCGCGATCGTCTTCTGCCTCTCCTTCACCGTCGTCTTCGTCGCCCTCGGCATGACCGCCACCGGCCTCGGCTCGACGCTCCAGGACGAGCGCGGGACGCTCGACAAGGTGGCGGGAGTGGTGATCATCGCGCTCGGCGTCTTCTTCCTGCTGACGCCGTTCGTCCCCCGCCTGAACCGCGAGTGGCGGCCGGACGCGCTCATCTCCCGCGCCGGCTCGGGCGGCCCGCTGATCGCCGGCGCCGCCTTCGCGTTCGCCTGGACGCCGTGCGTCGGCCCCACCCTCGGCACCATCCTGACCGCGGCGTCGGTCCGCGACACGGTCGGCGAGGGAGCCGTCCTGCTGCTCTTCTACTCCGCCGGCCTCGCGGTCCCGTTCCTCATCACCGCCGTCGCCTTCACCCGCGCCACCGCCGCCTTCCGCTGGCTCCGCAACCGCTACCTGATCATCACCGCGATCTCGGGAGCCGTCCTCATCGCCATGGGCGTCCTCCTCTACACCGGCGAGCTCACGCAGCTCAACCTCGAGGCCCAGGAGGCGCTCGACCGACTGGGCCTGAACTTCTTCGACGACGTCTGACCGTTACATCGTGTCCGGCGCGGAGACACCGAGGACGCCGAGCGCGCGGGCGATGGTGCCCTTGGTGGCGACGGAGAGGCCGATCCGGAACGACTCGACGGCCTCAGGCTCGGCGCCGACCACGCGGCAGTCGCGGTAGAAGGCCGTGAAGGTCTGGGCGAGCTCGAGCGCGTAGACGGCGATCCGGTGCGGCGCGCGCCGCTCTGCCGCCTCGGCGACCTCGGCGGGGAAGGCGAGCAGCTTCTTGACCAGCTCGCGCTCGGCCGGATGCAGCTCCAATCCGTCCGCGGAGGCCTCCAGCGCCGCGCCGACCCGCTTGTCCCCCGCCTTGCGCAGCATCGAGGCGATCCGCGCGTGGGCGTACTGGATGTAGTAGACGGGGTTCTCGCTCGACTGGTCGCGCGCGAGGTCGAGGTCGAGGTCGACCGTGGAGTCGTGCGAGCGCTGGAGCATGAAGAAGCGCGTGACGTCGACGCCGATCTCGTCGATCAGCTCGTCGAGCGTGATGAAGTCGCCCCGGCGCTTCGACATCGAGGCGCGCTCGCCGCGCTCGACCACGTGCACGAACTGCAGCATCGGGATCTCGAGCCGGTCCGGGTCGGCGCCGAGCGTGGAGAGTGCCGCCTTCATGCGGGCGATGTAGCCGTGATGGTCCGAGCCGAGCGGCGTGATCAGCCGGTCGAAGCCCCGCTCGAGCTTGTTCTCGAGGTAGGCGAGGTCGGCCGCGAAGTAGGTCGGATCGCCGCTCGAGCGCCGCAGCACGCGGTCCTTGTCGTCGCCGAACGTCGTCGTCCGCAGCCACGTCGCGCCCTCGGAGTCGTAGCGGTGCCCGGCCTCGGCGACCTGCTGGAACGCGCGGTCGATCGCCGACGGGTCGCCCTCGTGCAGCGTCAGCTCCGAGAACCAGACGTCGAACGTCACCCGGTAGCGCTCCAGCGTCTCCTTGATCCGCCCGATCAGGATGTGGCCGCCCTCGACCGCCAGCTCCTCGGCGTCGCGCTCGGCGGCTCCCGGGATCTCCGCCGCCAGCTCCGCCACGTACTCGGCCTGGTAGCCGCCCTCGGGCGGCTGCTCGCCACGGGCCCGCGCCCGGATCGACTCGCCGAGCTTGATCAGCTGCGAGCCGGCGTCGTTGAAGTAGTACTCGCGGGCGACCTCGTGGCCGGCCAGCTCGAGCAGCCGCGCCAGCCCGTCGCCGTACGCCGCATGGCGCCCGCTGGCGGCGGTCAGCGGGCCGGTCGGGTTGGCGGAGACGAACTCGATGAGCACGCGCTCCGGCCGCTCCGCGACCCCTGCGCCCCACGCGTCGCCGGCCTCGACGATGTGGGCGGCGGCGGCCGTGTACCAGGCGTCGGCGAGGAAGAGGTTGAGGAATCCGGGGCCGGCCACCTCGACCCGCTCGACCTGGTCCCCGAGGCGCGCGCTCAGCCCCTCCCCCAGGCGCTCGGCGATCTCCCGCGGCGGCGCCTTCAACGCCGGCGCCAGCAGCATCGCGGCGTTCGTCGAGAAGTCCCCGAAGCCCGCCTGCCGCGGCCGCTCGAGCGTGAAGTCGGCGGGAGCGCCGTTGCGCAGCTCCGCCGCGGCGTCGCCCACCGCGGCCCGGAGGTCCTCGATCGGCGTGGCCACGTCAGTGATGGTAGGGCTCGCCGGCGAGGATCTTGTGCGCCCGGAAGAGCTGCTCGAGCAGGACGACGCGGGCGAGCTGGTGCGGGAGCGTCATCGGGCCCAGCGAGAGCCGGTGGTCGCTGCGGGAGAGCGTTGTGCCGAACGGGCCGCCGATCACGAAGCAGACGTCGCGTCCCGCCTGGCGGCGCTCCTCGAGCCAGCGCGCGAACGCCTCCGAGCTGTAGACCGTGCCGCCGGCGTCGAGCAGCGACACGTAGGCGCGCTCGGGGATCCGGCGCTCCACCTGCTCGTCCTCGCGGACCTCGATCAGGGTGAGCCGGGTGTGGCGGGTGAGGAGCCGCTCGTAGTGCTGCACGTCGTCGGAGAACGGCGACCGCACCCGGCCGACGGCGAGCACCGTGTAGCGCACCGCTGCGATACTAGGCGCGTGGACGACGAGCCGGCCGAGCGCCGCATCAACCTCCACACCTCACCGGAGGTCATGGCGAGCCAGTACGCGAACTTCGCGAACGTCTCGCACTCGGACTACGAGTTCACGATCACCTTCGCGCGCGTCGACCACGAGGTCGAGAGCGAGGAGGTCCCGGGCGTGGTCGTCTCCCGCATGAGCGTCTCGCCGCGCTTCATGCGCGAGCTGATCGACGCGATGGAGGACAACTGGTCCAAGTGGCAGACGAAGGAGGGCATCAAGAACCTGCCCGAGGTGCAGCGGCGGCGCCCTCCTGAGAGCGCCTGAACGCCAGCGACTGGCCGATCCGCTCCATCGCGGTCGGGTGGGTGCCGAGCAGGGCATGGACCCAGCCGGGCGGGTCGGGGTCCGACACATTCTTGACGGTGATCCGCCGCTGGAACGCGATCAGGTCATCGGGGTCCCCGGTCAGCTCCATCGCATAGCGGTCGGCGCGCGCCTCGACCGCTCGCGAGAGCCCGTTGGACACGAAGGTGATGCCGGGGACGACGAGCGCGATCGCCAGCGCCACGGCGGGGACGGCGGCGGGCTTGCCGAGGCTGTCGGGAGCGAGCTGCTCGGCGATCCGGGCCACGGCCAGCATCCCGAACGGGGCGACGATGGCGAGGTAGAGCAGCCCGCGCGGCACGTCGTGGTGGTGCACGTGGCCGAGCTCGTGGGCGACCACCAGCCGCACCTCCGCGGGCGTGAAGTCGTCGAGCAGGTTGTCGTAGAGCACCACCCGCTTGGTGGAGCCGAGGCCCGCGACGTAGGCGTTGGCCGCGGTCGTCCGGCGCGAGGCGTCCATCACGTAGACCTCGCCGACCTCGACGTCGGCGCGCGCCGCCAGCTCGAGCACGTCCCGCCGCAGCTCCCCGGCCTTGAGCGGCTCGAAGCGGTTGAACACCGGGTCGAGGACGATCGGGCTCGCGTAGGTCATGATCACGCCGAAGGTGACCGCCAGGGCCGCTCCCGCCGCCCACCAGCGGCGGCCGAAGCGCCGCATGGCGAACACCAGCACCGCGCCCCCGGCGCCGACGATGACGGCCTCGATCGCGATCCCCTTGGCGACGTCGCCCGCCCAGCCGAGCCAGCTCTGGGTCACGAGGCCGACGTCCATGGCCCGCTGGCGGGCGATCGCGCTCGCCGGCAGGGTCACGACGGTGACGGCCACCGCGAGCGCCGCCGCGGTCGCGGCGCCGGCCGGCCACAGGGCGGCGGAAGCTCTCCCGCAGCCGCGCCGGGGGACGGCGCACGACCCACACGAGCAGCCCGAGCTCGAGCGCGAGGCGAACGCCGAAGAGCACGTACTGCCCGGAACGGAAGTCCTCGGCCCGTTCGATGAACTCCGTGCTGAAGTAGCGTTGCGGCGCCACGTCGACCGGCTGCAGCTGGTCGCGCGGGCGGAAGACGATGACGGCCGCCTCGGCCACCGCCAGCGCGGCGACGATGGTGACCGGCAGGCGGAGCCGTCGTGGCACCGAATAGACGATAACTCCCGCACGCATGCGCGTCGCCATCGCGTCAGACATCCACGGCAACCGGCACGGGTTCGAGGCCGTCATCGAGGCCGCCGAGGCCGCGAGGGCCGACGAGCTGTGGTGCCTCGGCGACCTCGTCGGCTACGGCGCCGAGCCGGACGCGTGCGTGGCGCTGGCCGACGCCCACTGCGCGATCTGCCTGGCCGGCAACCACGATCTCGCGGTGGTCGACGTGATCTCCCTCGACGACTTCTCGCGCGG
Organism: uncultured Solirubrobacteraceae bacterium; assembly: GCA_963730535.1. Classification (GTDB taxonomy): domain Bacteria; phylum Actinomycetota; class Thermoleophilia; order Solirubrobacterales; family Solirubrobacteraceae; genus DASSUW01. The sequence goes on from CAVSRU010000014.1 coordinate 95,128, forward strand.
CGCCGCGCTCGCGGCCCGCTGGACGCAGGAGGTGATCACGCCGGCGACGCGCGAGTTCCTGCTCTCCCTCTCACCCACCGGCAGCGGCAAGGGCTTCGGGCTCTTCCACGCGTCGCCGCGCGATCCGATCTGGGAGTACGTCCTCTCCACCCTCGCCGCCGAGCTGTGCCTCGACGCCACCGACTACCGCGTGTCGCTGATCGGGCACTCCCACGTGGCGCTCTCCTTCCACCGGCCGGAGGGCGAGGCGGCGGGCGGCACGGTGCGCCGGGAGGGCGACGAGGTCGACCTCCGCACCGGCGAGTGGCTGCTCAACCCCGGGTCGGCGGGCCAGCCGCGCGACGGCGACGCCCGGGCCGCCTGGCTGATGCTCGACACCGACCGGATGACGGCCGTTTGGCAGCGGGCGGAGTACGACGTGGGCGGCGCGCAGGCCGCCATCCGCGCCGCCAACCTGCCGGACTCGCTCGCCGAACGGCTCCAGTACGGGCAGTAGTACGCCCGGAGGGCCGCTAGCCTGCGAGGGCCGAAATGCGTCACCGCGTCATCCTCCCCCTTGCGCTGGCCGCGCTGGCCGCGCCGGCGGTCGGCTGCGGGCAGGACGGCAACAGCCGCAACCTGATCCCGTCCGCCAACGCCGAGACTCTGGTCGCCACCGTCGACCGGATCGGTGCCGCCTGCGCCGACCACAACCTCAGCGAGGCCAATTCGGCGGTCGACGACGCCCGGGCCGAGATCGCCGAGCTGCCGCGACGGGTCGACGACGAGCTCGAGGCGAACATGAACGAGTGGCTGAACCGGATCGAGCGCCGTCTCGACCGCGACTGCAAGGAGGCCGAGGAGAAGGCGACTCCGGAGGCAACGGCGACCGAGACGGCGACTCCCACGCCGACGACCACCCCGACGCCCACGCCGGAGGCGACCGAGACGCCCGAGCCCGAGCCGACCACGATCCCGCCCGAGGAGACCCCGGGTGAGGGCGACAGCGGCGGCGTGCTCGCACCCGACACCGGGAATGCCGAGTGATGGCCGAAGACGGGCTGTTCGCCGACCGCTACCAGCTCGAGCGCCGGCTCGGCGTCGGCGGCATGGCCACGGTCCAGCTCGCGATGGACACCCGGCTGGAGCGCTACGTCGCGGTGAAGCTGCTGGCGGAGCACCTCGCCGAGGACTCGAGCTTCGTATCGCGCTTCCGTCGCGAGGCGCTCGCCGCCGCCCGGCTCGTGCACCCCAACATCGTCCAGGTCTTCGACTTCGGGCTCGACGACGCGACGCACCGCAACTTCATCGTCATGGAGTTCGTCGACGGCCCGTCGTGCGCCGAGATCCTGCGCGAGCGCGGCACGCTGCCCGCCGCTGAGGCGGTCGAGATCCTCGCCCAGTCATGCCGCGGGCTCGACTACGCGCACCGGAACGGGGTCGTGCACCGGGACGTCAAGCCCGGCAACCTGCTGCTGAACCCCGACGGCATGGTCAAGCTCGCGGACTTCGGGATCGCCAAGGCCGCCGAGCAGTCCGACATCACGAAGGTCGGCTCGGTGCTCGGCACCGCCGCGTACCTGGCGCCGGAGCAGGCCCGCGGCGAGCCCGCGGGCCCGGCGTCCGACCTCTACGCGCTCGGTGTCGTCGCCTACCAGCTGCTGGCCGGCCGGCTCCCGTACGACGCCGCCTCGCTGACCGATCTCGCGCGCCTCCAGGAGGCCGGCCCGCCACCGCGCCTCGACGAGCTGACCTCGGGCGTCTCGCCGGCCCTTGCACTCGCCGTCGCCCGCGCGCTGCACCGCGACCCGGCCGAGCGCTACGCCGACGCCGCGGAGATGGAGACGGCGCTGCGCGACGGGCTGCGCGGCCGCGCTCCCGAGGGCGGCACCGAGGCGACGTGGGCGATGAGCGAGGACGACACGGCGGCCACGCGGGCGATGGGCGCGACGAGCGCCACGTCGGCGATGCCGCGCGAGCGGCCGTCGCAGGTGCGGCGGCGGCTCGAGCCGCTCGACGAGCCGGCCCCGGCGAGCCGGCCGCCGCGCCGCCCGGCGGCCGCACCGCCACCGCGCCGCAAGGAGCGCGGCGGGCTCGGGAAATGGCTCGCGCTCCTGCTCGTGCTCGCGCTCGTCGCCGCCGGCTTCGCGGGCTACCAGGCGCTCCAGGACTCGGGCGGCAGCGGCCCCGAGCTGCGCGAGGACGTCCAAGGGCAGGTCGACGAGGCCGTCGACGAGCTCCGCGGCCTCATCGAGGACAACACACAGGAGTAGCCCGGCCGGGCATCCGGCCCGTCCTCTGATCGGACGGACGCCATCCGGGCGTCCGATTAAGCGGCCACTTCCTCCTCAGCGAGGTCGAGGCGGAACAGCTCGCTGCGGGAGGCGATCCCGAGCTTGGCGAACACCTTGCGCAGGTGGTACTCGACGGTCTTGGGGCTGACGAAGAGCTGCGCCGCGACGGCCTTGTTGGTGGCGCCGGAGCCGACGAGGCGGGCCACCTGGAGCTCCTGCGGGGTCAGCTCGGCGAGCGGGCTGATGTCGCGCTTGCGAGCCGTCTCGCCGGTGGCGCGCAGCTCGCGGGCGGCGCGCTCCACCCAGGGGCGGGCGCCGAGGCGCTCGAACGCCGCGACCGCCTCGCGCAGGTGCACCCGCGCGTCGATCCGCCGCCGCTCGCGCCGCAGGTGCTCGCCGTAGTGCAGCTGCGCCCGCGCCCGGTCGAGCGGCCGCGCGTCGTCGAGGCGCGCGAAGGCCGCCTGGAAGTGCGCCCCGGCGTCTTCCGGCGCCGCGGTCAGCGCCCGGCAGTTCTCGAGCACGACCGCCGTCCAGGTCGGCGCGGTGGCCTCCGTCCAGACGGCGAAGCGCGCGATCGACCGCTCGGCAACGTCGACGCGGCCGAGGCGGACGGCCGCCTCGACTCGGTCCCAGGTCGTCATGTAGGGCAGCAGCGGGTGGCCGAAGCCGGGCCGCATCTCCTCGAGCGCGAGCAGCCGCACGAGCGCCTCCTCCCACCGGCCCATGGCCAGCTCGAGCTGCGCGATCGCCCACGTGGCCGACGCCGCGGGCAGCGCGAGGCCGCGCTCCGTCGCCAGCTCGAGCACCTCGTCGACCATGCGCCGGCACTCCTCCTCCTCGCCACGCAGGCCCTTCAGCCAGGCGAGCGTCGTGAGCGGCAGCGCACGGGCGTTCTCGGCGCCGATGTCGGCGGCCAGCCGGACCGCCTCGTCGGCGTCGGCACCGGCCTCCGGCAGGCGCCCGTCCCAGATCGCCAGGTTCCCGCGAAGGCCCAGCGCGTGCGGCAGCAGCCCGAGCATGCCACGCTCCCGCGCCAGGGCGATCGCGCGGTCGAGCGCGCGTAGGGACCGCCGCCGGTCGCCGACGAACGCGGCGCCGCCGCCGGTCCACATCAGCGCCCGGGGCTCGTCGAGCGCCTCCGCCCGGTCGAGCGCCTGGAGGAAGCACGGGCCGGCTGCCTGCGGATCACCGGTCAGCAGACGCTGGAAGCCGCGCAGCAGCAGGATCGCCACGGCGTCGAGGTCGTCGTCCGGCGAGGGCTCGAGCCCGTCCGCGAGCCGGGTGGTCTCGAGGAACCGGTCCGGATAGCCACCCATGCCCGCGCTCTCGCCGGCCAGCCCGATCAGGCGGAGCCCCGCGCGGCGATCGAGCGGCAGGACCTCGCGTGCGGACTGCACGACCGCGGCGTAGTAGCGGCTGGGCGAGCCCGCGAGGATCTCGACCTCGAGCCGGATCCGCGCAGCCTCCCCCCGCTCCAGCGGCGTCCCGAGGAGGGGCTCGGCGCGCGCCAGCAGGGCCTGCACGTGATGCACCCGTCCTGCCACGAGCGCGGTACCGGCGGCGGCGAGCAGCCGCTCGCCGCGGCGCGTGGCGCCGAGATCGGCCGCCCGCTCGAGCGCCCTCGCGGCGGCCGCGTGCCCGCCGCGCGCCCGTGCTCGCTCGGCGGTGCGCTCGAGCTCCACCGCCGCCTCCTCGTCCGGAGCGACCGCCGCGGCGGCGCGGTGCCAGGCGCGGCGATCGGCGTCCCGGTCGGCGACCAGCGTGGCCGCCAGCGCCGTGTGGGCGGCTCGGCGCTCGCTCGAGGTCGCGGCCCGGTAGACGGCCGAGCGGACCAGCGGGTGGCGGAAGCGGACACGCTCGCCATGGGCGTCGAGCAGGCCGGCGCGCTCGGCGGCGTCGAGCGCACTGCGAGGGATCCCGAGGTGGGCGGCGGCGGCCAGCACGGTGCCCAGCTCCTGGCTGTCGTCCGCGGCCGCGAGCGTGAGCAGCCGCTGCGTGTCCTCCGGCAGCGGGCGGACCTGGGCGAGGAAGGCGTCCTCGATCTCGGCGCTGAGCGGTACGTCGTGCAGCAGCGGCGCGCGCCCCGCCCGCTGCTCCTCGGTCAGCCCGCGCGGCAGCTCGAGCAGGGCGAGCGGGTTGCCGTGCGTGACCTGGACGAGCTGGTGCCGGAGGGCGCCCGGAAGCGCCTTGTCGAGGAGCGCGACGGCTGCCGCGTCCGGGAGGCCGCCGAGCACGAGCTCCGGCATCCCGGCGGAGACGAACCGGCTTCCCTCGACCTCACGCGTCGCCGCGAGCATGGCGATCGGGTCGGCCTGGAGGCGGCGAGCGGCGAACAGGATCGCGTCGGCCGAGCCCCGGTCGAGCCAGTGCGCGTCGTCGACCACGCACAGGAGCGGCTCGTCGTCAGCGACCGCGGTCAGGACGGCGAGCACGGCGACGGAGACGACGAAGCGGTCCGCCACGCCATCCGTCGACATGCCGAAGGCCGCGTGCAGCGCATCGCGCTGGACCTCGGGGAGGGCGTCGACGCGGTCGAGCACCGGCCACAGCAGCTGGTGCAGGCCGGCGAAGGGCAGCTCGGACTCGGCCTCGACGCCCAGAGCCGTGAGGACCCGCATACCGCCGGCGTGCTCGACCGCGTGGTCCAGCAGCGCCGACTTGCCGATGCCCGGCTCGCCCCGCAGCACGAGCGCGCCGCTGCGCGACTCGCGCGCCTCGGCGAGGAGGCGCTCGATGGCCGCCACCTCACGATCGCGCCCGAGCAGCACATGCGGACTCTACTCCCAGGGTGCAGCGCCGCCACGAACCGCGGCGGCGACCTCGTCGAGGCGGCCGCCGCCGATCGCGTCGCGCAGCGCGGCCATCAGCCGCTGGAGGTAGGCGAGGTTGTGGATGGTGAGCAGCCGCTGGGCGGTCTGCTCGTGCGCCTTGAGCAGGTAGTGCAGGTACGCCCGGCTGTAGCCGTGGGCGCACGCCGGGCAGGGACAGCCCTCGAGCAGCGGCTCGTCGGTGGTGCGGAAGCGCCCCTTGGCGAGGTCGGCGCGCCAGCGGTTCGCCGGGTCGGGCACGAGCGCCATCCCGTGACGGCCGATGCGGGTCGGCATCGCGCAGTCGAACGTGTCGATCCCCAGCTCGACGCCGCGCACGAGGTCGTCGACCTCGCCGACGCCGAGCAGGTGCCGGGGGCGCTCCTCGTCGAGCTCGTCGACCGCCCACTCCACGACCTCGAACATCTGGGCCTTGTCCTCGCCGAGCGTGCCGCCGATCGCGATGCCCCCCACCGGCCGCGCCGCGACCTCCTGCGCCGAGGCGCGGCGCAGGTCCTCCTCCACGCCGCCCTGGACGATGCCGTACACGAGCTGGTCCTCCGGCCCGTGCTGGGCGTGCCACGCCAGGCAGCGGTCGAGCCAGCGGTGGGTGCGCTCGGTGGAGCGGGCGGTGTACTCACGGCCGCCGTGGAACGGCGTGCACTCGTCGAACACGAGCGCGATGTCGGAATGGAGCGCGGCCTGGACCTCCATCGAGGTCTCCGGCCCCATGAAGCGGGTCGAGCCGTCGAGGTAGGAGCGGAACGTCACGCCCTCCTCGGCGATCTTGAGGATCGCGCCGGCCCGCTCGCCGCGGTGGCGAGGCGAAGCCGGTGACGAGCCCGAAGGGCGAGGCAGAGGGGCCCGGCCCTTGATCTCGTCGGCCACCGTCCCGTGGCCCATGGAGAAGACCTGGAAGCCGCCCGAGTCGGTGATCACCGGGCGGTCCCAGGCCATGAAGCGGTGGAGGCCGCCGAGGTCCCGGATCAGCTCGTGGCCCGGCGCGAGGAACAGGTGGAACGTGTTGCCGAGCACCATGTCGTAGCCGAGCTCGCCCGCCTCGCGTACCTCGAGCGTCTTGACGACCGCCTTGGTGGCGAGCGGGACGAAGGCGGGCGTGCGGACCTCCCCGTGGGCGAGGCGCAGCGTCCCGGCGCGTGCCCTGAACCGGGGGTCGCGGCTGCCGATCTCGAAGCTCGTCCTGACGGTTGTCAAGTTTCTTAGTCGCTGGGACTAAGATCTGCGGAACCCGGGAGGACCCGGTTCCAGCTACCGGCGAGCTGCTCGAGCTCGTCGCGGTCGAAGTGCTGGAGGAAGCGCTCCCGCACGCCGTCGAGATGCGTGCGGCGCGCTCGCGCGAGCAGCTCCTCGCCCTTCTCGGTGAGCACCGCGAACATGCCGCGGCCGTCCTCGGTGCAGGCGTCGCGCTCGATCAGCCCGTCACGCTCGAGCCGATCGACCAGCCGCGTCATCCCCGAGCGGGAGAGCAGCACGCCCTCGGCCAGCTCGGCCATCCGGCGGCGGTGCCCCGGCGCGGCCTGGAGGTTGATCAGCACCTCGTAGGAGGTGAGCGGCAGGTCGTGCTCGGCCAGCAGCTCGGCGTCGAGCGCCTTCACGAGGGCGCTGTGGACCCGCAGCATGCCTCGCCACGCGGCCAGCTCCTCGGGCGCGAGCTCGCGGACGGCCTCGGTTGTGGTGTCGGTGGCGCTCATCGGGGATTACAGCCTAGCGAGGAGGTGGTTGTGCGGACAACTTCAACCGTTGACGATCTTCGGCCAGGGATCACGGATCGACCTCGCCCTCGAACACCGCGAACGGCGCCCCCTGCGGGTCGCGGACCGCGGCGACCCGGCCCATCGCGGTGTCCAGCGGTCCCGCGATGACGGAGCCGCCGCCCGCCCGCACGGCCGCCACCGCGTCGTCGCACGACGCCACGGTGAAGTACACCAGCCAATGCGCCGGCTCGCCGTCCTGCTGGGGGCGGATGCCGCCGTTGACCGCGCCGTCGCGGCGGATGACGCCGTAGCCGGTCTCCTCCGGCTCGACCTCCCACCCGAGCAGCTCGCCGTAGAAGTCGCGGGCGCGGCCGGGATCGGGCGAGGCGAGCTCGTTCCAGCACATGTAGCCGGCGTCGTTGACCCGCGCGGCGCCGGGCATCTCGCGCGGCTGCCAGAGGTCGACCGCGGCACCCGTCGGGTCGGCGACGGCAGCCACGCGGCCCGCGGACTCGACGTCGAGCGGCTCGGCCAGGACCTCGCCCCCGAGCTCGCGCACGCGCTCGGCGAGCGCGTCGACGTCCTCGACCGAGAGGCGCGAGCGCCAGCGGGCCTCGTCGGCGGCCTCCAGGCCCGCGACATCGCTGCCGTCGAGCCGGAACCGCGTCCCCTCCACCTCCCACCCGAAGACCTCGCCGTAGAACGCCGTCGCGGCCTCGACGTCCGTGGTGCCGAGCTCGGCCCAGCAGAACGTCCCGGGCGCGTAGCTGTCGCGCTCACCCATCGCCGGAGCCTATGCGAGCAGCGAGCGGCCCGTCATCTCCGGCGGCTGCTCCACCCCGAGCAGCTCGAGCACGGTCGGCGCGACGTCGGCGAGGATGCCCTCCCGCTCGAGCCGCGCGCCTTCGGCGGTCACGATGAGCGGCACCGGGTTCAGGGAGTGGGCGGTGTTGACCGAGCCGTCCTCCTCGAGCATGTGGTCGGCGTTGCCGTGGTCGGCGGTGATGACACACGCGCCGCCGCTCGCGTGCACCGCCTCGACCACCTCGCCCAGGCACCCGTCGACGGTCTCGACCGCCTTCACCGCCGCCGGGATGACCCCCGTGTGGCCGACCATGTCCGGGTTGGCGAAGTTGATGATCGCGAACGTCGGCTTGTCGTCCCTCCAGTGCCGCACGAACGCCTCGGACGCCTCGCGCGCGCTCATCTCCGGCTTGTGGTCGTACGTCGGCACGTCGCGCGGCGAGGGCACCAGCTCGCGCACCTCGCCGTCGTACGGGTCCTCCTCCCCGCCGTTGAAGAAGTACGTCACGTGCGGGTACTTCTCGGTCTCAGCGACGTGCAGCTGCGCCCGCCCCAGCCCGGCGATGACCTTGCCGATCGTGAGCGCGGGCCGCTTGGGCGGGAAGAGCACCGGATACGTCCAGTCCTCGTCGTACTCGGCCATCGTCGTGTAGCGGTCGACCGGCCCCTCCTCGACGAGCTTGCGGGTGATCTGGCGCATGCGGTCGGGCCGGAAGTTGAACGCGATCACCGAGTCGCCGGGACGGATCGTCGCCTCCTCGCCGACCGTCGTGGCGGTGATGAACTCGTCGGTCTCGTCGCGCTCGTACGCGGCCCGCACAGCCGCCTCGCCGGTGTCGGCATGGTGCTCGGCGCGCCCTTCGAGCAGGAGGCCCACCGCCTTGTCGGTGCGGTCCCAGCGGCCGTCGCGGTCCATCGCGAAGTAGCGGCCGACGACCGAGCCGACGCGGCCGGCGCCGACCTCGCGCATCCACGCCTCCAGGTCGGCCAGCGAGCCGGCGCCCGAGGTGGGCGACGTGTCGCGCCCGTCGGTGAACGCGTGGACGACAAGGTCGTCGACCACGAACTCGCCCGCCAGCTCCACGAGCGCCTTGAGGTGGCGCTCCGACGAGTGCACGCCGCCGCCCGAGACGAGCCCGATCAGGTGCACCCGCGGCGCGTCCCGCATCGCGGCCTGCAGCGTCTCGTTCTCGGCCAGCGACCCGTCCTCGACCGCGGCGTCGATCCGCGCGAGGTCCTGTGGGACGATCGCCCCGGCGCCGAGGTTGAGGTGGCCGACCTCGGAGTTGCCCATCTGGCCCGCCGGGAGCCCCACCGCCTCGCCCTTGGCGGTCAGCTGGGTGTGCGGGTGCTCGTCCCACAGCCGGTCGAAGACCGGCGTCGACGCGAGCGAGATCGCGTTGCCCGGGCCGTCCGGGGCGAGCCCCCAGCCGTCGAGGATCACGAGCGCGACCTGGGGGACGCTCATCCGCGCGCGGCCTCCACGATCTCCGCGAACGACGCCGGGTCGAGGCTCGCGCCGCCGACCAGCGCACCGTCGACGTCAGGCAGGGCCAGCAGCTCGACGGCGTTGTCGGGCTTGAGCGAACCGCCGTAGAGGATCCGCACCACGTCCCCGGCGGCGCCGTCGAGGTCCCCGACGAGCGCCCGCACGAACGCGACCGCCTCCTGGGCCTGGTCGGGCGTGGCGACCTTGCCGGTGCCGATCGCCCAGATCGGCTCGTACGCGAGCACGACGTCGGCGAGCTGCTCGACCGCGACCTTCTCGAGCCCCTCCTGCACCTGGTGGCGTAGCTTGCGCTCGGTGTCGCCACGCTCGCGCTCGTCCTCGGTCTCGCCGACGCAGAGGATCGGCGTCAGCCCGGCGGCGAGCGCCTTCGGCACCTTCTGGGAGAGCGCGCGGTCGGTCTCCTCGTAGTACTCGCGCCGTTCGGAGTGGCCGAGGATCGTGCCCTGGACGTCGATCTCCACCAGCATCGGTGCCGAGATCTCGCCGGTGAACGCGCCGTCGTCGGCCTCGTGCATGTTCTGCGCGTACACCTGGACGCTGGACCCGCGCGCCGAGTCGACCATCGCCTGCAGCGCCGTGTACGGCGGGCAGATGACGACCTCGACGTCGTCGACCGCGCCGACCCGCGGCAGCAGCGCCTGGATGTAGGCCTCCGCCTCCGCGATCGTCTTGTGCATCTTCCAGTTGCCGGCGATGAACGGAGTGCGGCTCACGACAGCGCCTCGACCCCGGGGAGCGGCTTGCCCTCCACCAGCTCGAGCGACGCACCGCCGCCGGTCGAGAGGTGGGTCACGTCGTCGGCGAGCCCGAACGAGGCGAGCGCCGCCGCCGAGTCGCCGCCGCCGACCACCGTCGTGCCGTCGCTCGCCGCCACCGCTTCGGCCACCGCGCGCGTGCCGGCCGCGAACGGCTCGAGCTCGAAGGCCCCCATCGGGCCGTTCCAGAACACCGTGCCCGCGGCCCGCACCGTCTCGGCGTACTGCTCGGCGGTGCGGGGGCCGATGTCGAGGCCCATCCACTCGTCGGGCACGTCGACCCCTTCGAGCTCGAGCACCTCGGTGTCGGCGCTGAACTCGCGGCCGAGCACGAGGTCCTCGGGGAGCCGCAGCTTGTCGCTGCCGAGCACGCGCCGGGCCGGCTCGATGCCCTCCTCCTCGCACAGCGACGCGCCGACCGAGTGCCCCTGGGCGGCGAAGAACGGGAAGCACATCGCGCCGCCGACCAGGACCTCGTCGGCGCGCTCGAGGAACGCCTCCAGCACGCCGATCTTGTCGGTCACCTTGGCCCCGCCGACGACCGCCACCAGCGGCCGCTTCGGATCCTCGAGGATCCCGCGCAGCGTCGCCACCTCGCGCTCGAGCAGCCGCCCCGCGGCGCTCGGCAGTAGGTGGGCGACCGCCTCGGTCGAGGAGTGCGCCCGGTGGGCGGCGCCGAACGCATCGTTGACGTACGCGTCGGCGAGCGCCGCGTAGCGCTTGGCCAGCTCGGGGTCGTTCTTCGTCTCGCCCTTCTCGTAGCGGACGTTCTCCAGCATCACCACGTCGCCGTCGGGCACGTGCTCGAGGTCCTCGGCCAGGAGCACCTCGGTCCCCAGGATGTCGGAGAGCCGCTCCGCCGTCGGCCGCAGCGAGAGCTCGGGCTCGCGGTCCTTGGGACGGCCGAGATGCGCGGCCAGCACGAGCCGCGCGCCGCGCTCCCGCAGCTCCTTCAGGGTCGGCAGCGCCGCCCGGATGCGGGCGTCGTCGGTGATCCGCCCGTTGTCGAGCGGCACATTGAAGTCGACCCGGACGAGGACGCGCTTGCCCTCCACGTCGAGGTCGTCAAGCGTGCGCACGCACCAGCACCTTCTGTGCCAGCTCCACGCAGCGGTTGGAGTAGCCCCACTCGTTGTCGTACCAGGCCACGACCTTGACCAGCGTGGCGTCCATGACCGAGGTCAGCTGCGAGTCGTAGATCGACGAGTACGGCGACTTGACGATGTCCGAGGACACGATCGGGTCCTCGGTGTACTCGAGGATGCCGGTCATCGGTCCGCTGTCGGCGTGGGAGCGGAACGCCTCGTTGATCTCGTCCACGCTCGTGTCGCGCGCCACCTGGACGGTGAGGTCGACGACCGAGCCGGTCGGCACGGGGGCGCGGACCGCGAACCCGTGCAGCTTGCCCTGGAGCTCGGGGATCACGAGGCCGATCGCCTTCGCCGCGCCCGTCGACGCGGGCACGAGGTTGATGGCCGCCGCGCGCGCCCGGCGCAGGTCCTTGTGCGGGGCGTCCTGGAGCCGCTGGTCGGCCGTGTAGGCGTGGATGGTCGTCATCAGGCCGCGCTCGATCCCGATCGTGTCGTGCAGCACCTTGGCCACCGGGGCCAGGCAGTTGGTCGTGCACGAGGCGTTCGAGATGACGTGGTGCTCGTCGGGGTTGTAGGTGTCGTCGAAGTTGACGCCCAGCGCGACGGTGACGTCCGGCTCCGTGGCCGGAGCCGAGATGATCACCTTCTTGGCGCCCGCCTCGAGGTGCTTGGCGGCGTCGTCGCGCTTGGTGAAGAGGCCGGTCGACTCGATCACGACCTCGGCGCCCAGATCGCTCCACGGCAGCGCGGCCGGGTCGCGCTCGGCGAGCACGCGGACCTCGCGGCCGTCGATCGCGAGGTTGCCGTCGCGCACCTCGACGGTGCCCGGGAAGCGCCCGAACACCGAGTCGTACTTGAGCAGGTGCGCGAGCGTGCCCGCGTCCGTGATGTCGTTCACCGCGACGATCTCGATGTCCGCGTCGGACTCCTGCGCGGCGCGGAACACGTTGCGGCCGATGCGGCCGAACCCGTTGATGCCAACCCGTACGGGCATGTCAGCGTTCTCCCTGGGATCTGGTATGCGGCTTACTCACCCTCGCAAGCTCGGGTGAGCGCCTTAGATAGCCGCGCGAAGGCTACCCGGCTCGCCGCAGCGGCACCCGGTCGACGTCACGGTGCTGCACGTCGACGAAATACGGCTCGCGGTCCCGGAAGGCGTTCGAGAGGTGCTCGGCGATGGCGACGGAGCGATGGCGGCCGCCCGTGCAGCCGATCGCGATCACGAGATGCGCCTTGCCCTCGGCGACGTACTGCGGGAGCAGGTACTCGAGCAGCGGCATGACGCGCTCGTAGAACTCCTCCAGCCGCCCGTCGCGCGCGATGTACTCGACGACGCGCTGGTCGAAGCCGGTGAGTGGCCTCAGATCGGCCTCGTAGTGCGGATTCGGGAGGAAGCGCACGTCGAACGCGAGGTCGGCGTCGCGCGGCGGGCCGTGCTTGTGGCCGAACGACGTGAAGGTGACGGCGAGGCTGTGGGGCGCCTCGCGCTCGAGCAGCTCGTCGGCCACCTTCCGGCGCAGCCCGGCGGAGCTGAGGCCGCTGGTGTCGATGCAGGTGTCGGCGCGCGCCTTGACCGGAGCCAGCAGCTCCATCTCGGCGCGTACGCCGTCGGCCACCGTGCCGTGCGGGGCGAGCGGGTGGCGCCGGCGCGTCTCCTTGTAGCGGGTGAGCAGCGTCTGCTCGTCGGCCTCCAGGAACAGCACGCGGTGCACGACGCCGGCCTCGTCGAGCTGGTCGATCACGCCGGCCAGGGCGGACAGGTACTCGCCCCCGCGCGAGTCGGAGACCACGGCGGCGCGCTCGACCTTGGAGCCCGGGTGGCGGAACAGCTCGGCCAGCGAGCGGATCATCTCGGCCGGCAGGTTGTCGACGCAGAAGTAGCCGGCGTCCTCGAACACGTTCATGGCGGACGACTTCCCCGCCCCGGACAGGCCGGAGATGATCACGAAGTCCACCAGGTGCGACGGCCCGCGGCCGTTGGCTGAGCTCATCGTCCGGTCCGGTTGAGGTGAGCGTACAGGTCGCGGGCGACCTTCTGTGGCAGTCCGGGCACCCGCTCGAGCTCCTCGCGGCCGGCGGCCAGGACCGCGTCGGGAGAGCCGAAGTGCTTGAGCAGCGCCCGCTTGCGGGCGGGGCCGATGCCCGGCAGGTCGTCCATGATCGACTCGGTCATCGCCCGGTCGCGGCGCTGCCGGTGGTGCGTGATCGCGAAGCGGTGCGCCTCGTCGCGCACGCGCTGGAGCAGCTGGAGCTCGGGCGTGTCGTGCGCGAGCACCACCGGCGTCGACGTGCCGGGCAGGAAGACCTCCTCGATCCGCTTGGCCAGCGAGATCACGGTCGCGCCGCGCTCGCGGAAGCCCTGGAGCGGCTCGAGGCCGGCCGCGAGCTGCCCCTTGCCGCCGTCGATGACCACGACGTTGGGGAGCGCGCCGAACGACGGGTCGCGCTCGGAGTCGTACGGCGAGCGCTCCGCCTGCTTCTCCCACTGCGCGTAGCGGCGCGCCAGCACCTCGGCCATCGCGCCGTAATCATCGCCGGGGTCGACCTCGCGGATGTTGAAACGCCGATAATCGGACTTCTTCGGCGCGCCGCCCTCGAACACCACCATCGACGCCGTCGTGTGCGTCCCGCCGAGGTGGGAGATGTCGAAGCACTCGACGCGCACCGGCAGGGTGTCGAGCCCGAGCGCCCGCTGGAGGCCGGCGAGCGCCTCCACACGCTGCTGGCGGCGGCGCTCGGCCTTGAGCTTCTCCTGGTCGAGCGCGAGCCGCGCGTTGCGCTCGGCGAGCTCGAGGATGCGGCGCTTGCCGCCGCGCTCGGCGGCGCGGATCTCGACCGGCCCGCCGCGGCGCTCGGCGAGGATCTGCTCGAGGATCTCGAGCTCGGAGCCGTCGGCCAGGATGCCCTGCACGACGATCAGCGACGGGATCGAGAGCGCGGTCGCGTAGTACTGGAGCAGGAACTCCTCGGCGACGATCGCGGGCGGGTGCTCGCCCTCGTTCTCGAGGTAGAACGACTGGCGGTCCGACAGCACGCCGTCGCGGACCTGGAAGACCTGCGCGTTGGCCTCGGTGCCCTCGACGGCGACTGCCACCGCGTCGTAGGTCCCCGCGCCCTCGTTGGCCACCCGCTGGCGCTCGAGCAGCGCCCGCACGGCCTGGAGCCGGTTGCGGTCGAGCGCGGCGGCCTCGTAGTCCTGCTCGCCGGCGTGGAAGTGCATGCGCTGCTCGAGGTCGCGCTCGATCTGCCGGAAGCGGCCGCTGAGGAACGTCATCACGCCGTCGACCCCGCGCCGGTACTCCTCCTTGGACACGTAGCCGACGCAGGGCGCCCCGCAGCGCTTGATGTAGTAGTCCAGGCACGGCGAGCCGGAGTGCCGGCCGGGCTCCGACGCCCTCGCAGGAGCGCAGCAGGAAGATCTTGCCGAGCAGGTCGAGCGTGCCGCGCACGCGCTTGGCGCTCGAGTACGGGCCGAAGTACGCGCGGTCGCGCCTGTGGCGCTCGCGCGTGAAGTAGACGCGCGGGAAGTCCTCGTCGAGGCTGATCGCGATGTAGGGGTACGACTTGTCGTCGCGCAGCCGGATGTTGAAGCGCGGCTTGTACTGCTTGATGAAGTTCTGCTCGGTGAGCAGGGCCTCGGCCTCGGTCGCGGTGACGAGCGACTCGATGTGGTCGACCTCGTCGATCAGCGCCCGCGTGCCGTAGAGCGTCGGGTTGGAGAAGTGGCTGGCGACCCGCTTGCGGATCGACTTCGCCTTACCGACGTAGACGATGCGCCCGCGGGCGTCGCGGAACAGGTACACGCCGGGCTGGTCCGGGAGGCTCCTGCGCTGCTCGGCGAGCCGCGCCGCGCGGTCCTGCTGTGGGGCCTCGATCGCCATGGGGTCTGCTTCCGAGGGTAGCCTGCCCGCCGGTGGTCAACCTCTATTCGGACACGCAGACGCGCCCGACGCCGGCCATGCGCCGCGCGATGGCGGAGGCAGAGGTGGGCGACGAGCAGTCGTTCGCCGACCCGACGGTGATCGCGCTCTGCGAGCGGGTCGCCGAGCTGCTGGGGTTCGAGGCGGCCGTCTTCCTGCCCACCGGCACGATGTGCAACGCGATCTCGTTCCGGCTCCACGTGCGGCCGGGCGGCGACGAGGTCGTGCTCCACCGGACCTCGCACCCGGTGATCGCCGAGGCGGGCGGGCCGGCGGCGATCTCGGGCGCGGTGCTGAACCCGGTCGAGGGGCCGGGCGGGATGTTCGACGCCGAGACGTTGCGGGGCGCGCTGCGGCCGCCCGGCGATCGCTACACGCCGCGCTCGCGGCTGGTGTCGTTGGAGCAGACGACGAACATCGCCGGCGGTCGCGTGTGGCCGCTGGAGCAGATGCGGGAGGTGCTGGACGTCGCGCGCGGCGCCGGGATGCGCGCGCACCTCGACGGGGCGCGGCTGATGAACGCCGTCGTCGCGTCCGGCGTGAGCGCCGCCGAGTGGGCGAGCCCGTTCGACACCGCGTGGCTGGACTTCACGAAGGGCCTGGGCGCGCCGGTGGGCGCGGTGCTGGCCGCGTCACAGGAGCTGATCGACGAGGCGTGGCGCTACAAGCAGATGTGGGGCGGCGCGATGCGCCAGGCCGGGATCGTCGCGGCCGCCGGGATCTACGCGCTCGACCACAACGTCGAGCGGCTGGCCGAGGACCACGAGAACGCGCGGGAGCTGGCGGAGGGCCTCGCGTCGCTGCCGGGCGTGGAGCTCGACCCGGCGCTGGTGGAGACGAACATCGTCGTCTTCCGCGTCCCGCGGGCTCCCGAGTTCTGCGCGGGGCTGGAGGCCGCGGGGGTGAAGATGCTGGCGCTCGACGACCGGCGCGTGCGGGCGGTCACGCACCTCGACGTGGACCGCACCGGGATCGATCGCGCACTGGCTACCGCGCGCTCCGTGCTCGGCTCCTAGCTAGTCACCCGCGAGCCGGCTGGCCTCGAACAGCATGACGCCGATGCCGGCCTCGACCACGGGCTCTTGCTTCGCGTTCTTGCCGATCCGCTGGGCGGCGGCCGCCTCGATCTTCTCCGCCTCGGCCACCAGCTTCTCGCAGGCCTTGGAGAGCTGCGCGAACCCCTTCTCGTCGAGCTTGACGATCTTCCGGGCCAGCCTGGCGTCCGCCCGGTCGAAGCCACCGGCGGCGGCCGACGCGCGGGCGTAGGCGAGGATCGTGTCGAGGTCGCCGCCCGCCGCCGCCTGCTTCGCGACCGGCCGGGCGTCGGCCCAGCCGTCCTCCGTGGCGCGAGGGCGCTTCTTGGAGCGGTAGTGGTGCTCGACGGCTCCGCGCACGCGCGTCTCGTCGACGAGCTCCACGAGGCCGTACTCCTGGAGCGTGCGGACGTGGTAGGCGACCGTGCCGAGGGTGGCGCCGAGCCAACCGGAGAGCTGGTTCGGCGAGGCCTTTCGCTCGTCCAGCATCGCGAGGATGCGGACGCGCAGCGGATGGCTCATCGCCTTCACGTACCGAGGATCGTCGACGCTTTTGATCGGCTTCATCGCTGAACCAACACGCTCCCTCCACCGGTGGTCACGCGCTCATCCTGGCGCGTAGACCACGCTGCTGACCTTGACCTATTGTGACCTCACGACGGCTGACCCCCGCGTGTGGTTGGCGCCATCTTGTCAGGATGCGAACCAGATAGGTGTCGTGACCTCCGAATTGCCTCCCACTCGATCGGGTCGCCGGTCGAGGGCACCGCGGCGCCGAGCTCGGTGAGCACTGAGGCGAGCGCCTCGCGGCGCACGGCTCCGTAGCTGAGGACGTGGGAGACGACGCCGCCGAAGGTGAACGTCTCCGGCGGCTCGCACAGCGCGTCGATGAACGCGTCGTCCCACGCAGCGCGGTCGCGGATGCGCCGGACGAGGCGGGCGAAGGCGCGGGCGGCGCGCTCGAACCGCTCGGTGAGGGCAGGCGCCGAGCGCTGCGGCTGGGGCGCCGGGTGCCCGGCCATCGCGGCGACCCAGACCTCGAGCGTGTAGACGAGGCGCTCCGCCATCACGGCCGCGCTCGCCTCCTCGCCCTCGAACCAGACGGCGACGAAGCCCGGCCTGACCGGCCGCTCGAGGGCCTCGGGCGGGAGGGTGGCGGCGGCGGCGAGCAGCTCGCGCACGCGGTCGAGGTGGTGGCCGACCATGCGGTCGGTGAGGTCGTTGCCCGGAGTCGGCTCCCGCGCGCCGGGGACGAGGAGGCTGGCCGGCGGGTGGAAGTGGATGCCGTTGCCGCCTTCGATCTCGATCGGCGTGCCGGAGGGTGCGAACGTCGTAGGCGGCATGCCGTAGGCGCGGGCGAAGGCGCGCGAGAACGCGGCGAGGGAGCCGTAGCCGGCGGTGGTCGCGGCCTCTGAGGGCGTGGCGGCGCGGCTGCGGAGCTGCCACGCGGCGCGCTCGAGCAGCAGCCGGCGCCGGAGCGCGACCGGCGACTCGCCGGTGGCGGCGGCGAGCCTGCGGTCGAGGTGGTCGCGCGAGAAGTGCGCGCGCTCGGCCAGCGCGCGGCCGTCGGTGCCCGGCTCGTCGAGCGAGTCGAGCACGAGATCGATCAGCTCGCGCAGGCGGTCGGCCATGCCTACATCGTCGCGCTTGATCGGATTCGACCTTTCGCTGGAAGCGGTGCGCCCGGCGCGTCAGCGTGTGCGGCATGCCCAGCTGGACCGACTTCGAGGCCGCCGCGCCCGCGCTCGCCGAGCGGGTGCGGAGCCGGCTCGACGCCCACGTGCACAAGACGCTCGCGACCGTCCGCCGCGACGGCTCTCCACGCATCTCCGGCACCGAGACTTCGTTCGCCCAGGGCGAGCTGTGGATCGGCTCGATGTGGGACGCCATGAAGGCGCGCGACCTCCGGCGCGATCCCCGGTTCGCCCTGCACAGCGGATCCGACGATCCGCCGGGCTGGAGCGGCGATGCCAAGCTCGCCGGCGTGGTCGAGGAGATCACCGATCCGGAGCGCGTGCGCGAGATCAACGGGAGCAACGCGCCGCCCGGGCCCTCGCACCTCTTCCGGCTCGACCTGCACGAGGTGTCGGTGGTCGGCCTGCACGAGTCCGGCCGGTCGCTGGTGATCGAGGTCTGGACGCCCTCGCGCGGCGTACGGACGATCGAGCGCGCGTGACCGAGCGGCATGCGGGCGAACGTCAACGGACTCATTCCACAAGGCGGACCGTGAGGGCTCCGGAGCTCGCCGGCTCTCCGGCGCCCGCCAGCAGGGCGAGGATGCGGGCGACGTAGCCGCGGGTCTCCGGGTAGGGCGGGATGCACATGCAGCCGGCGACTGCGCCGGGGCCGGCGTTGTAGGCCGCGAGGGCGAGCGGGACGGATGCGAACTGGCGCAGGAGGTCGCGCATCAGATGGGCCTGGGCGTCGATCGCCTCGACCGCGTCGAACGGGTTGCCGAGGCCCATCGCCCGCGCGGTGCCGGGCATGAACTGCGCGATCCCCTGCGCGCCCGCCGGGCTGCGCGCGAACGGGTTGAAGTTGCTCTCCACGTAGATCTGGGCGGCGAGCAGTGCAGCGGAGACGTTCCAGCGCTGAGCCGCTCGCGCGAGGACGGGCGCGTAGCGCTCGGGGACGAAGGCGGGGAGGCCGGTGCGGCGGATCCCGTCGCCGCCCGTGCGGTGGACGGTCGACCCGGCGTTCAACGCGAAGCCGAAGTGCCAGGGCTCCCACGGGTAGCGCCGGACGAAGTGGAAGCGGCCGGCGTTGCTCGCGAGCCAGGCGTAGGCGCTGCTCGGCCCGAGGTCGAGCTCGGTGGCGAGGCGGTGCAGCGACCTCCCCGGCGGAGCGACCCAGCGTGGGTCGGGCCGCTGGCGGAACAGCGCCGCCTGCTCGGCGTCGGAGCGGTAGGCGCTCGTGATCAACAGCGTCACGCCGTCGGCCCGTGCCGCGCGCTCCATGCGGTCGAAGGCGAGCGCGACGTCGGGCCGCATCGGCTTGCCCTGCCGGTATGCCAGCGGGCCGTCGTAGCCGCCGCCGGCGGCCGCCGGGTCGAGCAGCGACGGCGCCACCTCGGCCTCGGCGGCGACCTCCACCGCGGTCCGCCGGCGCGCCGCGTTGCGGCGGACCTCGACGATCGCCCTGACGCCGACGCGGATCCGGACGGGCGCGAAGCTGTCGGCGTCCGGGAAGCGAACCGCAGACTCGGCGGCTCCGTTCGCGCCGGCGACGCGGACGGCGGCTTCGCGCGCGAGCTCCAGGTAGGCGGCGTGGCCGAGGTGGCGTGGGTTGGGACGCCCCTCGACGGCGGGCGGCTCGAACAGCCGCGGCGTCGCGGCGTGCATCGCCCGTGCCCCGGCCAGCGCCGCCAGGTCGGCGGCGCGCTGCGCGGCCGCCTCGCGGGCCACACCGCGCGCCGCCGAGCCGAGGACGAGGACGCCGACGAGCACCGCCGCCATCGCCCCGACGAGCAGCACCGACGCCTGCCCACCCGGCCTCGCCCTCATCGCACCGCCTCCCGGGCGAGCTCGACGGGAGGCGCCGCCCAGCCGGCGGCGGCCAGCGTGCGGACGATGCCGCGGGTCGGCGGCCGGCACGCGATCGCGAGCACGCCCCGCTCCTCCAGGCGCTCGACGGCCGCGTCCGCGAGCGCGGTCCCCGGTGCCGCGGCCACGACGACGAGGTCGTGGCCGGCCACGAGGTCGTCGAGCGCCGCCGGGCGCGCACCGCCGAGTGCGGTCACGAGCGGGGCGTCCACCACCGCCGCGGCGCCGACGAGCGCCTCGACGGCGAGCGCCGGTTCGGCGGGGAGCGCGAGCCACGCCAGGCGCCCGCGGGCGATCGCGGCGGGCGGCGACGGGCCGTGCTCGCCGGCTCCGCCCGTGCCGAACGCCTTCACCGCGGCCGCGAGCCTCGTGGCCGCGCGCGTGGCGGGCGCGGAGCCCGGCGGCGTTACGCCCCACAGGGCGACGAGGGCCGCAGCCCGATCGGCTGCCCGCAGCGTGAGCGCAAGCGCGGCCGCGAGTGGCACGACGTCGGCGACGCCCCCCAGGACCGCGGCGCGGCAGGCGGGCGGCAGCGAGGCCGCGGCCGCGGGCTTCCGAGACTCGACGAGGAACGCCGCGACCCGATCGAGGGCACCGCTCACCAGCCCGGCTCCGGGCCGGCGTCGGCGGTCGCGGTTGCCTCGAGAGCGGCTGCCAGGAACCCGAGCGGGACTCGCGGCCGGAGGGTCACGGTGACGCGGGAGCCGGCGACGGCGATCTCGGATCGCGGGCGGGCCGGGCCGGGGATCGCACGCCGGGCAGCCGTTCGGGCGTCCCGGTCCTGGATGAGGGCGACGGCGCCGGCCTCGGCGGCCTGGCCCGCCTGCTCGGAGGCGGCTAGGCCGGCCAGCACCGTCGCGGCGGTCAGGGCGACCGCGAGGACGAGCGGCAGGAGGGCGACGAGCTCCACGGTCGCCTGGCCGGATTCGCGATCGGCGCTCATGTCTGCGGCTCGAACCGGCCCTCGGCGCGGACGTGGCCGAGGCTCGGGAGGGCCGGCGGGGACGGGATGCGGACGTCGACCCGCACCGCGCCGCGCTCCCGCGGCGTGACGCGAAGGCCGGGCTCGAGGTCGCGTGGCAGGTGCCGCCGGGCAGCGGCGACGACGTCACCCTCGACCGCGTGCGCCCGGGCGGCGGCCCGAGCGGCGGCGTGCGCGCCCCACGCCGCCCAGCCGACCAGCGCCGCCTGCCACAGCGCAGCCACGACCGCCAGCAGGCACGGCAGGATCGCGACGAACTCGACCGTCGCCTGCCCCCGCTCGCCTGGCGAACCGGCGTGGTCTGGGCGCCGCCCGGATGGCATGGCCACCAGCGTCGCGGGAGTGGCGTTACGGCTCTACGCGCGGGTGTTGCATGAGTGCGCCAAATAACTCACGAACGACGAGCCGGTTTAAGGTCACTCTGATGTAACCGGTTAGGGTTACTCCCCATGGGCGAAGAGCGGCTGGGCGTCGACTACGAGCGGCGGGAGGATGGTGCTGTCGTCCTGCGCGTGAGCGGGCGGCTGGAGCACACGACCGCTGCGGTGCTCGAGGGCGTGCTGCGCGCCCTGAGCGGCGAGCCTTCGCATGTGGTGCTCGACCTCACGGCCGTCGACCACATCGACTCCTACGGCCTCGACGTCCTGCTCGAGACGGAGGCGGACGCCCGGTTGCGGCGGCGCGGGACGATCGAGGTGATCGGGATCCAGGAGAGCCTGCTCTCGCACCGCCCGCCGCTCGATCAGAACGACTGAGCGGGCGCCGCCGAGCTCAGTACTCGCGGTACGCGCGCCAGGTGCTGACGAGGCCCCAGGCGGCGAGCGCGATGAAGGCGAGCCAGAGGATCGCTCCGAGGCCGCCCTCGTCCCACATCCGGCTCGTGGCGACCAGCGTGATGGCCGCGAGCGCGACCGAGGCGTAGAAGATCCCCCGCTGGCGCTCCTCGAGCCCGAAGATCGTCTCCTTGCGCTCCATGTACAGCCGGTAGCCGAAAAACAGCAGCCCGCCGAGGAAGATGATCCCGAGCAGGTTGTCGATCGTGCGGCCCGCGGCGTCGCCGCCCGGCACCAGCCAGACGACGAGCGTCAGCCCGAGGATGATCGCGATGTTGCGCAGGTGCTTGCCGCGGTCAGGTCCCACGGCAGCTCACGATACCGCCGCGCCGCCGGGATCAGGCGGGAACGACGGCCGGCGGCCCTTCGACCGCCTCCGGCGTCGCCCGCTCAGCCGACGAAGGCACAGCCGTGGGCTGGGCCGGTGCCGGCACGCCGCCGACCGGCTCGGCCGCGAACCGGTAGCCGATCCCGAAGTGCGTGTGGATGTACCGCCACTCCGGCGACGCGCGCTCGAGCTTCTGACGCAGCTTGCGCACGAAGACGTCGACGGACCGGTCGCCGTGGACCATCGCGTAGCCCCACACGCGCTCGTAGATCTCCTCCCGCTGGAGCACCTGCCCCTCGGCGTCGGCCAGCAGCTGGATGAGCTCGAACTCCCGGCGCGTGAGGTCGATCGACCGGCCGCCCGCGAACGCCTGGAACTGGTCCGCCCGGATCTCGACCTCGCCGACCGCGACGGGCTGCGACGCCTGCCGCGACTCCGCGCGCTTGCGACGCCGCACGACGGACTCCACGCGCGCGATCAGCTCCTCCGGGTGGCACGGCTTGGTGATCCAGTCGTCGGCCCCCATGCGGAGCCCGCGGACCCGCTGCGCCACGCTGGACTGCCCGGTGCAGACCACGACGCCCAGGTGCGGCAGCCGCTCGCACAGCTTCTCGAGATAGGTCCACGCCTGGGGCCCGAGCACGGCCAGGTCGAGGACCACCGCGTTCAGCCGCATGGCGGCCACGGCATCGAGCGGCACGGGCGATGCGAGCACGCGGTGCTGCCAGCCGGCCATCTCCAGGCGCTTGGTGAGCACCTGGACGAACCCGCTGTCGGAGTCCACCACCGCGAGACGGACTGGTTGAGTCGTCGTCGTCATGTCGCGCCCCAGCATAGGGGTCGCCCATGATGCCAGAGGGCCCGCTGCTCCCGCCGGTAACAGGATGGTCACAGCCGGTTCAAACGCGACGGGAGAACCCCGCAAACAGCGGGGATCAGACGTGCGAGGCGTCGGAGAACTCGCGGAAGAGGCCGGTGACCACGAATGCCACCTGCTCGCCGATGTCCACCGCGTTGTCGCCGATCCGCTCCAGAGCGCGCGCTACGAGCATCATCGTCATCGCCCACTCGCGCCGATCCTCGTCGGTCCCGATCTCCACCGCGCGCCGGAAGACCTCGCGATTGAGGCCGTTGACCTGCTCGTCCTGGCGGACGAGATCCTGCGCGAGCGTCGTGTCGCGCAGCACGAACGCCTGCTTGGCCTGCGCGACCTCCGAGCGCGCCAGCGCGCCCATGCGCAGGATGCGCTCCATCAGCTCGTGGTCCGACGGCGGGTCGGTGCCGACCAGCGGCATCACCTTGGCGATGTTCACGCACTGGTCGCCCATGCGCTCGGCGTGCTTGATGACGTGCAGGAGCGCCGCCACGACCCGCAGGTCCCCCGCCACGGGCGCCTGGAGGGCGAGCAGGGAGAGGATCCCCTGGTGGACCTCGAGGAAGCGGCCGTCGATCCGGTCGTCGTCGTGGACGACGATCGACGCCAGCTCGATGTCCTGGTGTTCGAGGGCCTCAAGCGTGCGGTCGAGCGTCACGACCACGAGGTCGAGCGCCCCGAGCGCCTGCTCCTCGAGCGAGCGGAGCTCGTCCTGGAAATGGACCCTGGCCTGCTCGGCCATTAGTGGTTCCTCCTGCGGGGGCCTGCGTGAGGGAGCACTACCCGACCTTGCCGGTGACGTAGTCCTCGGTGCGCTTATCGTCCGGGTTCGTGAAGATCTTGTCCGTCGGCGCGTACTCGACGACCCGGCCCGTGCGGTGCTTCTCGCCGGCGTCGAGCTCGACCGTGAAGAAGGCCGTCATGTCCGAAACGCGCGCCGCCTGCTGCATGTTGTGGGTGACGATGACGATCGAGTAGTTCGCCTTCAACTCCATCATCAGATCCTCGATCCGTCCGGTCGAGATCGGGTCGAGCGCGGAGCACGGCTCGTCCATGAGCAGGACGTCGGGGTCCGTGGCGAGCGCGCGGGCGATGCACAGGCGCTGCTGCTGCCCGCCCGAGAGCCCGAACGCGTTGTCCTTCAGCCGGTCCTTGACGTCGTCCCAGAGGGCGCCGCGACGCAGCGCGTTCTCGACGATCTCGTCCATGTCGCCCTTCATGCCGACGACGCGGGGGCCGAACGCGACGTTGTCGTAGATCGACTTGGGGAACGGGTTCGGCTTCTGGAAGACCATGCCGATCCGCTTGCGCACCTGCACCGGGTCGATCTTCTCGTCGTAGAGGTTCTGCTCGTGGTAGACGACCTCCCCCTCCACGCGGGCGCTGGCGATGAGGTCGTTCATCCGGTTCAGGCAGCGGATGAACGTCGACTTGCCGCAGCCGGAGGGGCCGATGAGGGCCGTGATCTGGCGCTGGCGGAGCGCGAGCGTGATGTCGGTCACCGCACGGTGGTCGCCGTAGAAGACCGCGACGTCGCGCACGTCGAAGATCAACTCCGTCGGCGCCGCGACCGTTGCGCCGGCGGGCTCCGGGGCATGCGCCGGCGTGAACCGCCGCACCGATGGCCGCGCGGGCTGGATGGTCTCTTCGGTCACGTCATCAGGCATGTCGGGTTCCTCTACCACTTCTGCTCGTATCGGTTGCGGAGCCAGATGGCGACGGAGTTCATCGCCAGCAGGATGACCATCAGGACGCAGATCGCGCCGGCCGCCCGGGCCACGAACGCCTGATTGGGATCCTGCGTCCAGGCGAAGATCTGGATGGGGAGCGCCGTGAAGGAGCTGTCGAGCCCCTCGGGATTGAAGCGCAGCGACACACCGGCGCCCACGACGAGCAGCGGCGCGGTCTCGCCGATGGCCCGCGAGAGGGCGAGGATCACACCGGTTGCGATTCCCGCGATCGACCCGGGGAGCACCTGCTTCCAGATCGTCTGCCACTGCGTCGCGCCCAGCGCCAGCGAGCCCTCGCGAATCGAGGACGGCACGGCGCGGATCGCCTCCCGCGCCACGATGATGACCACGGGCAGCACGAGCAAGAGTGAGCGTGATGGCGCCGGCCAGGAGCACGGGGCCCATCCCCAGCGGGCCGCGCACGATGAACGCGAGGCCGAGGATCCCGTAGACGACCGACGGGACGCCCGCGAGGTTCTGGATATTGACCTCGATCAGGCGGTTGTACCAGCGGCGCGAGTCGGCGTACTCCTCGAGATAGACGGCCGTCATGACGCCGAGCGGGATAACCAGCGCGGCGCAGATGAGCATCAGGTAGATCGTCCCGACGATGGCGGACTGGATGCCCGCGCGGTCGGGGACCACGCGCGACGGGAAGCGGCTGATGAACTCCCACGTGACGACCGCCGCGCCGTCGCTCGCGAAGTCGTAGATGATCGCGCCGAGGCCGAGGAAGGCAAGGCCGACGGCGGCGAACATCAGCGCCTGGAACAGCCGGCCCGCCCAGGTGTCGCTGCGCGAGGCACGCGGGATCACCGTCGTCTGGCGCCGCGCGGCGGCGGCGATCTGCGCGCCGGTCATTCGTACACCTGCCGGTACCTGCGCACGAGCCGGATCGACACCGCGTTGAGCAGCAGCGTCATCGCGAAGAGCGTGAAGCCGACGGCGAAGATGGTCAGGAACTCGATCGAGCCCGTCGGGATGTCGCCGCGCGCCTGGGCGGCGATGAACGCGGCCATGGTCTGGTAGCTCTCCGTCGGATTCAGGCCGAGGTTCGGCGTCTGGCCGCCGGCGACGAGCACCAGCACCGTCTCGCCGATGGCGCGCGACGCGCCCAAGATCAGCGCCGCGACGATGCCGGACAGCGCCGCGGGGAAGACGATGCGCAAGGAGACCTGGAGCTTGCTGGCCCCGAGGCCGAACGCGCCTTCGCGCAGGGAGGCGGGCACCGCGGACATCGCGTCCTCGGCCACCGACGCGATCGTCGGGAGCACGAGCAGGCCCATGATGATGCCGGCCGAGAGGCCGTTGAAGACGCCGACGCCGAGGCCCAGGGCGTCCTGGAGGACGTCCGGGGTGAAGAAGGTGAGCGCGAAGTAGCCGAAGACGATCGTCGGCACGCCGGCCAGGATCTCGAGCACCGGCTTGACGACCTTGCGGACCCGCGTCGGCGCGTACTCCGACAGGTAGACGGCGCACAGCAGCCCGAGCGGAACGGCCACCGCGAGCGCGATCAGCGTGAGGTAGATCGTGCCCCACACCAGCGGCAGCACGCCGAACGACTGCTGCTCGCCCGCGAACGTCGGCGACCACTTGGTGCCGAACAGGTAGTCGCCGACCGGGACCTCGCCGAGGAAGTCGATCGTCTCGAAGAGCAGCGAGCCGACGATCAGCAGCGTGACGACCACCGACAGGGCGGCCGCCGCGAACAGGGCGACGCGGATGCCGCCCTCGAAGCGCGAACGCGTAGTGGGGGTCCGGGTCAGATCGACCCGAACCCCCTGAGCGCCCGATGATGCCGCGAGGCGCGGCTCGGCCATCTGGCTAGGTCCCTCCGAGCGCGGTCTTGGCCTCGGACGCCTGGTCCTCGGTCAGCGGCACGATCTGCGCCGCCTCGGCGATCGCCTGCTGGTTCGCGAGCGTGAAGTCCATGAACGCCTTGACCTCCGGCCGCGCCATCGCCTTCTCGGAGGGGTACATGAACAGTGGGCGCGACAGCGGCGTGTAGCTGCCGTCCTGGATCGTCTCCTTGGACGGCTTCACGCAGCTGTCGGCGCTCTCGCCGACGCCCACGAGGTTCAGCTTGTCCTGCTGCTGCTCGTAGTAGGAGAAGCCGAAGTAGCCCAGGCCGCCCTCGGAGCCCTCGACGCCGGTGACGAGCTGGTTGTCGTCCTCCGACGCCTGGTAGTCCTCGCGCGACGCGCCCTCCTCGCCGTTGATCACGTCCGTGAAGAAGTCGAACGTGCCGGAGTCGGTGCCCGGCCCGAAGAGGGCGAGCTTGGTGTCGGGAAGGCTCGGGTCGACGTCCGCGAGGCCGGCGACCTTCGACTTCGGCTCCCAGACCTTCTTGAGCTGGTCGACGGTCAGGCAGTCGACCTTCAGGTTCGGGTTGGTGACGACGGCGATGCCGTCGTTGGCGACCTGGATCTCCTGGTAGCTGACCCCGTTCTTCTTGCAGATCGGGACCTCCTCGTCGTCCTTGATCGGACGCGAGGCGTCGGAGATGTCGGTCTCGCCGGCGCAGAACTTCTCGAAGCCGCCGCCCGTGCCGGACGAGCCGACCGTGATCTTCACGTCGGGGTTCTCCTCGTTGAACAGCTCGCCGGCGGCCTCCGCGAAGGGGAGCACCGTCGACGAGCCGTCGATCCGGATCGAGCCGGAGAGGCTCTCCGAGGACTCGGCCCCGGTGGAGGCTCCGCTGCTCTCGGTGTCGTCGTCGCCGCACGCGGCGACGACGAGGGCCAGCGACGCCACGAGGGCGAAAACCGGCAGAAGACGCTTGAAACTCATCGAACCATCCTCATTTCGTGGTTGCACTCTGTTACGGGGACGCCGCAACGTTGTGAAAACGCTGTGAAGGCTCTGGCGAGAACCGGTAGCCGAATCCGAAGTGCGTGTGGATGAACTGCCACTCGGGCAGCGCCTCGGCGAGCTTCGCGCGCAGCTTGTGGACGTAGACGTCGACCGAGCGGTCCGCCGCGCGCATCGGTGCTCCCCACACCGTTTCGTACAGCTCCTCGCGGGGGACGATGCGGCCCTCCCGGCGACCCAGCGCCGCGAGCAGGGCAAGCTCCCGCACCGAAAGCGTCAGCGTTCGGCCTCCTGCGAGAGCCAGGTACTCGGAGGGCCGGATCTCCAGCTCCCCGGCGGTGATGACGTCGCGTGTCGACTGCATCGCGTCGGAAGATCGAGCAGCGACGCCCGTATCCGGTTACCGGTCCGTGAAGGCGTCGTGAAAGGGCTGTGAACGACCTCCGCGCCCGCGCGCGCCGGGGTTACGGTGCGGGTCATGTGGCCGGTGAAGACGCAGGACGAGGTGGGGCTGCTCGGCCTCTTCGAGGCGTCAGGGCGCAACGTCGAGCAGGCCGCGGGCCTGCTGCGGGAGCTGCTCGGTGCCTACCCGGACCGCCCGGAGCTGGCCGCCGAGATCCGCGCGCTCGAGCACGAGGGCGACCGGATCGCGCACGAGATCCTCAGCCGCGTCGCCGAGCGCGGGCGCCGCGCGGGCGAGCTCGACCCGGTCGACGTCCACGCGCTGGCGTGCGCGCTCGACGACATCGTCGACTACGCCGAGGAGGCCGCCGACCGGCTCGGCCTCTACGGCGTCGAGGCGACGATGGAGCAGGCCGAGGAGATGGCCGGCGTGCTGGTCGCGGCCGCCGGCGTGGTCGCCGACAGCCTCCGTGGGCTGCGCGAGGACGAGGACCTGTCAGATCGGCTGGTGGAGATCCACCGGCTCGAGAACCAGGCCGACCGCATCGTCCGGGCCGCCGTCGCCTCGCTCTTCCGCAACGGGATCGACCCGATGATGGTCATCCGCTGGAAGGACATCTTCGAGACGCTCGAGTCGGCCGTCGATGCCTGCGAGACGGTGGCCAACGTGCTCGAGGGCATCAGCCTCAAGCGCGCCAGCGGCCGTTAATCGCACGGGGGCCCGCCCAACGGGCCATTACGTGTGGAGCGATGTCCCGTTGGGCACCCCTAGCCCGCGACGGCCTCCCACTCGTCGTAGAGCGTCTGGAGCGCCCGCTTGGCGTCGGCGTGGCGGGCGGTCGACTTGGCGGCGCTGCGCGGGTCGTTCCATGCGGTCGGGTCGGCGAGCTCGGCCTCGAGCGCCTGCAGCTCGGCCTCGGCGGCCTCGATCCGCTTCTCCAGCTCGCCGACGTGCCGCAGCTGGTTCTTGGACGGGCCGGCGGCGGCGGCGGGCTTCGGTCGGGGCGGCGGGGCGGGCTTGGAGCGCTTGGCCGTGCGCTCGGCCTCCTTGCGCTCTTCCCGCCGGCGCACGAACTCCGGCCAGCCGCCCACGTACGAGTGGAGCGTCCCTTCCTCGACCGCGACCGTCCGGCTCCCGACGGCGTCCAGCAGCGCGCGGTCGTGCGAGATCAGCAGGAGCGAGCCCTGGAACGCCTGGAGCGCCGCCTCGAGCGCCTCGCGGCTCTCGAGGTCGAGGTGGTTGGTCGGCTCGTCGAGGATCAGCACGTTGGCGCCGGAGTGGACGAGGATGGCCAGCGACAGCCGTCGCCGCTCGCCGCCCGAGAGGCCGTCGAGCGGCTTCTCCGCCGCCTCGCCGCTGAACAGGAACTGGCCCAGCAGCGAGCGCGCCTCGTTGGGCTTGAGCCCGGTGCTGCGCTGGGCGGCCTCGAGCACGGTGCGCGCCCCCTTGGCGCCCAGCTCGTCGGCGTGCTGAGAGAGCAGCCCGAGCTTGACGTTGTGCCCGCGGCGGAGCTTGCCGGCGTCGAGCTCGTGGTGCCCGGCCAGCGCGCGGATCAGGGTCGTCTTGCCGGCGCCGTTGGGGCCGACCAGCGAGACGTGCTCGCCGCGCTCGAGCCACAGCTCGAAGTCCTCCAGCAGCGTGCGATCGCCGACCGTCAGGCGCCCGTCCTCGACCTCGAAGACGACGCGGCCGGAGCGCTCCGGCGGCTTGAAGGAGAAGCCCAGGCCCTTGCCGTCGCGGGGGTCGCGCGCGACCCGCTCCATCTTGTCGAGCTTCTTCGCCCGCGACTGCGCCTGGCGGGCGCGGGTGCCGGCCCGGAAGCGGTCGACGAAGCGCTCGAGCCGCGCGATCTCCGCCTCCTGCTTCTCGATCGCACGCCCGAGGGCCAGCTCGCGTGCCGCCTTCTCCCGCCGCCAGGCGTGCCAGGTGCCCTTGAAGTAGCGCGCGCGGCCCGCCTCGAGCTCGAGCACCGCCGTGCCGACCGCCTCCAGGAACCAGCGGTCGTGGGCGACGAGGACGACGGCGGCGTCGAGGCTCTGGAGGTGGGTCTCGAGCCACTCGAGCGACTCGATGTCGAGGTGGTTGGTCGGCTCGTCGAGCAGCAGCAGGTCGGGATCGCCGGCCAGCGCGCGGGCCAGCGACGCGCGGGTCAGCTCGCCGCCGCTGAACGTGGACAGCGACCGGTCGAGGTCCCCGTCGCGGAAGCCGAGGCCGTGCAGCGTGGCGTTGATCGACTCGCGCCACGTGTAGCCGCCGGCGTGCTCGAGGCGGGCCTGGGCGGTCGCGTACGCGCCGAGCGTCACCGCGTCGGTGGCGCCGTCCGCCATCGAGTGCTCGAGCTCGGCGAGGCGCTCCTCCAGGGCGAGCAGGTCCTTGGCGCCGGAGAGCACGTAGTCGCGCAGGCTGAGGTCGCGGTCGCGCGGCGGCCGCTGGTCGTGCAGCGCGATGCGGACGTCCTTGGCGAAGCTCAGCTCCCCGCCGTCGACCGACGTCTCCCCCGCGAGCATCCGCAGCAGCGTCGTCTTGCCGGCGCCGTTGCGCCCGGAGAGGGTCAGGCGGTCGCGCCGCTCGAGCTTGAAGGAGACGCCGCGCAGCAGCGGCTCGCCTGCCATGTCCTTGGCGATGTCGGAAGCGATGAGGACGGCCATCGACCTTCGAGGGTATCCTCCGCTTCGTGCTGCGGACCACCCTGCTGACGGTCGTGTTCCTGGCCCTCACGGCGCCGGCCGCGCTGGCCTCCGAGGGTCACGACGGCGGCGAGGGCTGGTGGGGTGAGACCAACGACAAGGTGATCACGAACGCCGGGTTCGCGATCATCGCCGGGGTCCCGACGCTGATCCTGATCCTCAGCCTGATCCAGTGGACCCTGGACAAGCGCAAGGACCGCCGGATGGCCGCCGCCAAGGCGCGCGCGCAGCGGTCCGACGCGCGCGGCGGCTGGTAGCTACCAGACGTCTCCGTCGCGCCAGTCGCACGCGAGCTCACCTGTGAGGTCGAGCTCGGCCGCGCCCGGGAGCACGTAGATGAAGCCGTCTTCCTCCCTGGTGCGGATCACGCCGTCCGGCGTGATCGCCGACGTCGGGCCGCGCCAGCGCTGCCATCCGCGGGCCTGGTAGAGCCGCGCGCCGTCGTCGGTGGCTCCGAGCGCCCCGAGGTCGTAGGCGGCCGTGATGATGCGCTCGAGCGCGTCCATCATGGCCGCGCCGTAGCCCCGGCGCTGCCGGTCGGCCCGGACGCCGACGCCCTCGACGTACCCGGCCCGGAGCGCCCGGCCCGCGTGCAGCAGCCGCCGCTGGATCAGCGAGGCGTGGCCGACGAGCTCGTCGCCGTCCCACGCCAGCGCGTGCATCCCGCCGAGCGAGTGCTCCCAGTCGCTGTCCGCGAAGTCGCCCTCGAACACGGCTTCGACCATGGCCCGCGCGGCGTGCAGGGTCGCCGGGTCGACGTCGGCGGTGTGAGCGACCTGGATCATCTACGGCATGGTGCACTACGAGCGACGGGGCGCCGCGGCGCTGGTGACGATCGACCGCCCGGAGCGGCGCAACGCGGTCGACGGGCCGACAGCGGCGGCGCTGCTGGAGGCCTACGAGCGGTTCGCGGCCGACGACGACGCGCGCGTCCTGGTGCTGACGGGCGCCGGCGGGACGTTCTGCGCGGGCGCCGACCTGAAGGCGCTCGAGACGCTCGACCCCGACGCCCCGGCGGGACCGATGGGCTTCACGCGCCTGGAGCCGGCGAAGCCCGCCATCGCTGCGGTCGGCGGGTGGTGCGTGGCCGGGGGCCTCGAGCTCGCGCTGTGGTGCGACCTGCGGGTGGTGGCCGCAGGCGCGCGCTTCGGGTGCCTCGAGCGGCGCTGGGGCGTGCCGCTGCTGGACGGCGGCACCCAGCGCCTGCCGCGCGTGGTCGGGCTCGGCCGGGCGCTCGACCTGATCCTCACCGGCCGCGTCGTGGAGGCGCCCGAGGCGCTGGCGATGGGTCTCGTCACCGAGATCGTGGAGGACGGCCGCGAGGTCGAGCGAGCGCTCGAGCTGGCCGAGACGATCGCCGCCTTCCCGGCGCAGACGATGCTCTCCGACCGCGAGGCGGCCCACGCGGCGCTCGGCCTCCCGCTCGCGGAGGGGTTGGAGCTGGAGGCGCGGCTGGGGCGGGAGCGGATCCGCGACGCGCTCGAGGGTGCGCGCCGGTTCGCAGATCGGGGATAGGGTTCGGCCACGTTCCCCGAGGAGGCACAGCTGTGAGTTACTTCGTCACCGGCGCGACGGGCTTCATCGGTCGCCATCTGGTCGAGCGCCTGCTCGAGCGCGAGGGCGACATCTACGTGCTCGTGCGCGAGGAGTCGGCCGGCAAGCTCGACCGCTGGCGCGACACCGATCGCGTGAAGCCGGTGTTCGGCGATCTCACACAGCCCGGGCTCGGGCTCGCCGACGAGGACAAGGAGCGGCTGCGAGGCGTCGACCACGTCTTCCACCTCGGCGCGATCTACGACATCGCGGCGCCCGAGGAGCACAACGCGGCGATCAACGTCGGCGGCACGCAGAACGTCGTCGACCTCGCGAACGAGCTGGGCGCCGGACGCTTCCACCACATGTCCTCGATCGCGGTCGCCGGCACCTACGACGGGCACTTCACCGAGGACGACTTCGACGAGGGGCAGGAGCTGCCTACCCCCTACCACCGCACGAAGTACGAGTCCGAGAAGCTCGTCCGCGAGCGGGTCCAGGCGCCCTGGCGGGCCTACCGGCCGTCGCTCGTGGTCGGCAACTCGCAGACCGGCGAGATGGACAAGATCGACGGCCCGTACTACTTCTTCAAGGCGATCCAGAAGCTGCGCCACGCGCTGCCGGAGTGGTTCCCGCTCGTCTCGCTCGAGTTCGGCCGCACCAACCTCGTGCCGGTCGACTTCGTGGCCGCCGCCGTCGACCACATCGCCCACCAGGACGGGCTCGACGGCCAGGCGTTCCACATCGTCGACCCCAAGCCCCCGAGGTCCGGCGACGTGATGAACACGTTCGCGAACGCGGCCCATGCGCCGCACGCGGTCATGCGGGTCGACAAGAAGCTCACCGACATGCTGCCGAAGGGCGTGCTCTCGTACGCCCTCAAGATCCCGGCGCTCCAGGGGATCAAGCGCAGCTTCCTGGCCGACCTCGGCATCCCCGAGGAGGCGATCCAGAACGCGGAGCTGCGCACCCGGTTCGACGCGCGCGACACCCAGCGGGCGCTGGCCGGCTCGGACATCGAGCTGCCGAAGCTGGAGACCTACGCGGACAAGCTGTGGGACTACTGGGAGCGCCACCTGGACCCCGACCTGTTCAAGGACCGGTCGTTCGAGGGCGCCGTGAACGGCAGGACGGTGGTCATCACCGGTGCCTCGAGCGGCATCGGCCGGTCAGCGGCGCTGAAGATCGCGGCCGCGGGCGGGATCCCGCTGCTCGTCGCCCGCACGCAGGAGAAGCTCGACGCGGTCAAGGCGGAGATCGAGCGCGCCGGGGGGACCGCGTACGTCTACTCATGCGACCTCTCCGACTACGACGCGATCGAGGAGCTGGTGGAGCGGTTGCTCTCCGACCACCCGGCGATCGACATGCTGGTCAACAACGCCGGCCGCTCGATCCGCCGCTCGGTGTCGCTGGCCTACGACCGCTTCCACGACTACGAGCGCACGGTCGGGCTCAACTACCTCTCCCCCGTGAAGCTGATGCTGGGGCTGCTGCCCCACATGCGCGAGCGGGGCTCCGGCCACATCGTCAACGTCTCCTCGATCGGCGTGCAGACCAACCCGCCGCGGTTCTCGGCGTACGTCGCCTCCAAGTCGGCGCTCGACGCGTTCACGCGCGTGGTGTCCTCCGAGATGATCGGCGACGGCGTGACCTTCACCACGATCCACATGCCGCTGGTGCGGACGCCGATGATCGCGCCGACGAAGATCTACGACTCGTTCCCGACGATCTCGCCCGACGAGGCGGCCGACATCATCTGCGAGGCGATCCGGGCGAAGCCGAAGCAGATCAACACGCGGCTCGGGACGTTCGGCGAGGTCGCCTACGCGCTGGCGCCCAAGGCCGTCGACCAGATCCTGCACATGGCCTACAAGGTGTTCCCGGAGTCGGCCGCGGCGAGCGGGAAGAAGGACGCGGGCGAGAAGGCCTCGGGCGAGGCGACGGCGCTCGCCTACCTGATGCGAGGCGTGCACTGGTGAGCGACGATCACGTCACCGTCAACGGGTCGGCCAGCCGCGCGCTGGCGCCCGGGGCGGCGACGTGGCGCGCCGAGGCGGTGGAGGCCGACGACGACCCCCGCGCGGCGTTCGAGCGCTGCTCGGCGCGGCTCAACGCCCTCGTCGAGCGGCTCTCCGGGCTCGGCGAGGTGGCCAGCGAGGCGGTGGTCGTGCAGCCGCGGTTCGAGGAGCGCGGCCCGGCGGGCGCGGAGGCGATCGGCGCCGTCCGGGTGCGCTCCTCGGCCGGCCGGTCCGGGGAGGTCGCCCAGGCGGCGATGGCCGCTGGCGCCAACCGGCTCCACGGGCCGTGGTTCGAGTACGAAGGCGCCGACGACGCCCGCGCCGGCCTCCTCGGCGACGCGGTCGCCGACGCGCGCCGCAAGGCGGAGCAGCTCGCCGAGGCCGCCGGGCGCCGGCTCGGGCCGGTCCAGGCCGTGATCGAGCAGGCCGACGACCGGTACGGCGTGCCGGCGTTCGAGGCCGCGGGGGCGCCCGACGTGAGGCCGCGGGAGCAGACCGTCACGGCCACTGTGCGGGTCGTGTTCCGGCTGCAGGACTGACGTCGCCGCCCGGCCTGGAAACGTCAACTGCGCTGGGTAGGGAGGGTGAGGGATCAAGCCGAGGGTTTCGTGTCAATCGGTCGAGATCCCGCGGCGCCCAAATGCCACCTTTGTGCTCTGGACGCGGCATAAAGGTCGGATTTCGATGCGCGTAGCGGCTTCAGCGCGATTGACCACCGAACGCGACCGCCTTGAGCCGACCGAGCGGCCGGCTCCCTCACCTCCCTACCCAGCCGCAGTTGACGTTCGCCCGCGCTACAGCCCGGTCAACGGATCAACGGAACCCCCGTTGAGCCGCAGCTCGAAGTGCAGGTGCGGGCCGGTCGCGTTGCCTGTCGACCCGACCCTCCCGATGATCCGGCCGGCGACGAGGCAGGTACCGACCGGCACGTCGATCCGGGACAGGTGCGCATACCAGCTCGTCATCCCCATGCGATGGCGGATGACGACGAGGTTGCCGTAGCCGCCAGCGTCCCAGCCGGCCGAGCTGACGCAGCCGCGGCCCGCGGCGGCCACGGCGGCGCCGTGGGGCTTCGGGTAGTCGAGCCCGGTGTGGAAGGAGCCGCCACGGGGGCCGAAGCCGTCGGCCGGCGCGCCGCCGACGGGGGCGAGGAAGCGAAGCGGCGAGCGGCGCGGTGGGCGCTTGACGGCGGCGAGCGTGCCGGGGCCGGCGAGCGCGTCGACGCCGAGGCCCGCCGAGGCCTGGAAGCGCCGCAGCGCCGTCGTGCTGCGCGGGCCGAGGTCCCCGTCGAACGTGCCGGACGGGAAGCCCTGCCAGGCGAGCAGGAACTGGAGCGCGGCGACGTCCCAGCCACGCGCTCCCGGCCGGATGACGCGCGACCCGAGCAGGTGCCGGCCGCGCCAGCCGAGCGCGCGGCGCGTTCGCGGGCCCGCGACCCCGTCGACCGCCAGGCCCCGCCGCGCCTGGAAGCGGCGGACCGCGTCGCTCGTCATCGGCCCACGAACGCCGTCGACCGTGCCGAGGTAGAGCCCTCGCGCCCGCAGCGCGGCCTGGAGGGCGGCGGTGCCCGCGTGACCGCGCTGCGCGGCAACCGCGACATCGGCAGCCGGCACCGCCGCCACCACGACGAGCAGGGCGACGACAAGAAGGCGTCCGGCCACCCCAATGACCCTCGCAGACCGCGCCAGGTCACAACGCGCCTGAATCAGATCTTTCAGGCCTGGCGACGCCGACGGTAGTACGCGCCGGCCTTCGCGCGACCCCCGCAGACCTGCATCGAGCACCACGTGGCGCTCGCGTTCGTGGAGCGGTCGTAGAACGCCCAGCCGCAGCGGTGGCCCGGGCAGGCCTTCAGGCGCCGCCAGCCGCCGTCGAGCATCGCCGCGAAGGCGACGGCGAGGATCCGCCCGACCGCGCCGTCGACCCCGCCGGCCCGCGGCACGAGCGCTGCGTCGCCGGGCGCGAAGGTGGGCTCGAGCCCGGCGCGCCGGGCGGCGCCGGCGAGCACGTCCGCCGCCGCGGCGTCGTACGGCTCTCCGTTGTTCGCCCACAGCAGCGACCGCAGCGCCTCGCGAGCCGACCGCGCCGCGTCCTCCTCACCGCCCCGCACCGACACGGCGAGGTCGTGGCGCCCGAGCCACTCCTCGAGGCCCGCGGCGTCGGACAGCAGGTCGGGCCCGTGCTCACGGTCCACCGTGTTGACGAACGCCTGGACGAGCCGCAGCGGCTCCGGAGCGGGCTCGCGGCCACCGGGATGCACGAGGCCGGAGAGGAGCGCCTCACGTTCCACGGCCGCGAGCCTACCCGGCCGTGGAATACGCGCGGAGCGGCGGCGTCCTCGAGGGCAAGGGATGAGCGAGCCACTCGATCTTGACCCGGCCGACGAGGCCGACCTCGTCGCGCTCGCCGACGGCTGCCTTCCCTCGTGCCGGACCGCCGAGGTCGAGGCCCGCGTGGCCGCCGACGCCGCGGTCGCGGCTGCCCTCGGCCGTCAGCGCCGCGCGCTCGCGCTCCTGGCCGGGGAAGCGCCGTGCCCGTCCGCCGCGCTGCTCGAGCGGCTGGGCGCCGTGGCCGCCGATCGCGCCGCTTGCGGCCGGCTCGCGGCGCTGGTCGCCGCGCTCCAGCAGCTGGTCGTGCCCCGGCAGCGCCGGTAGCGCTCCAGCTTGGCGTGCAGCCTCGCCAGCCGCGCGGCGCTGATCCGACCGGCGCGGTTGTCGAGCTCACCGGGGTCGCGCCGCCGGTCGTAGAGCTCCCGGTCGCCGTTCTCGTACTCGACGTAGGTGAGGTGCCGCGTCCGCAGCGCGCTGTAGCTCGACGGCAGCCCCATCGCCCAGCCCTGCACGTCGGGGTCGCCGGCGCGGATGCGCGGCTCGGCGTGCTCGATGCCGACGCTGCGCATCCTCGCGCCGTGGCGCCGGAACGCCCGGTAGCCGCCTTCCGGCCACGTGTTCGTCAGCACCCGCGTGTTGTGGGGGAACTCGCCGGTCAGGATCGTCGCGCGGGAGCTGCAGCACATCGAGTCGCCCACGACGAACTGGCGGAACGTCATCCCGTCGCGCTGCATCTTCCGCACCTGCGGCATGTGCGGGACGAGATCCCACGACAGGTCGTCGGCGAGGACGAAGACGATGTTGGGACGCTCAGCCGCGGCGCCGGCGGCCGGCGGTACGGCGCAGCCGGCGAGCAGGCAGGCGAGGAGCACGATCCATGCGCGGGGCGACGAGAGTTCCATCGCCGCACCGTCGCCGAGCGCCGCCGCGCCGGGCAGAGCCCAACAGGGTGAACGCGTTCACCCCTACGCGACGCGCAGACGCCGCCGCGGGACGCCGCCGCGGAGCTCGCGGACGACGGCCTGGACGAGCGCCTCCGACTCGTCGCGGCGGCCGTCCGTGACGGCGCCGACGATCCCGCGCTTGCGGGCGATGAGCTCGATCATCGTCTCGTCGATCGTCTCGGCGGCGAGCAGGTACCAGGCGGTCACGGCGTCGTGCTGGCCGATGCGGTGGCAGCGGTCCTCGGCCTGGTCGTGCATGGCCGGCGTCCACTCGAGGTCGAGGAACGCGACGTTCGACGCCCGCGTCAGCGTGATGCCCTGGGCGCCGACGCGCGTTGCACACACGATGAGCTGCGGCCCGTCCGGCTCCTGGAACGCCTGCACGGCGGCCTCGCGCTGCTCGACCGAGTCGCGGCCGAGTAGGTGCAGCGCTTCCGGGAAGCGCTGCAGCACCAGGTCCTGCACCTCGCGGTTGCCGCAGAACACCACCAGCGGCTCGTCGGAGGCCAGGAAGTCGTCGATCCAGGCCAGCGCGGGCGCCGTCTTGCCTCGCGCGGCGAGCCGCTTGAGCACGTTGAGCTGCGCCAGCCGCTCGGCGCGCAGCACCGCCGCCACCCGGCTCTCGAGCTCCCCGAGGTCGAGCGGCTGCTCGCGCAGCCACGCCACCACGTCGTGCTCGGCCTGCCGGTACTCGCGCTCGTTCTCCAGCGCGACCGGCACCACGACCTGGCGCTTGGCGGGGAGCTGGGGCAGCACGTCGGCCTTCAAGCGCCGCACGAAGCAGCGCCGCCGCAGGTGCCAGTGGATCCGCTCCTCGGCGCCGACCCCCTGGAACCGCCGCGCGAAGCGGGCCCCGCTGCCGAAGTCCTCGAGCCGGCCGATGACGCGCAGCTGCGGGATCAGCTCCTCGGCGTGGTTCATCACCGGCGTGCCGGTGAGCGCGAGGCGCAGCGCGTCCGGCTCCAGCCCCTCTGCGAGCCGCCGCACCGCCTGGGTGCGCTTGGCGCGCGGGTTCTTGACGTAGTGCGACTCGTCGAGCACGAGCGCCTTGGGCCGCCGCAGCGCCAGTCGGGCCCGGTGCGCGTGCACGATGTCGTAGTTGATGACCGTGATCTCGGCCGCCTCGGCGACCGTCCCGGTGCCCGACACCACGGTCACCGACCGGTGCGGCAGCCAGCGCTCGATCTCCCTGCGCCAGTTGAGCTTCAGCGACGCCGGGCAGACGACCACGGCGGGGAAGGCGTCGTCGGCCTCCAGCGTGGCGAGGGCCATGACCGTCTTGCCGAGCCCCTGCTCGTCGGCCAGGAACGCGCGCCGTGCGTCGAGCGCGTACGCCACGCCGGCGCGCTGGAACGGGCGCAGCTCCCCGCCCAGGCGCGGCTCGATCTCCAGCTCCGGGCCGTCGTGCGCGCGCGAGCGCCGCACGCCGTCGATCGCCTCGTCGTGCTCGCGCCGCAGGCGCTCGAGCACCTCGCGGGCGTTGGGGGCGACCTCGACGCCGTACACCCGCAGGTAGTGCTCGAGCGGCTCGAGCAGGTACGGGTCGACCGGCAGGGACCGGCCGTGCGCCTCGCACGCCGGCAGCGTGAGGAAGGCGGGGATCGTCTCCGGGTCCCAGTTCACGTCGAGTGTGAAGCGGGGCTCGCCCACGCTCTCCACCAGCGCCAGAGTCGCCGGGGCGGGCTGCTGGCCGACCTGGAGTCGGGTGGCGCAGCGCAGCCCGCGCGGGTCGAGGCGGGCGCCTGGCATCTCCAGCAGCTCGTCGGCCACCGCCTGCGTGAACGGCACCCACGCCCGGCCGCCGGCCTCCTCCGCCACCGCTGCGAGGCTCTCGGGGAGGTCCCCGGAGATCTTCTCCATCGCGAACCGCCCCTCGCCGGAGAGCTTGCCGGCCGTCACCCGGCCGACCCACCCCTTCACGGCGCGGGCCAGCCACGCCTCCACGTCTGGCGCGACGGTGAGCTGCGGGTACCGCTCGAGCACGCCCTTCACGTACGGCGCGGTGGCGTCCGCCCGCGGCGCCCACCACTCCTTGGCCTCCCAGTCGAACCGCCGGCCGGGGATGGAGCGCACGGCGTCCACGACGTCGGCGCGATACGGGAACGCGAAGACCACGGACTCCTGCCCGTGGAAGTTGAGCCGCAGCTCGACGTTGTGGCCCGGGTCGACGACGCGCACGCGAACCATCCACGGTAGCCGGAATACCGGCTGACTCCCCGGCGTCCCGAAGGAAGCATGAACACCAAGCACCTCTTCGCCGCCGCCTCGGCCGCGGCCGCCCTCGCCGTCTTCCCGGCAGCGGCCAGCGCCGCGACCGTGACGGTCAACGGCACGAACATCACCGTCGCTGGCGACGCCACCGACGAGACGATCACGATCGCCGACGCCAACGGCGTCATCACCGTCGACGGCGCCGCCACCACGGCCGCCGCCAACGACACGTTCGACCTCACGGTCAACGCCGGTGCCGGCGCGGACACCGTCCGCGTCAACACGGCGGCCCTGCGCACGGTGACGATCAACGGCGACGCCGGCAGCGACTCGATCACCGGCTCGCCGGACAACGACATCATCAACGGCGGCAACGACCTCGACACCCTCAACGGCGCCGCGGGCAACGACCGCATCTCCGGCAACGACGCCAACGACACGATGAACGGCGACGCCGGCAACGACGTCATGGTCTGGAATCCCGGCGACGACGACGACGTCATGAACGGCGGCGCCGGCGGCGGCGACGACGCCGAGCTCAACGGCGGCAACGGTCCCGAGAGCTTCGCGGCGGCGCCGGCGGGCAACCGCGTCCGCTTCGAGCGCCTGAGCCCCGCTCCGTTCTTCCTCGACGTCGGCCCCGACACCGAGCGCCTCGTGCTCAACGCCAACGGTGGCGACGACTCGATGGCGTCCAACCCCGCCACGCCCACTGCCATGCTCCTCAACGGCGGCACCGGGCTCGACACGATGAGCGGCGGCGCCAACGCCGACTTCCTCAACGGCGGCGACGACAACGACGCGCTCGACGGCGGCCCGGGCATCGACCGGCTGGTCGGCGATCGCGGCAGCGACAGCATGGACGGCGCCGCCGGCGACGACACGCTCGTGTGGAACAACGGCGACGGCTCCGACGTCATGGACGGCCGGCTCGGGCTCGACAAGATCGAGGTCAACGGCGCCGCCGGCGCGGGCGACGCGTTCGAGGTCCAGCGCAACGGGCAGCGCGACCGCTTCGACCGCACCAACCTCGCGCCGTTCAGCCTCGACATCGGCACGGCCGAGCTGCTCGACGTGCGCGGCCAGGGCGGCGACGACACGTTCCTGGCGCGCGCCGGCAACACGCTCGCGGTGCTCGCCGACGGCGGCGACGGCAACGACGCGCTGACCGGCGCCTCCGAGGCCGACACGTTCTTCGGCGGCGCGGGCGACGACACGCTCGACGGCGGCCTCGGCCCGGACCTGCTCGACGGCCAGAGCGGCAACGACCGGCTGCTCGCCCGCGACGGCACCGGCGACCTCGTCCGCGGCGGCAGCGACATCGACTTCGCGCAGGTCGACAAGGTCGACATCGTCGACGGCGTCGAGCAGATCGACCGGTCCAAGCACGTCCGGCACGACTACGCCCACCTCTACCGGCACAAGGCGAAGGTCCACCACGGCCACGCCA
Source organism: uncultured Solirubrobacteraceae bacterium (assembly GCA_963730535.1). Lineage (GTDB taxonomy): Bacteria > Actinomycetota > Thermoleophilia > Solirubrobacterales > Solirubrobacteraceae > DASSUW01. The sequence goes on from CAVSRU010000014.1 coordinate 135,713, forward strand.
AGGTGTGGCTGAAGGGCGCGCGTAGCGGCAGCGAGGGCAAGCTCTGGCTCTACACCGCCAAGAAGTACAAGGTCGGCGGCAAGTACACGCGGATCTACCTCGGCGTCGTGAAGTACGACCTCGACGGTGGCGAGAAGAAGCGCTACTCCGTCCGCCTCGCCAAGGGCACGAAGTACCTCGTCAAGCACGACCGCCTGAAGGCGTGGGCGTCTACCGGCGGGGACTACCGGAAGCTGACACTCCGGTATTAGGGTTTCGCCCACCGGTCCCGGAAACCCCACCCGGGAACCGGTGTGCGACGTTACTCATCCGGCCTGGGCGGCCTCGGCCGCCCGGCCCGCGTGCCCCGCCATCAGCTCCCGCTGAACCGATCGTGGCTCGCCGTCCGTGGGGCGGCGAGTCCACGTTCCGTCCTCGCCCAGCTCCCACGCGTTGACGTTGTCGGCGAAGCAGCGGTCGAGCGTGTCCTCGAGGTCCTCGCGCAGCGCCTCGTCGAGCACCGGGGCGAGCAGCTCGACCCGCGTGTCGAGGTTGCGCGGCATCAGGTCGGCCGAGCCGATGTACATCGTGCGGTCGTCGTCGCGCTCGAAGGCGTAGATCCGCGAGTGCTCGAGGAAGCGGCCGACGATCGAGACGACGCGGATGTTCTCCGACACGCCGGGCACGCCGGGCCGCAGGCAGGAGATGCCGCGGATGTTGAGCTCGACCGGCACGCCAGCTTGGGACGCCCGGTAGAGCGCCTGGATGCACGCGCGGTCGACGAGCGAGTTCATCTTCATGCGGATCCGCGCGCGGCCGCCCTCGCGGTGGGTCGAGATCGTCCGCTCGATCTCCTCCAGGATCCCGGCCCGCATGTGGTTGGGGGCCACGAGCACGCGGCGGTAGGCGCGCGGGCGGGCGAAGCCGGTGAGGAAGTTGAACATGTCGGCGACGTCGGCGCCGATCCGGTCGTCGCACGTGAGCAGCCCGAAGTCGGTGTACAGGCGCGCGGTCGTGGGGTGGTAGTTGCCGGTCCCCACGTGCACGTAGTGGCGCACGCCGTCGCCCTCGCGGCGCACCACGAGGATGCACTTGGCGTGGGTCTTGAGCGACGGCAGGCCGTAGACGACGTGCACGCCCGACTCCTCCATCGCGCGCGACCACTGGACGTTCGCGCGCTCGTCGAAGCGCGCCTTGACCTCCACCACGCAGACGGCCTGCTTGCCGCGCTCGGCGGCGCGGATCAGGCTCGGGACGAGCGGCGAGTCGTCGCTCGTCCGGTACACGGTCTGCTTGATCGCGAGCACGTCCGGGTCGGCCACCGCCTGCTCGACGAAGCGCTCGACCGAGCTGTTGAACGAGTCGTAGGGATGGTGGAGGAGGATGTCGCCGCGCCGCATCGCGGCGAGGACGTCGGGCTTCTCGGAGTCGTCGGCCTGGAGGCGCGGCTGGGTGACCGGCGTCCACGGCGGGTCGCGCAGCTCGGCGTGACCGGGGACCTTGACGATGTCCCACAGGTCCTCGAGGTCGAGCAGGCCCGGCACGTCGAACACGTCCTCGGGCTCGACCTCGAGCGAGGTCGTGATCTGCTCGCGGATGATCGGGCTCATGCCCGAGCCGACCTCGACGCGCACGACGTCGCCGAACCGCCGGCGGCGCAGCTCGTCCTCGACGGCCTGGAGCAGGTCGTCGGCCTCGTCGGAGACCGTGAAGTCGGCGTCGCGGGTGACCCGGAAGACGTCGTAGTCGACGATCTCCATGCCCGGGAACAGCCGGTCGAGGTGCTTGGCGATCAGGTCCTCGAGCGGGACGAACGTGAAACCGTCGCCGGTCGGCACGAAGCGCGGCAGCATCTCCTTCGGCACCTTCACGCGCGCGAAGGTCTCGACGTTGGTGATCGGGTCGCGGACGAGCACGCCGAGCGACAGCGAGAGGTTCGAGATGTAGGGGAACGGCCGGCCGAGGCCGACGGCCAGCGGCGTGAGCACCGGGAAGATCTGCTGGCGGAAGCGCTCGTCGAGCGCCCGGCGCTCCTCGGGCCCGACGTCGTCGACGCCGACGATGCGGATGCCGTGCTCGGCCAGCGCCGGCCGCAGGCTCAGCTCCAGGCAGCGGCTCTGGCGGTCCATGTGCGTGCGCACGAGGTCACGGATCGCCTCGAGCGTCGCGCTCGGCGTGCGCCCGTCCTGGAGCGGCGTCTGGATGCCCGCCTCGATCTGGTCGTGCAGCCCCGCCACCCGGACCATGAAGAACTCGTCGAGGTTCTTGGACGCGATCGCGCAGAACTTCACGCGCTCGAGCAGCGGGACGCTCTCGTCCTCGGCCAGCTCGAGCACGCGCACGTTGAACTCGAGCCAGGACAGCTCGCGGTTGAAGTAGAGGCTCGAGGAGGAGAGGTCGACCCCGGTGGCGGTGTCTGTGGTCGTCTCGCTCACGTCATTGAGTGTGAACGCTCGGACAAGGCGAAGGCAAGCCGGGCCGCGAATCCCTTGCGTTCGAGGTCCCGCCACATCTCCAGGAAGTCGGCGAACAGCGCGCGACGCCGCGCCCGCAGGTGCACTTGAAGCGCGACGAGGCCGGCGTAGGCGCGCCGGTTCGGGGTGCGCGCGAGGTCGCCCGGCGCGGCGCCGGCGGCCGCGACGTCCTCCTCCACCAGCTCCTCCAGGAACGCGGCGACCTCGGGCAGCTGGACGTCGCAGTCGTGGATCTCCCCCAGCAGGTCCTGGAGGTCCTTGACCTGCTTGACCGCGTTCGCCGCGTAGGGGCCGAAGGACGAGCCGGTCACCTCGAGCACGTAGCGCAGGCGCTTGGCCGCGATCCGCATGTCGTGGAGCGCGACGATCTCGTCCGGGTCGGAGGCTTTGGGCATGAACGACGTCAGCTCGTCGAGCCGCACCCGGACGATCCGCTCGGCGTTGTCGGCCAGCGGGCCCTCGGGGTCGAGGCCCTTGACCGTGCGCGCCTTCACTGGAGCGCCTCCTCGGCGCCGTCGGCGAGCGAGTGCAGGCGGGCGTGGAGGTCGGCCTCGCGCACGTGCTGGAGGGCGGCGGTGAGCGCCGCGTTGCCGGACGCCTGCCGCGCCCGCTGGCGCTCGAGGAGCGCATGGATCCCGGGGCGGTTCGCTGCCAGCACGGCGGCCTCGAGCTTCTCCATCGCCTCGATGTGCACGTCCGGGTCGCGCCGCTCGCCGAGCGCGTCGGCCAGCGCCTTGACGTCACGCAGAACGGTCTTGAAGTCGCCCGTCGGGAACACCGGCTCGAAGATCTCGAGCACCGCCCGCAGCCGGCGGGAGGCGACGCGCATGTCGTGCACGCGCTCGATGTCGGACGTGTCGAGCACCTCGTCGCCGTGCGAGAACAGCTCGTCGGCGCGCATGCGGACGATCCGCGCGCCCGCGAGCGCATACGGCTCGTACGGGTCGACGTCGATCTCGGCGGCCTTCGCCACGGCGCTAGAGGCTACGGGCCATGTCGAGCAGGATGCCCTCGCGCAGCCCTCCGCGACCGATCTGCAACGGCTGTCCCAAGACCTGCGACGCGGCGTCGAGGATGAGGATGCCGGCCGGCAGGAGCCGCACCCGCTCGGGGTCGAGCGTGTAGTGGCGGGCGACGTCCACCGCGGGCGCGCTCGAGAGCGCGTGCATCGCGCGCTCCAGCGTCGCGGGCTCGAGCACGTCGCCGATCACCGCGCGCAGCGAGGCCGCGCTCCCGCCGACCGCCACGCCGCAGTCGGGCTTCGGCACCGGGGCGTGGCCGAGCACGTCGCACGCGTGCGCGCGAGCTGCGGCGAGCTCCTCGGCGGCGGGAGGATCGGTCCGCAGGTGGTCCTCGGCGATCGAGCCGGAGCCGAGCCGGTAGGAGGAGGACCACGTCACGCCGCCGTCGTAGGTGCCGACCGCCAGCTCGGTCGAGCCGCCGCCGACGTCGACGACCCCGATGGTGCCCTCCAGCCGGCGCCCGAGCGTCCGCGTGGCGCCCAGGAAGGCGAGCCGGGCCTCCTCGTCGCCGTCGAGGATCTCGACGCCGGCGGCCACGGCGGCCACGAACTCGTCGCGGTTCGCGCACGAGCGGATCGCGGCGGTGGCGACCACACGCACGTGCTCGGCGCCCGCCGTGGCGGCGAGCGTGAGCTGGTCGGCCACCACGGCGGCGACCTCGGCCATCTTCGCCGGCGGGATCTCGCCGCCGGCCGCCATGCCCTTGCCGATCCTGGTGAACGAGCGGTGCTGGAGGCGCTCCACCAGGCGCCCGGCCTTCACCTCGGCGACGAGCACGCGGGTGGTGTTCGTGCCGATGTCGACGCAGGCACAGACCATTTGCCACGCAGGAGCTTGCCATCATGGCTCGCGTGGAGCGAGCCGCCGCGATCGAGGTCGAGGGCCTGCGCAAGGCCTACGACGGCCGCGAGGCGGTGCGCGGCATCGACTTCGAGGTGCGGCGCGGCGAGGTGTTCGGCCTCCTCGGCCCCAACGGCGCGGGGAAGACGACGACCGTCGAGATCCTCGAGGGTCACCGCGCGCGCACGGCCGGCAGCGTGTCCGTGCTCGGCCACGATCCGGGCCAGCGGCCGGCGGCGCTGCGCGAACGGGTCGGCGTCGTCCTCCAGAGCTGCGGCACGTACCCGCACCTGAGCGTGCGCGAGACGCTCGCGCACTGGGCGTCGCTGTATCCGGCTCCCCGGGACGTCGACGAGGTGATCGCGCTCGCCGGCCTCGACGAGGCGGCGGAGCGCCGGGCGCGGACGCTGTCCGGCGGCCAGCAGCGGCGGCTCGACCTTGCGCTGGCGCTGGTCGGCGACCCGGAGCTCGTGTTCCTCGACGAGCCGACCGTCGGCTTCGACCCGGCCGCGCGCCGGGCGGCCTGGGACACCGTGCGCTCGCTGCGCGACCTCGGCAAGACGGTCCTGCTCACCACCCACTACCTCGACGAGGCGCAGGCGCTGGCCGACCGCGTCGCGATCATCAAGGACGGCGCGATCCTCGCCGAAGGCGCGCCCGGCGAGCTGGGGTCCGGTGCCGCGCGCTACCGCGTCACCTACCGCGGCGGCGAGCACGTGACCGACGACCCGACGGCGCTCCTGCACGAGCTGACGGCCGCCGCCCTCGCCCGCGGCGAGCGGCTCGAGGACCTGTCGGTGACGCGGCCGTCGCTCGAAGACGTGTATTTGGACCTAACGCGATGAGAGGCAAATGGGTCGATATCCGGCGCTTGACTGGCTCGCGCATGCGGAGCAGTCGGCGATGAGTGAGCACGCGCTGGACGCGGTCCACGCGGCGGCTCCGAGCCGGGGCCGGCCGTCGTGGGCGGGCGCGGCGTGGCGCCAGTTCCGGCTCGAGCGGCGGATGTTCTGGCGCAACCCGACGGCCGCGTTCTTCGGCGTCCTGCTCCCGCTGGTGCTGCTCGCGCTGTTCGGCGCCGTGTTCTCGGGGACCCAGGAGAACCTCGACGTCGTCGTGCCCGGCATCGCGGGGCTGAGCGTCGCCTCGGCGTGCTTCGTCGCCCTCGCGTACAACCTCACCTGGCTGCGGGAGCGGGGCATCCTCAAGCGGGTCCGCGGCACGCCGCTCTCCGCCTCGGCCTACCTGGCCGGGATCGCGGCCAACGCCGTGGCCAACACCGTGCTCCAGGTCGGGGTCGTGATCGTCGCCGGCCGGCTGCTGTTCGGCGTCCCGTGGCCGGGCGACTGGCTCGCGCTCCTCGTGTTCCTCGTCCTCGGCGTCGTCTGCTTCGCGTCGCTCGGGGTCGCGCTCTCGCACGCGATCCCGAACTCCGAGTCCGCGCCCGCGTTCGTGAACGCGATCTTCCTGCCGATGATGTTCGTCGCGGGCGTGTTCTACGACGAGGAGAACGCCCCCGCGTTCCTCAAGCGGATCGCCGAGGTCACCCCGCTCAAGCACCTCATCGACGGGCTCTCCGGCGCCATGGTGCACGGCGAGGGGCTGGCCGACCATGGCGTGGCGCTGCTCGTGCTGGGGCTGTGGGCGGCGGTGGGCGTGGTGATCGCCGTGCGCGGCTTCTCGTGGGAAGCCCGGCGCGCCTGATGGCGAGGCTCAACACGGCCATGTGGGCGTCGCTCGGGCTGATCGCGTGGACGCACGCCGGCTACCCGCTCGCCGCCGCCGCGGCGGCCTCGCGGCGCCGCTACGCGCCGCGCCGCGACCCGGCGCATCTGCCGTCCGTCGCGCTCATCATCGCCGCCCACGACGAGGAGCGCGTGATCGCCGCCCGGCTCGAGAACGCGCTGGCGCTCGACTACCCGCGCCTCGAGATCATCGTCAGCCTCGACGGGTCGACGGACGGCACGCGGGAGATCGTCGAGCGCTTCCCGGGCGTTCGCCTGCTGGACAACGAGCGGGGCGGGAAGGTGGCCGCCCAGAACGCCGCGGTGCGCGCCACGGACGCCGACGTGCTCGCGTTCTCGGACGCGAACTCGATGTGGGAGCCGGACGCGCTGCGCCGGCTCGTCGCCGTCCTCGCCGATCCCGAGGTCGGCTACGTCTGCGGGCGCCTGCGGCTCGTCGGCACGAGCGGGGAGAACCTCGAGGGGCACTACTGGCGCTACGAGCTGTGGCTGCGCGAGCAGGAGTCGCGGCTCGGGTCGATCACCGCCGGCAACGGCGCCATCTACGCCGTGCGCCGGTCGGCGTACGTGGAGCTCCCCTCCACGTCGAGCCACGACATCGGCCTGCCGTTCCGGCTGCGCCGGGCAGGGCTGCGCGCGGTGTACGAGCCCGACGCGGTCGCGGTCGAGCCGGCCGCCGCGACGACCTCGGACGAGTGGGCCCGCAAGGTCCGGATGCTCTCGCGCTCGTGGGGCGACCTGCTGCTCGGTGGGATGCTCGACCCGCGGCGCCAGCCGCCCGGGTACTTCGCCGAGCTGCTCTCCCATCGCCTCCTTCGCTACTCGAGCGGGCTGCTCCACGTCTCTCTGCTCGCCTGCTGCCTGGCGCTGGCCCCGGTGTCGCGCTCGGCGCGGGCGCTGCTCGCCGCCCACGCCGCGGGCGCGGCCGTCGCGGTCGCGGGCCGGCGCGGCGTGCCGCTCGCCGCCTTCGCCTGGTACTACGTCGTCGTCACCGCCGCCTCGGTGGCCGGCCTGGCGCGGATGCTGCGCGACGGACCGCAGGCCACGTGGACGCCGGTGGAGGGCACGCGGTGATCGACGCGTTCCTCACCCGCGCGCTCGACCTCGTGATCGCGGGCGCCGCGGCGCTGCTCGGCGCGCCGGTGCTCGTCGCGATCGCGATCGCCATCCGGCTCGAGAGCCGCGGCCCGATCATCCTGCGCCAGACGCGGGTGGGCCTCGACGGGCAGGACTTCGAGCTGCTCAAGTTCCGCACGATGGTCCCGGACGCCCACCTGCTGGGCACCGGCTGGCTGATCGCCGAGAAGGACCCGAGGATCACGCGCGTCGGGCGGTTCCTGCGCCGCTGGTCGCTCGACGAGCTGCCCCAGGTGCTCAACGTGTTGCGGGGCGACATGAGCATCGTCGGCCCCCGCCCCACGCTGCGCTACCAGGTCGACCAGTACACGCCGTTCCAGCGCCGGCGGCTCGAGGTCCGCCCCGGGATCACCGGCTGGGCCCAGGTCCTCGGCCGCAACCGGCTCACCTGGCCGCAGCGGATCGAGCTCGACGTGTGGTACGTCGACAACCGCTCGATCTGGCTCGACCTGCGGCTGCTCTTCCGCACCCTGCCGATGCTCGCCAAGCCCACCGGCGTCTACAACGACGCGCGCGGGGACTGGGGCGAGCGGGAGCAGGAGGCGGCCAAGGTTGCGCGGCGGTAGGAAACGTCAACTGCGAAACGTCAACTGCGCTGGGTGGGGAAGGCGAGGGGTTCGGTCGCGAACTATCCCCGATTAGCGTCGGTTTCCGGGGCTAATCCGGGATAGTTCGCGCTCAGAGCGGTCGCGCGGGGACTCCCGCCACGCGCGCGCCCGCCGGCACGTCTGCCACCACGACCGCCCCCGCCGCGACGAACGCGCCCTCCCCCACGGTCACTCCCTCAATGACTACGGCGCCCATGCCCACATGGGCGCCGGCGCCCACCGCGGCTCCTCCGCCGAGCGTCGCCCCAGGCGCCACGTGCGCAAAATCACCGATCACGCAGTCGTGCTCCACCACGGCTGCCGTGTTGACGAGGGCGCCGTCGCCGAGCGTCGCCTCGGCGTTGACGACCGCGGTGGCGAGCACCTGGGCGCCGCGACCAAGCGTCGCCCAGGGCGACACGGCGGCGGTCGCGTGCAGGATCGGCGGGAGCTCGAAGCCGGCGGCGAGCAGGCGCTCGGCCGCGCGTCGCCGCGGGCCGGTGTCGCCGATCCCGCCGACGCCGAGGAACGCGTGCGCGACGTCGTGGCCGGTCAGCCCGTCGGTGATCGGCACGCCGAGCAGCTCAGAGCCGGCGAGCGCCGGGTCGTCGTCGACGAGCGCGACGACCTCGAAGCGGCCCGCCGAGCGGATCGCCTCCAGCACCGACTTCGCGTGCGTCCCGGCTCCCAGGCCGACGATCCGCTCCGGCATCAGAACACCGGCGGGCGGCCGGCGAGCGTCATGCGCAGGAGCGTCCGGGCGCGCAGCCGGCGACGCGGGCCGCACGGCCCCGTCATCCCGTCGCGATAGCCGCGGGCGGCGCGCCGCAGCCGGTCGACCGAGCTCAGGCGCGGCAGCGCGCGCAGGACGAAGGTGGCCACGAAGAGCGCGCCGAGCGGGAGCGGCAGGTAGCGGCGGGCGAGCCAGACGCGGTTGCGGGCGCCGAAGTAGTAGCCGTACTCGTTGCGGGCCGGCCGGTACGGCGGGTGTACCGCGGTGACGTCGCCCGCGTAGCGGACCCGGTAGCCCGCGTCCATCACGCGCCAGGCGAGATCGACGCCCTCGTGCACGAAGCGGAAGTCTCCCGGCCAGCCGCCCACCTCGTCGAAGACGCGCCGCGGCATCGCCACCGCGCCCTCCCAGACGTGCGTGACGTCGCTGCTGCGCGCCGGGTCGCCCACCCGCAGGCGCGGCACCCACTCGCGCGCCGCGGGGCCCGGTCCGTCCGGCACGATCCGCAGCTGCAGCAGCCCCAGGCTCGAGTCGGCGGCGAACTTGGCCTCGACGCGGGCGAGCGCGTCGGTGTCGGCGAGGCCGGCGTCGTCATCGAGGAAGAACAGCAGGTCGCCGCCAACGTACGGGACGCCCGCGTTGCGCCCGCCGGGGATCCCGGCGTCCTCGTCGAGCGCGACCGCGCGTACGCGGTCGGGGAGGCCGTCCGGCGTCCAGCCGTTGCCGACGACGGCGACGTCCACGTCGACCCCGCGCTGGTTGAGGAGCGACTCGACCGCACGGCGCAGCTCCCGCGGGCGGCGACCCTGGGTGAGGACCACGCACCCGTAGCTCACCCGCGCGATGGTATACCGCCGCTTGGTGCTCGCCCTGCTCTACGACGTGCACGGGAACCTCCCGGCGTTGGAGGCGGTGGTGGCCGACGCCGAAACGCAGGGCGCCGATCGATGGGTCCTCGGCGGCGACTACGCGCTGTTCGGCGGCTGGCCGGCCGAGACGGTCGCGCGACTGCGCGAGCTCGGCCCCGCGGTGTGGATCCGCGGTAACGGCGAGCGGTGGACCGCCGACCCGGGATCGGCGCCCGACAACCCGGTGGTGCCGGGAGCGATCGCGGCGGCGCGGGCGGCGCTCGGCGAGGAGACCGTCACCGAGCTGGCCGCGCTCCCGGGCAGCATCGAAGACGAGGGCGCCCTCGTCTGCCACGGCTCGCCGCCGAGCGACGTCCGCTCCTTCCTCCCCCAGCCCGCCGAGGACGAGGCCGAGCTGCTCGAGGGCGTCACCCAGCCGCGCGTCTACTTCGGTCACACCCACCTTCCGTTCCGCCGGGTATCGCAGGTGCGGGGCATCGAGCTCGTCAACCCCGGCTCGGTCGGGATGCCCTTCGACGGCGACCCCCGCGCCGCCTACGCGCTCGTCCACCCGGACGGGGAGATCGAGCACCGCCGCGTCGCTTACGACCACGAAGCGAGCGCCACCCGCGTCCGCGCCCTCGGCCAGCCGTGGACCGAGACCGTCGCCCGGCGCATCGAGCAGGCCCGCATGGACGTCTAGCTCGCGCCGGCGAACGTCAACGGCGGCATTGAGGGGTGGCGCGGACGGCGTGTGCTCACTTGACGGCGATATTCGCCGTCAAGTCGACAACCGCCGCCGTACCAGCCCCCTCGGGCGCGCCGCTCGTCACCGCCTCCCTTCCCAGCCGCCGTTGACGTTCGTATGCGTCACCGCGACGCCCTAGCTCGCGCCGCGCGCCGACCAGCCGCCGTCAGAGGCGATGGTCTGACCGGTGATCCACTCGGCGTCGTCGGTGCACAGCCACGCGACGAGCTTGGCGACGTCGTCGGGGCGGCCCCAGCGGCCGGACGGCATCGCCTGCTCGACCCGGCGGCGCAGCTCGCCGGTCGCGTAGCCGGTGTCGTTGGGGCCGGGGTTGACGGCGTTGACGGTGATGCCGCGCGGGGCGAGCTCGACCGCGAGCGAGGCCGTCAGCTGCTGGACGGCCGCCTTGGACGCGATGTAGGGCAGCTCCTCCGGCATCGCCCCGTGGTACTGGCCGGACGTGAAGAGCACGATCCGCCCGCCGGTCGGCGCGTCGTACTGCGCCGCAAACTCCCGGGCCAGGAGCAACGTCGCCCTCGCATTGACCGCGAACGAGCGGTCCAGCTCCTCCGCCGTGAGATCCGCAAGCGACTGGCGGGAGCTGCGGGCGTGGTTCGCCACCAGCACGTCGACGTGCCCGAGGGCGGCCCGAGCCGCCTCGAACAGGAGTCGCGGCGCCTCCGGGTCCGCCAGGTCGACCGCGGCGAACTGCACCTCGGCGCCGGCGTCCCGCAGCTCGCGGACGACGCTCTCGCCCCCTTCGGCGTCCTCGCCGTACGGCTGCTCCGCATCGTGCGGCGCCCAGCCGGTCAGGAAGAGTCGCGCGCCCTCGCCGGCGAACCGCCGCGCCAGCGCCGCGCCGATCCCCCCTTCCCGGCTCACGCCCGTGATCACCACAGCCCGACCCGTCGGTGACGCCATCCGGGCACACTATGGCGCGATGCCTTCGCTCGCGGAGCTCGAGGAGGTTGCCCGCGGCGCGCCGCCACCGGCGCTCGACGACCGCGATCGGGAGCGGATCGCGGCGGGGCGCGCGGTGGTCGAGACGGCGCTCGCGGCCGGCACCGCCGTCTACGGCGTGACGACCGGCTTCGGGCAGCTCGAGAACGTGCGCATCGCCACCGAGGACGCGGCGAAGCTGCAGGTCAACCTCCTGCGCTCGCACGCGGTCGGCTCCGGCCCGCCGCTGCCCGAGGAGGTGGTGCGCGGGATGCTGTTCCTGCTCGCGTCCTCGCTGCGGCGCGGTCACTCCGGCGTTCGGGTCGACCTCGTCGAGCTCGTGCTGGGACTCCTCGAGCGGGGGGTCACGCCGGTGGTGCCGAGCAAGGGCTCGGTCGGCTCGTCGGGCGACCTGGCGCCGCTCGCCCACCTCGGACTCGTGCTGATCGGCGAGGGCGAGGCGACGGTCGGCGGCGAGACGCTGGCGGGCCGCGAGGCGCTCGCCCGCGCCGGCCTGCGGCCGGTGACGCTGGAGGCCAAGGAGGGGCTCGCGATCATCAACGGGACCCACCTGATGGCCGCGACCGGCGCGCTCGCCGTGCGCGACATGGAGCGGCTGCTGGACGCCGCCGTGGTCGCCGTCGCGCTCTCCCTCGAAGCCTTCAAGGGCTCGACCGCGCCGTTCGACGCGCGCCTGCACGACCTGCGCGGCCAGCCGGGACCGGGCGAGGTCGCAGCGCGGCTGCGCGCGCTGCTGGCCGGCAGCTCCGTGGTGGCGAGCCACGCCGACTGCGGCCGCGTCCAGGACCCCTACACGCTGCGCTGCGCGCCGCAGGTGCTGGGAGCCATCGCGGACGCCCTCGCGTACGTGACCGGCGCCGTGGAGCGCGAGCTGGGGGCGGTGACCGACAACCCCCTGGTGTTCCCCGAGCAGAGCGACATCGTCTCGGGCGGCAACTTCCACGGCCAGCCGCTCTCCCTCCCGCTCGACCACCTCGCGCTCGCCCTGTGCGAGCTCGCCTCCTTCTCGGAGCGGCGGATCTACGCGCTCCTCTCCCCCGGCTACGCCGGCCTGCCGCCGTTCCTCACGCCCCGGCCGGGCCTGTCCTCGGGGCTGATGATCGCCCAGTACGCCGCGGCCGCGCTGGTCAACGAGAGCCAGGTGCTCGCCCACCCGGCGGGTGCCGGCTCGATCCCGACCAGCGCCGGCCAGGAGGACTTCAACTCGATGGGCGCGACCGCGGCGCTGAAGGCCCGCACGGTGGTCGAGAACACCGCGCAGGTCATCGCCACCGAGCTCGTGTGCGCGGTGCAGGGGCTCGAGTTCCACCGGCCGCTGCGCAGCACCGAGGCGCTCGAGGCGGCCGCCGCCCGCGTGCGCGAGCGGGTGCCGCGCGTGGAGGAGGACCGCTCGCTGGCCGCCGAGCTGGCCGGCCTGGCCGACGGGCTGCGCACCGGGGAGGTGGCGCTCGCATGAGGTGCAAGGGCTGGGTGCAGGAGGCGGCGCTGCGGATGCTCGAGAACAACCTGCATCCCGACGTGGCCGAGCGGCCGCAGGACCTCGTGGTCTACGGCGGGATCGGCAAGGCCGCCCGCAACGCGGCGTGCCTGGACGCGATCAAGGCCGAGCTGATGCGCCTCGGCGACCGGGAGACGCTGCTCGTGCAGTCCGGCAAGCCGGTCGGCGTCTTCGAGACGCACCCGGACGCGCCGCGCGTGCTGATCGCCAACTCGAACCTCGTGCCGGAGTGGGCCACGTGGCGCCACTTCCGCGAGCTCGACGCCGCCGGGCTGATGATGTACGGGCAGATGACCGCGGGGTCCTGGATCTACATCGGGACCCAGGGGATCCTCCAGGGCACGTACGAGACGTTCGCCGCCATCGGCCGGCAGCGGTTCGGCGGGACGCTGCGCGGCCGGCTCGTGGTCACGGCCGGACTGGGTGGGATGGGCGGCGCGCAGCCGCTGGCGGTGACGCTCAACGAGGGCTGCGCGCTGTGCGTCGAGGTCGACCTCCAGCGCATCGAGCGCCGGATCCGCGAGCGCTACCTCGACGAGCGGGCGGGGTCGCTCGACGACGCGCTGGCGCGGCTCGACGCCGCCCGCCGCGAGGGTCGCGCCCTCTCCATCGGGTTGCTCGGCAACGCGGCCGAGGTGCTGCCGGAGCTCGTGCGCCGCGGGGTGGAGATCGACGTGGTGACCGACCAGACGAGCGCGCACGACCCGCTCGTCGGCTACATCCCGGCCGGGCTCACCCTCGAGCAGGCGGACGCGCTGCGGGCGACCGACGAGCCCGAGTACCTGCGACGGGTGGGCGAGAGCGCGGTCGCCCACGTGGACGCGATCCGCGCGCTCGGCGCGGCGGGCGCCGAGGCGTTCGACTACGGCAACGCGCTGCGCGGGCTGGCGGCCGAGCACGGCGACGAGAACGCCTTCGCCTACCCGGGCTTCGTCCCCGCCTACATCCGGCCGCTGTTCTGCGAGGGCAAGGGCCCGTTCCGGTGGGTCGCGCTCTCCGGCGATCCGGCCGACATCGCCGTCACCGACGCCGCGATCCTCGAGCTGTTCGGCGAGCAGGAGCACATCCGCCGCTGGATCGAGCTGGCCGGCGAGCGCGTGCAGTTCCAGGGGCTCCCCGCCCGGATCTGCTGGCTCGGCTACGGCGAGCGGCACCTCGCGGGGCTGCGGTTCAACGAGCTCGTGGCCTCGGGCCGCGTGAAGGCGCCGATCGTGATCGGCCGCGACCACCTCGACGCCGGCTCGGTCGCCTCTCCCCAGCGGGAGACCGAGGCGATGCGCGACGGGTCGGACGCCGTGGCCGACTGGCCAGTCCTCAACGCGCTCGTCAACACCGCGACCGGCGCGAGCTGGGTCTCGTTCCATCACGGCGGCGGCGTCGGCATGGGCAAGTCGCTGCACGCCGGGCAGGTGATCGTGGCCGACGGGACGCCCGAGGCGGGTGAGCGGATCCGCCGCACGCTGCTCGCCGACCCGGGGATGGGCGTGATCCGGCACGCCGACGCGGGCTACCCGGAGGCGCTCGAGGCGGCCGACCGGCTCGGGGTTCGAGTACCTATGCGATGAGCGGCCTCCTGGGTCGACACCAAGCGTCGACGCTGGCGCGCGCACGCGGAGCAGGGCGATGAGGACGTCGATCCGCGGCGCCGCCCAGGTGCTCCTGCCGCCCGAGGACGGCCTGCCATATCTCCGGCGACCGAACGACCTGCGGCTCGAGCCCGGGTCGGTGACCGTGGAGGACGGCGTGATCGTCGCGCTGGAGGACGACCCCGGCGCGGACCGGGTGATCGACCTCCGCGGCGGGGCGATCCTGCCGGGCTTCGTCGACTGCCACACGCACCTGCCGTTCGCCGGCTGGCGCGCCGAGGAGTACGAGCAGAAGGTCACCGGCGTCCCCTACGAGGAGATCGCGCGGCGCGGTGGCGGGATCGCCTCGTCGGCCCGCGCGTTCGCCGCCGCCCGCGACCGCGAGGTGTTCGTGCAGGCCGGCGAGATCCGGGCCGAGATGCTCGCCCACGGCACCACGACGGTCGAGGGCAAGACCGGCTACGGGCTCTCCCGCGAGGGCGAGCTGCGCGCGGTCCGGCTCGGCCGGGAGGTCTGCGATCGGGTCACCGGGCTGTTCGCCCACGCGATCCCGGAGGGCCACGACGCGGCGAGCTGGATGGACGAGGTGGACGCCCTCGCCGCCGAGGCGGACGTCGACGCGCTCGACATCTACGTCGAGTCGGTCGCCTTCCGCAACGAGGACCTCGAGCGGCTGGGCGAGATCGCGCGGCGGGAGCGCGTCCCCCTGCGCGCGCACGTGGAGCAGTTCAACGCCAACCGCTCGGTGCCGGTGGCGCTCGCGGCCGGTGCGCGATCGGTCGATCACCTGGCGTGCCTGCATCCGGACGACATCGCGCCGCTGGCCGCCGCCGAGTGCGCGGCCGTGCTGCTGCCGGGCGCCGAGTTCCTGGGCGCCGAGGAGCTCGCCCCGGGCCGGGCGCTGGCCGACGCGGGAGCGATCTGCGTCCTCGCCACCGACTGCAATCCCGGCACGTCGCCGGTCCACGCGCTCCCGCTCGTCATCGGGCTGGCCGTGCGCCGCTACGGCTGGACGGTCCGCGAGGCGCTCGCCGCCTGCACGCTCAACCCGGCGTGGGTGCTGGGCTACGGCGACCGCGGCTCGATCGAGGTCGGCAAGCGCGCGGACCTGGTCCTGCTCGACTCCCCGGTCGAGCACATCCCCTATCGCTTCGGGCGCAATCCGGTGCGCGAGGTGCTCGAGGCGTGATCTCCGCCGCCGACCTCGACGAGCTGCTCGTCGACCTCGTGCCGATCGGGCTCGACGACGCCGAGGCGACCAACCGGCTCGCCTGGACGCGCGAGGACGAGGAGGCGGCCGGCTGGTTCGCGCGCCGCGCGGAGGCGATCGGCCGGCGCATGGAGCGCGACCCGGCCGGCAACCTGTGGGCGTGCCCGGACGCTCCCGGGCCGTGGTGGGCGGTCGGCTCGCACCTCGACACGGTGCGCGACGGCGGGCAGTTCGACGGCGCGCTCGGCGTGGCCGCCGCCTTCGCCATCGCCGCCCGGTCCCGGGTGCCGCTGGCCGTGATCTCGTTCGCCGACGAGGAAGGCGCCCGCTTCAACACGCCGACATTCGGCTCCCGCGCGCTGGTCGGGCGGCTCGACGCCGACGACGCGCTCGCGCGGCTCGACGACGAGGGCGTCTCGCTGGGCGACGCGATGGCCGAGGCCGGAGTGGACCCCGAAGGACTGGGCGACGCGCCCAGCTGGCTGGAGCGCCTGCGCGGGTTCCTCGAGCTGCACATCGACCAGTCGCGCGACGTCGCGTCGGCGGGGAAGCCGGCGGGGGTCGTCACCCGGCTCGCTGCCCGCATGCGGCTGCAGGCCGAGTTCAGGGGCCGCGCCGACCACGCGGGCACGACCCCGCGCGAGGATCGCCACGACGCGCTGGCGGCCGCCGCCCGGCTGATCGTGCGCGCCGACGCCGAAGCGGCAGAGCGCCTGGGCATGGTCTTCACCGCGTCGCGGCTCGAGGTCGAGCCGAACGCCCCCACCACCGTCCCCTCGCTCGCCCGGCTGTGGCTCGACGCCCGTGCGCCGGTGGCCGAGGCGGTCACGTCGTGGCGGGACGCGGTCGCGACCGAGGCGGAGCGCGCGGCCGGCGAGGCCGCCGTCGGGCTCGACCTGCGCACCGCCGCCTGGTCCGAGGGCGCGGCGTTCCCGGACGAGGTCGTGGAGGCGCTCGCGTACGCGCTGCGGCCCGGCGCGGCGCGGGTGGTCTGCTACGCGGGGCACGATGCCGGCGTGATCGCCGCCGAGCGGCCGGCCGGGATGGTGCTCGTGCGCAACGAGACCGGCATCAGCCACGCGCCGGAGGAGGAGGTCTCCCTCGAGGACGCCGCCGTGGGGGCCAACGCCCTGCTCGCCGCCGCCGAGGAGCTCGCGTGATCCCGGCGATGGCGAACGTCCACTCGCACGCCTTCCAGCGCGACCTGCGGGGCATTGGTGAGCGCAGCGAGGCAATGGCCGACTTCTGGAGCTGGCGGGAGGCGATGTACGCCCTCGCCGAGCGGCTCGACCCCGACTCCATGCGCGACGTCGCCGCGCGCACCTACCGCGAGATGGCGGCCGCCGGCTACGGCGCCGTCGGCGAGTTCCACTACGTCCACGACGACGCCAACGCGATGGCGATCGCGGTGGCCGAGGCAGCGCTCGACGCCGGCCTGCGCATCGTCCTCCTCCCCGCCGCGTACGCTCGCGGCGGCCACCCGCGCTTCCGCGATCCCGACGTCGAGTCGTTCCTGGGGCGCGTGGACGCGCTGCGGGGTTGGGCGGCGGAGCGGCCGGGCGCGTCGGTCGGCGTCGCGGCCCACAGCGTGCGCGCGGTGCCGGAGACCTGGCTGCGCGAGATCGCCGGCTACGCCGCGTCCGAGGGCCTGGTCCGCCATGTCCACGCCTCCGAGCAGCCGCGCGAGCTCGAGGAGTGCCAGGCCGAGCACGGCTGCTCGCCGATCGAGCTGCTCGAGCGCACCGGCTTCCTCTCCGACACAACGACCGTGGTCCACGCCATCCACGTGTCCGAGCGCGACGTCGCGCTGCTGGCGGAGGCGGGGGCGATCGTCGCGAGCTGCCCGACCACCGAGGGCAACCTCGGCGACGGGATGTTCCCGGCCCTCGCCTACCGCGACGCCGGCGTGCGGCTGGCGATCGGGAGTGACAGCAACGTGGTCGTGGATCCGTTCGAGGAGGTCCGCGAGCTGGAGACCGGGGCGAGGCGGGAGCGGCGCACCCGGCACGCGCTGCTCGCCGCGTACGGAGACCTGTGGGGCGAGCTCGCGCGCAACGGGCTCGCCTCGCTGGGGCTGTCCGAGGCCGGGACGATCGAGGTCGACCTCGACCATCCCCGCCTTCGCGGCGTGCCGCCCGAGGACCTCCCGCGCGCGCTGGCGACCTGCGCGAGCGCGGACGTGGTGCGCACGTGACCCGGCGGCTGATCTCCTCGGGCTCGGAGTTCGAGGCGCAGATCGGCTACTCGCGTGCGGTGGTCGACGGCGAGTGGGTGTTCGTCTCGGGGACGACCGGCTTCGACTACGCGACGATGACGATCGCCACAGGCGTGGTCGAGCAGGCCGAGCAGTGCCTGGCGAACATCGCGGCCGCCCTCGGTGAGGCGGGGTGCACGCTCGAGGACGTGGTCCGCGTGCGCTACATGCTCCCGAGCGTGGAGGACTTCGAGCCGTGCTGGCCGGTGCTGCGGCGAGCGTTCGGTGAGGTGCGGCCGGCGGCGACGATGATGGCCTGCGGGCTGTCGGACCCGCGCATGCGGATCGAGATCGAGGTCACGGCCCGGCGCTCCGGGAACGTCGTGCCGCTCGCCGGTGTACCCGCCACATGAGACGCTTGCTGCTGTTCGCCATTGGTTGTGCCGCCGTGCTGCTGGCGCCGTCGACGGCGTCGGCGAAGGAGATCGCCGGCGTATCGGTCTGCGGCGCGGACGGGTGCCAGGAGGTCACCGACGAGCGGCTGTGGCCGGCGCTCGTCGAGGGCGGCCCGGGCGCGAACGGTCCCGCGCGGCCGCTCGAGCACTTCACCGTGACCACCCGCGTGCTGGCCGAAGACGACGAGATCGTCGAGTGGTCCTACGTCGCGGTGCCGTCGCGTGGGTTGATGCAGAGCGAGGACGGGTCGTGGATGACGATGACGCCGGCCAACCGCAAGGCGCTGCTGGGGCTGACCCAGGGTCGCGAGGCGCTGGCGGCGGATGCGATGCCACCCGGCAAGGACCTGCCCGTGGCGCGCGTCGACGAGGTCTTCTCGCCCGCCGAAGCGCCGCCCCCCGCCGCGGACGGCACGTCGCCCTGGCCATGGGTCGGAGGCGGCGCGGCGCTGGTGGCGCTGGTGCTGGGGCTGATCGTGTGGCGCCGACGCATCGGTGGCGCTCCGGCCCCGCTTCCCCAGTAGCGCCGGAGCCGCTGCTCGAGGGCGGTGGCCCGCGGCGTATCGTCCTGCTCGTGGCCACGTGGGACGACGTCCGGGCGATCGCCCTCGAGCTGCCGGGCACCGAGGAGCTGACGTCGCGCGACCTGCTCCAGTGGAAGGTCAAGAAGAAGCTGTTCGTGTGGGAGCGGCCGCTGCGCAAGGCCGACCTGGAGGCGCTCGGCGACGACGCGCCCGACGGGCCGATCCTCGGCGCCCGGGTGGAGCACCTCGGCGCGAAGGAGGCACTGCTCGCCGACGACCCGTCGCTGTACTTCACGACGCCGCACTTCGACGGCTATCCGGCGGTGCTCGTCAGGCTCGACGTGATCGGAGACGACGACCTTCGCGAGCTGATCGTCGAGGCGTGGCTCGCCCGCGCGCCGCAGCGGCTCGCGGACGAGTACCTGGCGGGTCAGGAGTAGTAACGGATGCGCGGCATCGGCGGGAGGTCGCTGCGGATGCGGGACCGGAGGCGCCGGCGGAAGACTCGGTGGGTAAGCATGGATCACATCTTAGGACATATCTTCCTAGGACGCAAGTATCTGCGACGTAATTCTTTGGGACGCTAGTTGCTGGGACGCAAACAGCGGTAAGGTGCGCGTGTGCCCGAGCGCGACGGCGTCGACCTCATCCTCGAGCAGTGGCAGCGCGAGCGGCCGGACCTCGACGCGTCACCGATCGGGGTCATCGGCCGGATCTCGCGGCTCGCGCGCGAGCTCGAGCAGCGGCTCGAGCCGGTCTACGCCGAGCAGGGCCTCGAGCCGGGGTGGTACGACGTGCTCGCGACGTTGCGCCGTTACGGCCCGCCATATCGCCTGCGCCCGACCGAGTTCTCGAGCGCGCTGATGCTCACCTCGAGCGGGACGACGAAGCGCCTCGACCGGCTGGAGCGGGCGGGCCTGATCGCCCGCACGCCGGATCCGGACGACCGCCGCGGCACGCTGATCACGCTCACGGCCGCCGGCCGCGAGCTCGTCGACGCCGCCAGCGAGGCGCACCTGGCCAACGAGCACCGCCTGCTGGGGTCGCTCAGCGAGGGCGAACGGGAGCGCCTGGCGGCGCTGCTGCGAAAGCTCCTGGCGGGCCTGCCGCCTCGCTAGGGTGGCGCCGGTTGGCGGATGAGCGGTACGAGCTCGGCAGAGACGTGGGACGAGTTCTTCAGCGAGTTCTACCTGCGCGCGTACGCGGGGGCGGCGCGCGATGACGGCGCGGGCGAGCAGGCGCTCGCCGCCGTGCGGCTGGCGGGGACGCCGGAGGGCGGCGACGTGCTCGACGTCCCGTGTGGCTTCGGGCGCCACTCGGTGCCGCTGGGACAGGCGGGCTACCGGGTCGTGGGCGCCGACCGCTCGAAGGCCCTGCTCGACGAGGCGCGCCGGCAGGCGGCGGGGGCGCGCTGGCCGAAGCTCGTGCAGGCCGACTACCGCGAGCTGCCGTTCGCGGACGGGAGCTTCGACACGGCGCTCAACCTCTTCTCGTCGCTCGGGTACCTGGGCGACGAGGAGGACGAGCGCGCCCTGGCCGAGATCGGCCGCGTCCTGCGGCCCGGCGGGCGCCTCGTCGTCGAGACGATGCACCGCGACCTCCTCGTGGCCCACTTCCGCGAGCAGGACTGGCAGCTGGTGGGCGAGGGGCGGCTGCTGCTCGAGCAGCGGACCTTCGACCCGGCCTCGGGCGTCGTGCAGACGACGCAGACGCTGATCGACGGCGGCGGCGGGCGCGAGTCGCGGACGTTCTCCCTGCGCGTGTACAGCGCCACCGAGCTGCTGTTCATGCTCGAGCGCGCTGGGTTTGTGGAGGCGCGGTGTCTTGGCAGCTTCGACGGCTCTGCGTTCGGGGTGGGGACTCGATTGGTGGTTGTGCTCAGTCTCGACTCGACAGTTAGTCTTTGGGTTCACCTCATTGGCCGTGATTGCGCCGGTGCACTGCGGCATTGAGGGGTGGTTCGGATCGCTGCGTGTCGACTTGACGGCGCTATTCGACGTCAAGTCGACAATCGCCGCGATGCCGGCGTTCGAGGGTTGGGTCCCAGTGGTGATCGGCATCGCCGAGCGTTTTCGCGGTGGAAGTGCTCGCCACGGCGTGGCAGGTGCCGCGTGAATCCGACGCGCGTGGTCGCAGGGCCGAGACCGGAGTTCGGATCACCAGGGTGCATTTCGTCGACCTCACGTGCGTCCCACCCAGCGAGGTCGACGTTAGGCACCTATAGGGTGCATTTCGTCGACGTCACGACGGCGCACCACGCGAGGTCGACGTTATGCACCCTGGCCGGCACCCCCCCACCTCCCTACCCAGCCGCAGTTGACTTTCGCCGGGCCGCGACCAACGCGTCGGCGGGCGGCGCGGCACGGCGCGGCACGGCGCGGCGCGGCCCGCTGGACCACCGGTCGGCCCCCGCTGTACCAACAGAGGAAATTTGCTCGCAACGTGCGACCGAGACGTAGTCTCCGGCCATGTCGCGGCCGCGCCAGATCCTCGCCATGGGCGGAGGGGGCTTCTCGATGGAGGCCGGGAACGGGCTGCTGGACGAGCACGCGCTCGCGCTGACCGGCGTCGAATGCCCGCGCGTGTGCTTCCTCCCCACCGCCTCCGGCGACGCGGATCACTACATCGTCCGGTTCTACCGGGCGTTCGCGGCCGGCCGCTGCCAGCCGTCGCACGTCTCCCTCTTCCGCCGCGACGGCGGCGCCGCCGACCTCGCCGGGCACCTGCTCGAGCAGGACCTCGTCTACGTCGGCGGCGGCAGCGTGATCTCGCTGCTCGGCACGTGGACCGCCCATGGCATCGACCTGATGCTGCGTGCCGCGTGGGAGGCGGGTGTGGTGATGACCGGCCTGAGCGCCGGGTCGCTGTGCTGGTTCGAGCAGGGGATGACGGCGTTCCACGGCGAGAGCAAGCCCGTGCCCGGGATGGGCTTCCTGCCGTTCACCAACGCCGTGCACTACGAGGACAAGCCGGAGCGGCGCGCCGCGTTCCTCTCCTCCATAGCCGACGGCCTGCCAGCCGGCTACGGCACGGGTGACGGCGCGGCGCTGCACTTCGTCGGCACCGAGCTCGCTGAGGTCGTCACCTCGCGCCCCCACGCACGGGCGTACCATGTGGCTCCGGATGGAGCCGAGGTGAAGGAGACCGAGCTGAGCACGCGCTACCTCGGCGCACCGGTGGCGGTGGAGCCGGCTCTTGCCGCCTGAGGGGCGGCGGCCACCCACCATCCTCGCGATGGGCGGCGGCGGGTTCACCGCCGGCCCGGGCGACCCCGGGCTCGACGAGCACGTCCTGGCGCTCACCGGCGTGCCCCGGCCCCGCGTCTGCCTCCTCCCCACCGCCGGCGGCGACTCCGAGGCGCAGATCCGGCGCTTCTACGAGACCTACCAGGACCGGCTGTGCGAGCCGACCCACGTCTCGCTCTTCCGCCTCGGCCGCCGCCCGATCCCGCTCCGGGAGCATCTCCTCGCCCAGGACGCGATCTACGTCGGCGGCGGCTCGATGGTCAACCTGCTGGCCATCTGGCGCGCCCAGGGGCTCGACGAGATCCTCCGCGAGGCATGGTGCGGGGGCGTCGTGCTCGCGGGCCTCAGCGCCGGATCGATGTGCTGGTTCGACTGGGGCGTGACGACCTCGTCCGGCCACCCCGCCCCCGCGCCGGGTCTCGGCTTCCTGCCCGGCTCGAACTCCGTCCACCACGACAGCGAGCCGGCCCGCCGGCCCGTCTACCTCGACGCGGTCCGCCAGGGATCGATCCCGCCGGGCTGGGCGGTCGACGACGGCGCCGCCGTGTGCTTCCGCGGCACCGGCCTCGCCGAGGTGATCACCGCCCGCCCCCACGCCCGCGCGTACGCGGTGGACGGCGCAGGCGAGCACCCGCTCGAGCCCCGCGTGCTTGAGCGGCCCGACGCCCGCACGGCGACGATCCCCGCGGTCGCCGAGCTGCGCAGCCTCCGCGCCGCCCGCGCCGGCGGCCTCAGAGACTGACGGCGCGACGGGCTCTCACGAGTCCGTCGCGTCGTACGCCTGCTCGTGCACGAGGTCGGCGACCTCGTCGGTTTCGGGCTCCTGGCCGTGCTCGGACCGCAGGTGCGCGGTCAGGTGAGTCTGGAGCTCGTCGTCGTTGGCGGCGCTGATCGTCTCGCCGCACTCGTTGCACTCGATTACGCGCATGTCTTCAGTATCACCCGAGAGCCCGGTTGAGGTTGTACGCCGCGCTGATCAGCGCCAGATGGGTGAAGGCCTGCGGGAAGTTGCCGAGCTGCTCGCCGGTCGGCCCGACCTCCTCGGAGTAGAGCCCGAGGTGGTTGGCGTAGGTGAGCATCTTCTCGAACGCCAGCCGCGCCTCGTCGAGCTGCCCCGCCCGCGTGAGCGCCTCCACGTACCAGAACGAGCAGATCGAGAACGTCCCCTCGTCGCCGCGCAGGCCGTCGGGCGACGCCTCGACGTTGTAGCGGTAGACGAGCGAGTCGGAGACCAGCTCGTCCCCGATCGCCTCGAGCGTCGAGAGCCAGCGCGGGTCCCGCGGCGCGATGAACAGCGTCAGGGGCATCAGCAGGACCGAGGCGTCGAGCACGTCGGAGCCGTAGTGCTGCACGAACGCCCCGCGCTCCTCGTTCCAGCCGCGCTTCATGATCTGGTTGTAGATCCGGTCGCGCTCCCCGAGCCAGCCCACGATGTCCCCGGGCAGCCCGCGCGCGCGGTTCATGCGGATCGCGCGCTCGATCGCCACCCAGGACATCAGGCGCGAGTACGTGAAGTCCTTGCGCCCGCCGCGTGTCTCCCAGATCCCCTCGTCGGCCTGGTCCCAGTTCTCGCACAGCCAGTCGACGATGCGGCGGACGTTCTCCCACGTCTCGTAGTAGATCGGGCTCCCGTACTTGTTGTAGAGGTAGATCGAGTCGATCAGCTCGCCGTAGATGTCGAGCTGCCGCTGGTCGGCCGCGGCGTTGCCGATCCGCACCGGGGCGGAGTTGCGATAGCCGCTCCAAGTGGGATGGTCGAACTCTGGCAACTCCGCGCGGCCGTCGATCCCGTACATGATCTGGAGCGGGCCGGAGGGGCCGAGCTTCCACTCGCGCGTGCGGTCGGTCAGCCAGCCCATGAAGGCGGCCGCCTCCTCCGTGTAGCCGAGCCGGAGCAGCCCGTAGAGCGAGAACGCCGCGTCGCGGATCCAGGTGTAGCGGTAGTCCCAGTTGCGCTCCCCGCCCAGCTGCTCGGGGAGCGACGTCGTCGGCGCCGCGACCAGCGCGCCGGTCGGCGCGTACGTGAGCAGCTTGAGCGTCAGCGCCGAGCGCTGGACCATCTCCCGCCAGCGGCCCTTGTAGCCCGACTGCGCCACCCAGCCGCGCCAGTAGTGCACGGTGGCGTCGAACGCCGCGGCGGTCTCGTGCTCGGGGTACGGGCGGCAGATGTGGTCCTCCGGCACGCGCTCGAGCACGAACGTCTGCGAGTCGCCGGCGGCGAGGTCGAAGGTGGCGTGGATGCCGCCGTCGCGCCGCTCGAGCCGCCGCTCGGACCCCATCGCCTTGGCGATCGCGCCCTCGAGCGCCAGCGTGAGGACCGGCGAGCGGAACAGCACGCCGTGCGGGTGCATCTCCACCTCGTGCTCCGCGCGCCCGTAGTCGAACCGGGGCTGCACCTCGATCACGAAGCGCATCTCGCCGCGCACCATCACGACCCGCCGGATCATGCGGTGGCGGTGCATCCCGGTCGCCACCGACTCGATCGGCATGAAGTCCTGGACCTCACCGACCCCGTCGTGCGTGAAGAAGCGCGTGATGAGGATGTTCGTGTCCGGGAAGTAGAGCTGCTTGGAGCTCCAGTCCTCGCCCTGGGGGCGCACGGCGTAGAAGCCGCCCTCGTCGGCGTCGAGGATGCTGCCGAACACGCTCGGCGAGTCGAACGCGGGGCAGCAGTACCAGTCGATCGTCCCGGTCGTGCCGACCAGCGCGACGGTGTGGAGGTCGCCGACCAGGCCATGCTCGGCGATCGGCAGGTAGGCCTGCCGGAGATCGGCGGCGTCGGCCATCAGGCTCTCGCGAACTCGCGCTCGATGGCCTCGATCTTGTGCAGCCGCCGTACGTGGCGCTCCTCCCCGGTGAACTGCGCGCCGAGGAAGTTCCGGATGCAGTCCGCCGCGAGCGCCGGCCCGATCACGCGCGCGCCGAGGCAGAGGATGTTGACGTCGTCGTGCTCGACGCACTGGCGCGCCGTGTAGGTGTCGTGCGCGCAGGTGGCGCGAATGCCGGGGACCTTGCAGGCGGCGACGGCGACCCCGGCGCCGGACCCGCAGACCACGACCGCGCGATCGGCCCGCCCCTCGCGCACGGCGTCGGCCCCCGCGCGCGCGACGTCCGGGTAGTCGACCGGGTCGGTCGAGTTGGTGCCCAGGTCGACCGCCTCGTGCCCCTCGCCGGCGACCACCTCGAGGACGAGCGACTTGAGCGGGAATCCCGCATGGTCGAACGCGCACGCGACTCTCATCGGCCCTCCACCGCTTCCTCCATCGCCTTACCGGTCTCCTCCGCGTACTCCTGCGCCGCCAGCAGCGCCGCACCCAGCACGCCGGCGCGCGGCCCGTGGCGCGCCAGGCGGATCTCGCACTTCGTGCCCGCACCCGGCACGGCGTACTTCCACGCCGTCTCGCGCGCCGGCGCCATCAGCAGCTCACCGGCGGCCGACACTCCGCCGCCGACCACCACCTCGAGCGGATCGAACATCGTGATCGCGTTGGCGATGCCGATGCCGAGCCGCTCGCCGAGGATGCGCAGGCAGCGGATCGCCGCCTCGTCGCCCTCGTGCGCGCCGTCGACGACGTCGTGGCCGGTGACGCCACCGTCGCGCGTCAGCCGCTTGCCGAGGAACGAGTTCGGGTCCTTGCGCGCCGCGTCCTCGGCGAGCCGGTCGAGCGCGGTGCCGGAGGCCAGCACCTCGAGCGAGCCGGGTTGCGGGAAGACGCCACCGTGGTCGGGCGCGCCCTCCTCGAGCGCGAGGCCGATGATCGTGTGCCCGACCTCGGCGGCCGTGCCCGTGGCGCCACGGTAGAGGCGGCCGTTGAGCACGAGGCCGCCGCCCACGCCGGTGCCGACGGTGAACATCACGAGGTGCCGGGAGGCCAAGCGGCCCTCGTGGAACGCCTCGGCGAGCGCGGCGCACGAGGCGTCGTTCTCCACGTAGACGGGGATCCCGACGCGCTCGGTGAGCAGCTCGCGCAGCGGCAGGTCCTGAAGCGGGATGTTGACGCTCGAGCGGATGCGGCCGGTGGCGAACTCGATCAGGGACGGCAGGCCGATCCCGACCGCGCGCGTGTCCGGGCTGCGGGCCTGCTTGATGGCCGCGATCAGCTGGTCGATGAGCCCCTCCTGGCTCTCGAGCTCGGTGTGCTGGAGCTCGGACTCGCTGAGCTTGCCGTCCTGGAGCGTCGCGCACGCGATCTTCGTGCCGCCGACGTCGATGCCGATGTACTGGTCGCTCACAGCTCCGCCGCCGCGGCCGGGTCGAGGAGGACGGTGAGCTCGCCGTCCGGAGGGCGGACGTGGGCCGCCGGGGAGCTCGGGTCCGGCGGGTCGCCGAACGCCCGCTTGACGGCGGGGGCCTTGTCGGGTCCGGTGACGAGGAAGACGACGTGGCGGCCCGAGTTCAGCGCCGGCAGCGCGAGCGAGATGCGCGGCACGCGCGGCTCCATGCCCGCCTCCGGGACGCCGACCACCAACCGGTCCTCGGCCAGCGCCTCCGGCTTGCCCGGGAAGAGCGAGGCCGTGTGCCCGTCGGGGCCGAGGCCGAGCAGCACGAGGTCGAAGCGCGCGTCGCGCTCGCGCAGCTCCGCCTCGTAGGCCGCCGCCCCCTCCTCCGGACCCCGCTCGCCCTCCATGCGGAGCACCTGCGGCGGCCGGTCGAGCCGCGAGAGCAGCGCCTCGTTCGCCATCCCGAAGTTCGACCACTCGTGGTCCGGCGGCACGCAGCGCTCGTCCGAGAACCACACGGTCACGCCGCTCCAGTCGGCGCCGCGCGCGGCGGCCCGCTCGTACGCGGCGCGCGGCGACGAGCCGCCGGTGATGACGAGGTGCCCGCCCGCGGTGGCGGCGTCGACCAGCAGGTCGGCCACGACAGCGCCTGGGTCGTCGAGGACCTCGATGTTCACGAACCCGCCCTTAGCTCCGCGTGCGCACCCGCGCACGATCGGACGTATCGAGCCCGGTGCGTCATGAGGCCCAAACGCGAGCGCAGTTCAGCGCAGGCCGGTACGTCGGGTCGCGCAGCAGCGCCTGCCGCACCCCCTCGCCGAGGATGCCGCCCTCGCCACGCGAGGCGCCGAGGACGGTCCAGGTCTGCTCGCTCCCGTCGCGGGTGCGCCGTACCGCCCGCAGCCCGCCGGGCGCCCGGTCGAGCGACATCGCCTCGCCCGCCGCGGTCTCGATCGTCACGCCGCCCAGGCCCGGGGCGTTCTGGTCGATCGGATCGAGCTGGATCCGGACCTCCTGGCGGCGCGCCCGCGCATGGCCGCGGTGCCCGCGTCCCGACGGCGCCAGCGAGCCCGGCTTCCAGCCCAGCCGGGAGGAGAGCCACCCGCAGAACAGCAGCGCCGCCGACAGCGAGTCCTCGCGGTGGCGGACGGTGACCGCGGACACGCCGCTCAGCGCGGCGCGCAGCGGCGGCGGGTCGAAGGCGGCGGCCACCCGCTCGCGCCACGGGGTCGAGCGCAGCCACGCGAGGTCGACCACGTACGCGTTCTCGGACAGCGCGGCGACCCGGCTCAGCGAGTCGGCGACGTCCGGCTCGTCCTGGGTGTCGACGAGCACGATCTGGGCGAGCCGGCGCAGCGCGTCGACGGCCTCGCGGTGCCCGTGCGGCGCCCACACCATCGTCGCCAGGTCGGAGACGAGCAGCGGGTCGACGATCGTGTCGAGCTTGGAGAGGTGCTTGTCGCCGATCTCGAGCTCCACGCGCTCGCGCGCGACGGCGATGTGCCCCGGCATCGTCTCGGCGTCGCCCGTGCCGACCCCGGCCCACGCGTCGATCGTCCTCCGCCCCGGCTCCACCGCGCACAGCACGAGCCGCGACGGGTGGTAGCGGCCCACGCGCTCGAAGCGGTTCTCGATCTCCCCCCGGAACTCCGCGTCGACCACCACCACGACGTTGAGGACGCGGGCGGGCACGAACGGGTGGTCGGAGCGGTGGTGCTCGATGACGATCTCGCGCAGCGCGGCCTCGATGCGAGCCGGGCTCGTGTCGCGCTCGGACCAGACCTCGTCCACTAGAGGGGCCTCCAGTGGCGGCCCTCGCCGATCAGCGCGTCGGCCTCGGCGGGGCCGGGCGAGCCGGCCTCGTACTCGGTCAGCGGCGGGCGGCCCTCGTGCCACGCCTTGAGGATCGGGTCGATGATCGACCACTGGGCGTCGACCTCGTCGTTGCGCGTGAAGAGCGTCGCGTCGCCGCGCATGGCGTCGAGGATCAGCCGCTCGTACGCCTCCGGCGACTGCGACATGAACGACGTGCCGTAGAGGAACTCCATGTTCACCGGCCGGATCCGCATGCTGGCGCCGGGGATCTTCGCCCCCAGCGACAGCGACACGCCCTCGTTGGGCTGCACGGTGAGGATCAGCTGGTTGGGCTGCACCCCGACCGAGCCCTTGGACGTGAACGCCATGTGCGGCACCGGCTTCAGCTGCACGGCGATCTCCGTGACCTTGCGCGCCAGCCGCTTGCCGGTCCGCAGCACGATCGGCACGCCCGCCCAGCGCCAGTTCTGGACCTCGAGGCGCAGCGCGGCGTAGGTCTCGGTCTGCGAGTCCTCGGGCACGCCTTCCTCCTGGAGGTAGCCGGGCACCTCCTGCCCACCTGACACGCCTCGGGTGTACCGCGCGCGCACGCTCATCCGCTCCACCTCGTCGGGCTTCGGCGGCTCGATCGCCTGGAGCACCTTGACCTTCTCGTCGCGCACCTCCTTGGCTCCGAACGAGGAGGGAGGCTCCATGCAGACGAGCGTGAGGAGCTGGAGCATGTGGTTCTGGACGAGGTCGCGCAGCGCGCCGGAGCTGTCGTAGTAGCCGGCGCGCGAGCCGATCCCAAGGTCCTCCGCCGCGGTGATCTGGATGTGGTCGATGTAGTTGCGGTTCCAGACCGGCTCGAACATGTAGTTCGCGAACCGGAAGGCCATCACGTTCTGGACGGTCTCCTTGCCCAGGTAGTGATCGATGCGGAAGACCTGGCCCTCGCGGAACGCCGAGTGCACGACCTGCTGGAGGCTGCGCGCCGAGGCGAGGTCGGTGCCGAACGGCTTCTCGATCACGACCCGCACGTCGGAGCCCTCGTGGTGGTCGAGGCGGTTGGCCTTCAGCGCCTCGGTGATGACCGGGAAGTACTCCGGCGACGTCGACAGGTAGTAGACGCGGTTGAGCGCCAGCCCCGCCTCCTCGTCCAGCTTGTCGAGCGCCGCGCCGATCTTCGCGTAGCCCTCGGTGTCGTCGAACGGGTTGCCGATGTAGGACATCCGCTCGATCAGCCCGTCGAGCACCTCGTCGGAGGGTTTGCTGCGCGAGAACTCGGCGATCGCCTCGCGCGCCTGCGTGCGGAACTCGTCGTCCGACAGCTCGCGGCGCGAGACGCCGATCAGGTTGAAGCGCTCGGGCAGCGCCCCCTCGTGGGCGAGGTTGTAGAGCGCGGGCAGGAGCTTGCGGCGCGCGAGGTCACCCGACGCGCCGAAGATGACAAGCGTCGTCGGCGGGACCGGAAGCCGCTCGAGTCCCTCGACCAGCGGGTTCTCGGTGGCCGCGACGGCCATCTCAGCCTCCCCCTGCCGCCCGCTCGACCGCGTGGCCGCCGAACTGGTTGCGCAGCGCGGCGAGCACCTTGTGCGTGTACGCCCCCTCGCCGCGCGAGTAGAAGCGCGCGTACAGCGAGGCGGTGATGACCGGGGTCGGGACGTCGAGGTCGATGCCGTCGATGATCGTCCACCGGCCCTCGCCGGAATCGGAGACCGACGCGCCGATGTCGGCGAGGTCGTTGCCCTCCTGCTCGAAGGCCCGCTCGGCCAGCTCGCACAGCCACGAGCGCACGACCGACCCGCGGTTCCAGAGCCCGGCGACCTCCTTGAGGTCGACGTCGAACTTCGACTTGTACATCAGCTCGAAGCCCTCGCCGTAGGCCTGCATGATCCCGTACTCCACGCCGTTGTGGACCATCTTCACGAAGTGGCCGGCGCCGGCGTCGCCGAAGCGCCGCCAGCCGTCGGGCGGGGCCAGCACGTCGAGGATCGGGCCGAGCCGCTGGACGCTCTCCTCGTGGCCGCCGACCATCATGCAGTAGCCGACCTCGAGGCCCCAGACACCGCCCGAGGTCCCGACGTCGACGTAGTGGATGCCGCGCTCGTGGAGCGCGGCGGCCCGGCGCACGTCGTCGTGCCAGTTGGTGTTGCCGCCGTCGACGATCGTGTCGCCCTCGTCCATGAGGTCGGCGAGCGCGTTGACCGTCTGCTCCGTGGGGTCGCCGGCGGGGACCATCACCCAGACCGTGCGCGGCGACTCGAGCTTCGAGACGAGGTCCTCGAGGCCGGAGGCGCCGACCGCACCGTGGCCCTCGGCGGCGCTGACCGCGTCCGCGCTGAAGTCGAACGCCACGACCTGGTGGTCCGAGTCGCGATGGATGCGATGGACCATGTTGCCGCCCATCTTGCCGAGCCCGATGAACCCGAGTTGCATCAGAGGATCTCCTTCCCGACGCGCACGGCCGGCAGGCCGTGGGCGCGCAGCGTCTGCAGGTCGCCGTCCGCCTGCGCGCGGATGAGCGTGCCGAACGTGTAGGGCTCGCCGGGAACCGGCAGGTCGCTCTGCGGCTCGTCGACGATCTCGACGAACCGGCCCACGGCCGGTCCGCCCTTGTGGAACTGGCCGGTCGAGTGCAGGTAGCGCGGCCCGTACCCGAAGGTGGTGGCCACGCCGTGCTCGGTGATGAGCCGCTCGCGCATCCGGGCGGCCGCGGCGTCGGTCTCCTCGCTGTAGGGCAGGTAGGCGAGGATCGCCACGTAGCTGGGAGGCTCCAGGCCGCTGAGCAGCTCGTCGAGGCTGCCGGGATCGAGCGCGGCCGGCCCCTCGCGCAGCGCGCGGTTGGTGTTGTCCTTTGCCTCCTGCACGTTCGGCTGGTCGAACGGGTTGATCTCGAGCACCCAGCCGGCGACCGCGGTGGCGAACTCGGCCTGGAAGAAGATCCAGCCGAGGTCGGCCGGCTCGTCCGCCCGCAGCGTGATCGTGGGATGCCCGGCCTTGCGCAGCGCCGCCATCGCCGCCGTGTTCTTCTCGTCGCCGGACGCGATGTGCAGGAACACGCGGTCCTGGCCGTAGGCGCCCGGGTCCACCAGCGGCTCGTCGGCGATCGGGAGGATGCCGCGGCCCTGCTTGCCGGTCGACTCGGCGACCAGCTGCTCGGCCCACAGCCCGAACGCGGACAGCGGCTCGTCGACCACGAACGTGAGCTTGTCGCGGCCGTTGCGGGCCAGCTCGCCGAGCGCGATGCCGAGCCAGAGGCCGGCGTTGTCCTCCTTGAGCTGGCAGTTCGCGACCGCCAGCTCGGCGCTCTCGAGCACCGCCGCGATATCGACGCCGATGAGGACGGCCGGCACGAGCCCGAAGTAGGACAGCGCCGAGTAGCGGCCGCCGATCTCGGAGTCGTTCTCGAACACGCGCCGGAAGCCGTTCTCCCGCCCGAGCTCGGCGAGCGAGGTCCCCGGGTCGGTGACCGCAACGTAGTGCGCCCCGTCGCCCTGGCGCTCGTGGAAGAGCTTGAACTGGGACATCGTCTCGATCGTGCCGCCCGACTTCGACGAGATGACGAACAGCGTCTTGTCGAGGTCGATCGCGTCGATCGTGGCCTGCACGACGTCGGGGTGCGTCGAGTCGAGCACGTGCAGGGTCATCCGCTGGTCGGGCCACGAGCGGCGGAACACCTCGGGCGCCAGGCTCGAGCCGCCCATCCCGCACAGCACGACGTCGGTGTAGCCGTCGGCGCGGACCTCCTCGGCGAAGGCGGTCAGGCTGTCGACCTGGTCGAGCATCTTCTCCGAGATGCCGAGCCAGCCCAGGCGGTCCTCCACCTCGGGGGTGCCTGGCGGCGCCCACAGGGTGCCGTCGCGATGCCAGATGCGGTGCACGACGTCGTCGTCGGCGGCCCGGCGCAGCCGCTCGACGACCGCCTTCTCGAGGTCGGAGGGTAGGTCGGAGTCGAGCGCGTCGGGCCGGTTCGTCACGATCCCCTCGCGCTTGCGCTCGACGCCGTCGAGCAGCTTGGCCATCGGGACCAGGAACGCCTCGATGCCGTCGCGCAGCAGCTTCTCGGTGACGTCGTCGAGGTCGACGCCGGCGTCGCGAAGGGCCTCGAGGTCGGGCGCGGGATCGAGGGCCGCCGTCTCGCCGGTGACCTCGCCATGGTGGGCGGCGGCGGTGAGGGTCGGCAGCGGCATCGTGTTGACCGTGTCGCGGCCGACGAGCCCGTAGACGTACATCGTCTCGTCGTAGGCGGGGTTCTTGACGCCGGTCGACGCCCACAGCGGCCGCTGCACCGGCGCGCCCGCTTCGCGCAGCGCGGCGAAGCGCTCGCCGTCGAATACGCGGCGGAACGCGAGGTAGGCGGCGCGGGCGTTGGCGAGGCCCGCACGGCCGGCGACGTCCATGCGGCCGAGCCCTTCCAGCCGCTTGTCGACTTCCGTGTCGACGCGCGAGACGAAGAACGAGGCGACCGAGTGGCGGTCGAGCGGCAGGCCGTCCGCCTGGCGGCGCTCGGTCGCGCGGATGAACGCCTCCATCACGCGCTCGTAGTACGAGACCGCGAACAGCAGCGTGACGTTGATGTTCATGCCCTCGTACAGCGCCTGCTCGATCGCCGGGATCCCCTCGTCGGTGGCGGGGATCTTGATCATCACGTTGGGCCGGTCGACCAGCTCCCAGTACATCCGCGCCTGCTCGAGCGTGCCCTCGGTGTCGTGCGCCAGCCGCGGCGCGACCTCCAGCGACACGTAGCCGTCGACCGCGCCGGTCTCGTCGTAGACCGGCCGCAGGACGTCGGCGGCGAGCTGGACGTCCTTGATCGCCAGCCGGCGGTAGACCTCGCGCGCGGAGAGCCCCTCGCGGGCGGCGGCCGCCAGGTCCTCGTCGTAGTCCGAGGAGCCGAGGATCGCCTTCTCGAAGATCGCGGGATTGGAGGTCACGCCGCGCAGGGAGTCCTCGACGACCATGCGCTCCAGCTCGCCCTCGACGATCATGCCGCGCCGCATCTGGTCCAGCCAGACGCTGGTGCCCGCCGCCGTCACGGCGGCGAGGCGCTCGTTGACCTGCCCGGTGACGCTCATCCTCTCGTCCTTTCCAGAACGGATCGCGCGCGGTCGGCGATCGCCTGCCCGCTGAAGCCGAAGTGTTCGTACAGCGCCTTGGCCGGAGCCGAGGCGCCGAAGCCCTCCATCGCGACGACGTCGCCCGCGTCGCCGACCCACCGGTGCCAGCCCATCGGACTGGCGGCCTCGACCGCGAGCTTCGCCTTGACCGACGGCGGGAGCACGCTGTCGCGGTACGCCTGGTCCTGCTCGGCGAAGCGATCCAGGCACGGCATGCTCACCAGCCGCGCGTTGACGCCGTCGGCCTCGAGGAGCTTGACCGCCTCGTGCGCCTGGTGCACCTCCGAGCCCGTGCCCATGAGGATCAGCTCCGGCTCGCCGTCGGAGTCCTTGAGCACGTAGGCGCCGCGCTCGATCGCGTCGTCCGGTACGCCGTCCGGGCTCCACACCGGCAGGCCCTGGCGCGAGAGCGCCAGCACGGTCGGCCGGTCGGTCTGCCGCAGCGCATGGCGCCAGGCCAGCGCGGTCTCGTTGAAGCCCGCGGGGCGCACGACATCGAGGTTCGGGGTGGCGCGCAGGGTCGCGAGCTGCTCGATCGGCTGGTGGGTCGGGCCGTCCTCGCCGAGCCCGATCGAGTCGTGGGTGAACACGAAGATCGAGGGAAGGTGCATGATCGCCGCGAGGCGGATCGAGGCCTTCATGTAGTCGCTGAAGATCAGGAAGCCCGCGCCGAAGGCCCGGAAGCCCTGGAGCTGGAGGCCGTTGACCGTCGCCCCCATGCCGTGCTCGCGGATGCCGAAGTGGAGGTTGCGGCCCGAGTAGTCCCCGGCCTCCACGCTCGCCGGCGTCCTTGATCAACGTCAGCGTGGAGGGCGCCAGGTCGGCCGAGCCGCCGACGAACTCGGGAACGCGCTCGGCGATCCACTGGATGATCTCGTTGGAGGCCTTGCGGGTGGCGATCATGCCGGCGTCCGGCCCCTTCTTCGGCACGTCGGCGTCCCAGCCCTCGGGCAGCCGGCGCTCGACGATGCGCTGGAGCTCGTCACGCTGGGACGAGGCCTCGAAGCCCTCCCGCCATTCCTCGTACAGCTCCCGCCCGCGCTCCACGCTCTCGCGGAAGTGCTCGAGCGCCTCGTCGGGGATGAAGAACGGTTCCTCGCTGGGCCAGTTGTAGGCCTCCTTGGTGAGCCGGATCTCCTCCTCGCCGAGCGGCGAGCCGTGCGCCTCGTGCGTGTCCTGCTTGTTCGGCGAGCCGGGCGCGATGTGCGTGCGCAGGATGATCATGCTCGGGCGTCCGGTCTCCTGCTGCGCCGCCTCGACGGCCTCCTGCATGCGGTCGAGCCCGATGTCCTCGCCGAGGTTCTGCACGTGCCAGCCGTAGGCCTCGTAGCGCATGCCGACGTCCTCGGAGAAGGCGAGTGCCGTGTCGCCCTCGATCGAGATGTGGTTGTCGTCGTAGAAGACGATCAGGCGGCCGAGGCCCAGGTGCCCGGCGAGCGAGCTGGCCTCCGACGACACGCCTTCCTCCAGGTCACCGTCGGAGACGATCGAGTAGGTGAAGTGGCCGACGAGGTCCTCGTCGAAGCGCGCCGCCAGCATCCGCTCGCCGAGCGCCAGGCCGACCGCCGTGGCGATGCCCTGGCCGAGCGGCCCGGTGGTGGTCTCGATCCCGGGCGCGTGGCCGTACTCAGGATGGCCGGCGGCCGGCGAGCCGAGCTGGCGGAAGTTCTTGAGGTCGTCGAGCGAGACCCCGTACCCGGTCAGGTGCAGGATCGAGTACAGGAGCATCGACGCGTGCCCGGCGGAGAGCACGAAGCGGTCGCGCGCGGGCCAGTCGGGGTGCTCGGGGGAGTGGCGCATGACCCGCGTGTAGAGCAGGTAGGCCACGGGCGCGAGCGCCATCGGCGTGCCCGGATGACCCGAGTTGGCCTTCTGGACCGCGTCCATCGACAGCGTGCGGATGGTGTTGATGCACAGTTCGTCGAGAGCGACCCGCTCTTCGGTCACGGACACTGCGTCTCTCTCCTCGTCGGTTGCCGTGAGAAAACCTACGCGACCCTGGGCTACGGCGCTTGGCGGGGCTGCACGTGGCGCGGGACTAAAATGGGTGCATGGCTACCGACGTGCGAAAGACCGAAGACCAGTGGCGCGAGACGCTGACTCCTGAGCAGTACCAAGTGCTGCGCAAGGGCGGCACCGAGCGGGCCTTCACGGGCCGCTACTGGAACGCCCACGACGACGGCATCTACCGCTGCGCCGGATGTGGCGCGGAGCTGTTCGGCTCCGACACGAAGTTCGACTCCGGGTCAGGCTGGCCGAGCTTCACGGAGCCCAAGATCGCCGAGGCCGTCGAGGTCCGCCCGGACAACTCGCTCGGGATGCGCCGCAGCGAGGTCGTCTGCCGCGCCTGCGGAGGCCACCTCGGGCACGTGTTCGACGACGGTCCCCGCGACGCCGGCGGGCTGCGCTACTGCATCAACTCCTGCGCGCTGGAGCTGGACAAGCGCTGAGTTTGCCCGGCGCGGGCGAACGTCAACTGCGCTGGGTAGGGAGGGCGAGGGGATCGGCCGCGATCAGGGTGCATAACGTCGACTTCACCGCACGTGCGCTCGTGACGTCGACGAAATGCACGCTATAGGGGCATAACGTCGACTTCACCGCGCCCGCGCTCGTGAGGTCGACGAAATGCACACAATCGGCGGCTCCCCGCCTCCCTACCCAGCGCCGTTGACGTTCGCCGGCGGCGAAGCGGCGGCTCAGCCGAGCTGCGGGGCGCCGAGCTGGGCGCGGAGCGTGGCGATCTCGGTGATCGCGAGCCCGACGTACGCGGCGTGCGACTGCGCGATGTCGTTCTCGAGGTCGGTCATGTAGAGGGCGTTGTCCCCCAGGCCGGCCTCGACGGCGTCGAGACGCTCGGCCTGCAGGCGGTGGAGCCGGTTGCGGGCGTCGGTGGCGGTCATAGGCGCAATGTCGCAGCGGAGCGGGTGGTGGCCAATGTGGAGAGGCCACACCCTTTGCTGCGGTGAGCCAGTGTCTGGAGGTGCGGCTCACCGCCCCTTCCGGATCACTGCGCGCGGCGCGCGCACTCGATGCAGAGCGCGCTCTCGGGGGCGGCGGCCAGCCGCCCGGGCGCGATCGGCCCTCCGCACGCGTCGCAGACCCCGTAGGTGCCCTCCTCGAGCTTGGCCAGCGCGCGGCTGATCCGCTCCTCGCTGAGCTCGAGGCTGGTGCCGACGCCGACGTCGGTGAGGCGGCTGATCGCCTCGGTGGTTCCGTCGCCGATGCGCTTGCCGAAGCCGAGCAGGGCGCCGCGCTCCGGCGGGCGCGCCAGCCCGGCGATCCGCTCGCGGAGCTCCGCCTGACGCTCGCGCAGCACGCGCTCGGCCTCGACCAGGTCCGGTTCGGTCATGCCCTCAGGCTACGCACGTCGGGTGCGAGGGCGCCGAGCCTTCGCGGGACGCGCCGCGTAGGTCTTACCGTGAGTCCGATGGCCACGGTCATGGCCCGGGGGCTGGTGAAGACGTTCGGCGAGGGCCGGGCCGCGCGACGCGTCCTCGACGGTGCCGACCTGACCGTGGAGGCGGGCGAGGTCGTCGCCATCCTCGGGCGCTCCGGGTCGGGGAAGTCGACCCTCCTGCATCTCCTGGGCGGCCTCGACCGGCCCGAGGCCGGGACGATCGAGATCGACGGGGAGACCGTCACGGGCGCCGGCGAGCGTGAGCTGAGCGCAATCCGGCGCCGCCGCGTCGGCTTCGTGTTCCAGTTCTTCCACCTGCTGCCCGAGCTGACCGGCGAGGCCAACGTCCTCCTCGCGGGCCGCGTGCGTGGGGCGCACCCCAACGCCGCTGCGCGCGGGCGTGAGCTGATCGACGGCCTCGGGCTTCGAGAGGTCGCGCAGGCACTGCCGAGCACGCTCTCCGGCGGCGAGCAGCAGCGGTTCGCGATCGCCCGCGCCCTCGTCAACGACCCTGCGGTCCTGCTCGCCGACGAGCCGACCGGCAACCTCGACGTCGAGGCCGGCGCCGAGGTGCTGCGCCTGCTGCGCGCCGGAGCGGCCGGCGGCCGGGCGGTGGTCATGGTCACACACGAGCGTGCGGCGGCCGAGATCGCCGACCGGGTGCTGACGCTCCACGAGGGGCGGCTGGTCGCGTGATCGCGCTGGCCCTCGCCGGGCTGCGGGCCCGCCGCTCCCGCACGCTGCTCGCCGCGGCCGGGATCGTGGCCGCCTCGCTCGTGGTCGGCACGGGCGTGACGGTCGGCTTCGGCCTGGCGACGGGCTTCGAGCGGGCGGCCGGGCAGGCCGACCTGCCGGACATCCTCGCCCGCTTCGACGACACGGGCCGGGAGGAGCTCGACGAGCGCGTGCGCGCGCTGCCCAACCTCGCGGCGCGCTCGTATCGCTTCGAGCGCACCAACATCCCGCTGACCGCCAACGGCCACCACACCCACCGCGGCGCCTTCCACGTCGTCATGGGCGGGCGGCGCGGCTACCTCGTCGCCAGGGGCCGGGACCTTTCCGGCCGGCCAGGCGAGGTGGTCGCCGAGCAGGGGCTGGCGCGCGAGTGGGATCTCGAGGTCGGGGACACCATCGAGGTCGGCCGCGCAGGACCGCTGCGCCTCGTCGGCATCGCCGTCTCGCCGGACAACGTCGCCTACCCGCTCGCGCGCGCCGCGCGGGTGTACCTGGCCGACGTCTACGGCGACGACACGCCCGCCAACCTCGCGCTGCTGTGGCTCAACGACCCCGCGAAGGCCGACGTCACGCTCACCCAGGCCCGCTCGGTGTCGTTCGGCCTCGGCCGCCTCGAGTTCGTGACCCGCGACGGGGTGAAGGTGCTGCTCGGGCAGGCGGCCGGGATCGTCATCTCGCTGCTCGTAGCGTTCTCGCTCGTGGCGCTCGTGGCGGCCGGGACGATGCTCGCCGCCGGCGCGCACGCCGACGTCCAGCGGCGGCTCGCGAGCCTCGGGGTCCAGCGCGCGCTGGGCTTCTCGCCGGCCCGGATCGCCGGGCTCCAGGCCACGGAGGCCGCCCTCGTCGCCGTGCCGGCGGCCGCCGCCGGCATCGCGGCCGGAGCCCTGGTTGTCGCCGGGCCGTCGGCCGGGCTGCTCGCCTCGCTCAACGAGCGCCCGCCGGGCTGGGCGCTGCTCGGCCCGCTCGCCCTGGCGCTCGCCGGCGTGGCGACGATCGTCGTGGCCGCCGCGACGTGGCCGGCGTGGCGAGCCGCGCGCCGGCCTCCGGTCGCGATCCTGCGCGGCGGAGAGGTCGCCACGGGCCGGGGCGGCAATGGGGGTCTCGGGGTGCTCGGCATCCGGTTCGCCACCGCGGCTCGCGGGCGGTGGGTCGCCGCGGTGGCGACGATCGGCGTCTGCGCGGGCGTCGTGACGCTCATGCTCTCGCTCGCCTCGCTGCTCGAGCGGCTGCGTGACGATCCCGGCACGGTCGGCAAGCGCTACCAGCTCACCGTGCCGCTCGACGCCTCGCTCGCGGACACCGTCGACGACATCCCCGGCGTCGCCGATGTCGCGCCGCGCTACGCGGCCGACGGCGCCGACTCGTACCGCCTCGGCGAGCCGCTGCGGCTCGTCGCCTTCCCGGGCGACCACACGCGCTTCGAGGCGCCGCCGCTCGCGGCCGGACGCCGGATCCGGGGGCCGGACGAGATCGAGGTCGGGCTCGGCCTGGCCGACGCGCTCGGGCTGCGGCCGGGCTCGACGTTCGCGGTCCAGCTCGCCGGCGGGACCGAGGCGCGGTTCCGCGTCGCCGGCGTCGTGCGGGCGCTCGAGAACGACGGGCGGATCGGCTGGGTCCAGCCGACGCGCCTGCTCGAGGCGAACCCGGACCTCGAGCCCTCGCTCGCCGTCCGGCTCGACGGCGGGGCCGACCGCGCGGCCGTGACCCGCGCGCTCGTCGCGCTCGGCGCCCCACCCCGGTCGGCCGCCGCGGCCACCACCCGCAACGCCCAGTTCCTCGGCGTGCTCGCCGCCGTGCTGCGGGGCGTCGGGCTGGCGGTCGGGCTCGTGTGCCTGTACGCGCTCGTGCAGGCGCTCGCCATGATCGCCCGCGAGCGCCGCGGCGCGGTCGCGGTCCTGCGGGCCTGCGGGGCCGATGCCGGCACCGTCGCGCTCGTGCTGCTCGGCGCCGCGGCGGCCGTCGCCCTGCCGGGCGCGCTGCTCGGCGTCGTACTCGAGATGACGGTCATGGGTCCGCTCGTGGCCCGGCTGGCCGCCGGCTTCGCGTCGCTGCCCCTCGCTCCTGGTCCCGGTCAGATCGTGCTCGTGGTCGCGGGCCTGCTCACGCTCGCCGCCGCCGCAACCGCGCTCGTGGCCCGGCGCGTCCTTCGAGAACCGGTCGTCGCCGGGCTGAGGGAGGAGTGATGCGGCCGCTCGCCCTCCTGGTGCTGCTCGCCCTCGCCGGCTGCGGCGGCTCCGCGCCCGCGGCCTCGCCGCCCGACACCTCGACGTTGCGGACCACGCTCGTCGACCGCGACGGCGACGGCTTCCTCGAGCGCGGCGGTCCCGGCGAGCCGCTGCGCGACCGGGGCACCCCGGCGCGGCCCGGTCGCACGCTCGCCACCTTCGGCCAGCTGACCGATACGCACGTGCGCGACGAGGAGTCGCCGGCCCGCGTGCCGTTCCTCGACCGCCTCGGGGCCCCGCTCAACTCGACCTTCCGCCCCCACGAGGCGTTCTCCACCCAGGTCCTCGATGCCGCCGTCCGAGCGCTGCGCCGCGAGCGGCCGCAGGCCGTGGTGGTCACCGGCGACATCGTGGACTCCGCACAGGAGAACGAGCTCGACGCCGCCGTGGCGGTGCTCGACGGCGGCACGGTGCGCCCGGACAGCGGCGCCCGTGGCTACGACGGCGTGCAGGCGGCCGGCAACCCCGACCCGTTCTACTTCCGGCCGGACAACGACGCGCCGCGCCACCCGGGCGCGCTCGCGGCCGCCCAGCGGGAGTTCCGGGCCGGCGGCCTGGGCGTCCCGTGGTACCCGGCGGTCGGCAACCACGACCTCCTCGTGCAGGGCGAGGTGCCGGCCACCGACAGGATCGAGGAGCTCGCCACGGGATCGCGGCTCGTCACCGGGCTCGATCCGGGCTTCCAGCCGGCGCTCGACGAGGGCGGCGCGGCAGCGGCGGTCGACGCGCTGCTCACCTATGGCGACGTGTACGGCCGCTCCCAGAGCGTGCCGGCCGACCCCCGGCGCCGCCACCCCGACCCCGCCGAGGTCGTGCGCCGGCTGGCCGATGCGGCCGACGTCGAACCCGTGGATGACCAGCGGCTCGACTACGCGTTCGACCTCGGCCCCGAGGTCCGCGGCATCGTGCTCGACACCGTCAACCGCGAGGGCGGCTCCCGCGGTGTCGGTGAGCCCGGCCCAGGTCGCCTGGCTGCGCGCCCAGCTCGCGCGCGCCGGCGAGCGCTGGACGGTGGTCTTCGCCCACAACCCGCTCGAGAGCGCGGACGGAGGCGACGCCGCGCTGGCGGCCCTCGACGAGGCCGACCGGGTCGTCGCGGTCGTGGCCGGCAACCGCCACCGCAACACGATCGAGCCGCGGGGCCGATACTGGCTCATCGGCACCTCCTCGCTCGCAGACTTCCCGCAGCAGGCCCGCATGTTCCGCCTCCGCGAGGCCGGCGGCGGCGTCGCGCTCGAGACCTGGATGGTCGATCACGACGGGCGCGGCCTGGCCGGGACCGCGCGCGAGCTCGCGTACCTCGACGCCCAGGGCGGCCGCCCGCAGGGCTTCGCCGGCCGCCCCGAGGACCGCAACGCCCGGCTCTACGTGCAGCCATGAGGCGGGTCGTCCTCGGCACCTTCTTCGTCGCCGCCGGCACGCTGCACTTCGTCAAGCCCGACGCCTACGCCGCGATCGTCCCGGACGCCCTCCCGCGCAGGCGGGAGATCGTCTACGCGAGCGGCGTGGCCGAGATCGCCGGCGGCCTGGGGGTGCTCGTGCCCCGCACGCGCCGCGGGGCCGGCTGGTGGCTGATCGCGACGCTCGTCGCCGTGTTCCCGGCGAACGTGAACATGGCGGTCAACGCCGACCGCTTCCGGAGCGTCCCCGAGCCGCTGCTGTGGCTGCGCCTGCCGGTCCAGGCCGTGCTGATCGCGTGGACGTGGTGGGCGGCGCTCCGCCGCCCACCACGCTGAACGGCTAGGCGCCGACGGCGACCGGCTCGACGTCGCCTCGCCGCGCCGCCTCGGCGTGCTCGCGCGAGGCGCGGCTGGAGACGATCGTGGCCGCGAGGATCGCGCCGAGCACCGCGAAGCCGGCGCCGACGGCGAAGGCGGCCTGGAAGCCCTCGGTGAGGCTGGCCTTCATCGAGTCGCCGGCGGCCACCGCGTCGTCCGTGCGGCTGTTGGCGATCGTGGCCAGGATCGCCAGGCCGAGGGCGCCGCCGATCTGCTGCGAGGTGTTGATGAGCCCGGACGCCAGGCCCGCCTCGTGCGGCTCGACGCCGCTGACCGCGGCCACGGTCATCGACACGAACGCCAGCCCGAGCCCGACGGCGGCGAGCAGCGACGGGAACAGGACGTCGGAGACGTAGCTGCCGTCAGCCGACACCTGCGAGAACCACGCGAGCCCGGCCGCGGTGATGATCAGACCCGTGACGAGCACCGGCTTGAAGCCGAAGCGCGTCACCAGCCCCGCCGTCGCGCCCGCCGAGATGATGATGCCGACGGCCAGCGGCAGGTAGGCGAGGCCGGCCTCGAGCGCGGAGAAGCCGAGCACCTGCTGCATGTAGAGCGAGATGAAGAAGAACATCGAGAACAGCGCCGCCGCGATCAGGACGGCGGAGATGTTGATCCCGGTGATCGTGCGGATCCGGAAGATGCCCGGGAACGGCATCAGCGGAGCCTGGCTGCGCCGCTCGATCACGTAGAACGACGCGATCAGCGCCAGCGAGATGACCCCGAAGCCGATCGTCTGGAGCGAGCCCCAGCCGGCGTCGTTGGCATCGACGAGCGTGTAGACGAGCAGCGACAGGCCGGCGGTGACCGTGATGGCGCCCGCGAAGTCGAAGTGGCGACCCTCGACGCGCGACTCGGGCAGCAGGCGCGGCGCCAGCAGCGCGGCGACGATGCCGACCGGCACGTTGACGAAGAGCACCCACTCCCAGCCGGCCCACTCGGTGAGCATGCCGCCGAGCAGCACGCCGACGGCGCCGCCCGAGCCGGCGACCGCGCCCCACACGCCGAGCGCCTTGTTGCGCTCCGAGCCCTCGGCGAACAGCACGGTGACGAGCGACAGCGCGGCGGGCGAGAGCAGCGCAGCGCCGAGGCCCTGCACGGCGCGGGCGGCGATCAGCCAGCCCTCGCTCGTAGCGAGGCCGCCGGCGAGTGAAGCCAGCGCGAAGACGACGAGCCCGATCATGAACAGGCGCCGGCGCCCGAGCAGGTCGGCCATGCGGCCGCCGAGCAGCAGGAACCCGCCGAAGACGAGCACGTACGCGTTGACGACCCAGGAGAGGTCGTCCTGCGAGAAGTTGAGGTCGGCGCCGATCGACGGGAGCGCGACGTTGACGATCGAGGCGTCGAGGATGACGACGAACTGCGCCGCGGCTAGAAGCGCGAGCGCAAGCCACTTGTTGGTGGCAGTGGATGGCATGGAGACTCCTGGGGAGGAAGACTGATCTGGAATGACAATTCCGGTTCTGGTGTACGATA
This sequence comes from uncultured Solirubrobacteraceae bacterium, assembly GCA_963730535.1. Lineage (GTDB taxonomy): Bacteria > Actinomycetota > Thermoleophilia > Solirubrobacterales > Solirubrobacteraceae > DASSUW01. Next base: position 178,244 of record CAVSRU010000014.1, read on the forward strand.
CGGAGGAACAGTTCCGGTTGTCTAGTGTGGCTAACCGCCCTAAAGTCCCGTCTGTGTCGAACGTCATAGACAGACCCCTCCGCGCCGATGCGAGGCGCAATCGGGAGCGCGTCTTGACCGCCGCCCGCGCCGTGTTCGCCGAGCAGGGTCGCGACGCGCAGATGGACGACGTCGCGCGCCGCGCCGACGTCGGCGTGGGCACCGTCTACCGCCACTTCCCGACCAAGGACGCGCTGCTGAACGCGCTCAGCGACGAGCTGTTCGCGGTCGTGGCCGCGCACGTCCGGACGCTGATGGACGCCGAGGACGCGTGGGAGGCGTTCCTCGCCGCGATGTGGTTCGGCGGCGAGAAGACCGCCGGCGACCGCGCGTTCACCGAGATCATGGCCGCGTCCAGCGACCTCCCGCCCCGCACCTGCCCCGGTAAGGAGGACCTCATCGTCACGACCGGGGAGCTGATGGCGCGAGCCAAGGCCCAAGGCCGGATGCGGCCCGACGTGGTGATCGACGACATCCCGCTGGTCATGTGCGGCGTGGGCAGTGCGAGCGGCATGCCACACCGGGCGCCCGACGCCTGGCGCCGCCATCTCGCGATCGTCCTCGACGGGATGCGCGCCGAGGCCGCCAGCGGCCCGCTCCCTGGCTAGACGCGCCCTATCGTGTCGGGCATGACCGCGCCCGACGTGACCGACCCCGACCTGCAGGCCGTGGCCTGGGACCTCTCCCCGCTGCTCGACGGGGCGGATGACCCCGGCGCCGCCGTCACGCAGATGCTGGCCGAGGCGCAGCAGCGCGCCGACGCCTTCGCCGAGGCGCATGCGGGCAAGGTCGCCGAGCTCGACGGGCCCGGCCTCGTCGCCGCGATGCATGAGCTCGAGGCGCTGCAGGAGCAGCTGGGCCGAGCCGGCTCCTACGCGATGCTGAACTTCTCCGGCAACACGGCCGACCCGGCGCGTGGCGCCCTGCTCCAGAAGCTCCAGGAGGGCGCGACCGGGATCGAGACGACGCTGCTCTTCTTCGAGCTCGAGTGGGCGGCGCTCGACGACGACCGCGCCGACGAGCTGCTGGCCGCCGACGGGCTCGACTTCGTGCGCCATCACCTGCGCACCGCCCGCCGCTACCGGCCCCACCTGCTCTCCGAGCCCGAAGAGAAGGTGATGGCCGAGAAGAACCTGACGGGGCGCACGGCGTGGAGCCGGCTGTTCGACGAGCAGGCGTCGGCGATCACGGTCGCCCTCGACGAGGGTGCTGAGCCCGTCTCCCTCGAGGTCGCGCTGTCGCGGCTGTTCGCGCCGGACGGCGAGGTGCGCGCCCACGCGGCCGAGCGCGTCACCGCCGCGCTCCAGCCGGGGCTGCGCACGCGCGCATACGTGCTCAACACGCTGCTCGCCGACAAGATGGTCGAGGACCGGCTGCGCGCGTATCCGCACTGGCTGTCGAGCCGCAACCTCGCCAACGAGGCGTCCGACGAGTCCGTCCAGGCGCTGATCGACGCGGTCCGCTCCCGCTACGAGCTGGCGCGCCGCTGGTACCGGCTCAAGGCGCAGCTGCTCGGCGTCGACCAGCTGCGGGACTACGACCGGATGGCGTCGGTGACCGCCGAGGACGAGCGCGTCGAGTGGCCGCGCGCGAAGTCGATGGTCCTCGAGTCCTACGGCGCCTTCTCCGACGAGCTCGGCGACCTCGCGCGGCGCTTCTTCGACGAGTCGTGGATCGACGCCCCGGTGCGCCCGAACAAGCGCGGCGGCGCGTTCTGCGCCTACACCGTCCCGTCGGCCCACCCGTACGTGATGCTCAACTACACGTACAAGCGCCGCGACGTGCTCACGCTCGCGCACGAGCTCGGGCACGGCGTCCACGCGGCGCTCGGCGGGCGCCAGGGCATCTTCCACATGGCCACGCCGCTGACGATGGCCGAGACCGCCAGCGTGTTCGGCGAGACGCTGGTCTTCGGGCGGCTGCTCGAGCAGGCCTCCACGCCGGAGTCGCGGCTGGCGCTGCTCGCCGAGAGCATCGAGGGCTCGATCGCCACGGTCTTCCGGCAGGTGGCGATGAACCGCTTCGAGCACCTCATCCACACCGAGCGGCGCGAGGCCGGCGAGCTGGCCGTCGAGCGGATCGGCGAGCTGTGGGCGGAGTCGCAGAGCGAGCTGCTGGGGGACGCCGTGGAGGTCACCGAGGGCTACCGCGCCTGGTGGTCCTACGTGCCCCACTTCATCGGCTCGCCCGGCTACGTGTATGCGTACGCCTACGGGCAGCTGCTCGCGCTCGCCGTCTACGCCCGCTATGAGGAGGAGGGCGAGAGCTTCGTCCCCGCCTACCTCGAGTTGCTCGAGGCGGGCGGCTCGCGGAGCCCGGAGGAGCTGGGCCGGATCGTCGGGGTCGATCTCGCCGACCCCGGGTTCTGGGACCGCGGGCTCGACATCGTGGAGCGCCAGCTCGACGACGCCGAGGCCGCCGCCCGTGAAGCCGGCCGGGTCTCGGGCTAGCCGCCCTTGACCAGGTCCGTGAAGCTCTGCCCGCCGTCGGTGGACCGCTTGACGGTACCGTCGATCAGCGCCACGTAGAGCGTCTCGCCGTCGACCGTCATCGCCTGCGGCTCGCCGCCGGTGGTGCCGCGGTCCTCCCAGGTCTCGCCGCCGTCGGTCGAGACCTTGACGGGCCCGCCGGGGTCGATCCGGTAGAGGTCGCTGCCCTCCGCCCACGCCAGGCGGACGTTGGGGATCGGGTCGTTCGGCCGCCAGCTCCCGCCCGCGTCGCGGGAGACGAAGAGGCCCCGCTCGGTGCTGCCGACCCAGCGCCGGGGGTCCGAGGGATCGACCTCGAGCGAGACGAGCGGCATCGGCGCCGCCCGCGTCTCCCACTTGCGGCCTTCGTCCTCGCTCACCAGCACCTGCGCCTGCTGGAAGAGCGCCGCCACCAGCGTGTCGCCGGAGGGCTCGATCGCATGGAAGTCGGCCGTGCCGAGCTCGGACACCGGCGACCACGTCTTGCCGGCGTCCTCCGAGGCGATGAGCCCAAGCTGCGGCGGGAGCGACTCGCCGGAGGCCGGATGGCCTGAGGCGTATGCCTCATCCGGGCCCGTGAAGCGCACGACGAGCGACTCCGAGACCTTGCCGGTGCCGTCCGGCGTGCGGAGCTCCCCGGTGACGCGCTCCGGCTTGCTCGCGCCCTCGGGAATGCGGAAGAGGCCGGTGTTCGTGCCCATGAAGAGCGACGAGTCGGCGGGGTTGACACTCAGCGAGCCGACGATCGGCGGATCGCCGTCGGGGTCGACCCATGGCACCGCCAGCTCGCCCGTCGCGGCCGTCGACGTGCCGTTCTCCTCCCCGCCGCCGCATCCGACCGCCACGGCGGCCACGAACGCGACCAGCATCACTCCCAGCCTCCGCATCGCCATCAGGGTAGGAAGCCGGCGCGCACCACCAGCCGCACGATCGTGCGCGCGACGGCCACGAGATCGTCGACGGCGACCCATTCGTCGACCGCGTGCGCGCGCTCGAGGCCGCCCGGGCCGGCCATCACGCACGGGATGCCGCGAGCCGTGAACAGGCGCATGTCGGCGCCGTAGGGGGAGCCGACGAGCGCAGGCGGGCGGCCCCGCTCGTCGGTGATCGCCCTCGCCACCGCGCCGACCCAGGGATGGTCGAGCGCCGTCTCGCCGGGGAGGAACGCGCCGCCCGTCCAGTGGACCTCGGCGGGCGCCTCGCCGTCGTCGAGGGCGTCGCGGACGGCGCCCTCCAGCGCGCTGCGCACTGCGGCGGCGTCCGCCCCGACCGGCACCCCGACGCGGCCCTCGAGCTCCACGCGGTCGGGCACCTGGCTCGACCACGTGCCGCCGTCGACACGGCCGACGAGCAGCGGATAGGGCAGCGCCAGCTTCGCCATCAGCGGATGCTCGACGCCGGCGTTCAGCCGCTCCTCCAGCTCGGCAAGCGCGCGATGCACGCGCACGAAGCGGTCGATCGCCGAGCAGCCCTCGCGCCGGACCGCCGCGTGGGCGGAGCGCCCCGGTATCACGCACCGGAAGGTGAGTGCTCCGGCCTGGGCGCAGACGACGTCGAAGTCCGTCGGCTCGGGGATCAGCGCGGCGTCGAACGAGGCGTCGCGCTCGAGCGCGGCGAAGGTACCCAGGCCGCCGTCCTCCTCGGAGGCCACGCACTGGAGCACGACGGTCGGCGCCACGGGCCCAGCGGCGGCGCGGACGGCGCCGAGCGCGTGCACCGCGGCGACGACCGCGCCCTTCATGTCCGCGGCGCCGCGGCCGTACAGGCGGCCGTCCTCCCGCGCGCCGGCCCACGGGTCGTGGCGCCAGGGCGCCGTGCCGGGGCCGACGACGTCCACGTGCCCGTTCACGCACAGGCGCGCCGGTGCCCCGCCGGCCACCGTCGCGGTCAGGCCCCAGAGCTCCTCACGCGGCGCCTCCTCGCCCGGGTGATCGGGATGGGCGCGCAGCGCGGCCAGGTCGTGGCGGTGCAGATTCGGCTCCAGGCCGTGGGATGCGGCCATCGTGGCCAGCGCCTCGAGCGCCAGCCGCTCATCGCCCGTCACGCTGGGGATCCGCACGAGGGCGGCCGCGTCCCGGGCCAGCGCGTCGGGGTCGAGCGCCGCGAGCGCTGCCGCTTCGGGGTCCATGGAGCGGGCGAGAGTACACCTGAACCATCGGGGAGTGGTCGTCGCTCCGGGCGCCCCGTACAGTCGTTGTCGCGACAAGGGTTCTCTCCCTGATCGCGGGTCGAGGTTGGGACCCGCCCCGCCCGCCAGGGGCGGGTCCCAACCTGGACCCGTGCCGGAAGCACGGACTCCAGACAAAGACGACCGGCAACCCCGGCGCACGACGCGCCGGCGGCCGGCCCGATCATCACGTCAGAGCAGGACGCTCCGACGATCGGCGCCCGACTGGTTCCGGCCGACCTGCTCACCGGTTGACGGATTGAGTGTGGTGGCCCCACCGACGGACGCGGAGCCCCCCGTTACTCTGGAATCCCGGTGTTACGAGACAGTGAGCAGGGCATGAGCAAGAACGACACGGCCGTCGACCTCGGGGCACGGGTTCGGCAGCTGCGGCGGGAGCGTGGGCTCACCCTCAAGGCGCTGGGGGGTGAGGCCGGCCTCTCGCATCCGTTCCTGAGCCAGCTCGAGCGCGGGCTCGCGCGGCCGAGCGTGGGGTCGGTGGAGCGGATCGCGCACGCCCTGGGCGTCCCGGTGACGGCGCTGTGGGCACGGCGTTGCAGGGCTCCGGCGCGGATCACCCGCGCGGGTGAGGGGTCGCTCACGCCGCATCCGGAGCGCGGCGTGCCGGGGGGCGTCCGGGTGCTGCCCGGCGACGACTCCGCGCTCCACGTGTGCGAATGGTCGGGCGGCAGCCGCTCGTGGCCGGCGGGCATGGAGACCGTGGCCGGGGAGCTGCTGGTCTACGTCGCCCGCGGATCCGGTCGAGGTCGACCTCGACGGCACCGTGCACGCGCTCGACGAGGGCGACGCGCTGCGCTTCGACGGCAGCGTGCCGCACCGCATCCGCCGCCGCGGCGGCGTGGCCACGCGCGCACTCATCGTGTCGCAGACCTGAGCCGGTGGATCGCGCCGCCGGGGAGGTGGGGCGAGCTCGAAGACTCGATCCGCCAGTCGGCTCGGGCGGCGTCGAGGAACGGAGCGGCCGGCTTGCGGCCAGGGTCGGCGAGCCACACGTCCGTGGTCAGGCGCGGGAGCAGGTCCAAGAGCGCGTCGCCGTTGCGCGGCTCATAGAGGACGTCCGAGGCGAGGACGAGATCCCACGGCGCGCGCTCGAGCAGCGGCGCCGGCTCCGTCCACGAGCACACGAGCGTCTCGAGGCTCGCGCCGTTGCGCTCGGCGTTGGTGCGGGTCAGCTCCACGGCTTCGGGCGACCAGTCGGTGGCCAGCACGCGGCCGCCGGCCAGCGCGGCCGCGATGCTCGGCAGCCCGAGCCCGCAGCCCAGCTCCAGCGTGCGCGCGCCGCGCAGCGCGCGGCCGGAGATCGCAGCGGCCAGCGCCCGCGCGCTGGGCCACAGCTCGGCCCAGTACGGCAGGAACTCCTCGTGCTCGAACGCCTCCTCGTCGAGCAGCGACTCGGCGTCGCGCGGCCGCAGCACCCGCAGGTCGCGGCCGTGTAGCGGGACCACCTCCTCGACGAGATCGTGCATCGACGTGGTTGTATCCGTCCATCGCGCGAGGGGATTCACGAGTCACGTCCGTCGACGTCGCTCGGCACGCGGGAGTGTCGCAGTCGACCGTCTCGCTCGTCCTGTCCGGCAAGTCGGCAGGACGGATCTCGGCGCGCACGGAGGCCGCCGTGCGGCAGGCGGCCGAGGAGCTGGGCTACCGCCCGAACGTCGCCGCCCGCGCGCTGCGGACGGGCACGGCGCGCACCGTCGGCCTCGTGGTCACCGACGTCACGCACCCGTTCTTCGGGCCGGTCCTGCGCGGCGCCCAGGTGGCGGCCTGGCGGGCCGGCTACGCCGTCGCCCTCGTCGACGTGGCGAACGACCCGGACCGGGAGCGCGACTCGTTCGAGGCGCTGCGGGCGGGACCGGTGGACGGGTTCCTGTTCTTCACCGTCGAGCCTCCGGCCGGGACCGGCGAGCACGTGGTCGCGATCGAGGTCTCGCCGCCCGGGATGCGGTCCGTGCGGTTCGACACCGAGCGCGGCACCGAGCTGGCGATGGAGCACCTGCTCTCGCTCGGGCACAAGCGGTTCGGCCACCTGTCCTCGGCGCTCGAGGCCGAGACGTTCCAGCTGCGGCGGGACACGGTCGCCGCGATCCTGGAGCGGGAGGGACTGCCGCCGGCGCTGGAGACGCGCGCGCCGTTCACGTTCGACGCCGCCGCCGTGGCCGCCCGCGAGCTGCTGACGGCGGACGAGCGGCCGACGGCGATCTACGCCGACGACGACCTGCTCGCCGGCGGGGTGTACCTGGCCGCGCGCGAGCTCGGGCTGCGGATCCCCGGTGACGTGTCGGTCGTCGGGTTCGACGACCTTCCCTTCGCGAAGGTCTTCGAGCCGCCGCTGACCACGATCAGCATCGACCCCGAGACGCTCGGCTCGACGGCGTTCGAGGCGCTCGAGGCGGTGATGACGGGCGACGCCTCCGAGCCCGAGGCTCGGATCCTGCCGGTCGAGCTCGTCGTCCGCGGGTCGACCGGCCCGCCGCCGTAGTCCGTTAGCGAACGTCAACGGCGGCATTGAGGGAGGGTCCGGACGCGGCGATTGATCACTTGACGGCGAATATCGCCGTCAAGTCGACACGCAGCGCTCCCGTGCACCCCTCAATGCCGAAGTTGCCGGCATTGTGGCGCACGTCACTTGACACCGATGTCATACGTATTATGCTCATTCGTATGACCCTCCCCACTTTCCTTATCGCCGGCGTGCTGGCGCTCACCGTTGTGAGCGGGCTCGCGCCAGCTCAGACCGCGCCAGACCGGCGCGTCGTCGTGGTCGTGGACGCGGCCGCGGCGCGCGATCCGGCGGCCCTCGCCGAGGCCCGCGCCGCCGTCGCGGCCGCCGGCGAGGACGCGCAGCTGCGCGTGCCGCGCACCGCGACCGAGCAGCTCTCGGTCACCCACGTCTTCGCCGCCCGCGGCTTCGGCCTCGTCGTCGGCGTCGGCCTCGACCGCCGCGTCGCCGTCGCGCCCGTCGCTGCGCACTACCCGGACACCCGGTTCGTCAGCGCCGCCCCCGGCGAGGTCGCCGCGGCGATCCAGTGAAAGCACGGCGGTACGGGACCCCGCCTCCCTAACCAGCCGTAGTTGACGTATTCGTACCCTCAGCACCAAGCCGTGCGCATTGTCCTGCTGATCCTCCTCGCCGCCCTCGCGGTGCCGGCCGTGCTCCTGGCCGCGCCCCGCGACCCGCCGCTCGAACCGCCGTCCGTCGTCGTCCCAGTGCCCACGCAGGCGCCGGCGCCGCTCCCGCCCATCGCCACCACCGCGCCACTGCCGCCGGTGGCGAAGCTCCCGCCGTCACGGGCGCTCGGGCGTCCGTGGGCCGGGCGGCTGGTCAACGGCCGCAAGCTGCCCCCGAGCGGCGAGGGCTTTCTCACGTGGGACCCGGTCCTCAAGCAGGTCGGGAACCGGCCCTGGCGCCGCTGGGGGACCGAGCGGCTCCTGCGCACGGTGCGCTCGGTGCTCGCCGCCTACGCCCAGCGGCATCCCGACGCCCCGCCGGTGCTCGTCGGCGACCTCTCACGCCGCCGGGGCGGTGACTTCGGGCCGCACTTCGGTGGCATCGGCCATGCGTCGCACCAGAACGGGCTCGACGTGGACGTCTACTACCCGCGCCTCGACCGCAAGCTCAGGTCCCCGCGCCGCCCCGCCCAGGTCGACCGCGCGGCCGCGCAGGAGCTCGTCGACGCGTTCGTGGCGGCCGGTGCCGTCAACGTGTTCGTCGGCCCGTCGCTGGACCTACGCGGGCCGACCAAGATCGTCTCGGCGCTCGTGCACCACGACAACCACCTGCACGTGCGGCTCAGGGCTCAGCGTTAGCCGGCGGCAGCCGCCGGTCCAGCTCGCGGCGCACGTCGAGGCGGATCGTGTCGAAGTCGCGCTCCAGGTCCCGCTCGACGCGCTCGACCTCGCTGTCGAGCTGGCGGTCGACCTCGCGGCCGGCGGCCACGAACATCAGCGCCGTCCCGCCGAGCACGACGGCGGCGAACACGGCGAGCATCGCGGCGATCGGCCACAGGCTCGAGCGCCGGAAGGAGCACCCGCAGTACGGGCACTCCCGCCCTTCGGCATATGAGATGCGAGCGCAGTGCGGACACACGCGCTGGACGGCGTTCGGCTCCACCGGCCAGAGCGTATCGTCGCCTCGATGGCTCCCCTCGCACTCGTCACCGGCGCGTCCAGCGGCATCGGCCAGGCCTGCGCCACACACCTCGTAGACCTCGGATTCCACGTGCTGGCGGGCGTGCGCCACCTGGACGACGCCCCCGACGGCACCGAGGCGCTCACGCTCGACGTCACGTCGGAGGACGACGTGACGGCCGCGGCCGAGCGGGTCGGCGCCGAGTTGCACGTGCTCGTCAACAACGCCGGGATCGCTGTCAGCGGACCGGTCGAGGTCGTGCCCGTCGACGACTGGCGACGCCAGATGGAGATCAACCTCGTCGGCCAGGTCGCGGTCACCCGCGCGCTGCTCCCCGCGGTGCTCCGGGCGCGCGGGCACATCGTGAACATGAGCTCGATCGGCGGCCGGGTGGCGAACCCGCTGTTCGGCCCATACTCGGCGTCGAAGTTCGCGCTCGAGGCGATGAGCGACGCCCTGCGCCGCGAGGTGTCGCCGCACGGGGTGAGAGTCGTCGTGGTCGAGCCGGGCGGCATCGCGACCCCCATCTGGGACAAGGGCCACGCGGACGCGGACCAGATGCTCGAGGGCGCCGACCCGGACGCCGTTCGCCGCTACGACGGACTGATCGAACAGGTGCGGCGCTCGACCGAGCGCCTGGCGAGGGACGGGCTCCCGCCCGAGGCGGTCGCCGAGGTGGTCGGGAAGGCGGTGACCGCGGAGCACCCGCGGGCGCGCTACGTGGTCGGGCGGCAGGCGCGGATCCAGGCAGTCGCGGCCCGGCTGCTGCCGGACCGCGGGTTCGACGCGCTGGTGGCGCGCTACTTGAGGCGGTAGATCATCCGCGCGCGGCTGAGGTCATACGGCGAGACCTCGACGCGGACGCGGTCGCCCGGGTTCACGCGGATGCGCGCGCGGCGCATGCGGCCGGCCATGTGGGCCAGCACGGAATGCCCGTTGTCGAGCTCGACACGGAACATCAGGTTGGGGAGCGACTCCTCGACTACCCCTTCGAGGGCAAGCTTCTCTTCGACGGCCATGGCTGTCACCTCCGGATTCGATGGAAAGAGCGCCCGACACGGCGGACGCTCGGAAGATCTGGGCGCGGACCCGGGAGTGGCGGCAGCAGCGCCAGGGTCCCCGCAGCTCCCTACATGGTAGCCGCCAGGGCCGCACTCGTAACCGGTGCGACGAAGTCGAACGCGCAGATGCCTAACGTGTCTGGCCATGACCTCGAACGCCAAGTGGACCGCCGCCGACCTCCCCCGCCTCGACGGCCGCACCTTCGTCATCACCGGGGCCAACAGCGGGCTCGGGCTGACCGCCGCCCGGGCGCTCGGCGCCGCCGGCGCCCATGTGGTGCTCGCGGTGCGCGACCTCGAGCGCGGCCGCAGCGCCGCCTCCACCGTCCCGGGGCCGACCGACGTCCGCCGGCTCGACCTCGCCGACCTCGCGTCCGTGCGCGAGTTCGCCGAGGCCTGGGACGGCGACCTCGACGTCCTCGTCAACAACGCCGGCGTGATGGCGACGCCCGAGGGCCGCACGGCCGACGGCTTCGAGATGCAGATCGGCACCAACCACCTCGGCCACTTCGCGCTCACCAACCTCCTGCTCCCGCGGGTCACCGACCGGGTCGTGACGCTTTCCTCGGGTGCGCATCGCATGGGGCAGATCCGGTTCGAGGACCTGCACTTCGAGCGCGGCTACAACCGCTGGCGGGCGTACGGGCAGTCCAAGCTGGCGAACCTGCTCTTCACGCTCGAGCTCCAGCGGCGTCTGAGCGAGGCGGACTCGCCGGTGCGGGCGCTCGCCGCGCACCCCGGCTGGGCGGCCACCAACCTCCAGAGCCACACCGGCAGCCGGCTGCAGAGCGCCGCACTGGCGCTCGGCAACCTCGTGATCTCCCAGAGCGAGGAGATGGGCGCACTGCCGACGCTCTACGCCGCCACCCAGGACCTGCCCGGCGGAGCCTACGTGGGCCCCGACGGCCCGTTCGAGAGCCGCGGCCACCCGACGATCGTGGGCCGCAGCGGGGCGGCGAGCGACGCCGACGCCGCCCGGCGGCTGTGGGAGCTCTCAGAGCAGGCGACGGGCGTCGCGTTCGGGCTGGCGGCGACCGTCTAGGAGACGCCCCAGCCGCGCTTCTCGCGCACCTTGTCGCAGTACTCGACGAGCTTGTAGTCGCCCCGGTAGAAGTCCTCGAGGGCGCGCCGCGCGGCGTCGTCGAGCGTCATGTCGAGCGGTTCCTTCTGACGGTGCGCCCGCCACGGCCCGTGCGGCAGCTTGACGTTGCGCGGGAGCTCGAGCAGGGCACGGATCTGCTTCCAATCCGCCTGGAGCGTCTCCAGGCGGCCGATGTAGAGGATCTGCCGCCCGCGCAGGCGCAGCCGCAGCGGACCGCCCGTGTAGCGGTACATCGGTCGCGTGTGGCGGATGGCCCGGGCCGCCCGCCGCGCCCGGGCGCGCTCCTCGTCGTCGTCGCTGCCGAGCGCGGCCGCGAGGCGCTGCGGAGTCGGGAACTCCTCGAATGCGACGCGCTCGCCCTCCGTCCACTCGTACAGGTACCGCGGCTGGCCCTTGCTGAGACGGCTGTAGAAGCCGCTCATGAACCGGTCGATCGGATCGCGGACGAAGAAGATCACACGGTCGCCGCGCGGGACGTCGGCGATCTTGAACGCGTGCCGGTGCAGCTCGATCGGCCCCCACGGCGTCTCCGGGATCTCGGCGTGCCGCAGCGCCCACTTGATCGCGGTACCGCCCGTCTTGCCGATGTGGAGAAAGTGGACCGCCACGGTGCGGCGGAGATCGTAGACGAGCCCGCTCGAGGCGCTGAGACCGCGCGGTCAGGGTCCCGGCACGGCGCGCGCCGCGGCGAGCACGCGCGCCTCGGCGCCGCGCGGCCCGGTGAGCTGGACGCCGACCGGCACGCCGTGGCGATCGGTCCCGCCGGGCACCGCGCACGCAGGGAGGCCGAGCAGATCCTGCGGGCCGGTGAGAGGGATGACGACGTCGCGGAGGGTGACCGCGCGACCGAGGTGGTCGAACCGGTGGTCGGCGACGCGGGGCGCCGGCGCCGCCGAGACCGGCGTGAGGAGAAGGTCGACGCGCTCGAACAGCGCATCCACCTCGGCCCGCAGCGCCTCTCGCTCGGCGACGGCCTCGAGTTGCTCCGACGGCGTCACGCGCTCGGCGAGCTCCAGCCGGCGCGCGACGCTGTCGGGATAGTCGGCGCGGCGCTCGGGCCACAGGCCGAGGCGGACGTGGGTCTCACGCGCCTCCGTCAGGAAGATCGTCCCGAACGTCTCGTCGAAGCGACGCCAATCCGGTGCCGCGAGGCTCTCCACGCGCATGCCGGCGCCCTCGAGCGCCCCGGCGACGCTCCTCAGCGCCGCGTCCACCTCGGGCGCGAGCGGCACGCCGAACCCGTCGGGGATCCCGACGACCAGGCCCTGGGCGGGCACAGCCTCCGGCGTCCAGTCGGAGATCGCACTGAGCAGCCGCTCGCAGTCGTCCGCCGTGCGGGCCATCGGTCCGGCGTGGTCGAGCGTCGGGCTCAGCGGCCAGCAGCCGGCGAGCGAGACGCGCCCGAAGGTCGGCTTCAGCCCGACCACGCCGCAGAACGCCGCCGGCAGCCGGATCGAGCCGCCGGTGTCGGTGCCGAGGGCGAGCGGCGCCATGCCGGCCGCAAGCGCGACCGCCGAGCCGCCGCTGGAGCCGCCCGGCGTCCGCGCGAGGTCGTGCGGGTTGCGGGTCAGGCCGTCCATGGTCAGGCCCCACGCGAACGGGTGGGTCGTCGTCTTGCCGAGCACGATCGCGCCCGCGGCGCGCGCCCGCAGTACCACCTCGGCGTCCGCGTCGGGCACACGGCCGGCCAGCATCGCGGTCCCGCACGCCGTCTCCACGTCGGCGGTGTCGAACAGGTCCTTGACCGCCAGCGGGACGCCGCACAGCGGCCCCGTCGGCTCACCGCGCGCCCACGCCGCCTCGGCCTGCCGCGCCTCGGCGCGCGCCCGGTCGAGGCAGAGCGCCTGGAAGGCTCCCAGCTCTCCGTCGGCCGCATCGATGGACGCCGCGAGCGCTTCGACCACCTCGGTCGGAGACAGCGACCCGTCGCGGTAGAGGTCGAGCAGCGTCCCCGCACTTGCCGTGCGGATGTCGGTCACCGCACTCAGCCGGCCGCCGTTGCGCGGACGGCCGACGACATCACGGCAATCGCCTCTTCGCGGCCGAGCCCGCGCTCGTGGAGCGACCGCCAGACGAGGAAGTCGAGCGCCAGGCCGATCGTCGCGCGCAGCCGCCTGGCCGCGTTCCCGCGTGCGCCCCAGCCCGCCGCGAGACCGTCCTCGACGCCGGCGAGATAGGCGAAGCGCCCCGCCTGGAGCTCGGCGAGGATCGGGATCGTGTCGATATCGCGCAGGACGGCGGTGAGCAGCGGCTCGGTCCGCTCGTACCAGAGGTAGATCGAGTCGAGCGCGGCGGCGAGGCGTTCACCGGGATCGTCGATCCCCGCCCACGTGGCTGGGTCGGGCGCCGGATTGCGCTCCCGCGAAAGGCCCGAGCAGCCGAGGAACAGCGAGCGCTCGTCGGGGAAGTGGCGGTACACGGTGGCCCGGCGCACACCCGCGCGCTCGGCGATCGCCGAGATCGTGGTCCGCGACGGCCCGACCGTGCCGTGGAGCGCGAGCGCGGCTTCGACGATGCGCAGCCGCGTCGCCTGCTCCTTGGTCGCGCGCGCCTTCTTCTCGTAGCGGCGCTTCTTCGATGCGGTTTCAGCGGGCATTGGTGTTCGATGAATCTTGACAGACCCGGCGGCGTATGTGTACCGTGTTCATCGAACACCAGTGTCCAACGATTTATCGAGGAGAACCGCTCGATGCACGCAACCACCACGGCACCGACGATCATCGGCCCGACCGACGGCGAGTCCGTGACGCTCCAGACCATCGGCGTCCGCTTCATGATCCCCGGCGTCGACAGCGACTCGCGCCTCAGCCTCGTCGAGCATCCGATGCCGCCGCGTGCCCTGGCGGCGCCGCTGCACCGCCACAACCGCGAGGACGAGTACAGCTTCATCCTCGAGGGCCGCATGGGCGCGCTGCTCGGCGACGACGTCGTCGAGGCCGGCCCGGGCGACCTCGTCTACAAGCCGCGCGGGCAGTGGCACACGTTCTGGAACGCCGGCGACGAGCCCGCCCGGATCCTCGAGATCATCTCCCCCGCCGGCTTCGAGCAGTTCTTCGCGGAGCTCGCGCCGCTCGCCGCCAGCGGCGCACCCGACCCCGAGGCCTTCGGCGAGCTGTGCGGCCGCTACGCCCTCGACATGCGGCCCGAGACCCTCCCCGAGCTCTGCAGCCGCTTCGGAGTCTGGTTCCCCGGCATCGAGTAGTCCCGCTGCCAGAACGGCGAGAGCCGCCCCGAGGGGCGGCTCTCGCCTGAGGTGGAGACGGTGGGTGAGAATCGGAGCGACATCGATGTGCGCGACGGCGATTCCGCGGAAGCGTGCGACTTCTTTGCGACTGAACTCGGGCGGATGCGATCACGCGCTGTCGTCCGCGGCGCCACCTTCCCCGTTGAGCAGCGATAGCTGCGGATCGACCGGGACGGGGTTCGTCCTGTTCCAGAGCTCGAGACCCCGATCGTGCCGCGACACCACTAGGTGACACGGTGCGATGGCGGAGTCCCGAACCCGTTGCTGCGGCCGGGGGTCTGGCCGTTAGGGCCGGGTACGGGTTCGCCGGCCGTCGCGCGTCCAGGCGGTGGCGAGGTCGAGGAGGGCGTCGACGATCGGGTTGTCGGAGTGGGAGTGCCAGACGAGACGGGTTCTGACGTGTGGGCCGTCGCGGAGCGGGAGCGCGATCACGCCCGGATGTGCGAGACCGTCGGCCATCCAGGTGGGCAGGGTGCCGATGGCCCGGCCGGCGGCGATGACCTCGAGCACCATCTTCGGCGGATTTGACGTCATCGGCGGTGCGGGTCGCGGGGCTGCCACGCTGCTCGTCTAGCGTCCAGAACGAGGTCCACTCGGGATTCAGGTTCGGGCCGCCGGGAAACGGCCTGTCGAGGATGTCGGCCACGCGCAATTCGGTGTTGTGGGCGAGGCGATCACCGGCCGCAACGATCACGACCATCGGGCTGACATCGAGGGTGAGGACGCTGAGGCCCGCCTCTGGCGGCGGCTCGACGAACAGCCCAGCGTCGGCGCCTTCCAGCAGCGAGCGCCCGCGAATCGGGAACCCGGTGGGTTGCCATTCGAGACGCAGGTCGGGATGCTCTAGGCGGAAGACATGAAAGAGCGGTCCCCAACGCGCAGTTGGCATCCCCGCATCGAAGACGATCCTGAGCCGCGCTCGTGGCGCCCCGAGCGGTCATCTCCCTCGCCCGAGCCGGCGATCGTGGCTGGTAGCGCTGGGGTGAGTCATATGCCCCAGGCGATTCTACGTCTCGAGGTCGTGGTTTCAAGAGAGCGCGACCGAGTTCACGAAGCCGTGGTCGAAGGTTGGCGCGCGCGGAGCGCCGAACGCGGGTTGGGCTCGTGAGCTCGTCTAGCCCGCATGAGTTCCTCGGCATGGGCGTCGAGGAAGTGCTCGGCCACATTCCCGCCGCGGTTGTGGTCGTCGAAGCCGGGTCGCGTCGAATCGTGTACGCGAACCCCCGCGCCCGGCAGATGACCGCGCAGCTCGGTCGGTCGATCCCGCCCGATCTGACGGAGGACTGGGAGATCTTTCATCACGACGGGCGGCCGTACGACGTCGACGAGTGGCCGCTGGTCCGCTCGCTCACGACCGGCGAAGAGGTCGTCGACGAGGAGTACTTCAATCTGCGCGCGGACGGTAGTCGGCTGTTCGTGCGCGCCAGCTCGGCCCCCATCTTCGACGACGCCGGGGCGATCGTCGGCGGCGTGCTCGTGATGACGGACGTGACCGAGCAGAAGGCCGAGGCTGAGCGACTGACGTACCTGGCCGGACTGCTGGACAACACCGAGGATGCGATCGTCGCGCTCGACGCCGAGTGGTTCGTAACGGTGTGGAACCCGGGCGCTGAACGGATGTACGGCTGGACGGCGGACGAGGTGCTGGGTCGTCACACGCTGGAGGTCGCTCGCCTGGAGATGAGCTACGAGGAACGGGCCGAGGTGCGCCGCGCGGTGGCCGAGCACGGGCGCTGGCGTGGCGAGGTGGTCGCGTACCGCAAGGACGGCACACCGGTGTGCGTCGAGGTGATCACCGTCGCTGTGCGCGGCGAGCGGGGCGGGATCACGGGCTACCTGGGGATCCACCGCGACGTGAGCGAGCGCAAGCGGGCCGAGGAGGACCTGCGCGAGGCACGGCGGCGCAGCGAGGCGATCCTGGAGAGCATCACCGACAGCTTCGTCTCGGTGGACCGTGACTGGCGCTACACGTACGTCAACGACAACGCGCTGGCCGACGCGCGTACAGCGCTCGGCGACGAGCTCACGCGCGACGATCTACTCGGCAAGAACTGTTGGGACGTGTTCCCCGAACTTATCGGGACGATCTTCCACGAGCAAATGCACACGGCGCTCCGGCAGCAGAGAACGGCGCGGTTCGAGGCGTACGCGCCCGGAACAGACGCCTGGCTGGAGGTGAACGCGTACGCGCGGGACGACGGTGCTCGCGATCTACTCCCGCGACATCACCGAGCGCAAGCGGGTCGAGGAGGAGCTGCGCCGGCGGGCCGAGCAGCAGGCGCTCGTCGCCGAGCTGGGGCGGCGTGCGTTGGCCAGCGACGATCTGCAGTGGGTGCTGGAGGAGGCGGTCGGCCTGCTGGTCCGGACGCTGGGCGTCGAGTTGGCGTGCGTGGCGGAGTTGCCGGCGGACCGCGATGACGTGATCCTGCGCGCCGGGGTGGGATGGCGGGAGGGCTACGTCGGGCGGCGCTTCGAGCGCGGCCGCGACTCGCAGGTCGGGTACACGCTGCTCCGCGGCGAGCCGGTGATCGCCGAGGACCAGGCACACGATCCGCGGTTCAAGCGCAGTGCGCTTGCGGACGAGCACGGCGCGGTGAGCGCCCTGACCGTGATGATCGAGAGCCCGGACGAGCCGTTCGGCGTGCTGGAGGCGCTGTCCACGCGCCGGCGATCGTTCTCGCCGTCGGAGGTCGGCTTCGTGCAGGCGGTCGCCAACGTGCTGGCGAGCGCGGTCGAGCGCAGTCGTGCGCACGAGCGGCTGCTCGAGGTGCTGGAGGCGGAGCGGCGCCGGATCGCGCGCGACCTGCACGACGAGGCGCTCCAGAGACCTCACGCACGCGCTGGCGCTCGCCGGGCGTGCCCGCAGCGCCCGCGGCGCCAGCGCGCCGCCGGACGAGCTGTCGGCGGCGCTCAAGTGCGTGGGCGAGCAGCTGCGCGCGGCGATCTACGACCTGCGCCTGGGCGGCGAGCAGCGGCACGCCGTTCCCTCAACTGCTGGAGTCGCTCGTCGCCGTGCACCGCGCGATCGCGGTCGACCCGGAGATCGAGCTGGACCTGCGCGGCGGGATTCCCGCCGGTCCGCTCGGGGCGACCGGCACCGAAACGCTGCGCATCCTTGGCGAGGCGCTGACGAACGCCCGGCGCCACGCGCGTGCTCGGCGCGTCCGCGTCAGCGTGTGGAGTTCGGATGGCAAGCTCCACGCCGAGGTCTCCGACGACGGGCGCGGATTCGATCCCGCCGAGCGGCCGGCGCGCATCGCCGGGCATGGGATCGCGGGAATGCGCGAGCGCGCGGCGCTCCTCCACGGACGTCTGGACATCGTCGGCGAGCCGACGACGGGCACCACGGTCCGCTTGGAGGTGCCGCTCCGGCCGGCTCATGAGCGCGCAGCCGAGCAGGTGCGCGTCCTGCTCGTGGAGGACCACACCGCCGTGCGGGAAGCGATCGCGGGCATGCTCGAGCGCGAGCCCGACCTGACCGTCGTCGGCCAGGCCGAGTCGCTGGCCGCGGCCCGCGAGCTGCTGCACAGCGTCGATGTCGCCGTGCTCGATCTCGCGCTGCCGGACGGCGACGGCATCGCGTTGATCCCGGAGCTTCGGGCGGCCAGCCCGGAGGCTCAAGTCCTCGTGCTGAGCGCCAACCTGGACCGCGCGCAGACCGCCCGCGCGATCGACGCCGGCGCCGCCGGCGCGCTCGACAAGACCGCCGACCTCGACCAGGTCGTTGATGCCATCCGGCGCCTACGCGCGGGCCAAGCCCTGCTGGCCGGCCACGAGATCGTCGAGCTGCTCCGGTTCGCCAGCCACCGCCGCGAGCAGGAGCGCGAGGACCGTCAGGCGATCGCCAGCCTGACGCACCGCGAACGCGAGGTGCTCAAAGCCCTCGCCGCGGGCCTCGACGGCCAGACGATCGCCGACAGGCTCGGGATCAGCATCCGCACCGAGCGCAACCACGTCGCACGCATCCTCAACAAGCTCGGCGTCCACACGCAACTCCAAGCCGTTCTCTTCGCCCTCCGCTACGGACTCATCGACGAGCCATGAGGGCCACACGCCCGCGCCGCTGTTCGGCGGGCCCCCGCACTAGCTTGAGGTCGGGGCCTGCGTCGCGGCGGCGTGGAGCGTGTCGAGCGCCTGTTGCTCGAGCTGGCGCACGCGTTCGGCACTGATGCCGAGGTAGGCGCCGAGGCCGCGCAGCGTTCGCACAGGCCCGTCGAGGCCATAGCGGCCGCGCAGGATCGTCTGCTCGCGGCGCGACAGGCTCGCGATCCGCGGGAGAAGGCTCGTGAGCGCCAGGCGGCCGGCCGCACGCTCGTACGCCTCCTCGGCCGCTGGGTCCGGCAGCCGCTCACCGAACGTGTCGCCGCGGACACCCTCATCGCCGCTGCTCGGCTCCTCGAGCGAGCACGGCACCCGCTCGACCGCGATCAGGCTCTCCACCTGCGCGCGCTCGATGCCCGTCTCACGCGCGAGCTCCCCGCAGGACGGCTCACGGCCGTGCACCTGGACGTAGACGCGGCGCGTGTTCCGCACGCAGGCAAGCTGGCGCGCGGCACGATCCGGCACGACGAAGGGTCGGCTCAGCTCGGACACCAACTGCTGCATCGCCTGGCGAACCCACCACGACGCATACGCCCAGAACGGAGTTTCCAGCTCCGGGTCATAGCGCTCGAGCGCCCGCAGCAGCCCCACCACGCCCTCCTGCATCAACTCCTCCCGCCCGACCCCGGACGCCCCGCGGTAGCCGCGTGCGACGTTCCCGATCAGCGGCGTGAACGCCTCGAGCAACGCATCGCGCGCCTCGCCCCGGGACTCCTTCGCCGCCAACACCAGCTCGCGCTCGCTCAGCTGCCCACGCACCGTTACACCCAACCCGCCGATTCACGCGCAGCCAGCGATCCGATCGCCGTCGGACACGGAAGCGGCGCCTCAGATCGACGTAGCGCCACCACCACCGCCGGTCGCCGGAGGCCGGCAGTCCCCCCGGCCCGTTGCGAGCGAGCGACCAAAGCGAGCTGAGACGGCTCAAAGGGGTCACACGAGCTCCACGACCCACCTGCCCGATTTGACCCGCGATCACACC
The DNA here is from genome assembly GCA_963730535.1 of uncultured Solirubrobacteraceae bacterium. Classification (GTDB taxonomy): domain Bacteria; phylum Actinomycetota; class Thermoleophilia; order Solirubrobacterales; family Solirubrobacteraceae; genus DASSUW01. The sequence continues at coordinate 197,558 of CAVSRU010000014.1, forward strand.
AAGACCCAGCCACACGTGCGGCAAACTGACGACGGCGGTCACGCCGCTGGTCTGGACCGCCGCAAAGAAAATAAGCAGTCGACCAACGCCGGCCGATGGCTACGTCGTCGCCACCTGCCTACGAACGTCCCGGCGACCGGGCACCTGATCGACCTCGACCAGATCCAGCCGGTGCTCGTCTGAGGGCAGTAGACACCGTGACAAGCCTCCCGGTCTACCATCAGCACGCCGAGCGCCGCCTGCCCTCCCGGCGCCCTCACTCGGCGCGATCCGTACCGACCACCACGTCGCAACACGGGAAGCGGCGACGGATGCATCGCGCACAACCCCCCGCGTCCCACAAAGCGTACGCACGCGGCACCGACACTCGTCAACCGGGAGCCGCTTGTGACACAGACCTTACGGCGGCCACGAGCCCACCATCGGTCGCCGCGCTGTCGCATCCAGGCCGATGCAGCCGAGCGGCCCCGACGCGCGGAGGCGCTCGGAACGGACGAGCTGCGAGTGTCGCAGCAGGCCGCGCTCGCGCTTTCGCACCCGTCAATGGAAGCGAGCGTGTCCCGATCCCACGCTCCAACCGCGCTGCGACTGGCCTGCGACTCGCTGGAAGCGGCGATCTGCGACTCGCCTGCGACTCGATCGCCGCCGCTCAGCGGAAACCCCTGCAAATCAAGTCGCGCTTGTCGCAACAAATCCCGCCCGAAACGAGCGGGATTTGCAGGTACGTCCTGGACTGTCGGTTCAACCTGAACCAGTGGAGACGGTGGGAATCGAACCCACGTCCGCGACCGCGCTCAGGACGGCGTCTACGAGCGTATCCGGCGCTCTGTGTCTCGCCCCCCGCTCGCCACGCCGGCAGGGTTGAGGGGGGCCAGCCTCTAAAGGTGTCCCTCGCGCGGATGAGGCAATCCTCGCGAGGTGAGCCTGCTAGTTGAGTCGGGCTCCCCGTCGCAGGCTCCGGGGGACCGACGTCTCACCTAACCGGGGCTAGGCGAGTGCGAAGTCGTGAGACCCCGCGATGGACTTGGTGTCCGCACTTATGGTTTTCCCGGTGTTTTTCGAGGCCTCCGGGAACCTCGGCTCGCAACCGCCCCTGCGAAACGGCCACGTCGAAGCCGTGTCGTCCCCAGGGGGTTATGTTCGCGGTCCATTGTAGAGCGACGGGAGGGGGAGGGCTGATGCGGACGTTCGACGTGGTGGTGGTCGGGGCTGGGCCCGCGGGCGAGGTGGCGGCCGGCCGAGCCGCCGACAAGGGCCTCAAGGTCGCCATCGTCGAAGACCGGCTCGTGGGCGGCGAGTGCTCGTACTGGGCCTGCATGCCGTCCAAGGCGCTGCTGCGGCCGTACGAGGCGCTGGCCGAGGCGCGTCGCGTCAGGGGCGCGGCGGAGGCCATCACCGGCGAGCTGGACGTCGCCGCCGTGCTGGCCCGCCGCGACGAGATCATCCACGACCTCGACGACTCCGCTCAGCTCCCGTGGCTCGAGGATCGCGGCATCGAGCTCCTGCGCGGCGTCGGGGAGCTGACCGGGGAGCGGCGCGTCAGGGTCGGCGGCGAGGAGATCGAGGCGACTCGCGCGGTGATCCTGGCCACCGGGTCGATCCCGTCGATGCCGCCGATCGAGGGCCTGGACGGCATCGACGACACGTGGACGAACCGCGAGGCGACCACCACTAAGACGATCCCCGACAGCCTGGTGATCCTCGGCGGCGGGGTGGTCGGCGTCGAGATGGCGCAGGCGTTCCAGACGCTCGGCGCCCACGTCACGCTGATCGAGGGCGAGCGGCGGCTGCTCCCGCGCGAGGAGGAGTACGCGTGCGAGCAGGTGACCGACGCGCTCGACGAGTACGGCGTCGACATCCGCACGGGCCAGAAGGCGACGAAGGTGGAGCAGCGGGGCGAGACCGTCGTGGTAACGACCGCGGACGGCCGCGAGGCGCAGGGCGAGGTGCTGCTCGCCGCCCTCGGCCGCAAGCCGCAGACGAAGGGCCTCGGGCTCGAGGCGCTCGGGATCGACACCGACCAGCCGGTGCAAGTCGACGCCCACATGCGCGCCGACGGCCACCCGTGGCTGTACGCCATCGGCGACGTGAACGGGAAGGCGCTCTTCACCCACATGGGCAAGTACCAGGCCCGGATCGCCGTGGACCACATCCTCGGTGAGGAGACCGCGCGTGACCACGGGGCCGACGGCCCGCTCAGCCCGCGCGTGATCTTCACCGAGCCGCAGGTGGCTGCCGTGGGCCACACGACGGACACGGCCGCCGCGGCCGGGGTCGAGGTGGAGGTCGTGGAGACGTCGACGTCAGGCAACGCGGGCGGGTCGTTCTACGGCCACGACGCCCCGGGCACGTCGCGGCTGCTGATCGACCCCGAGCGGCGCGTCATCGTCGGCGCGACGATCACCGGCGCCGAGGTGGCCGACATGCTGCATGCCGCCACGATCGCGATCGTCGGCGAGATCCCGCTCGAGCGCCTCCGCCATGCCACCCCCTGCTTCCCGACGCGCAGCGAGATCTGGCTCTCGCTCCTCGGTGACGCCGGCGTCTGAGGAGGGCGTTAACGAAATCGACGCGAACGGAGCCGCTCGAGGAGCCCCCCAGCTACGGCGAACCGTCTCTGGGATAGGCGGCGGGCCTCTCACCTCAGTGGCCTCGCTCTTTGCGACTCACGTCCGCGTCTGGGAACAACGTATGCGTTGGGACCGCGGAGCACAAGGGGTTTCTTCCGTCGATCCCGCATTCTCCGCGTTTTTCGTGCGCGTGGCGCCCCTAGAACGCAAAAAGACGCGGAGGGAGCCGCTTGAGGAGCCCTCCGCGCCGGTGCAAGCACCGCTGCGGACGGGGCGGCGGGCCTCTCACCTCAGTGGCCTCGCTCTCTGCGTCTCGACCTCCGCGTCTGGCGGCCAAGCTACCCGCCGTCGGCGCCGCCTCGCAAGGGCGACGGCGGCGCGATTGCCGCAATCTGCGATGAAATCCGCGGCGTTCAGCTCGCGCTGAGCACCGAGTCCAGCAGGCCCGGGAAGCGGGCGTCGAGCTCGTCGCGGCGGAGGCGGTTCACGACCGCCGTCCCCTCCGCGCGCTGCTCGATCACGCCGCTCTCGCGCAGCACGCGGAAGTGATGCGTGCCGGTCGACTTCGTGACCGGCAGCGAGAACGCGTTGCAGCGGCGCTCACAGCCGCCACCCGACGCGAGCCCGCGAACGATCTCGAGCCGCACCGGGTCGGCCAGCGCGTGGAGGACGCCTGTGAGCTCGAGCGTCTCGGCGGGAGGGTGGTGGAGCGAGCGCATGAGTCCATTGTACGACGACTATCGAACGAGTTTGGTACGATGATCGTCGTACTTTCGGAAGACAAGGAGTCCTCCCCGTGAGTCCCGCTTCATCCTCCCCACCCCCCACCCCGCCCGACCGGCCGCCGTTCCGGCGCGTCGTCGTGTTCACCGGACGCGCCAACGGCTGACCCACAGCGCCGGGCGTCCCTCCCCAGGGGGCGCCCGGCGTCCGCGGGGCTATCTACGGATCGCCCGCTCCATCTCGCGCTTCATCTCCCGCTCCTTGATCGCCTGGCGCTTGTCGCCGACGTCCTTGCCGCGGGCGAGCGCGATCTCGACCTTCGCGCGGCCATCCTTGAAGTAGAGCCGCGTGGGCACGAGCGTGAGGCCCTTCTCGCGCGTCTTGCCGATCAGCCGTTCGATCTCGCGCCGGTGCATGAGCAGCTTGCGGGGCCGCTCTGGCTCGTGGTTCTCGCGTGAGGCGGGCGCGTAGGGCGGGATGTGCACGTTGTGCAGCCACACCTCCGACCCGCGCAGTGACGCGTAGCCGTCCTTGATCTGCGCCTTCCCTTCGCGCAGCGACTTGACCTCGGTGCCGGTGAGCACGAGGCCGGCCTCCCACGTCTCGAGGAAGTGGTAGCGGTAGCGCGCCTGGCGATTTGTCGCGATGTCTGGCAACGAAAGCTGATCGGGTTTGTAGGATTTAGAGCGGTGTTCTCCTTCCCGAACCCGGTCAACGAGAAGGCTGCGCGCGTAGTCGCCGGTGTGGTGGCGCTCACGGCCATCGTAACGCTGGCCACTTCGGCCTACTGGCTGCTGCTCCCGCTCGCCTACGGCTTCTGGGCCCGCGTGCTGACCGGCCCGACGCTGAGCCCGCTCGGCCGCTTCGCCACCCGCGTGGCCGCCCCGCACCTCGGCGAGCCGCGCTACGTCCCCGGGCCGCCGAAGCGCTTCGCGCAGGGCATGGGAGCCGCGATGACGACCACCGCGGCGGTCCTCGCGCTCGGCTTCGGCGCGGGGACGGCCGCCGACGCGCTGCTGCTCCTCCTCGTCACCGCCGCGACGCTCGAGTCCGTGTTCGCCTTCTGCCTCGGGTGCCAGGTGTTCGGGCTGCTCATGCGAGCGGGGCTCGTGCCGGAGAGCGTCTGCGCGGAGTGCGCGGACATCGGGCGCCGGCGAACGTCAACGGCGGCTGGGTAGGGAAGGCACGATTGCGGCGGGTGCTCACTTGACGTCGATTATCGCCGTCAAGTCAGCACGCGCCATTCGAACCCGCATTCTTTCAATGCCGCCGTTGACGTTCGCCCGCGCCTAGACCGGCGCAAGATCCACACGCCCCCGCGGGGCGTCGACGCGCTCCACGCGCACCTGCACCGGGTCGCCGAGCCGGATCGCGCGACCGCTCTCGGCGCCGACCAGCATCGTCTCGAGCTCGTTGAGCTCCCACCAGTCGCCGCGCAGGCGCCGCACCGGGAGCATCCCCTCGTGGCCGTCGCCGAACGCGACGAAGGCTCCGGCGTTGATGACGCCCGTGACCTCGCCTTCGAACACCGTCTCCCAGCCGCCCTCGAACAGCTCTGCCTCGAGCAGGAAGCAGCGTGCCACGGCGTCGGCGTCGCGCTCGATCCTCATGGCGTCGCGCTCGCGGTCCGAGCACCACTCGGCGGCGGCCTCCAGCTGTGAGGCGGGCGGCTGGTCCTCTCCCGCGCCGATCGCGTTGAGCAGCGAGCGGTGGCAGACGAGGTCCGGGTAGCGCCGGATGGGCGACGTGAAGTGGCAGTAGCGGTGCGACCGCAGCCCGGCGTGGCCGAGGTTGCGCGGTGAGTAGCGGGCCTGCTTGAGCGACCGCAGCACGAGCGACGTGAACGCGGTCCGGCCCCGGCCGTCGCGCCGGCGCACCTCCGCGGAGACGAGGCGAGCGATCTCGGCCACGGCGTCGCCCGCCTGCTGCGGGGTCATCACCGCCGTCAGCGGCGGGGTCGGCACGTCGAGCGAAGCGAGCTGCTCGGCCAGGTGCTGCACCCGCGCCGGCTCGGGCTGCTCGTGCACCCGGTAGAGCGCCGGGAGCTTGCGAGTCTCGAGCAGCGTCGCGACGGCCTCGTTGGCCGCGATCATCAGGTGCTCGACCACGCGGTGGGACTCCGTCTGCTCGCTCGGCACCAGCGCCGTCACGTGACCCTCGCCGGAGAACGCGAACTCCGGCTCCTCGGTGTCGACCTCGAGCGCCCCCTTCGCCTCGCGCTCCTGCTGGAGCGCCGTCGCGGCCTGCCGGGCCGCGGCGAGCGGCGCCGCCCACGGCTCCTCGGCCTGCATCCGGCCCGCGAAGATCTCGTCGACCTCCGGATAGGTCAGCCGCCGGTCCGAGCGGATCACGGAGCGGTGGAAGGCGGTCCGCCGCGGCTTGGCTCCGACGAGGTCGAGCTCGACCGTGACGGCCAGCCGATCCTGGTTCGGCACGAGCGAGCAGGCCTGGTTGGAGAGCGCCTCCGGGAGCATCGGCTCGACCAGCCCGGGCACGTAGACCGAGGTGGCGCGCTTGAACGCCTCGCGGTCGACGTGCGAGCCCGGCTTCACGTGCGCGGCGACGTCGGCGATGTGGACCCACACGCGTACGGCGCCGTCCTCGAGCAGCTCGGCCGAGATGGCGTCGTCGAAGTCGCGCGCGCTCGGAGGGTCGATCGTGAAGGTGGGCAGCGCGCGCAGGTCGACCCGCGGCACCTCCGGCACGCGGCCGGCCGCCTCGCGCGCCTCGCGCTCGGCGAGCGGGTCGAAGCGCCGGCGCAGGCCGCGGTCGAGCAGCAATGCCTCGAGCACGTCGCGCGCCACGTCGGGCTGCCCGATCCGCCGCAGCACCCGCCCGTGGCCGGCTCCGCGGCCCGTGGGGGCCACCAGGACAAGCTCGCCGGGCTTCGCCGCGCCCTTGTCGACGTTCATGCGCGGGCCGCGGGTGAAGAAGGGCGTCGCCGTCCAGAAGCGCCCGCGCTTCTCGAGCAGCGCGACGACCGGCCCCGGCCGCGCGCGGTCGGCGAGGCGCTCGCGACCGCCGGCCGCGCGCCCGCGGTCCCCCTGGCGGTCAGCCCGCGCGGGCCGCTGCTTCACGTCACCTCACGGACCGCCACGGCCAGCGCCTCGTCACGCGGTGTCTTCTGGTCGTCCTCCGCCCGCACGTCGGGCTCCAGGCCGGCGCCGCGCGTCGTCCCGCCGCCGCCCAGATTGCGGCCGCTGGGCAGGAAGTACTCGCCGACCGTGATGTCGAGCGCCCCGCCGTTGCGCAGCGGCTCGATCTCCTGGAAGACGCCCTTGCCGAACGTTCGCGTGCCGACGACCTGCGCCCGCTCGCGGTCCTGGAGCGCGCCCGCCACGATCTCGGACGCCGACGCGCTGCGGTCGTTGACCAGCACGACCACCGGGACGTCGGGGTCGATCGCCCCGCCCGTCGCCTCGTAGACGCGCTCGGGCCGCGATCGACCGCGCGTCGAGACGATCTTGCCGTCGGGGATGAAGACCGACGCCACGGCCACCGCCTCGTTGAGCAAACCGCCGCCGTTGTCGCGCAAGTCGAGCACGACCCCGTCGGCACCCTTACCAAGGAGCCGCTTGACCGCGCCCGAGACCTCGTCCCCGGCGCCCGACGTGAAGCCCGCGAGCCGCACGTGGGCGACGCCCTTCACCATCTCTCCCTCGACGACCGGGATCTCCACCTCGGCTCGCTTGAGCTTCAGCTCCCGGGGGCGGCCCTTCGAGCGCACGGTCAGCCGCACCTCGCTGCCCGCCGGCCCCTTGATGCGGGTGGTCGACTCCTCCGAGCTGGCGCCGGCGATCGAGCGGCCGTTGACGTGGGTGATCACGTCACCCGGGTGCAAGCCGCCGCGCTCGGCCGGCGAGCCGTCGTAGACCGTCAGCACGCGCAGGCCGCGAGGCACCTCCTCGACGGTCATCCCGACGCCCTCGAAGCGGCCTTCGGTCGCCTCCTGGAAGTCGTCGAAGTCGCGCGGCGCGAAGTAGTGCGAGAAGCGGTCCTCGAGCGAGCCGACGGCCTCCTCGAGCGAGGTGTTCAGGAGCTTCTCCCGGTCGACCTTGCGGTAGTAATCCCGCGCCAGGGTGTCGATCGCCTCCTCGTAGACGCGGCCCTGCGTGTCGGCGACCAGCGTGTCGCGCACCGGCCCGGGCAGCACCTCGGGATGGCCGCCCAGCCAGATCCCGCCGACGAGCAGGAGCGGGAGCAGCACGATGAGGACGGGCAGGAGCGGCCTGCGGCGACGGCGCACCTCCATCACGGTACTTACACGCGGAGGAAGCGCCGCAGCGAGAGGCCGGAGCCGGCTGCGGAGACCGCCACGGAGGCGCCCAGGAGCAGCGCCACGAGCAGCGGGAAGTTCATCGTCTCGGGTGCCGCGATCAGCTCGAACTCCTGCGCCAGCGGGTCGACGACCGCGAGCTTGACGACCGCCAGCAGGAGCACGGCCACGATGCCGCCGAGGGCGCCCACCAGCACGCCCTCGATCACGAACGGCCAGCGGATGAACCAGTCGGTCGCGCCCACCAGCTTCATGACCTCGACCTCGCGCCGCCGCGCGTAGAGCGACAGCCGGATGGTGTTGGCGATCAGCAGCACCGACGCGATCATGAGCAGGGCGGCGAGCAGCGCCATCGTGAGCTTCACGACGCGGGTGACGGAGAGGATCTTGTTGGTGTCCTCCTCGCGGTTGCGCACGTCGTCGATCGCCTCGTCCACCGGCGTGCGGCCGCCCGCCGGGGAGACCGGCGCGAGCGCGTCGCGCAGCTTGGCGATGTTGTCCGGCCGGTCGGGCGTGACCCGGAAGGTGTCCGGGAGCGGGTTGGCACCCAGGAGGTCGTAGGCCTCCGGGTTGCGCTTGCGCTCGGCGCGGTAGGCCTGCTCCTTGGAGAGGTACACGACCCGGCCGACGTACGGCACCTGGGTCTCGAGCAGGTTGCGTACGCGGGCGACGTCGCGGTCGTCGGCGCTCGTCTTGAGGTAGACGTCCGCGATCACGCGGCCCCGGACCTCGTTCGCCGCCCCGGTCGTGGCCTGCACGACCGGGATGAAGACGCCAAGGATCAGGACCGTGACGAGCACGGTGGCCATGGCCGCGAACGAGGGAACCGCGTTGCGGCGGAGCGCGCGCAGCGCCTCGCGCAGGAAGAAGCCGAGCTTCACTCGTCGTCCTCGCGCAACCGCACGGCGAACTCGCCGGTCGTCTCCCGCGCCGCGTACGCCCCGGCTCGCTCGTCGCGCACGACGCGCCCGGCGGAGAGCTCGATCACGCGCCGGCGCATGCGATCCACCATGTCGACGTCGTGAGTGGCGACCACGACGGTCGTGCCGGTCCGGTTGATCCGGTAGAGCAGCTGCATGATCCCGATCGAGGTCTCGGGGTCGAGGTTGCCGGTCGGCTCGTCGGCCAGCAGCAGCGGCGGGTGGTTGACGAACGCCCGGGCGACCGACACGCGCTGCTGCTCGCCGCCCGAGAGCTGGTCGGGATGGCTGTGGAGCTTGAGCGAGAGCCCGGTGAGGCGCAGGATGTCGGGCACCTTCTCGCGGATCTCGCGCCGCGAGCCGCCCGTGACCTGGAGCGCGTAGGCGACGTTCTCGTAGACCGTCCGGTTCGGCAGCAGCTTGTAGTCCTGGAAGACGACGCCGAGGTTGCGGCGGTAGTACGGCACCTTGCGGCGCGTGATCTTCGACAGGTCGTGGCCGGCGACCTGGATCGTGCCGCCGGTCGGCTCGACCTCCTTGATCAGCAGGCGCATCGTCGTCGACTTGCCCGAGCCCGAGGCGCCGACGATGAACACGAACTCGCCGGGCTGGACCGAGAACGACACGTTCTCGAGCCCCGTGTCGCCGCTCGGATAGCGCTTCGAGACGTCCTCGAAGTCGATCACGGCGGCGCCGCGCGGCGCCGCCTGTGGGCGGGCGCTGCGCTCCCGTGCGTGTCGCTCAGTGGCGGCCATCGGCTGAACAGGGTATTTCGCCCGCCTGCGGCACGCCCCTCCCTGACAGTTACATTGCAAGGGATGGCCCGCATCGAGACCTCCACGATCCCCTCCGGACTCCCGATCCACCGCATCGAGCTGCCCGGCACGCGGGCGACCACCGTGCTCGTCGCGTTCGACGCCGGCGCTCGGACCGAGCGGCGCGAGGAGAACGGCATGGCCCACTTCCTCGAGCACCTCGTGTTCAAGGGCGGCGAGAAGTACGACCACTACCGCAAGGTCAACGAGACGGCGGAGCGGATGGGCGCCGTGCTCAACGCCTACACGTCGCACGACCTCGTCGCCTTCCACATCACCTGCCGCGCCGAGGTGGTGGACGAGGCCATCGACCTGCTGACCGACTTCGTGGGCCGCCCGAAGATCGACGCCGACGAGCTGGACCGCGAGCGCGGCGTGATCATCCAGGAGATCGCGCGATCGGACGACCAGCCGTCGGTCGTCGCCGAGAAGCTGATCGACCGCGCGGCGTTCGGCGACCATCCGCTCGGGCGCCCCGTCCTCGGCCCTGCCGAGCACCTGCGCACGTTCACCCGCGACGACATCCTCACCTTCCGCGGACGCCAGTGGGCGGGCTCCCGCGGCGGCGCGTTCCTGGTCGGCAACCTCGAGCACCTGCCGGACGACAACGACCTGGCCGAGGCGTTCGGGCGCTTTCCCTCGATCTCGGCCGACGGCGGTAGCGAGCCGGCGCCGCCGTTCTCCCCGCAGACGCTGGTCGAGCACCGGGGCTCCAACCAGTCCCATCTCCGGATGTCCTACCGGCCCGCGATCGATCCCCGCGACCCGGCCGACCGCGCGGCGCTGGGCGTCTACTCGACGCTGCTCGGCGGGTCGATGGGCTCGCGGCTGTTCGACGAGATCCGCGAGCAGCGGGGGCTCGCCTACTCCGTCTACGCGGTCGACCACGCCTTCGCCGACGTCCCGATCCTCCAGCTGTCCGCAGGCCTGGACTCGAGCAAGTGCGTCGAGGCGTTCACGCGCATGGGCGAGATCGTGGACGAGCTGCGCGCCGACGGGCCCAACGAGGAGGAGTTCGAGCGCGCCCGGGCCTACGCCGCCGGCCGCCGCGTGCTGGCCTTCGAGAACACCAACGCCGTGGCCCGCTACGCGGCCTCCCAGTCGGTCGTCTTCGGCGGCGACATCGACCCCGACGACGCGATCGAGGCGCTGGACCGGACCACCTTCGACCAGGTGGCTCAGGTGGCCCGGGGTATCTCGAACGAATCCTCCGTCGCGGTCGTCGGCCCGCACGAGTTGGAGGAATTCACGAGCTAGCGGCGCAACCCTTGGTAGTCAGGGTTGTTTACCTGTGTCGGGCCATGCACCGGATTGCCGCCATCCTCGCCGCGCTCGCGGCCATCCTCTGCGCTGCCACGCCGGCGGTGGCGCAGGAGCGCGACAAGCCGCGCAAGAAGAAGCCGCCGCCCCCGCCCGTGCACGTCCAGCTGCTCGGGATCAACGACTTCCACGGCCACCTCGAGTCGACGACGCCGGGGACGATCATGCGCCGGCCGGACGAGCGCTTCCCGGCCGGCGGGGCGGAGTACCTCGCGACGCACATCCGGTCCCTTCGCGCGCGGGCGCGCCATACGTTCGTGGTCGCCGCCGGCGACCTCGTGGGCGGCAGCCCGCTCCTCTCCTCGCTCTTCCACGACGAGCCCACGATCGAGGCGATGAACATGATCGGGCTCGACGTCACGTCGGTCGGCAACCACGAGTTCGACGAGGGGCCGGCTGAGCTGCGCCGCCTCAAGCGCGGCGGCTGTCACCCGATCGACGGCTGCGCCGACGGCTCGCCGTACGAGGGCGCCAACTTCCCGTTCCTGGCCGCCAACGTCGTCAACCGGAGCACCGGCAAGCTGTTCTTCCCGCCGTTCGCGATCCGGCAGGTCGGGCCGGTCAAGATCGGCTTCATCGGGATGACGCTCGAGGGCACGCCGGACTACATCTCGCCGACGTTCGCGCGCCGGCTGCGGTTCCTCGACGAGGCCGCCACCGCCAATCGCTACGCGCGGGTGCTCAAGCGTCGCGGCGTCAGGGCCATCGTCGTGCTGCTGCACGAGGGCGGCTTCACGCGCGAGGCCGGCGGCGTCAACGACTGCAACGGGCTCGGCGGGCCGCTGCGCAACATCGTGCAGCACACCACGCGCGACGTCGATGTCTTCCTCACCGGCCACACCCACGCCGTCTACAACTGCGTGATGTGGGGCAAGCGGGTGACGAGCGCCTCGTCCTACGGCCGGCTCATCACGCGCTTCCAGCTCGAGCTCGACCGCCGCACCGGCGAGGTGCGGCGCACGCGGGCGCGCAACTGGCTCGTCGGCCACTGGGTGATGCGGGCGCCCGACATCTCGGAGATGATCACCCGCTACCGGACGTTCGCCGCGCCGCTGGCGGACCGCCTGATCGGCCGGCTCGCCGACTCGGCGTCCCGCTACCGCGACCGCTCGGGCGAGAGCCGGATGGGCAACCTCGTCGCCGACGCGCAGGCGGCAGCGAGCGGCACCGACGCGGCGTTCATCCGGCCCGGCCAGGTCCGAGCCGGGCTCGCCGCCGGCGAGGTCAGCTACGCCCGCGCGTTCATGACGCAGCCGTTCGGCACGTCGCTGGTGTCGATGACGCTCACCGGCGCCCAGGTGGTCGACCTGCTCAAGGAGCAGTGGTGCGGGCGCCCCAAGACCGAGGTGCTCCACGCCTCGGCGAGCGTCAGCTACACATGGAGCGCCTCGACGGCCCGCTCGATCAAGAACACGCCGTGCGCGACGGCGCCGAACCCGGTCTTCGGCCTCGAGATCGACGGCGAGCCGGTCGACTTCACGCGCGAGTACCGGATCACCGTCAACTCGGGCATGGCTAGCCGCGAGGACCGGTACCCGACCCTCTCGCGGGGGACGAACCGCTGGGGAGGGCCCGAGGACACCGAGGCGCTCGAGCGGTATCTGGAGCCGTCGGTCGACGGCGAGCCGCTGGCGCCGCCGGAGCGCGACCGGCTCGAGCGCTCGGCTTGACCGCGTCCCGGTGGGTTTGCCACGATCCGGGGTCGAGTGTCCCTGCCTGCAGCTCAACCACCGCGAGCTCGAGCGCTACGTCGAGCGGGTCACCGACCGCTGGCCGATCCAGCGAGCCCTGCTCGGCGGCGCGCGTGTCGCGGATCTGCGTGGCGCCGGGCCGCAGCGCGAGCGCGGCCCCGAGTTCGTGATCGTGCTCGTGTCGGAGTTCTTCGACGGCGTGCCGTGGCTCGAGCGCGTGTACGTGTGCGGGAGCCTGTGGGACGCCTACGAGATGGGCGCCACGGCCGACGTGCACTGCTACACGCCGGCCGAGTTCGAGCGCCGCCGGGAGCAGCTGCCGCTCGTCCGCGAGGCGGCCGAGCGCGGTCTCGAGCTGCTCCCCGAGCCCGCCTAGCCGATGCTGACCATCCTTTCGATGGGCAGCCGGGCGCGGTCGGCGATCGCGTCGGCGACCTTGACCTCGGGCGCCATCTCGCGCAGCGCGTCGCGCAGCTTCGGCAGCGTGATCATCTTCATGTAGCGGCAGCTCGCGGCCTCGTTGGCGGCGACGAAGTCCACGTCGGGGCGCGCCATCTGGAGCGGATGCAGCATCCCGGTCTCTGTGGCCACGATGGCCGTGGTGCCGGCGGGCGCGGTCGCGGCGTAGCCGAGCATCCCGCCCGTGGAGAGCATGTGCACGCCCTCGGGGCTCACGTCGCCCGCAGCGACGTACTCCATCACGGCGGTCGAGCAGCCGCACTCAGGGTGGATGAGGAAGTCGGCGCCCGGGTGCGCCTCGCGCATGTCGGCGATGTCGGAGGGGCGGATGCCGGCGTGGACGTGGCACTCGCCGTCCCAGACGCGCATCGGCTTCCCCGTCATCTTCTCGACGTAGGCGCCGAGGAACATGTCGGGCCCGAAGAGGATCTCGGTGTCCTCGCCGTGCTCGCGATAGATGTGCTCGACGACCTTGACCGCGTTCGAGGACGTCACGCAGTAGTCGGTCTCCGCCTTGACCTCGGCGGTCGTGTTGACGTACATCACGGTGACGGCGCCGGGGTGGGCGGCCTTCCAGGCGCGAAGCTGCGGCGCGGTGATCGAGTCGGCGAGCGAGCAGCCGGCGTCCGGGTCGGGGAGCAGGACGATCTTCTCAGGCGACAGGATCGACGCCGTCTCGGCCATGAAGTGCACGCCGCAGAAGGCGATCACGCCGGCATCGGTGGCCGCCGCCTGCTGCGAGAGGCCGAGCGAGTCGCCGACGAAGTCGGCCACGTCCTGGACCTCAGGGAGCTGGTAGTTGTGGGCGAGGATCACCGCCCCGCGCTCCTCTGCGAGCGCGCGCACCTCGGCCTGGAGGGCCGGGATGTTGTCGAGCGAGAGCAGGGTCATTTCGGGGGGAGGGCCTCCAGGGCCAATGAGAGGTCGAGAGCAGGCGCCGAATGGGTGAGGGCGCCCATCGAGACGTAGTCTAGCCCCTCAATGGTCGCATAGACCAAAACTGTCTCCGCGTTCACGCCGCCGGAGGCCTCGAGCGTGGCCCGGCCGGCCACGCGCGCCACCGCGGCGCGGATCTCATCGGGCGTCATGTTGTCGAGCAGGAGGCGCGGCGCGCCGGCCTCGAGCGCCGCGTCGATCTCGTCCTCGTCGCGCACCTCGACGGCCAGGGGAAGGTCCGGGCGGGCCTCCCGGGCGCGCGCGATCGCCCGCGCGATTCCGCCCGCGGCGGCGATGTGGTTCTCCTTGATGAGGATCGCGTCGTAGAGCCCGGCGCGGTGGTTGACGCCGCCGCCGTCGGCCACCGCCCGCTTCTCGAGCCGCCGGAGGCCGGGCGTGGTCTTGCGCGTGTCGAGGATCTGCGCGGTTCCGCCCGCGTCGCGGACCTCTGTGCACCACGCGCGCCGTGGCGGTCGCGACCCCGGAGAGCCGCCCGAGGAAGTTCAGCGCCGTACGTTCGGCCGTGAGGATGCTCCGAGCGGAGCCCTCGACGGCGAGCACGGCCGCGCCGGGCCCCCGCCACATCCCCGGCCCGCACAGCGCCTCGACGTGCAGCTCCGGGTCCAGGCGGTGGAACACCGCCATCGCGACCGGAATCCCCGAGATCACGCCCTCCTCCTTCTGGGTGATCATCCCCTCCGCCCGAGCTGCGGCGTCCACCGTGGCCTCCGTCGTCGCGTCGCCGTCACCGACGTCCTCGGCCAGCGCGCGGTCGATCAGCTCGAGCGTCTCGGGGTCCATGGGCGCAGAGAGAGTAGGCGGCGACGCCGTCGAACTTCGGCTGGGTAGGGAGGCTGGGGACCGGCCGCGGCGCGCATCCGTCAAGGCGGGATTACGTGTCAATCGGCGCGGTCGTCGTCGCCCGAATCCACCTTTGTGCTCCAGACGGGCAGAAAGGTGGATTTCGATGGTCGCCGGTTCGCCGAAATCCACCTTTCCCCGCCTTGAGGACGCGCCGCGGCCGGCTCCCGAGCCTCCCTACCCAGCGCAGTTGACGTTCGGCGACGCAACCTCACCCAGGCGCGCGGCCGTGCTCGAGCCCGGCCAGCTCGCTCTCCCCCTCGTACACGAGCCGGCCGCGGCGGGTCACCCGGACCCGGAGCCGCGCAGCGAGGTGCTGATGCGACCACGGGACGGTGCGGCGTTCCCCGGGCACGGGGACGTCGAGGATGTGGGCGGCCGCCGGCACCGCGCTCGCCTCGATCTCCACGCGGTGGCGCAGCGAGCGGCCGCGGAGCGCCCAGCGACCCGGCGCGAGGTCCTCCCGGACGCCGGCGAGGACCGGCTCGCCGAGCCGGACCAGTCGGCCGCCGACGTGCACGACGACCGCCGTCGCGCGGAGCCGCCCGATCGCCGGGCCGCCCGCGAACGCGACGGTGACCGGGTCGCCGCCCCGGAAGTCGTGCGCCTCGCCCCACCACCATTCCGGCGGGAAGCCGTTGCCCCAGTTGCGCTCGGCGTAGGCGGTGGCGCCGTCGAGCGACCAGCGCTCGTCGACCTCGACGAAGCCTTCGGCCCCCGCACGGAGTACGTGCGGGAGCCAGTACTGGCGCATTCCCGGCAGCAGGCCGGCGGGCCCCGTGCCGAGCCACGGCCGCGGCCAGCGCACGACTTCGCGGAGGTCGGCGTGCACCCGCGCGCCGGGGATCGCGACCCGCAGCCGCTCAGCCTCGCCGGAGAAGGCGCTCCCGATCCGCACCCCGCGGGAGTCGGCCCAGCGAAGCGGCGACGAGGCCTCTGGCCGAGGCAGGTGCGCATCGAGGATCGTCGAGCGCCACACGCGGCCTGGATGCACGGCTACCCCCGCCAGGGCCCAGCCGGGGCACACGCCGACGAGCGCGGCGGCGACCCGCCCGTCCGGCCACGTGAACCGCCAGTACCAGCCGTCGAGGGCCGGCCGCCGGCTCAGCCTGGATCCACCGATCATCGTGGATGACTCACCGCGAGAATCGGTGGATCCAGGCTCAGTTCGAGGCCTTCGCGTTCGCCTCCAGCCACGCGCGCACGAAGCCATCGAGGTCGCCGTCGAGCACGCGCTCGGCGCTGCCGACCTCGAAGTCGGTGCGGTGGTCCTTGACCATCGTGTACGGGTGCAGGACGTAGGAGCGGATCTGGGATCCGAAGTTGACGTCCTGCGCCTCGCCGCGCTCGCGGGCGATCTCCGCCTGGCGCTCGCGCTCGGCGCGCTCGACCAGCTTCGAGCGCAGCATCGCCATCGCGGTCGCCTTGTTGGCCGACTGGGAGCGCTCGTTCTGGCACTGGACGACCACGCCGGTCGGCTTGTGGGTGATGCGCACGGCGGAATCGGTCTTGTTGACGTGCTGGCCGCCGGCTCCGGAGGCCCGGTAGGTGTCGATCTGGATGTCGTCGTCCTCGATCTGGATGTCGCCCGCGTCCTCCACGACCGGGGCGACCTCGACGCCCGCGAAGCTCGTCTGGCGGCGGTTGGCGGCGTCGAAGGGCGACAGGCGGACGAGCCGGTGCACGCCCTTCTCGGCGCTGTAGAGGCCGTACGCGTTGTCGCCGCTCACCCGGAAGGTGGCCGACTTGATGCCCGCCTCCTCCCCCGCGCTGACCTCGAGCAGCTCGGCCTTGAAGCCCCGCCGCTCCGCCCAGCGCATCAACATCCGCAGCACCATCTCAGCCCAGTCCTGGGCGTCGGTGCCGCCCGCGCCGGCGTTGACGGTGACCAGCGCGTCGCCGGCGTCGTACTTGCCGGTGAACAGGCGCTGCTCCTCGAGCGAGGCGAGGCGCTGCTCGACGGACGCGAGCGTCTCCTCCACCTCGGCGGCGATGTCGGGATCCTCCTCAGCGAGCTCGACGAGCCCGTCGAGGTCCGCGGCGTCGGCCTCGAGGCGCTCGAACGTCTCCACCCGCCTGGCCAGCCGCGAGTGCTCGGCGCCCGTCCGGCCGGCCGTCTCGGGATCGTCCCAGAACCCCGGCTCGCCCATCTGCTGCTCGAGCGCGGCGATCCGCGTCTTCAGGCCAGCCGGGTCAAAGGTAGTCCGCGAGCAGGGACAGCTGCTCGCGGATGGCGGCCAGGCGCTGCGGGGTCGGCAGTGATGTCGAGGGCGTGGCCATGGCGACCAGTGAGGCTACTACGGCTGGATCAGCACCTTGACGACGCCAGAGTCGCCCGCTCACCCTCCAACTACTGGAGCCGGCGCACGTTTCAATCAGTGCCGGGCTCGGCCGGGATCAGGTGGAACGTTGGGCCGTCACCCGCCAAGCCCGGCACCCTTCATTTTACCGGTTGCTGGTCCAGCCAAACCGGCTCAGGCGCCGTGGCACTTCTTGAACTTCTTGCCCGAGCCGCACCAGCACGGATCGTTGCGGCCGAGCTGCTCGTGCTCGTCCACCCGGCGCTGCTCGAACGGGACCGGCGCGGCCTCGCCGTCGACGCCATAGCCGTCGCCGCCGTCGCCGCCGTACGCGCTGGGCTGATCGTCCATCGTGCCGCCGGAGTACTGGAGCGCGCGGGCGCCGCCGCGAGCCTGCTGCTGGACCTCAGGCTCGACCTGAACCTCGACGTTGTAGATCATGCGCGCGAAGTCGGACCAGATGGTGTTCATCAGGTCCTGGAAGAGCGTGAAGGCCTCGTTCTTGTAGGCGACGATCGGCTCGATCTGGGCGAACCCGCGCAGGTGGATGCCCTCGCGCAGGTAGTCCATGTCGTACAGGTGCTCGCGCCAGCGCTGGTCGATGATCTGGAGCAGCAGGTAGCGCTCCAGCGCGCGCATGAGCTCCTCGCCCAGCTCCTCCTCGCGCTCGTCGTAGAGCTTGGCGGCGTCCTCCGCGAGCAGGCGCTTGAGCTCGTCGCGGTCGACGGTCTCGCGGTCGACCTCATCGGCCCCGAAGTCGACCTCGAAGATGCCGTCGAGCTGCGCCCACAGCGCGTCGAGGTCCCACTCCTCGATGTAGTCGCCGGGGGTGTACTCGTCCACGAGGCGGCCGATCACGTCGGCGATGGCGTCGCGTGCGACCGGGCCCATGTCGCGGCCCTCGAGCACCTCGTCGCGGTACCGGTAGACGATCTCGCGCTGCTGGTTCATCACATCGTCGTACTCGAGCACGCGCTTGCGGATGAGGAAGTTCTGCTCCTCGACCTTGCGCTGGGCGCCCTCGATCTGCTTCGAGAGCATCTTGGCCTCGATCGGCTCCTCCTCGCCCTCCTCGGTAACGGGCCCGAGGCGGTCGAGGATGCGGTAGATGCGGTCGCCGGCGAACAGGCGCACGAGGTCGTCCTCGGCGGAGAGGAAGAAGCGCGACTCGCCGGGATCGCCCTGGCGGCCTGAGCGGCCGCGCAGCTGGTTGTCGATCCGCCGCGACTCGTGGCGCTCGGTGCCGCAGATGAACAGGCCGCCCGCCTCGAGCACCTGCTCGCGGGCCTGCTCGACCTTGGCGTCGAGCGAGGGCAGCACCTGGGCGAAGCGCTCGTCGTAGTCGGGGTCGCCGGGCTGGAGGCCGAGCTTGGCCAGCTCGAGCCGCGTGAGGTGCTCGGCGTTGCCACCGAGCTGGATGTCGACCCCACGGCCGGCCATGTTGGTGGCGATCGTGACCGCACCGGGCCGGCCGGCCTCGGCGATGATCTCGCCCTCACGCTCGGCGTGCTCCGGCTTGGCGTTCAGCACGGTGTGCGGGATCCCGCGCTTCTTCAGCTCCTCGCCGAGCACCTCCGAGACCTCGACCGAGATCGTGCCCACGAGCACCGGCTGGCCCTTCTCGTGGCGCTCGGCGATCTCCCGCGCCACCGCCTTCCACTTGCCGTCCTTGGTCTTGAAGATCTGGTCGTTGCGGTCGGCGCGGACCATCGGCCGGTTCGTCGGGATCTCGACCACCGGCAGCTTGTAGATCTTCATGAACTCGTTGGCCTCGGTGAGGGCGGTCCCCGTCATCCCGGCCAGCTTGTCGTACATGCGGAAGTAGTTCTGGAGCGTGACCGTCGCGAGCGTCTGGTTCTCCTCGCGGACGCGGACGCCCTCCTTGGCCTCGACGGCCTGGTGCAGGCCCTCCGACCAACGGCGGCCGTCGAGGATCCGGCCCGTGAACTCGTCGATGATCTTGACCTCGCCGTCGATCACCGCGTAGTCGACGTCGCGCTTGTAGAGCGACTCGGCCTTCAGCGACTGGAGCAGGTGGTTGACGAGCGGGCCGTTCTCGGCCTTGTAGAGGTGGTCGATGCCGAGGAACTTCTCGGCCTTGGTCACGCCGCGCTCGGTGATCGAGACGCTCTTGTGCTTCTCGTCGAACTCGTAGTCGTAGTCCGCCATGAAGTCCTTCTTGGACTTCGGGTCCATCCCCTCCGGCTTCTTGCCGGGCTCGAGCTGCGGAGCGAGCTTGGAGAAGCGCTCGTAGAGGTCGGCGGCCTGCTCGGGGGCGCCGGAGATGATCAGCGGCGTGCGCGCCTCGTCGATCAGGATGTTGTCGACCTCGTCGACGATCGCGAAGGCGTGCGACGTGTAGGGCTTGCCGTCCTCGTAGTAGCGGCCGCCGTGCTGGACCTTCTCGTCCAGCGAGGTCGCCATGTTGTCTCGCAGGTAGTCGAAGCCGAACTCGGAGTTGGTGCCGTACGTGATGTCCGACGCGTAGGCGGCGCGCTTCTCCTCCGTCGGCTGCATGTTCTGGAGCACGCCGATGGAGAGGCCGAGCGCCTCGTAGATCGGACGCATCCAGTCGGCGTCGCGGCGGGCGAGGTAGTCGTTGACCGTCACGACGTGGACGCCCTCGCCGGACAGCGCGTTGAGCACGACCGCGGTGGTGGCGGTCAGCGTCTTGCCCTCGCCGGTCTTCATCTCGGCGATCGCGCCGTCGTGCAGCACCATCCCGCCGATCATCTGCACGTCGAAGTGCCGCATAGACATGCGGCGGCGGCTGACCTCGCGGACGAGCGCGAAGGTCTCCGGAAGCAGCTCCTCGAGCGACTCGCCGCCCCGCGCGCGCTCGCGCAGCGCGTCGGCGTTGGCGCGCAGCTCGTCGTCGTCGAGCAGCTCGAGCTCCGCCTCCCAGCGGTTGATCCGGTCGACGCGCTTCTCGTACTGCTTGAACTGCCTTGCCTCACCGAGGCGGAGGGCCCGATCCAGGATCGACATAGGCTTCCTAGGCTAGCGGCTGCGGGGCCGCCGTTCGAAGGCTCTCAGAGCGCCGGCGCGGCGCCTTCCTCGGGCGGCACCGCCTGCGCGGCGGCGACCCTCGACTCGCGCCGCCCGCGCCGCTTGTCGCGGTGGCGCTTGACCTGCCGCGCGAGCTCCTCGGCGACGAGGTTGATCGAGTGCCGGGCGTCGCGCGAGGCGTTGCTGGCGCGCAGTGTCGTGCCCTTGAGGTGGAGCGACGCCTCGGCCTTGGTCTGCGTCGGGTTGGCCGGATTGTGCTCCTCCGAGAGCTCGATCTCGAGCGTCGCCTGCTCGCTCACCTGCTTCGAGACCTTCTCGAAGCGCTTGCTCACGACCTCTCGCAACTCGTCGGTGACCTGGAGGTTGCGTCCCTTGACCTCGATCCGCATGCGACACCTCTCGGGAGTGGGCTCCGACTCCTTGATGCTATCTCGCCTCAACTGTTCGGCGCCACAGCCGACGACATACCGCGCAGCGCTCGAGTGGGCCGACGAGGCCGGCCGCGTCATCGCCTGACCAGGCCGTCACGTCAAAGCGTGCGCGCGTAGGTGACCGCGATGACCTCGCGGCAGCCGCCGGCGAGCAGCGCGCGGGCACAGGCGTGGAGGGTGGCGCCAGTGGTGTGGACGTCGTCGACGAGCAGCGCTCGCGGCGGCGGAGGGGCCCGGAGGTCGATCGTCAGCCGGCCGGGACGGCGGCGCTGGGTGCGGGAGGCGCCGACCTGGCGAGCGCCGTGGTCGCGGCGGCGCAGGCACGGCCGCTCGGGGAGCCCGAGTCGCGGCGCGAGCGCCGAGGACAGTGCCGCGGCCGGGTCGAAGCCGCGCCTTCGGCGCCGCCGTCGCTGGGCCGGCACGGCGACCAGCGCGCCGGTACGCAGATCGGCCGGGAGGTTGGCGGCGATGTGCGCCGCCATGAGGTCCGCCAGCGGTAGCGCGCCGCGGAACTTCAGCGCGCCGACGAGCTGGCGCGCCACGCCCTCGTAGGCGAGCGGTGACCACGCGCGTGCGAAGGCGGCCCGCGCCGCCGGACATTCGCCGCGCCGGTGCCGCGGCAGCCCACAGCGGTCACACCGCTGCGCCGGAAGCCACGGCAGCGCCCGGACGCACACCGCGCACAGCCGCAGGTCCGCCCGCGGGAGCGCCGCCCGGCACGCGACGCACGCGGGTGGAACGACGACGGCGAGCAGCTGAGCGAGGAGATCCGGGGGCACGGCCTCACCATCGCCCGCCGGCTGCAACGAAACAACACGCAAGTGCAACGATTCCGCACGCCGCGCGCGACAAGATCGCGCGCCGCGGCCACGAGATCGCGCGGACGGCGCGTCGCGAGATCGCCTGGGCGGCGCGTCATGGCGGCGTGGCGTCAGACTCTCCGCGTGGCCGTCGACGTCTCGTGGAGCTTCGCCCCCGTCGTGGTCGCTGCGCTGGTCGCGTACGCGGTCGTGTACGGGCTGCGCTGGCGGACGGTGCGGAGGGAAGGGGGCGCCCGGGCGGCCGGGGCCGGGCGGGCGCTGCTGTGGGCCGCGGGCATCGCGACGTTGTTCGTGGCGCTGATCTCGCCGATCGACCGCCTCGGCGAGCAGTTCGCGACCTTCCACATGGTCCAGCACCTGCTGATCGCCGACCTCGCGCCGATCTGCCTGACCCTCGCGCTGACGAAGTGGCTGCTCAGGCCCGCGACGCGCCGGATCCACCGGCTCGAGCGGGCGGCCGGGCCGTTCGGGCATCCCGCGTTCGGGGTCGTCGCCTACGTCGGGGCCATGTGGCTGTGGCACGTCCCCGCCCTCTACGACGCGGCGCTCGAGCACGCGGCCGTCCATACCCTCGAGCACCTCTCCTTCGCCGCCGCCGGCCTCCTGTACTGGTGGCACCTGCTCTCTCCCATCCGCTCGCGGCTGCGCCTCGGCGGGATGGGGCCGATCATGTACATGGCCTCGACCAAGCTGCTGGTCGGCTTCCTCGGCGTCCTGCTCGCGTTCTCGCCCGACCTCCTCTACGCCTACGCCTGGGAGGGCACGAAGTGGGGCCTGACGCCGCTCGACGACCAGCACGTCGCGGGTCTCGTGATGGCGCTCGAGCAGTCGGTCGTGATGGGTATCGCGCTCGCCTACCTCTTCTTCCGCATGCTGGCCGAGTCCGAGGCCGAGGACCAGCGGGCCGAGCGCTACGCGGGCTAGCCCTCGAGCACCGAGCCGTCGTCGACGGTGCGCGGCCCGCGCACCGTGACCGTCCCGCGCACCACGACGTCGCGCCCGAACGTCACGTCGTCCTCGACCGCGATCCGCTCGCACGCCACCAAGGACGGCGCCCCCGCCGGGAAGCGCGCGTCGAAGTCCCGCAGGAGCTTGTAGTAGGAGCTGTCCAGATCCACCACCGGCGGCGTGCCGTCGCGCTCCGGCGCCAGCTCCACGCGCGCGTCGTCGCCGAGCACGTAGGCATCGGAGCGCAGCGCGAGCAGGTCCTCGGTCGTCTTGACGGGAGAGAACCGGCTGCGCGGCACCCGCACCGGGAGCGCCCCGTCGAACACGCCGACAGCGGCGCCCATCGCCGTCTCGAGCTGGAGCACCTCGGGCGTCGAGGAGTCGCCCGGATCCACCGTCTTGCGGTTGACGATCAGCGGCAGGCCGAGCACGCCCTCCCGCTCCCGCATCAGCGACGCCAGCGCCTCCAGGTCGATCCACAGGTTGTTCGTGTTGACGTACCGGTGCCGGCCAATGTCCTGGAGCGCCGCGAGATCCTCCTTCGGCGTCTGGGCCGTCTCGCGCAGGAGGTAGCCGCCGCCCTCCGCCTCCGGCCGCGCCGCGATGTGGCCGCCCTTGCGATCGGCCTCCGTGCGGTCGGTGACCTCCATCACGAACGGGATCTGCTCGCGCGCCATCCATGCGAGCACGCGCGGCTCGAGCACCGCGCCGAGGTTGTCGGAGTTCGAGACGAACGCGTAGCGGTAGCCGTGCTCGAGCAGCGCGTCGAGCATCCCGGAGGTCAGCAGGGCCGTGTAGAGGTCGCCGTGGCCGGGCGGGCACCATTCCAGCGACGGGTCGTCCGGCCACTCGACCGGTGTCAGGTCGTCGGCCAGCAGCTTCGGCTCCTTGTGCTGGACGAAGTCCGGCGGCACGTCAGCGCTCGCCTCGGGGTCGAGCGCCTCCAGCGAGTCGTCGCGGGTGGCGAACGAGTTCATGAGCACGAGCGGGAGCCGCGCGCCCGACCGGCGCCGCAGCTCGAGCACCTGGCGCGCGATGACGTCGAGGAAGCTCATGCCGTCCTTGGCCTCGATCAGCGACTTCGCGCGCGTCATCCCCATGCTCGTGCCGAGCCCGCCGTTGAGCTTGATCACGACGGCCTCGTCGAGCGGGGCGTCGCCCTCCGGCAGCGACTCGAGGTCCTGGACGTCCTCGACCGGCTCGATCGACGACTCCGGCAGCATCCCCGTCTCGCCCTCGACGAGCTGGCGGTAGTAGTGCTCGAAAGTGGCGATCGCCGGCTCCGGGAGGCCCTCCCGGCGCATCTTCTCCACGCTGGCCTGCAGTCCGTCCACGCGCGGCAGCCTACCCAGCGAGGGCATGCCACTCGCGCAAACGTCAACGGCGGCTGGGTAGGGAGGTGACGGAGCTTGCCGTGCGGGGGTGCATAACGTCGACGTCGCCGCGTTCTCGGGCGCGAGGTCGACGAAATGCACCCTATAGGGCACCTAACGTCAACCTCACGGCCGAAAGCGTCGTGAGGTCGACGAAATGCACCCTTTTCTCCCGAGCCTCCCTCAATGCCGCCGTTGACGTTCGCCCGAGCAACCGCGCCTAGCCGTCGGCCCGCCAGCCGCGCAGGTAGCGCGCCTGCTCCTCAGCTCAGCTCGTCGATCCGCACGCCGAGCGACGCGAGCTTGAGCGCCGCCACCTCGCGATCGATGCCCTCGGGCACCGGGTGCACGCCCGGCGACAGCTCGCCGGCGCGGCGCACCAGCTCCTCGGCGGCGAGCGCCTGGAGCGCGAACGAGATGTCCATGACGGCGGCCGGATGGCCCTCGGCGGCGGCCAGGTTGACGACCCGCCCGGCGGCCAGCAGGTTCAGCCGCCGCCCGTCGACCACGTACTGGTCGACCCGCGGGCGCACCTCGCGGACCTCCGACGCCGCCTCGCGCAGCGCGACGACGTCGATCTCCACGTCGAAGTGGCCCGCGTTGGCGAGCACGGCGCCGTCCTTCATGCGCGCGAAGTGCTCGGCGCCCAGCACGTCGCGCCCGCCGGTCACGGTCACGAAGACGTCGCCCCGCTCCGCCGCCTCCAGCGCGGGCATCACCTCGAAGCCGTCCATGCGCGCCTCCAGCGCCCGCAGCGGATCGACCTCGCAGACGATCACTGACGCGCCCATGCCGTCGGCCCGCAGGGCGACGCCCTTGCCGGCCCAGCCATAGCCGAGCACCACGAGGGTGTCGACCGGCGAGCAGCAGGTTGGTGGTCCGCAGGATGCCGTCGATCGCTGACTGGCCGGTCCCGAAGCGATCGTTGAACGCGCGCTCGGCGACCGCCTCGTTGACGGCGATGACCGGGCAGGCGAGCCGCCCCTCGGCCTCCAGCGCGCGCAGGCGCACGAGGCCGGTGTTCGTCTCCTCCGTGCCGCCCAGCATGCCCTCGAGCAGGTCGGACCGGGCGAGGTGCAGCGCGGTGAGCAGGTCGGCGCCGTCGTCGAGCGTGATCCGCGGCGCGCGAGCCACGACCGCGGCCACGCGCGACGCCCACGCCTCGGCGTCGTCGCCGCGCACGGCGTGGACCTCGATCCCGCCCGCGGCCAGCGCCGCCGCCACGTCGTCCTGGGTGGCGAACGGGTTGGAGGCGCAGAGGGCGACGTCGGCCCCGCCGGCAGCCAGCGTGCGGGCCAGCATCGCCGTCTCGGACGTCACGTGCAGGCAGGCGCCGACCACGAGCCCGTCCAGCGGCCGCTCGCGCGCGAAGCGCTCCCGGATCGAGCGCAGGACGGGCATCTGGTCGTCCGCCCACTGGATCCGGGCCTCGCCCGCCTCCATCAGCCGGCGGCGGCCGCGAGGGCGGCGGCCAGGCGATCGATGTCGTCCTCGGTCGTCGACCAGTTCGAGACGGAGATGCGGGCGGCCGCACGGCCCCGCCAGACGGTCCCGCCCAGCCACGCCTCGCCGCCGCGCTGCACCTCGGCGACGACCGCCCGCGTGCGCTCGTCGTCGTCGCCGAAGCGCACGAGCACCTGGTTGAGCACGACGTCGTTGAGCACCTCGGCGCCGGGCACGTCGTCCATCGCGGCGGCGAGCCGACGGGCGAGCGCGCAGCAGCGCTCGACCAGCTCCGCGAGGCCGCTGCGGCCGAGCGAGCGCAGCGCCGCGTACACCGGCACGCCGCGCGCGCGGCGCGACATCTCCGGCACGTAGTCGAACGGCTCGCGCCCGTCGTCCTGGGGCAGGTAGCTGGCACGGACGCCCATCGCGCCGCGCACCGCCTCCCGATCCGCCACGATCGCGAGCCCGCCGTCGTAGGGCACGTTGAGCCACTTGTGCGAGTCGACGGCCCACGAGTCGGCGCGCTCGGCGCCCGCCACCAGGCCGCGCAGGCGCGGGCTGGCGGCCGCCCACAGGCCGAAGGCGCCGTCCACGTGCACCCAGGCCCCGTGCTCGGCGGCGGCGTCGGCGATCTCGTCGAGCGGATCGAACGCACCCGTGTTGACCTCCCCCGCCTGCGCGCAGACGATCGCCGGCCCGGCGCCGGCGGCGAGCGCGTCGCGCAGCGCGTCGGCGCGCATCGCGCCCTGGTCGTCGACGGCGACGCGCACCGCGGTCCCGGCGCCCAGGCCGGCGTAGCGGATCGCCACGAGGAGCGAGGCGTGCACCTGCTCGCCGACGAGGACGCGGATCGCCGGCGCGCCCGCCAGGCCCCGCTCCTCGACATCCCAGCCCTCGCGGGCGAGCAGCGCATGGCGCGCGGCCGCGATGCCGGTGAAGTTCGCCATCGTGGCGCCGGTGGTGAAGCCCACCCCGGCGTCCGTGGGCAGCCCGAGCGCCTCGAGCACCCACCGCTCGGCGGCCGCCTCGACCGCCGCGGCGGCCGGCGACGACGTCCGCGTGAAGCCGTTCTGGTCCCATGCCGACGCGAGCCAGTCGGCCCCGAGCGCCGCCGGCAGCGCGCCACCGGTGACGAACCCGAAGTAGCGCGGGCCGGGGCTCGCCACCGTGGCCGGTCCGACCACCCTCGCGAGCCGCTCGACCACAGCGGTGGCGTCCTCACCCTCCTCGGGCAGCGGCTCGTCGAGCGCCGCGAGCACGTCCTCGTAGCTCGTCACGGCCGCCACGCCGCGCTCCTCGAGCCCCCCGAGGTGGTCCTCGGCGAGGGCGGCGGCGCGGCGCAGGGCGGTCACCGCGCCAGCCTATCTGGCCTGCAGCGCGTCCATCCCGACCGCGGCGGCGAGGATCATGCGCCGGTCGACCGTGCGCTCCGGGTCCCCGCTGAGGTCGATGTCGTAGATGTCGCGGAAAGTGCCGAACCGGCGCTGGTGGACGCCGATCTCCTTCCCGTCCCGCTCGAACACGAAGTGGTACGGGATCGGCAGCCAGTCCGCGAATCCGCCGATGTAGGGGACGAAGTCGACCAGACGCCGGAACAGAGCGACGGCCAGGCTCCGCTCCTTCGCCCCGATCTCCCCCGATCCGTCGCGGATCGCGAACGTCGAGCGCAGCAGGCTGGCGCCGAAGACCTTCTGGATCTCGCCGATCTTCTCGCCGTCCGGACCCGTGATGTCGTACGTGGCCCGCGGGTCGAACCGCTGGCGCGCCTTGATCCGCAGCAGCTCGACCGACTTCGACTCGTCCGCGTAGAAGCGAATGTCCTCCTTGAACGCGAAGCGCTTCTGCTCGACGAAGCAGAAGGGCGGCTCGCCATCCGCCAGCGAGAACTCGTACTGGTTGATGACGAGCCGGATCCGCTGGCGGAGGACGAACTGGTCGTGCTGGTTGGGGTCGACGGCCGCCACTCGGCTAGTAGCGGTAATGGTCCGACTTGTAGGGCCCCTCGAGCGGCACGTCGATGTAGGCCGCCTGCTCGGGCGTGAGCTCCGTGAGCTTGGCGCCGAGGGCGTCGAGGTGGAGCCGGGCGACCTTCTCGTCGAGCTGCTTGGGGAGCACGTAGACCTGCTTCTCGTACTCGTCGTTGCGGGTCCACAGCTCGATCTGGGCGATCGTCTGGTTCGTGAACGAGTTGCTCATCACGAAGCTCGGGTGGCCGGTGGCGTTGCCGAGGTTCAGCAGCCGGCCTTCGGAGAGCACGATGATCGAGTGGCCGTCCTCGAACACCCACTCGTCGACCTGCGGCTTGATGTTGATGCGCTCGACACCGGGGGTCCGGGCGAGGCCGGCAATGTCGATCTCGTTGTCGAAGTGGCCGATGTTGCCGACGATCGCCTGGTGCTTCATGCGGGCCATGTCGGCGGCCGTGATGATGTCCTTGTTGCCGGTGGCGGTGATGAAGATGTCCGCCGTCTCGACGACGTCCTCGAGCGTGACCACCTGGTAGCCCTCCATCGCGGCCTGCAGCGCGCAGATCGGGTCGATCTCGGTCACGACGACGCGGGCGCCCTGGCCGCGCAGCGACTCCGCGCAGCCCTTGCCGACGTCGCCGTAGCCGAGGATGACCGCGACCTTGCCGGCGATCATCACGTCGGTCGCGCGGTTGATGCCGTCGATCAGGCTGTGGCGGCAGCCGTACAGGTTGTCGAACTTCGACTTGGTCACCGAGTCGTTGACGTTGATGGCCGGGAACAGCAGCTGGCCCTGCTCGGCGAGCTGGTAGAGCCGGTGCACGCCGGTGGTGGTCTCCTCGGTGACGCCCTTGACGCTGGCGGCCACGCGCGTCCAGCGCTGGGGATCCTCGGCGAGGTTGCGCTGCAGCGTCTCGAGGATGATGCGGAACTCGTCGGAGTCGGCGCCGGCGGGGTCCGGCACGGCGCCGGCCTTCTCGAACTCGGCGCCCTTGTGGACGAGCAGCGTGGCGTCGCCGCCATCGTCGAGGATCATGTTCGGGCCGTTGCCGTCCGACCAGTTGAGCGCCTGCTCGGTGCACCACCAGTACTCCTCCAGCGTCTCGCCCTTCCAGGCGAAGACGGGGATGCCGGCCTCGGCGATCGCGGCGGCGGCGTGGTCCTGGGTGGAGAAGATGTTGCAGGAGGCCCAGCGGACCTCGGCACCGAGTGACACGAGCGTCTCGATCAGGACGGCGGTCTGGATCGTCATGTGGAGCGAGCCGGTGATCCGGGCGCCCTTGAGCGGCTGCGAGGCGGCGAACTCGCGCCGGGTCGCCATCAGGCCGGGCATCTCGTGCTCGGCGAGCTGGATCTCCTTGCGGCCGAACGCCGCCAGCGAGATGTCAGCGACCTTGTAGTCCGTCGTCAGTTCGGTTGCCATGCGGTTTCTCTCTCCTCAGTGTGTGGCGGTCAGGGCCGCGGCCTCGAGGAGGCGCTGGTGCTTGTCCTGCTCCCAGCGCATCCAGTCCGCGGCCGGCACGTCGTCGGGACGCTCCGCCTTGGCCTCCAGCCAGGCGCCGGTCGCGTCGCGCAGCCCGGGGTCCCGGCGCAGGCGTGACGCGAAGGCGAGATCGGAGAGGCCGATGTCGTGAGCCTCGAGCAGCTCGCGCAGCGTGCGCAGGCGCTGCAGCTCGGCGGGTCCGTAGAGGCGGTAGCCGGACGGCGAGCGGGCGGGCTCGAGCAGCCCGACGCGCTCGACGTAGCGCAGCATGCGCGGCGACCAGCCCGTGGTCTCCGCTGCCTCGTGGATCGTCAAAGCGTCCATCCGGCGCCAGTCTAGCGGAACCCTGACACACCTGTGTCAAGGTTTGGGGAGGGCGGCTTCGCCTCAGCATCAGGGCATGTCCCTCATCTCTCGAGTCATGCGCTTCGCGCGGTCCCCCCAGGGCCGCCGAATGATGTCCCAGGCCGGCAGCTACGCCCGCTCCCCCGAGGGCCGAGCCAGGCTCGACCAGGCACGCCGCCAGATCGCGGCTCGGCGCAAGGGTCCGGCGCGGCCGCGTTGAGGGACGAACTTCGGCATTGAGGGAAGCGGGCCGGGCCGCTGGGGCTGGAAACTGTCGCTATTCGACAGAAAGCAGCCCCACCGACTCGCTGGGGCTGCTGAGTCCCCGTATGCGGGACTGAGCAGCCCCAGACCCACCGCGAGGCCGGTCCCTCACCTCCCTACCCAGCCGCAGTTGACGTTCGTCGACCACCGACCCTCTGACAGGATGCGCGCCATGCCGACCGGCGCGCGCCTGATCGTCGACCTGCTCGAGCGGCGAGGCGTCGAGGTGTGCTTCGGGCTCCCCGGCGTGCACAACCTCGCGCTCTGGGAGGCGCTGCGCGACTCGCCGATCCGGCTCGTGGGCGTCCGGCACGAGCAGGCCGCGGCGTATGCCGCCGACGGCTATGCGCGAGCCACCGGCCGCCTCGGCGTCGCGCTCACGACCACGGGACCGGGGGCGGCGAACACGCTGGCGGCCGTCGGCGAGGCGTGGGCCGCGCGCTCGCCGGTGCTGGTGATCGCCACCGACATCCCGTCGACCCTGCGGCGGCCGGGCGTCTACCGCGGCGTGCTGCACGAGACGACCGACCAGGCCGCGATGTTCGCGCCGGTCGTCAAGGCCGCCCATCGCGCGCTGCGCCGCGAGGCGGTGGCGCCCGCAGCCGAGGCCGCCCTCGCCGACGCCGTCGCGGCGCCGCACCGGCCGGTCTACCTCGAGGTCGCGACGGACCTGCTCGGCGGCGAGGTCGAGCCGGCCCGACCGGACGACGCGTCCGACCGCGAGAGCGACGGGCGGATCGTCGCCCTGCCCGCCACCGACGGCGCGCTCGGCGACGCCGCCGCACGGCTCGCCGCCGCCGAGCGCCCGCTGATCTGGGCGGGAACCGGCGCCCGCGACGCCGGAGCGCAGCTGGGGGCGCTCGCCGACCGCCTCGCCGCCCCCGTGCTCACCACCTACGGCGCGGCGGGCGTCCTGCCCCCATCGCATCCCTGCCTCGTCGGCCTGCCCGCCCACGTCGCCCCGGCCGGGGCGCTCTGGGACGACGCCGACGTCGTGCTCGCCGTCGGGTCGGACCTCGACGGCGTGCAGACGCAGAACTTCGCCATGCCGCAGCCCCCGGCGCTCGTGGCCGTGAACCTCGACCGCGAGGACGCCGCCAAGAACTACGGCGCCGACGTGATGATCGAGGGCGACGCCGGCCGCGTCCTCGCCGCGCTGGCCGACCGGCTCGACGGCGGGCTGCGACCAGACGGCGGGCACGAGCGCCTGATCGACCGCCTGCGCTCCGTGCGCGCCGAGGCCTGCTCGGCGCTCGACGGCCGGGCGCTGCGCTTCCTCGACGCGATGCGGTTCGCCCTGCCCGACGACGCGGTCGTGGTCGCCGACATGTGCATCCCGGGCTACTGGCTCGGCGGCTTCTACACGCCGCCCAGGCCGCGGCGCCTGCAGATCCCGCTCGGCTGGGGCACGCTCGGCTACGCGTTCCCGGCCGCGCTCGGCGCCGCGCTGGCCGGCACGGGACCGGTGGTGGCCGTGGTGGGCGACGGCGGCTTCCTGTTCGGATGCGGCGAGCTGGCGACCGTCGCGCAGGAGCGGATCCCGCTGACGACGGTGATCGTCGACGACGGCGGGTACGGGATGCTGCGCTACGACCAGGACGTCTCGGGCGAGGAACGCTACGGCGTCGACCTGCACACGCCCGACTTCCCCGCCCTCGCCGCCGCGTTCGGGATCCGCGCCGAGCAGGTGGAGGGACTCGAGGACGCGTTCGGCGAGGCGCTGGCCCGCCACGTGGCCGAGCCGGAGCCGAGCGTGCTCGTGGCGAGCACCCCCGACCCGCTCGTGCCTCCGCCCAATACCTCGCCGAACTGGTACCGCCGGCGCGCGTAGCTACAGCCGGAAGTCCGCGTCCGCGTCGATCTCGACCAGGTCCATCTGCGCCTTCTGGAGCTTGCCCGCGTAGTCCCAGTTCATCGACTGCCAGCGGGTGAACTGGTCGAGCACCCAGATGCCGGACTGGCGCGAGCCGTTGCCCGACTTCCCGTTGCCGCCGAACGGCAGGTGCGCCTCGGCGCCGGACGTCGAGTTGTTGACCGACACCATGCCCGCCGTGATCCGCTCGCGGAAGCGGAACGCGTGCTCGCCGGAGCGCGTGTAGATCGACGACGAGAGCCCGTACCCGTGGTTGTTGGCGAGCTCCATCGCCTCGTCGAAGTCGCGGAACGTGGCGACGCCGGTGATCGGCCCGAACGTCTCGGTGGCGTAGAGGTCGTCGTCGATGCGCACGCCGTCGACGAGCACCGGGTGGTAGTAGAGACCGGCCTCCGGGTCGCCGACGAAGCCCTCGCGGGGGTTGTCGCCCGTGATCCGGCCCCGCGCCGTCGAGCCGTGCGCGGTGTGGTGGTCGCGGATCAGGCCGAGCCACTCCTCGAAGCGCTCGGCGAAGCGCTCGTGCAGCATCGGGCCGTAGAGGACGTCCTGCGTGGGGTCGCCGATCGGCGCCGCCCGCAGGCGCTCGTCGAGCTTGCGCACGTACTCGTCGTGCACCGACTCGTGGACGATGGCGGTGCCGAGCGAGGTGCAGCGCTGCCCGGCCGTGCCGTAGCCGCCGAACAGCGCGCCCTCGACGGCGAGGTCGACGTCGGCGTCGTCCATCACGACCATCGGGTTCTTGCCGCCCAGCTCGAGGCACGCCGACTGCATGTGGCGCCCGCAGAGCTCGCCGATCTTCGAGCCCACGGCGCTCGAGCCGGTGAAGCCGACCTTGTCGACGAGCCGCTCGCCGAGCGCCCGCTCGAGGCCTTCGAAGGTCGCGGCGCCCTCGGCCTGGACGACGTTGAGCACGCCGCCGGGCACGCCGCCGGCGTGGAACAGGCGCGCCATCGCGTCGCCGAGCGCCGGGGAGTACTCGGCGGGCTTCCAGACGACCGCGTTGCCGCACAGGATCGCGGGCACGAGGTACCACGCCGGGACCGCGACCGGGAAGTTGCCGGCGGTGATGATCGCCGCCACGCCGACCGGCATCCGGAACGTGAAGAGCTGCTTGTTCGGCATCTCCGAGGGCACGGTCTGCCCGTACAGGCGCCGCCCTTCGCCGATGAAGAAGTCGCAGGTGTCGACGATCTCCTGCACCTCGCCGAGCGACTCGGCGTAGGGCTTGCCGACCTCGCGCGTCACGAGCTCGGCGAGCGCCTCCTTGTTGGCCTCCACGAGCCGGCCGACGTTCGCGATCACGCGTCCGCGGGCGGGCGCCGGCACGGCGGCCCAGTCGCGCTGCGCGGCGCGCGCAGCGCGGGCGGCGGCGACGAAGGTCTCGGCGTCGCCCAGCAGCACCTCGGCGACGGTTTCGGACGTGTTGGCGGGGTTCGTGGAGGTCAGGCGGCCTCCCGGGGCGTCGGCGAGCGGCTTCCCGTCGACGATGGAGGCGATCTCGGTCGCCGCAAGGGTTGTCATGGATTTACCGTACTGCGCCCGCCGAGCCAGGTGTCGGTGACCGTGGCGTTCGCCAGGTCCTCGAACGGGTCGCGGTCGAGGATCACGAGGTCGGCGAGCATGCCGGGCATCAGCCGCCCGCGATCGTCGCTGCCCTCGAGCCACGCGGGCGCGACAGTCAGCGCCTCGAGCCCGGCCTGCACGTCCAGCGCTTCGTGCGGGCGCCACTCGCGCAGGACTGCGTCGCGCAACCCCTGCAGCGGGTCCATCTCCTCGACGGGAGCGTCGGAGCCGAGCGCCAGCCGGGCGCCGGACGCGTGCAGCGACCGGTACGCGTACGCGCCCTCGAGCCGGTCCGCCCACAGGCGTTCGGCGTGCGCCTCGTCGCTGACGGCCATCGAAGGCTGGATCGAGGCGGCGACGCCCAGCCTCGCGAAGCGGGGGATATCGTCGGGGTGCAGGCACTGAGCGTGCTCGATGCGGGGGCGGACGGCGTCCGGCACCGCCTCGAAGACGTCGAGCGCCTCGCGGTTGGCGAGATCGCCGATCGCGTGGACGGCGACGGGCACCCCAGCGGCGGTGGCAGCGCGCACGATCGCCTCGAACTCGTCGCGGCTCGTGATCTCGACGCCGCTGCCGTCGAGCAGGCGGGCGGTCCGCGAGCCGAGCGTGCCGTCCATGTACGCCTTCACGTAGTCGGGCCGCTCGTCGAGCCGCTTGGCGGGCAGCGACTGCCAGACGCGGAACGGCAGCTCGAGCGCGGCGAAGACCTCGCGCGAGCCGATGAGCCCGTCCTTGTCGTGGATCGCGGTCACGCCGCGCGCGACGGCCACCGGCAGCGCCGCGCGCGTCGCCTCCACGAGCTCCTCGTGGGTCGCAAGCGTGAAGCGGTCGCGGAACGACCACGCGGCCTCCTCGCGCAGCACGCCGGCCTCGAGGTCGACCTCGCCGCCTGGCCGCTCGAGGTCGCCCCGCGCGTGCGCCAGCGCCGCCGAGTTCAGCCACAGCGAGTGCCAGTCGTGCGCCAGCAGCGCGGTGGGCACGTCGCCCGTCGTCGCGTCGAGCAGCTCGAGCGACGGCTCGAAGCCCGTCCAGCCGAACCCGCGCAGCCAGCGCCCGGGCGGCACGCGCGGCGCCACCTCCGCCACACGCGCGAGCACCTCGTCGCGCGTCCCGTGGAGCTGGAGCTCGCGGCGCGTGAGCGCCCACGTCGGGAAGTGGACATGCGAGTCCGTGAAGCCCGGCAACAGACAGCCGCCGTCGAGGTCGACGCGCCGGGCGCCGGCCGGCTCCTCGTCGAGCGCGACGATGCGGTCGCCCTCGACGACGAGCGAGCGCGCCACCGGCCGCGCCCGATCCATGGTGCGCACGATGCCGCCGACGAAGACCGTCGTCACTGCTCGACCAGCGCGGCCTTGAGCGTGTCGATCGGCTCGATCGACGCCGGGTCCTTGCCCCGCAGCACCGCCAGGTAGAGGGAGACGAGGTCGCCGAGGAGGACGAGCGACACGACGCGCTCGAGCCGCGTCTCCCCGCGGGCGCGCACGCGCTCGACGATGTCGGTGCCCGCCGCGACCGCCTCGGCGGTCGCCTCCGCACGCTGCACGTTGCGTGGGTGCGCGCCGGGGTCCTCGAGCAAGACCGCGGAGAAGCGGCCGAAGTCGGCGGCCGCCGGCCAGCCGACGACCTCGTTGTGGTCGAGCTCCGGCAGCGGCGAGGAGAACGCGGGCTGCCCCGCGTTCTCGTTGATCTGGCACTTCCAGCGGTAGGCGGCCGCCGCGGCGAGCTCGGCCCCCGCGATGACCGGCACCGTGCCGTGCAGCCGCCGCGCGAGCACCTTGGCCTCTCCGTCCTCCGGCCCCTCCGGGCCCCAACCGCCGGCGAGCCCCTGGGCGAGCCCGGCGGCCGCGTCGACCTCGCCACGCAGCGAGGGCGCGGCGCCGGCGAGCGCGGCCACCTCGAGCGCCGCCACGAGCGAGTAGCCGATCGCCGCCCGCGGCTGGAAGCCGCCTGGCACCGGGATCACCGGCACGCCGTCGCGCCGGGCGCGCTCGGCAAGCGGGCCGCCGGTGGTGGCCACGAGCCGCCGCGCCCCGCGCGCCGCCGCGTCGTCGTAGGCCGACAGCGTCTCCTCAGTGGCGCCCGAGTAGCTCGAGCAGAGCACGAGCGTGTCGGGGCCGACCCAGCCGGGGAGCGCGTAGTCGTCGACGATCGCGAACGGGCGCCGCAGTCGCGGCCCGAGCGCCGCGAGCGCGAGCCGGGCGCCCGCCGCCGAGCCGCCCATGCCGGCTACGACCACGCCGCCGGGCGCGTCCGCCGGGGCGATGCCCGCCGAGTCGACGCGCCACAGCGCGTCGCGCAGGTGCTCCGCGAGGCCGAGCATCTCCGCCGCCTGTCCCGTCGGGTCGACGGCCGCGACCGCCGCGCGGTCGAGGTCGGCCATCAGAAGAGCAGCGCGCCGTCGGGCAGCGTGACGCCGGGGAAGATCCGCGCGCCGTTGGAGATCACGTTGGCGTCGCCGACCGTGACTCCCTCCCCCAGCACGCTCATGCCGTCGATCGTGCAGTGGTTGCCGATCCGCACGCCGCCGGCGACGATGCAGCCCGCCAGCGTGCAGCCCTCTCCGATCTCGGTCCCCTGCATGACGACCGCCCGCTCGATCGTCGTGCCGGCGCCGATCGTCACGCCGTGCTCGAGCACGACCCGGCCGCCGATCCGCGCGCCCTCGCCGATCCGGCAGCCGGTCTCCACGAGCGCCGGCGGGATGATCCGGCCCGCGGTCTCGACGCCGTCCTCCACGCACAGGTAGCTGTCGCCCATCCGCTCGCGCACGGGCGTCGCGACCGTCCCCTCGAGGATGTCGAACGTGCCCTCCAGGTAGCGCTCGGGCGTCCCGATGTCGAGCCAGTACCCCGACGACACGCACCCGTAGAGCCCGTCGCCGACGAGCCGCGGGAAGACGTCGCGCTCGATCGACGCCGGCTGGTCGGCCTCGAGCATCTCGAGCACGCGCCGTTCGAGCACGTAGACGCCCGCCGAGATATTCGACGTGTCCGCCTGGTCCGGCGACGGCTTCTCGACGAACTCGGTCACCGCGCCGTCGCCGTCGGTCCGCACGAGCCCGTAGGCCGAAGGGTCCTCGACGGGGGTGAGCGCCAGAGTCGCCACCGCGCCCGTGCGCTCGTGCTGGGTGAGCTGGGCGGTGACGTCGAGGTCGGTCAGCACGTCGCCGTTGAGCATCACGAAGCGCTCGTCGAGCAGCGGCTCGGCGAACTTCAGCGCCCCCCCGGTCCCGAGCGGCTCGCGCTCCTCCATGTACCGCAGCCTGATCCCGAACGCGCTGCCGTCGCCGAGCACGTTGCGGACCCCGCTGGCCAGGTGGCCGCACGACATCACGACGTCGTCGATCCCGTGCCCGTGCAGCCAGTCGAGCATGAAGCGCACGAACGGGCGGTCCACGAGCGGGACCACCGGCTTGGGCACGGTGGAGGTGAGCGGCCGCAGCCGCGTGCCCTCGCCGCCCGCCAGGATCAATGCCTGCATCAGTCCCCCTCGAGGGCCGGGACGGCCCCGCGCATCGCCGGGCGGCCGACGCCCTCGTAGGTCAGCCCGGCGGAGACGACCGCCTCCGGATCGAGGAAGTTGCGCCCGTCGACCAGCAGCGACCCCCGCATCTCGCCGGCCAGCTCCCGGAAGTCGAGCGCCGCGAACTCCGGCCACTCGGTCACGAGCACCACCGCGTCCGCGCCCCGCGCCACCTCGGACGCCGACGCGCAGAACTGCATCCCCCGGATCAGCTTGCGCGCCTCCTGCTCGGCGACCGGGTCGTAGGCGCGCACGCGGGCGCCGGCGGCCTGGAGCCGCGCCGACAGCACGAGCGACGAGGCCTCGCGCATGTCGTCCGTGTTCGCCTTGAACGCCAGCCCGAGCAGCCCGATCTCCTTGCCGACGAGGTTCCCGAGGTGCTTCTGGAGCTTGGCGATCACCCGGCGCTTCTGGAGCTCGTTCACCTCGATCACCGAGTTCAGGAGCTGGAAGTGATAGCCGGAGTTGCCGGCGAGCTGCTTGAGCGCGGCCACGTCCTTAGGGAAGCACGAGCCCCCGAAGCCGATCCCGGCCTGGAGGAACTTCGGGCCGATGCGATCGTCGAGCCCCATCCCGCGGGCGACCTCGACGACGTCGGCGCCCGTCTCCTCGCAGACGTTGGCGATCTCGTTGATGAACGAGATCTTCGTGGCGAGGAACGCGTTGGAGGCCAGCTTGACCATCTCGGCGCTGCGCACGTCGGTGCGCACGAGTGGAGCCTCGAGCGGCGCGTAGAGCTCGACCACGGCGTCGCCCGCCCAGTCGCCGTCGTCGCCCACGACCACGCGGTCGGGCGCGAGGAAGTCCTTCAGAGCGGAGCCCTCCTTGAGGAACTCCGGGCAGGCGACGTACGAGAAGCCGCCCTTGCCGTGCTCGTCGAACACGCGCCGGATGCTGTCGCCGGTGCCGACCGGCACCGTCGACTTCATGACCAGCGCGTGGCGGTCGGAGGCGGGCATCGCCTCCACGACCGCGTAGACGGCGGAGAGGTCGGCGTCGCCCGAGTAGGTGGGCGGCGTGCCGACGGCCACGAACAGCAGCCGCGCGTGCTCGAACGCGTCGCCCAGGTCGGTCGAGAAGTGCAGGCGGTCGCGGTGACGGGCGACGAGCTCCTCGAGGCCCGGCTCCCAGATCGGCATGCGGCCGGCCCGCAGGCCCTCGATCTTGGCCTCGTCGATGTCGATGCACCACACCTCGTTGCCCAGCTCGGCGAACCCGGCGGCGGTGACGAGACCCACGTAGCCCGTGCCGATGACGCCGATTGGCTCTCTGCTCGCGCTGCTCATGCGGGCGGTCCAGCCTACTGCTTGAGTCGCCGCAGAGAAGCAGCGATCTCGAGCATCTGGGCCCCGCCGACGGAGTGCGTGAGCGTGTTGGAGACCCAGTACACGCCGCGCTTGGTCCGCCACGCCACGAGCCGCAGTGCCCGGCCGTCGTAGTACAGCCGCAGCTTGCGGCCCTTGTGGGTGACGGTGCGATCCGGGTCGTCGAGCAGCGGCGGCGACTTCCAGGTCAGCCCCTGGACGCCGTAGTACTCGCCGATCCCGGGGGCGCGCAGGACCATCCGGTAGGCCGCGTGCTTCTTGCCCCGCTCGTCCCGGATCTTGTAGACCCGCGGCTCGGTGCCCGCGTACGAGGAGCCGGTGACCCGCACGGTCGGGAAGTAGAACGGGAACTTCAGCTTGGGGTCGGCGATCACGGCCTGGTCCTCGCCCTCGCGCCGCGTGTCCTCCAGCCCGGCGACGGCCACCGGCTTGCGCTTGCGCTTGCGACGGACCTTGTCGAACTCGCGGTCGCGCGCCGTCGGGCCCGCAGACCGCTCGCGCGGCTCCGCGGAGCCCTCGGCGTTCATGAACTCCGAACGGATCTTGCGCAGGTCGGCGTCGCGCACGTAGAGGTTCGAGTCGAGCTGCGGGTTGCGCGCCTCCTGGACCCGGAACCGCACCTCGTTGATCTTCGGGTTCTCCTGCGCGAGGTAGAGGACGAGCCGCAGCATCGAGAAGACCTGCTTGGTCGAGCGCAGCGAGCGATCGACCTGGACGTAACGGCTGAAGACGCGCACGAGCTTCTTGCTCTCGCCGAGCGAGAGCAGGCGGCGGACGCCGGCCGCGTTCTTGGCCTGGCGCAGGAAGTCCTGCTGGCGAGCGGCCCGGACGAGGTCGTTGTCCCCGTGCCGGTAGCGCACGTAGTCCAGCGCGTCGCGACCCGTCAGCTTCTGGTAGCCGGGGTTGACGTCGATCGTGGCGTAGTTCTCGCCCGCCGAGTTGTCGTTGAAGTAGTCGCGGTCGATGTCGACGTAGACGCCGCCCACGCGGTCGACCGCCTCCTGGAAGGCGCCGTAGTCCATGACCATCACGTTCGTGATCGGGAACGGCTTGCCGGTGTGGTCCAGGAACAGCTTCTTGACGGTCCGCACGGTGAGCCGCGGGCCGCCCTTCTTGCCGCCCAGCTCGAACGCGCCGTT
The DNA here is from genome assembly GCA_963730535.1 of uncultured Solirubrobacteraceae bacterium. Classification (GTDB taxonomy): domain Bacteria; phylum Actinomycetota; class Thermoleophilia; order Solirubrobacterales; family Solirubrobacteraceae; genus DASSUW01. The sequence goes on from CAVSRU010000014.1 coordinate 235,938, forward strand.
GATCTTGCCCTCGCCGTGGCCGGGGATCGCGACTTTGAGGTCGCGCGGGATCGACATCACCGCGATCGCGTCCTTGTCCGGGTCCGCGCGGGCGAGCAGGATCGTGTCGGAGCGGGCTCCGGCGCCGGCGTCGACGCCCTTGCGCTGGTCGGAGCCGAGGATCATGAACGTGCGCGGCCCGCCGGCCTCGGCCTTGTCGAGCTCCGGCACGTCGATGTTGGCCACGCGGCCGTCGCGGAACGGCGCCGTGATGTCCTCGACCTCGCGCAGGACGGCGGTGGCGACGGCGGTCGCGGTCAGCAGCGCAACGACCACGCACGCCAGCAGCGCGCGCAGCACCATCTTGAGCCCCAGCCGGGGCGGGCGCTCGCCGCTCGGGTTCACGCCGCGCCGCCCTCGACCGCGCGCAGCGGGGCGGTACCGTCGGCGAGCCGCGCGGGCAGCCCCCGGGCGAACGTCACGAGCAGCTCCCGGTACTCGGCCAGCGAGCGGATCGAGACCCACTCCTCGGGACCGTGGTGGCCGGCGCCGGCGGGGCCGAACTCGACGGCCGGGATGCCGGCACGCAGGAACGAGACGGCATCCGAGGCGCCGTCGCGGCCCACCGACACCGACGCGCCGTCGCCCTGCGGGCCGACGGTCTCGCTCAGCGCGCGCACGAACGGGTTCGAGCGCGACACGTGGGCCGGCGGGAACACGAACGTCCGCTTGACGTCGAGGTCGGGGATCGCGCGGATCTCCTCGAGGATGTCGCCGGGGTCCTGGTTGGGCAGGTAGCGGATGTCGATGTCCATCACGCAGGCGTCAGGCACCTTGTTGGGCGCGTCGCCCCCGACGATGCGCCCGAGGTTGATCGACGGCCGGTCGAACATCTCCGACGACTCGCGGGAGAACGGCATGGACTCGATTCGCCGGAACACGTCGACCGCCTTCACGATCGCGTTGTCGCCCAGCCACGGGGTGGAGCCGTGAGCGGCCCGCCCGTGCACGTGGATCCGGCAGGCGAGCACGCCCTTCGCCTGGATCCCGATGTGCAGGTTGGTCGGCTCACCGGTGATCGCGAAGTCGCCCACGTAGCCGCGGCGCACCAGGTCGTCGCTGGAGCGGCGCTCGATGTCCTCGGACTCCTCGTCCGGCACGATCACGAGCCGCACGCGCACGTCGGTCTGGTCGGAGAGGTCGTGGGCCGCGCACATCATCGCCGCGAGGCCGCCCTTCATGTCATAGGCGCCGCGGCCGTACAGGCGGTCGCCTTCGACCCGGGGCTGGAACTGCTCGCTGTGGCCGGGGACGACGTCGAGATGGCCGTGGAAGACGACGGTCGGGACGTCGTCAGCGCCGCCCACCGTCGCGGTCAGCGCGTGCAGATCGCCGAAGCGATGCGCCTCCACGTCGATGTCGCGCGCCTCCAGCCATCCCTTGACGAAGCCCGCCGCCGCATGCAGGCCTTCAGCGGTGGACGTGTCGTAGGTGACCAGGCGCTCGGTCAGAACCCGTTCATCCACCCGCAGGAGAGTAGCGGCGCGTGGGAGACTGAGAGGTAGGCGAGAAAACGGAAGGAGCTCCCATGTCCCAGGCGACCCATCAGACCGTACGGCTCTCCCAGGGGAAGCACCGTGATCCCGACCACGGAGCGTGCGTGATGGAGCTGTCCTCGATGCTGGCCGACGAGCCGTTCAGCGATCGCCCGCGCTGCGTCGACCCCGTGATCGCCGGCTTCCTGCGCACGTACAACGACGGGATCGACGACCGGCGGCGGCAGGACCTGCTCCCGCTCGCCTCCGAGGCCGTCGGCACGCGTGCGGTGGCCGGCGTACAGGCCGAGCGGGCCCGGATGTGCCTGCGGTGGGCCCAGGAGCGTCACGAGCAGCGCCGCCGCGGCCCGCGCCGGCTGCTCCCGCTGCGCCCCCTGCTTCCCGACGGCCGGCTGGGCGACGACGCGGCCGGAACGCTGGCGGGGCGGATCGCGGTCAAGGACGCGGGCCGGCGCCGCGCCGAGGGCGTGCACGACGACGCGCTGGCCTTCGTGCGGGCGCTGATCGCCGTCGGCAGGCCGGCGGCGGAGGCGGATCAGCAAACGTGTCCCTCGTCACCGGCTCGAGGGCGCGCGGCAGTTCTGTGACCGTGAAGCCAGTCATGGCGAGCTCCTGAGAGGTTGAGCGCGGTGGGGGCGCCGGCGGCGCCCCCACCGCACGGGTGTTCAGACCTGCGCGGAGCGCAGCCGACGGCGGCGCATGTGCGCGGTGGTCAGCGCGCCGCCGGTCGCGATCAGCACGAGCCCGACGCCGCTCGCGGCGCCGACGACGGCATCGCTGACGTCGAAGCCGCTGTCCCGCGAGACCTCGACGAACTCGACGACCGGGGCGGTGCGCCCCTCGGCGGCGTCGCGCGTGTCGGGCGCCCGGAAGTCCTGCGTGCGCTCGAGCCGCGTGGCGGCGTCCTTCGTGTCCGGCGAGCGGAGGTCCTGCTCCTGAGCGGCCGCGGCCGGGGCGAGCGCGGCGCCGGCCACGAGGGCCGTAGCGATGGTGCGGGTGATGTGTGAGGTGGTGGGCATGGCCGGCACGCTCCCGAGCACCGGTAAGTCCGCGGCACCGACTCGGTTAAATGCGGTAAATGCCCTGCACAGCTACGGATTCTCGACGACCTCGAACAGCTTCTGCTTGCCGTCGGTCATCCGGTAGACGCTGACCAGCGGCGGCGTGACGTCGCCGTTCGCGTCGAAGCGGAAGTCGCCGATGATGCCGTCCGTCGTGCGCAGGTCGAGCAGCTTGCTGGTAACTGACCGGCGCGAGCCGTCGGAGGCGGCGATCGCATCGAGCAGCGTGTGCGTGGCCTGGGCGACGTGGACGGTGTAGCAGCACGGGTCCTGGCCGGTCGCCTTGCGGAAGCGTGCGAGGAAGTCGGCACCCGGCCCCTCCAGCCGCTCGGTGGCCACCGACGAGAGCGTGACGAGCAGGCCCTCGGCGGCGGCGCCGGCGCGCGAGCGCAGCGCGGACACGGGGAACATCCCTTCGGTCGCCATCAGCGTGACGTCGTCGCCGAGCGTGGCCCGCAGATCCTGCATCAGCTTGCCAGCGTTGGACAGGAGGTAGCCGCCGAGGAAGATGCCGTCGGCGCCGCTGCGGCGGATCCGGCTCGCGAGTGGCCGGTAGCCGGATGCCTCGGGGTCCCAGGTCCCGAAGCCCACCACCTCGATCCCCTCGGCGCGCGCGGCGTCGCGGAAGCCCTCGGCAGCGCCGAGGCCATAGGCGTCGACCCCGTCGTGCAGCACGTAGGCGGTGCCCTCGCCGCGCTCCTGCGCGAGGCCCGCGTGCGCGCGGCCCTGGAGGTCGTCGGGGGCGGCGAGCCGGACGAAGTTCGGGCGCCCGCTCGGGCGGAACTGCTCCGGCTGGCCCTCGGGGATCCCTGGACCCGACCGGGTGAGCCCGACGTAGGTGTTCGAGGGGCCGATCTCGGCGAGCCCGGCACGGTTGAGCACCGGCATCATGTAGATCGCGCAGCTCGAGAAGAACGGCCCGATCACGGCCACCACGGGCTTGGCCGCCGCATACGCGCGGCCACTGCGCCGGCACTTGGCCGGCGAGCTGTCGTCGGTCGGCGTCGAGCCGTCGCACGAGACGTAGCCGACCCGGAAGCGCCCCGCGCTGAAGTCCCTCTCCTCGAGCACGAGCCGGACCGCTCTCGTGCCCTGCCGCCCGTCGTGCGCATACGTGCCCTGCAGCGGGATGTCCGAGGCGATCAGCACGTCCGGCTGGCCTGGGCCGCCGTAGTAGACCTGCGAGCAGGTCTCGAGCGGTGCCGGGGCAGCGACCTGCGTCACCCTCGGCTCGGGATCGTCGCTGCCGCAGCCGGCGACGACGACGGCGGCCAGGAGACCGAGCAAGGGAACCCGCGCGGTCGTCATTCCTCCTGCCCGCAGCAGTCGGCCAGCCGGTTGGTCGCCCACACGGCGCCCGCCCCGACGGCGACGTCCCGAAGCGTGCGGCCCACGTCGTAGACCATGACCTCGTCGGTGGCGGCCTCGACGCGCGCCAGCGTCCCGTCCTCGTTCGCGACCCACACCGCATCGCCGCCCGCGGCCAGCTGGGCCGGCGTGCGGTCGACGCCGATCTTGACCGTGCTGACGACGCTACGCGTGCGCGGGTCGACCTTGGTCACCGCCCCCGTGTTGCCGCTGAGCACCCACACGTACCCGCCTCCCACTGCGACCGCGCGCGGATAGGCTGAGTCGAGTGCGACGCCGCTCACCAGCGGCAGCGGGAACGTCACCTCGTTCGTGCGCGGCTCGATGCGCAGCACCTCGGCCGTCGCGCCGCTGATCGCCCACACGCCGCCCGCCCCGGCGGCCACGCCCACGAGCGGCCGGCCCACGCGGATCGCCTTGATGCCTCCGTCGGGCTCGACGCGCAGGAGCCGGCGGCTCCCGTCCGTGATCCAGGCCGCGCCGGCGCCCACCGCGATCGACGTCGGGTCGAACCCGAAGCGGTCGGCCGGCGCCTCGCCGGATGGCGTAAAGCGCGAGGTCCAGAGCACGCGGCCGTAGCTGGGCTCGATCCGGGCCACACGCCCGCGCGCGCCGTCGACGACCCACACCGAGCCCTCGCCGGCAGCGATGTCGCTGGGGAACAGCCCAGTCGTCACCGTGCGCACCAGCCGTCGAGACCGGGCATCGACCGCCGACACCGTGCCGGAGTCGTCGCCCCCGACCCAGACACGGTCGCGCTCCACCGCGAGGCGGCTGACGCCGGGGAGCGCGAGCGCGCCGTCGACCACACCGCTCTCGGGCGCGACGGCGGCGAGCGCGCTGTAGGTCAAGGGCACGGACGGCCGCTGTGGGGCCGGGTCGCCGCGAAGCGCCTGGACGCCGGCGACGCCGAGCGCGGCGGCGAGCAGCGCCACCCCGGCGAGGATGATCGCGCGAGGCCGCCGGGCGATCGCTGCGGGCAGCCCGCGCGGGATCGGCGGCCGGGGCAGGCGGGCCGGCGCGCCGAGCGCCGGGTCCTGCGCGAGCATCTGGTCGTGGAGGTGCCGGAGCGAGCTGCTCGGCTCGATGCCGAGCTCCTCCACCAGCCGGTGCCGTCCCTGCCGGTACACGTCGAGCGCCTCGGCCTGGCGGTGGCAGCGGTAGAGCGCGAGCATGAGCTGACCGCGCAAGCGCTCGCGCAGCGGGTGCGCGGCGACCAGTGCCTCCAGCTCGCCGGCGACTTCGGCGTGGCGGCCGAGCTCCAGATCGGCCTCGATCCGCTCCTCCGTGGCGGCCAGCCGCAGGTCCTCGAGCCGAGCGATCTCGGCCTGCGCGAACGGCTCGTACGCGAAGTCGGCGAGCGGTGCCCCGCGCCACAGCGCGAGGCCGTCGCGGAGGGTGTCGGCCGCCTCCTCAGGTGCTGCGGCGTCCAGCGCGCGGCGGCCCTGCGCGAGGGCCTGCTCGAACCGCTCGAGGTCCAGCTCGCCGGGCTCGACCTTCATCACGTAGCCGCGTCCGCGCGTGAGTAGCGGGCCCTCGGGGTCGCCGTTGCGCAGCGCCTTTCGCAGCTGCGAGACGTAGACCTGGACGGTCTTGCTCGCGGTCGGTGGCGGCGACTCGCCCCACAGCTCGTCGATCAGCCGCTCGCTGGAGAGGACCTCGTTCGCATGCAGGAGCAGGAGCGCGAGCACGGACCGCTGACGTCCACGGCCGAGTGGAACCAGCCGATCGGCTTCGGCGACCTCGAGGGGGCCGAGAATCCGGTAGTTCATGGCGCTCCCGGCGACCGTACCACCGCGCCTGGAGCGTGGAAAGGCCTAGCGACCGCCCTCGACGAGCTTGAGGAACGCCTCGTAGCGGCGCTTGTCGCGCGCCGCCGCGCGCTGTTCCTCGGTGCCCTCTTCGGCGCTCGAGAGCGCCTGCTCGGCCCGCTCGAGCCGCGAGCGGAGGTCCCCGGGGTCGAGGTCCTCGATCGCGAACGCCTCGTCGACCAGCACGAGGGCGTGGGTCCCCGCGACCTGGAGGAACCCCTCGCCCTGGGCGAAGCGGACGACGTCGGACTCGGTCTTGTAGAGCCGCAGCTCGGTCGGGTCGAGCATGGCGAGCAGCGGCTGGTGGTTGGCCAGCAGGCCGATCGACCCGACCGTCGTCTTGGTGGAGACCATCTCCACCTCGTCGCTGAAGACCTCGCCCTCGGGCGTGAGGACCTCGACCTGGAAGGGCGTCCGCGCCATCAGCGGTCGCCCTTGGACGCCTCGACCACGTCGTCGATCGAGCCCTTGAGCAGGAACGCGGACTCCGGCAGGTCGTCGTGCTTGCCGTCGAGGATCTCGCGGAACGAGCGCACGGTCTCGCCGATCGGCACGTACTGGCCGGGCGTGCCGGTGAAGGCCTCCGCCACGTGGAACGGCTGGGACAGGAAGCGCTCGATCCGGCGGGCCCGCTGCACGAGCACCTTGTCCTCGTCAGAGAGCTCGTCGATGCCGAGGATGGCGATGATGTCCTGGAGCTCGCGGTAGCGCTGGAGCACCTGCTTGACCTCGTTGGCCACCGTGAAGTGCTCCTCGCCCACGATCTCGGGCTTGAGGATCGTCGAGGTCGAGTCGAGCGGGTCGACCGCCGGGTAGATGCCCTTCTCGGAGATCGCCCGCGAGAGCGTCGTCGTGGCGTTGAGGTGGGCGAACACCGAGGCCGGGGCCGGGTCCGTGAGGTCGTCGGCCGGCACGTAGATGGCCTGGATCGACGTGACCGAGCCCTTGCGGGTCGACGTGATGCGCTCCTGGAGCTGGCCCATCTCGGACTCGAGCGTGGGCTGGTAGCCGACCTGCGACGGCATGCGGCCGAGCAGGGCGGAGACCTCGGAGCCCGCCTGCACGAAGCGGAAGATGTTGTCGATGAAGAGGAGCACGTCCTGCCCCTCCTCGTCGCGGAAGTACTCGGCCATCGTGAGGCCGGAGAGGGCGACGCGCATGCGGGCGCCGGGCGGCTCGTTCATCTGCCCGAACACGAGCATCGTCTTGTCGATCACGCCCGACTCCGACATCTCGAGCCAGAGGTCGTTGCCCTCGCGCGAGCGCTCGCCGACGCCGCAGAACGCGGACAGGCCGCCGTGCTCCTGGGCGAGGTTGTTGATGAGCTCCTGGATGAGCACGGTCTTGCCCACGCCGGCGCCGCCGAACAGACCGACCTTGCCGCCCTTGGCGTAGGGAGCGAGCAGGTCGACGACCTTGATGCCGGTCTCGAACATCTCGGCCGTCGGGGTGAGCTGCTCGACGGTCGGCGCGGAGCGATGGATCGGCCAGCGCTCCTCGACCTCGATCGGGTCACCCTGGTCGATCGCCTCGCCGAGCAGGTTGAAGATCCGGCCGAGCGTGACGCGGCCGACCGGCACCGTGATCGGCCCGCCGGTGTCGACCACCTCGGTCCCGCGCGAGATGCCGTCGGTCGAGTCCATCGCCACCGCGCGCACGCGGTCGTCGCCCAGGTGCTGCTGGACCTCGCACACGAGGTCGGGGCTGATGTTCTCGTCCTGGTCCTCGGCCGCTTCGCGCTTGACCAGGATGGCCGAGTAGATCTCGGGCAACTCGTCGGGGAAGACGGCCTCGATCACGACGCCCTGGATCTCCTCGATCCGGCCGACGTTCTGGGTCTCGCGCTCGTTCTGCGTTTCAGTAGGGGCAGCCACGTTTCTCCTTACCTGAGGCCTTCGGCCCCGGACACGACTTCCAGAATCTCCTGCGTGATCTCCGCTTGGCGCTCGCGGTTCATCTGCAGGGTCAGGTCCTTGATGATGTCCCCGGCGTTCGTCGAGGCGTTGCGCATGGCGGTCATGCGCGCGCCGTGCTCGGAGGCCGTGGACTCGAGCAGCGCCCGGTAGAGCGAGATCTCGACGTAGGCCGGGATCAGCCGCTGGAGGATCTCCTCGGGGTCGGGCTCGTACTCGACGAGCGCGCGCTTGGCGCCGTCGTCCTCCTCGTCCTCCTCGCCGCCGGCCCGGCCCCCGAGGCCCTCGTCACCTTCGAGGATCGTGGCGTGCTGGAGCGGGAGCAGCGTCTCGCGCGTGACCTTCTGGGTGAGCGGCGAGATGTACTGGTTGTAGATGATCTCCACGCGGTCGACCTTGTCGTCGACGTAGGCGGCGATGAGGTCGGAGGCGATGTCGCGCGCGTCACCGTATGAGGGGCGGTCGGTGAAGCCCGTGTAGGCGCCGGCCACCTCGCGGCCGCGGAAGGTGAGCGAGGACACGCCGCGGCGTCCGGACGCGTACCACGCCAGCGAGCGGCCCTCGGACTCGTGGTCGGCCGCGGCGCGGATCCCCGCGCGCACGATCTGCGAGTTGAAAGCGCCGGCCAGACCGCGGTCGCCGGTCACGAGCAGGAGGCCGACGGTGTTCTCGGACTCGTGCTCGTTGAGGATCGGCAGGTTCGGGACGTTCTGGGCAGCCTCGGCCGCCTGGCGGGTCATCCGCCGGATCGCTGAGGCGTAGGGCCGCAGCGCCTCGATCCGCTGCTCGGCGCGCCGCAGGCGCGCAGCGGCGACCATCTCCATCGCGCGCGTGATCTTCTGGATGTTCTTGACCGACGCGATGCGGTTCTTGACGTCCTTCTGCGCCATGGTCTACGCGGTCGCAGGCTCGCGCTGCTCCGCCTCCTCCGTTTCCTCCTCGTCGCTCTCCTCTTCGCGCCGGCCGCCGCCCTCCCGGATGGCCTGCTCGTCGGTGAGCGGCTGGCCCTCCTCGTCGAGGTCGTAGCCGAAGTCGCTCGCGTACTGGCCGATCGCGTCGTCGAGCGCCTTCTGCGTCTCGTCGCTCCAATCGCCCTCGGCGATCTTCTTCAGCACCTCGGCGATCTCCGCGTGGAGGCGCTCGACGAGGCCCTGGTTGAACTCGCCCACGCGGTCGGCGGAGATGCGGTCGAGGAACCCGTTGGTGGCCGCGTAGACGACCGCGACCTGGTCCTCGACGGGGAGCGGCGAGCGCTCGCCCTGGTTGAGCGACTTGACGAGCCGGTCGCCGCGGGCGAGCGTGCGCTGGGTCTCGGGATCGAGGTCGGAGCCGAACTGGGCGAACGCCTCGAGGTCGCGGTACTGGGACAGCTCGATCTTGAGCTTGCCGGCGACCTTCCGCAGCGGCGCGATCTGCGCGTTGCCGCCCACGCGCGACACCGAGATGCCGACGTTGATGGCCGGGCGCACGCCCGAGTTGAAGAGGCCGGGCTCGAGGAAGATCTGCCCGTCGGTGATCGAGATCACGTTGGTCGGGATGTAGGCCGACACGTCGCCGGCCTGCGTCTCGATCACCGGCAGCGCCGTCAGCGAGCCGCCGCCGAGGGCGTCGTTGAGCTTGACCGCGCGCTCGAGCAGGCGGGAGTGCAGGTAGAAGACGTCGCCAGGGTAGGCCTCGCGCCCGGGCGGGCGGCGCAGCAGCAACGACATCTGGCGGTAGGCGTACGCGTGCTTGGTGAGGTCGTCATAGACCACCAGCGCGTGGCCGCCGTTGTAGAGGAAGTGCTCGGCCATCGCACAGCCGGCGTACGGCGCCATGTACTTGATCGGCGCCGCCTCGTCGGCCGGAGCCGCGACGATGATCGTGTTGTCGAGCGCGTTGGCGTCCTCGAGCAGGCGGGCGATGCCGACCACGGTCGACATCCGCTGGCCAATCGCCACATAGACCGAGACGACGCCCGTGTCCCGGTTGTTGATGATCGTGTCGATCGCGATCGCCGTCTTGCCGGTCTGGCGGTCGCCGATGATCAGCTCGCGCTGACCGCGGCCGATCGGGATCATCGCGTCGATCGCCTTGATGCCGGTCTGCATCGGCTCCTTGACCGGCTGGCGCTGCACGACGCCGGGGGCCTTGAACTCGGCCGGGCGCATGTGCTCGGTGTTGATGTCGCCCTTGCCGTCGAGCGGCACGCCGAGCGGGGAGACGATGCGGCCGAGCAGCTGCTCGCCGACCGGGATCTCGAGCAGGCGGCTGGTGCGCTTGACCGTGTCGCCCTCGACGATGTGCTCCCAGGGGCCGAACAGCACGGCGCCGACGTTGTCGGACTCGAGGTTGAGCGCGAGACCGGTGACGTCGTGCGGCAGCTCGAGCATCTCGAACGCCTGGCAGTTCTCCAGGCCGTGGATGCGGGCGATGCCGTCGGCGACGGAGAGGACCGTGCCCACCTCGGTGAGGTCGGCCTGACCCTCCTCGAGGCCCTCGATGCGGCTCTTGAGGATGGAGGTGATCTCGTCGGGCTTGATCTGCATTTACCCTGCCTTGGCCACTTGGCGCCGTAGTTGTTGAAGTCGGTTGCGGATGGATGCGTCGAGGACGGAGTTGCCGACCTGGACCACGATGCCGCCCAGGATGTCGGGCTGCACGTGGGAGGACAGCTCGACCCGGCGGCCGGTCTGCTCGGCGATGCGGTCGCCGAGCTGCTTGACGATCCCCTCCGGCAGCTCCACGGCCGATGTGATCTCGACCGGGAGGAGCTTGTTCTCCTCCTCCCACATCCGGTCGTACTCCGCGCGGATGCGGAAGATCACCGGCGTGCGGTGCTTCTCGATCAGCAACTTGAGGAAGTTCTCCACCGCCGGGTCCACGTCGGTCAGCGCGCGGTCCAGCCCGTCCTTCTTCTCCTCGGTCGAGAAGTAGGGCGAGAACAGGAAGAGCTGGAGCTCGCGGTTCTCCGACACGGCGTCGGCGAACTCGCCCAGCTGCTCGCGCACGAGGTCGAGCTTGTCCTGCTCGGCCGCGACCTCGAACAGCGACCTGGCGTAGACGGTGGCGATCTCTTCCATTACCGGGTGTGCTCCTCGCCGGAGAGGCTCGCGAAGTCGAGCTCGGCGAGCGCCTCCTCGACCAGCCGCCGGTGGTCCTCGTCGGTCAGCGTCTTGCGCGTGACCTTCTCGGTGGCGAGCACCGTGAGGTCGGCGACCTCGGCGCGGATCTCCTGGATGGCGCGGCGCGTCTCGGCCTCGATGTCGCGACGCGTCTGCTCCATCATCTCCTCGCGCTTGGTGCGCGCGTCGGCGACGATCTCGCTCTCGGCCGCCTCGCCGGTCTTGCGCGCGCGGGCGACGATGTCGTCGGCCTGGTAGCGAGCCTCGGCGAGCCGCTCGCGGTACTCCTCGAGGATCTTCTCGGCCTCGGAGCGGATGCGCTCCGCCGTGTCGATCGAGTCCTCGATCGCACGCTGGCGACGGTCCAGCGCCTCCGTGATGCGCGGGAACGCGAGCTTGTAGAGCAGGAACATGGAGATGCCGAAGACGAGCAGCGTCCAGATCATCAGCCCGATGTCGGGCGAGACGAGGAAGCTCCCGCCCTCGTCCTCCCCACTCGCCTCCGTGGCGATGATGAGCAGGTCGGTCATGGGCCTAGAGGAAGAACGCGATCAGGCCCGCGACCAGCCCGTAGAAGAAGCACGCCTCGGTGAGGGCGAAGCCGAGCCACTGGATGCCGGTGATCTCGTCGCGCATCTCGGGCTGCCGGGTCACCGACTCGATGACCTTGCCGAAGATGATGCCGATGCCGACGCCGGCGCCGACGGCCCCGAGGCCGCCGCCTACGCCGAGCGCGATCGCCTTGCCGGCGTCCGCACCATCCTCGGCGGCGGCGAAGACCAGGGAGAGGATCGTTGCGAGCACTGAAGCAGTCTCCTTTGGACTAGTGGTGCTCGGCGACGGCGCCGCCGAGGTAGATGGCAGTCAGCGTGGCGAAGATGAAGGCCTGCAGCGTCGCCACAAGGCCGACTTCGAAGAGGAACAGGATCACCCCGAACGGCAGGGTGAGGACACCGAGCGCCTCGAGCCCGAGCAGCACCGCGATGCCGCCGGACATGAAGAGGATGATCAGGTGCCCGGCGAGGATGTTGGCGAAGAGACGTACGGAGAGCGAGACGAGGCGCATGAAGTTCGAGAGGAACTCGAGCACGAAGATGAAGACCGCCATCCCGCCCGTGACGCCGGCCGGTACGAGCGCCTTCAGGTAGCCGCGGACACCCTTGACCCGGATGCCCTCCGCGTTGTAGGCGACGAAGACGATCAGGGCGAGGACGAGCGGGATCGAGATGTTGGCCGTCGCCGCGTAGATCGCGAACGCCGGGATCTCCACGCCGAAGACCTCGATCGGATGCTCCGTGTTGGTCGGCAGCGGGATGTAGCCGATCAGGTTGTTGAACCAGATGAAGAGGAAGAGGGCCCCGATGAAGGGGAACCACTTCATCGCCATCTTGTCGTCCATGTTCCCGCGCGTGATGTTGTCGCGCATGAGCGAGAAGATCACCTCGACGGCCGTCTGCACGCGGTTGGGACGCGCCTCCATCCGGCGGGCGACGTAGACCATCGTGACGACCGTGAGGATCCCGGAGATCAGCAGGTACATCACGGCCTTGTTGAAGTCCATTGGTCCGGGAAGGTCGATCCAGGTGTCGAGCTTGAACTCGTTCTGCGGCGCGAACTCCTCGTTGTCCCGGCGCGTGAAGCCGAAGATCAGCACGACGAGGAAGATCGAGCCGAAGTAGAAGCCGAGGATGCCGAAGAGGATCTTGTTCCGGCTGCTCATGCGCGTGGAGGCTTCCTCTCGAGGGGATGAAGGACGAGGGCGGTGGCGAAGTAGACGGTGAACGCGACGAGCACGGTGACACCTGCGGTCAGGCCGTCCTCGCGCTCCGCGAGCAGGCCGACGGCCAGGATGGTAAGGCCGATGAGCCAAGCGCGCAGTACGACCGACGCCATGCTCATTCCGAGCGCCTTCCGGTAGTCGCCCGAACGGCTCGCCGCACGGTCGATCGTGGTCGCCGCCGCGCGCTGCGCGATCCAGGCCAGGGCGCCGACGGCGAAGCCGGTGACCGGCGCGCCGAGCAGCACGACGAACGGCGCGGCGAGGATCAGGAGCACGACGTCCAGGTAGCGGACGAAGACCAGCGGGTCGGCGCCCCGCGCAGGGTCAGCGGGCACCGCAGGCATGGTCTCGGTCGCGAGATGGGGACATGAAGAGTTCGCCAGCCAGGAGACCCCTGCGCTTCCCCGATCTCGCTGGCCCGGCGGCGAGCGCCACTCTATCGCGAATCTCGACTTTGTAACAACTTTGTGACACCCGGCTCATGGGCGGGTGTCCGGGTCCGGACGGCGGGGCGGGCGCTCAGCGGGGCTCGACGGTGAGCTTGCCGATCTGCTCGCCGGAGCCGTGGAACTCGATCTCGACGATGCCGGTGATCGTGGCCTTGAAGGCGACGGTGATCGTCTTGCCGGCCGGGACCTCGCGCTCGATGTCGTAGGCGTGCACGTGGATCTCCTCGTCCGTGTCCGAGCGCACGCGGAAGCGGACGGTGTCGCCCTCCTTGACCTTGAGCTCGGTCACCTTGCCGGCGCGCAGGAGCGGCGGCGGCTTCGGGGTCGGCTCGGGCGTCGGCGTCTCCGTCTCCTGCGGGGACGCCTCCTGGGGCTCGGCGGTCGCCGACGGCGTCGCCGTGGCGGCGGCTTGCTGGCCCGAGTCCCCGGACCCGTCGTCGCCGCCTCCGGCGAGGACGACCACCGCGACGATCGCGATGACCGCCGCGATCGCGAGGAACGTGAGGCGCTGCCCCTTGCTCATCGGCTCTCAAGATAGGAGGTCAGAAGCCGAGGATCGCGCCGAGCAGGCCGCCGGCGCTCCGCGGGTCGACCCCGTACTCGCGCTCGAAGTCGTCGCGGGCGGCGTCGTCGACGAGCGCCAGCGCGAGCTCCTCGCGCGAGGAGCCGAAGCGGCAAGCGGCGCGATCGAGGGCGATCAGCGCGGTGTCCTGGAGCGCGCCCTCGAGTCCGCTCGAGTCGGGGAGCGCGCGCGGGCTGCAGGGGTCGGCGATGCGGATCGGCTCCGGCGTGAGCGCCGGCTGGGCCAGCCGCGCGCCGCCGGCGAGCACGAGGGCGGCGATCGCCGCGGCGGCCACCGGACCGCGGCGTTCCCGCGGGAACGTCGCGGCGGCGGCGAGCAGCGCGAGGACGCCGCAGATCGCGAGTGCCGGCTCGAACGCGTCCTGGACTCCGGCGACGAGCGCGTCGTCGGCACGCTCGGCGAGCGCGGCGTAGGCGACGCGGTCATCGCCGTCGACCCCCACGCGTGCGCTGGCGAGCGAGCTCTGGAGCTCTCCCCGCGGGTCGACCGGGTCGAGGTCCCCGACGAGCGTGGCCGCCAGCGCGAGCTTGTCGAGCGGCGGCAGCTGGGCGTCGAGCACGAGGGCGGCGCCCTGCTCGCGGGTGTTGGCGACGGCGCTGTCGAGCTGGGTGGCGGCGACCGGCGCGAGGAGGGCGAGCGCGATCGTGATGCCCGCGTGGCGCACCGACAGCAGCCGGGCGGCCTGCGACGCCGTGCGCTCCGGCAGCAGCTCCCCGGCCAGGGCGGGGAGCGCCAGCCCCATCCCGGCGCCCGCCATCAGCTGGGGGACGACGGTCCACCACGGCGAGGCGTTCGGGAGCGACGCGAGCGCGAGGACGCCTCCGCCCACCAGCACCGCTCCGGCGGACGCGCGCACGCGTGCCGGGCCGCTCACGCGCGAGGCGGCCAGCGCGGCGAGCGGCAGCACCGACACGGTCGCGGCCGCTGCCAGGGGGCTGAGCGACCAGCCGGTGACGAGCATCAGCACGACCAGGAAGAGCACGCCCACGAGCGCGGCGGAGAGGAGGGCGAGCGCGACTGCCGGCCCGGTGGGCCACGACGCCGGGGTCTGCGCGGGGTCGCGGATCACCGGCTGCGATCGCCACGCCGCGACGGCCGCCGCGATCGCGACGGGCACTTGGGCGAGGAAGATGGCGCGCCAGTCGATCGCCTGGGTCAGCACGCCGCCGAGCGCGGGACCGGCCGCGAAACCGAAGATCGCCGCCCCCGTCCAGGCGCGACGCCCCGCTCCGCCGCCGTCGACGAGCGCGAACGTGCCGACCAGCAGGGCGGCGGCGCCGGCCGCCTGGAGCGATCGGGCGGCGAGCAGGAGTTCGAGCGAGCCTGCGAGCCCGCAGGCGAGCGACGCGGCCGCGAAGACGAGCGAGCCGCCGGCGGCGAGAGCCCGCGGCGACGCGCGGACGTGCGCGGCGACCGCCAGGGCGATGGCGAGGACGAGCGTGTACGAGCCGAGCACCGCCGCCGCCTCCTCCACCGAGGCGTCGAGCTCGGCGATGATCGGCGGCAGCCCGAGGGTGACGATGGAGGCGTCAGCGAGCGCGAGTCCGGCGGCGACGAGGAGCAGCCATGCAGGGATGGTTCACATGCTGGCAAGCTGCAGGGACCCACACCGAGATCGGGAGGACGAGATGGCACGTATGGCGAACGCCGAATGGCGGGGCAACCTCCAGGAGGGCGAGGGCACGATGGCGCTGGGGTCGGGCGCGTGGGAGGGTCCGTTCACCTTCAAGTCGCGCTTCGAGGACGGTGCCGGCTCGAACCCCGAGGAGCTGATCGGCGCGGCCGAGGCCGGCTGCTTCACGATGCAGCTCTCCCACGACCTGTCCGAGGCCGGCCACGTGCCGGAGCTCGTCCACACCGACGCGCGGGTCAGCATCCGCAACATCGACGGGGCGCCGACGATCTTCAAGATCGCGCTCACCACGCGGGCGCGCGTCCCGGGCATCGACGCCGAGACCCTCCAGCGGACCGCCGAGACGACCCGCGAGAACTGCATCATCTCGCGCGCGCTCGGCGCCGTCGGCGAGATCACCGTCGAGACGACGCTCGAGAGCTAGCTTCCGCGCTACCCGGCGAGCTGCTCTGGGTCGACCTCCTCGGCCGGCCCGGACGCGGCGCGGGCGATGAACCAGAGCACGAGCCCGAACGCGAGCAGGCCGCCCGCGTAGGCGAAGATCACCGTGTCCTCGACGAGCTTCTGGATGATGAGCGCGCCGCAGCTGATGACGCCCAGGATCGGGAAGCCCGTCCAGGCGACGAAGTGCTCGTGGTCGACCGGCGTCCGCCGCAGCACGAGCACCGCGATGTGCACGGCGACGAAGGCGAGGAGGAGCAACAGCACGGTCGTGTCCGCCAGCGTCTCGAGGTCGCCCACGATCACGAGCACGGCGGCGAGCGCCGAGCTGAGCGCGATGCCGGCCCACGGCGTCCGCCGCCCCTCGAGCACCCGCCCGAACGGCCGCGGGATGACGCCCTGCTGGGCCATGCCGTAGATCAGCCGCGAGGCCATCACGAGGTTGATCAGCGCCCCGTTGATGAGCGCGAACAGGGCGATCGCCGAGAAGACCTCGGTGCTCATCGCCAGCGGCCCGAGTTGTACGACCTCGAGCAGCGGTCCGTCGGATTCGGCGAGCGTGTCGGTCGGCACCGCCATCGAGGCGAGCACGGTGACGATCAGGTAGACGGCTCCCGCGATGCCGAGGCCGAGGAACAGCGTGCCGGGGAAGGCGCGCGGCGCCGCCTGCGTCTCCTCGGCGACGTTGACCGAGTCCTCGAAGCCGATCAGGGCGTAGAAGGCGAGGGACGCGCCGGCCAGCGCGAGGACCAGCGGGCTGTCGCCGGCCTTGAAGTCGAGCGCCCGGCCGGGGTCGCCGCCGCCGTCGAACAGGAACGCGGCGGCGATCACGGCGACGAGCGCGAGGCCGGCGATCTCGATCAGCGTGCACCCCATGTTGAAGGTCACGGACTCCTTGATGCCGCGCAGGTTGAGCAGCGAGAGCACGGCGACGACCACGAGGCCGACGAGCACGGTCGGCAGGTCGACGAACTCGCTCAGGTAGTCGCCGCCGAAGGCGGTCGCCAGCGTGGCGGCCGAGGCGACGCCGGAGCACATGACCGCGAAGGCGATCAGGAACGTGAAGAGCGGCGTGCGGAACGCCTTGTGCACGAACACCGCCGCCCCGCCGGCGAGCGGGAACTTCGACACCAGCTCCGCGTACGACGCGGCCGTGAAGGCCGCCACGATCCCGGCGACCGCGAAGGCGACCCAGATCGCCCCGCCGATCTCGGCGCCCACCTCGCCCACCAGCGCGTAGATGCCACCGCCGAGGATGTCGCCCACGATGAAGAACAGCAGCATCGTGCGGGTGATCGACGGCTTGAGCGCCGTCGCCTGCGCGCGGTACCCCGGCCCGCCGGTGACCCGCTCCACATCGGCCATGCCGCGCGGCCTACCCGGCGGGCCGCGCGGCTACTCGCTGAGCAGGACCGTGTCCTCGTGCGAGTAGGGCGGCGAGCAGCAGCAGAGCAGCACGAGCGGTTCCGCGCCGGTGTTCCACAGCTTGTGCGGGACGCCGGGGGCGATGACCACCGTGTCACCGGCTCGGACGTCGGCCTCCAGGCCGCCGAGCCGCATCCGCCCGGCTCCGGCCGTGAAGTGGTAGATCTCCTCCGCCGCGCGGTGGAAGTGCTCGATCGTCTCGCCGCCGGGCGGCACCGTGGCCTCCGCCAGCGACTGGTTGACGGCGTTGCCGGACGGCACGCCGACCAGCTCGCGGATGGACGAGCCGTCGGCGGTCACGAACGGCTCGCGGTCTTCCAGGCGGACGGTCTGCACGAGGCGCGCGACAGGGTAGACCACCGCCGCGCGACGCTCCCGGCTGGGAGCGCCGCGCGGCAGGCGTTCAGGCGACGGCACGACGGGCCGCCGAGCTGTCCAGCCGGCGCGCGAGGCGCCCGGCCGCGTAGGCGGCGCGGCTGCGGACCGGCGGGGGGTGCTGCGAGCGGCCGTGTTTGGCGGCGCGCTCAGCGGCCTCGACGCGCTCTGCAACGACGGAGCGGGCATAGGCCGGATGGTTGAGCGAGTGCATTGCTTGGGGCTCCCTGATGGTGATGGATGGGGAGCCGCCCGTGGCCTGACGGGGGCGGATGCGACCGATGCGGGTCACGGGCGGCAGTGGTGCTGCCCGCGACCGGAGGAACTACGAGGACGCGAGCAGGAGCGGACGCCAGAACACGCCGGCGTCCGTGGGCATGAGGCCCTGGCACGTGTGGCGAGTGCTCTGCATCTGTCCTGCTCACCTCCCTTCGCGCGATGCGCGTCGAGTCGATCGGTCCAGGCACGATAACCCGGACCGCCCGGTCGCCACAAGTGCGGCTAACCGTAGGTTCTCCTCAGCCGAGGGCGGTGAACTCGCCGGTCTCGAGCTCGCGCTCGACCTCGCGGTCGATCTCGTGCTCGGTCGTGTCGGGATCGGTGCGACGCAGCTGCCACGCGCGCAGGCGCCGCAGCTTGAGGATCTCGAGCACATAGACGAGGTACGCGCTGGCCGCGAGCGCGACGACGAAGCACGCGGCGATGGCCGCGGTCCAGCCCGGATGGAGGACACCCGCGTTCGAGTAGGGGATGAACCGCAGCGCGACCGCGAGCCCGGCCATCGTGATCGTCCACGCGTAGAGGTAGAGGACGGTGCGCCGCTGGGAGAAGCCGATGCGGTTCAGGCGGTGGTGGAAGTGGTTCGAGTCCGCCTGGTAGACCGGCCGCCGGTACTTGATCCGCTTGGCGACCACGAAGCTGGTGTCGAGGAACGGCACGGCCAGCACCACGAGCGGCGCGATGAGCGCGATCAGGGCGTTCGTCTTGAGCGAGCCCTCGATGATCACGGCGCCGAGCAGGAGCCCGAGCAGGTTCGACCCGCAGTCGCCCATGAAGACGGACGCCGGGTGGAAGTTGTAGACGAGGAAGCCGAGCGCGGCCCCGGCCGTGATCGCCGCGAGGACGCCCGCGGTGTCGCGCCCGAGGTCGAACGCGATGATCGAGAAGGCGACGGCGGAGATCGCGCACACGCCCGCCGCGAGGCCGTCGACGCCGTCCGAGAAGTTGACGACGTTCATGACGGCGACGAGGCCGAGCACGGTGAGCGGGCCGCCGAACTCGTCGAACTCGAGCGCGCCCAGGAACGGGAACGTGATGTTGCGGACGACGACGTTGGCGTCGACGAGGATGAGCGCCGCGAAGACCTGGCCGGCGAGCTTGACGCCGGGCGGGAGGTCGCGCATGTCGTCCCAGGCGCCGACCGCGGTGATCAGCGCGGCGGCCACGAGGATCCCGCGCGTGCGTTCGTTGTCGGGCAGGAAGGCGATCCCGGCGACCAGCGCGCCGGCGAAGATGGCGAGGCCGCCGAGCAGCGGCGTCGCCTCGCGGGCCAGGCCGCGATCACGCACGGCGTCCACCGCCCCGACTCGCGTCGCCAGGCGCGCGACGAGCGGCGTGAGGAGCGCCGCAACGGCGAAGGCCACGATGGCGGCGTAGAGCGCGTCGTCCTGCATCCGGCAGGACAGGATCGCAGGGCGGTCGGCGCCGGAGGGGATCGTCCGGTGACGACGAAAGGATTGACGCGGCGGCAGTCGGGGAATCTGCCGCGTGCGATCCCAATGTCGCGATCCACCTCCGCCCAGCCGAAGTTCGACGCCGCTCCGCGACGGCTGGAGATCGCTCGCGCCTTCCTCGCGCTCTGCGACGAGCCGGACTCGGTGCCGGTGTCGCGCTCCCTGCGACGTGCGGTCGCCGCGTCGGCCGCCGCGTTCGTCCTCGCGCTCGCGGGGCCGCTGGCGTGGGCGTCGGCGAGGCCCGATCCGCCGGTCGCGGCTCAGAAGGCCGAGGCGCCCGCGCCGATGGCCGACGACGAGGCTGACGGGCCGGGCGCGTGATCTCCGCGGAGACCCGGGAGGCGGTCGCCGGGCTCTCCACGGTCGCCGACGCTCCGCCGTGGGCCGGTCGCGAGCGGCCCACCTGGGGGCTCGCCGAGGGAGACGCGATCGGGCCGGGTCGAACCGTCCTGCGTCGCCTGGGTGGCGGGCGGCGGTACGAGGTGTTCCTCGTCTGGGACGACCATCGCCTCGCCGTGCTCGTCGCCAAGGTGCTGCGGCCGGACCAGGCGACCGACGCCTCCGCGCTCCGCGACCTCGAGCGCGAGGGAACGGCACTCGCCCGCCTCGCCCATCCGGTCGTGGTGCGCGGGTTCGAGACGGTCGCCGCGGGGCGCTTCCCCCACGTGCTGCTCGAGCACCTCGAGGGGCCGACGCTGGGTGAGCTGATCGCAAGCGACGGCCCGCTCTCGCTCGAGCAGGCGCTGCCGCTGGGGCTGCACGTCGCGTCGGCGCTGCACTACATCGCCGCCGAGGGCATGGTGCACCTCGACGTCAAGCCGGACAACGTCGTCATGGGCGCGCCGCCGCGGCTCATCGACCTCAGCGTCGCCCGCGCGGTGGCCGAGGCCGCGCGGCTGCGATCGCCGGTCGGCACGGACGCCTACATGGCGCCCGAGCAGTGCGACGCCTCACGCGGCGCCGTCGGCCCGCCGGCCGACGTCTTCGGGCTCGCGGCCACGCTCCACCACGCCGTCGCCGGCGAGCGCCCGTTCCCGCGCCGCGGCGACGAGCGCTTCCCGCAGCTCACGCGAGCGCCGGACCCATTGCCGCGACGGGTCGCGCGGGAGTTGGCCGACCTGCTCCGGGCCGGGCTCGACCCCGACGCGATGTCCCGCCCGACCGCGGCCCAGTTCGCCTACGGCCTCGAGCCGCTCGTCGCCGGGTTGCCGCAGCCGCGGCCTCGGTGACCGCGGGCCGTTAGACCGCCGCGCCGACGGCGAGGTTCGCGTAGAGCGGGTGGCGGTCGGCGATCGCGGTGACGCGCTCCGCGAGGTCGTCGCGGGCGTCTTCGAAGCCGGGCTGGAGCGCCCGGGCGATGAGGCGGCCGACCTCGGTGAACTCGTCGCCGCCGACGCCCCGTGTCGCGAGCGCGGCCGTGCCGACCCGGAGGCCGCTGGTGACCATCGGCGGCCGGGGGTCGAACGGGATGGCGTTGCGGTTGACGGTGATGCCGATGTCGTGGAGACGGTCCTCGGCCTGCTGGCCGTCGAGCTCGGACTCGCGGAGGTCGACGAGCACGAGGTGGACGTCGGTGCCGCCGGTGAGCACGCTGACGCCGTGGCCGGCGCCGAGCAGCTCGCCCGCCACCGCCTTGGCGCCGTCGACCGTGCGCTGCTGGCGCTCGCGGAAGAGCTCGGACGCGGCGATCTTGAAGGCGACCGCCTTGCCCGCGATCACGTGCTCGAGCGGGCCGCCCTGCTGGCCCGGGAAGACCGCGGAGTTGATCTTCTTCGCGTACTCCTCGCGGCACAGGATCGCGCCGCCCCGCGCGCCGCCGAGCGTCTTGTGCACGGTGGTGGTGACGACGTCGGCGACCGGCACCGGGTTGGGATGCAGGCCCGCGGCGACCAGCCCCGCGAAGTGCGCCATGTCGACCATCAGGTACGCGTCGACCTCGTCGGCGATCGCGCGGAAACGGTCGAAGTCGAGGAACCGCGGGTAGGCCGACCAGCCCGCGAGGATGAGCTTCGGGCGGCGCTCCTTGGCGATCCGCTCGACCTCGTCCATGTCGATCCGGCTCGTCTCGCGGTCGACCTCGTACGGCGCGATGTCGTAGAGGCGCCCGGACACGTTCAGCTTCATCCCGTGCGTGAGATGGCCGCCGTGGGGGAGCGCGAGGCCGAGGATCGTGTCCCCCGGCTGGAGCAGCGCGTGGTAGACGGCCGCGTTGGCCTGGGCGCCGGCGTGCGGCTGCACGTTGGCGTGCTCGGCGCCGAACAGGGCCTTGGCGCGCTCGATGGCCAGCGTCTCGATGATGTCGATGTACTCGCAGCCGCCGTAGTAGCGCTTGCCGGGCAGGCCCTCGGCGTACTTGTTGGTGAGCACGGAGCCCTGGGCCTCGAGGATCGCCTGGGGGACGAAGTTCTCCGAAGCGATCATCTCCAGCGTGCTCTGCTGGCGGTGGAGCTCGGACTGGATGGCCTCGGCGACCTCGGGGTCGACGTCGGCGAGGGGCCGCTCGAAGTAGTCGGGAGTGAGGTCGCTCATGCGAGGGAACGTACCACCGACTCCGGCACCGCCCCAGGCCGTACGACCTGCCATTCGCCGCGATCCTCGTAGCCCCGCAGGTCGACGACGGTCGACGGCGTTCCACCGAGCTCGCCGCCGTCGAGGACGAGGTCGGCGCCGAGCCGGATCGGCTCCGGGACATCGTCCAGGCGCCGTGCGTCGGGTCCGCCCGCGACGTTCGCCGAGCTCTGGAGCACCGGCCCGGGTCCGAGCGGCTCGATCGCCGGGCACGCGCAGGCCAAGCGTGCCGGATCCGCCCGCCAACGGGAAGCGTTCGCTCGGGACGAGCAGCGTCACCGCGCCGGGGAGCAGCCGCTCCATCAGCGCATGTGTGCGGGGCCCGAGTTCCGGGAGCAGCGCCTGCTCGACGTCGAAGAACATCACCGCCGCGGGCTTGTCCGGCGGCCGTCCCTTGAGCTCGTACAGCCGCCGCACGGCGTCGGCGTTCTCGGGGTCGCAAGCCAGCCCGTAGACGGTGTCGGCCGGGAAGAGGGCGACACCGCCCGACGCGATGCACTCGCCGAACGTCACCGGCGGCCGACCACGACACGCTCGATGCCGGCGAGGTCGGGGACGACCTCGACGGCCTGGAAGCCGGCCTCCCTCATCAGCGCCGTGACGTCGGCGGCCTGGCCGGCGCCGATCTCGAACGCGACGAACGACGCTCGCGCGGCGGCGGACGGCACCAGCCTCCGGTAGACGTCGAGACCGTCCTCGCCGCCGTACAGCGCCTCGGCCGGCTCGTACCCGAGCTCGGGCGCGAGCCGCTCGCCGGCGCGGACGTAGGGCGGGTTCGAGACGACAGCGTCGACGGGCCCGGAGACCGGCTCGAGCAGGTCGCCCTCGAGCAGCTCGACCGCCAGGCCGAGCCGTGCGGCGTTCGCCCGCGCGACCGCCAGCGCGCCCGCGCTCGACTCCGTCGCCAGCACCTCGAGGTCGGGCCGCTCGTCGGCCAGCGCCAGCGCGATCGCCCCCGAGCCGGTGCCGACATCGACCACGCGCGCGCCCGCCGGCAGCCCCAGCGCCGCCTCGACCACGTGCTCGGTCTCCGGGCGCGGGATCAGCACCCGCGGGTCGACGGCCAGCTCGAGCCGCCGGAAGCCCTTGCGCCCGAGGATGTAGGCGACCGGCTCGCGCTGCACCCGCCGCCGCGCGGCGTCCTGGAAGGCCCGGGCCTCGCCCGGCTCGAGCCCCCGCCCCGGGTCGGCGATCAGCACCGCCCGGTCGACCCCCATCGCCGCCGCCAGCAGCACCTCGGCGTCGAGCCGCGGCGTCTCGCAGCCCGACGCCGTCAACGCGATCAGCGCCGAGTCGAGCGCCTCGCGGACCGTCGTGCGGGCGAGCGGGGTCCTCAGGACGCCTGGAGCTCCAGCCGGCGGCGCTTCTCGGCGTCCTGGAGCGCGCCGGTGATGGCGTCGAGCTCCCCCTCGAGCACGGACTCGAGGTTGTGGACGGTGAGGCCCTCGACGCGGTGGTCGGTCACGCGGCGCTGGGGGAAGTTGTAGGTGCGGATCTTCTCCGCCCGCTCCCCCGTGCCGACCTGCGACCGCCGGTCGGCGGCGAGCTCGGCCTGCTGCTCGGCGGCCTTCATCTCGTACAGGCGCGCGCGCAGGACCTTCATCGCGCGCTCGCGGTTCTGGAGCTGGGACTTCTCGTCCTGCATCGAGACGACGAGCCCGGTCGGCTTATGGGTGATGCGGACGGCGGAGTCGGTCGTGTTGACCGACTGCCCGCCCGGGCCCGACG
The DNA here is from genome assembly GCA_963730535.1 of uncultured Solirubrobacteraceae bacterium. Classification (GTDB taxonomy): domain Bacteria; phylum Actinomycetota; class Thermoleophilia; order Solirubrobacterales; family Solirubrobacteraceae; genus DASSUW01. The sequence continues at coordinate 259,445 of CAVSRU010000014.1, forward strand.
AGCGGTAGACGTCGATCTCGAGGTCGTTCTGGTCGATGTCGACCTCGACGTCCTCGGCCTCGGGCAGCACCGCGACGGTCGCCGTCGACGTGTGGATGCGCCCCTGGGACTCGGTGGCCGGCACGCGCTGCACGCGGTGGGTGCCGCCCTCGTACTTGAAGCGCGAGTAGGCGCCGTCGCCGCGGACCTCGAACGTGTACGAGCCGTCGGAGGCGTCCAGGGTCTCGGTCTGGAAGCCGAGCCGCTCGGCGTAGCGGGTGAGCATGCGGTAGAGGTCGCCGGCCCACAGGCCCGCCTCGTCGCCGCCCGCGCCCCCGCGCACCTCGACGATCACGTTCTTGTCGTCGTTGGGGTCGGCCTCGACCATCGCCAGCCGGATCTCCTCCTCGAGCTCCTCGATCCGCGCGCGCGAGTCGCGCAGCTCGTCGCGGAGCTCGGCGTCGTCGGCGCCCTCGTCGAGCAGCTCCTGCGCGCCCTCGGCGTCGCTCACCGCGCGGCGCCACTCCTCCGCGAGGCGGGCGGCCGGAGCGAGGTGGTTGAACTGGCGACCGGCGTCGGCGTAGCGCAGCCGGTCGGAGATGATCGCCGGGTCCGACATCTGCTCGGAGACCTCGGCGTACCGGGCCTCGATCTGCTCGACGAGCGACTCGATCAAAGTGTTTTCGCCCTCCGGTCACCGGAAACCCCGCCCGGTGACCTTCGTGTCGACGTACTTAGGCCACCACTTCCATGCCAACTCTGTCTTCGTCGCTCGCACCGCGGGGGTCCTCGACGGCGAGGACGGCCTCCATGGCGGCGATCGCGACCGCGAGCTGGGCGTGGTCGGGCTCGCGCGTGGTGAGCTTCTGGAGCTGCATCCCCGGCCACATCAGCCGCTGCACCCACGGCGTGTGGCGGTTGCGGCCGGCCCACTTGATGACCTCGAACGAGAGGCCGGCGATGAGCGGCACGCCGAGGATCCGCGAGGCGAGCAGCAGGTACCAGGCCGGCAGCCCGAGCGGGGCGAAGACGAAGATGGCGACGATCATCACGATCAGCAGGAAGCTCGTCCCGCAGCGGGGATGCAGGCGCGAGAAGCGCTGCGCGCTCTCGGGCGTGAGCGGCTCTCCCGCCTCGAAGGCCGAGATCGTCTTGTGCTCGGCGCCGTGGTACTCGAACACCCGCCGCAGGTCCGGCAGGCGTGACATCAGGCCGAGGTAGCCGAGGAAGATCGCGGTGCGGAGGATCCCCTCGACGAGCCAGAAGAGGAAGGCGGAGCCGAGCTCGTCCTTGAAGAGGCTGGTGAGCGCGACGGGGACGACGAAGAAGAGGCCGACGGCGAACGCGAGCGCGACGACGACCGTCCCCGCCCACATGGCGCCGGAGATCGGCTCCTCGTCCTCGGGCAGCTGGGCGTTGGCGGACATGCCGAGCGCCTTGAAGCCGATGTTGAGCGACTCGACGAGCGCGACCACGCCGCGGATCACCGGCCAGCGCAGCGCGCGGTGGCGCTTGGCCCAGGAGACGAGCGGGAACGACTGCACGTCGATCTCGCCGTCGGCCTTGCGGACGGCGACGGCCCAGGTCGAGACGCCGCGCATCATCACGCCCTCCATGACGGCCTGACCGCCGACAGGTGCGTCGCGGCCGGCCATCACGAGAGGCGATTCGCTGCTCACGCCATATCCATCGGCAGTGAGCGAGCGACTCTGAAACTACGAGGAGCCGCGAGCCCGCTTTGCGGCGCGGCGCTGGAAGCGCTCGACGCGACCACCCGTGTCGACCAGCTTCTGCTTGCCCGTATAGAACGGGTGGCAGTTCGAGCAGATCTCGACGTGCATGTCGCCCTTGGTCGAGCGCGTGGTGAACGTGTTCCCGCACGTGCAGGTCACGGTCGCCTCGACGTACTCGGGGTGGATATCGGTCTTCATGGTCCTTCTCAGTCTAGATGCGCGTTCAACACGTGATCGTGCGCCGGTTGTCGGCCTCGGAGCGCTCGCCGACGAGGTCGAGCGGGTCGGCGAACGCGCTGGCCATGGCGCCGCAGCCGGCGGCCTGGAGCTCGACCTCGCGGGTCTGCCCCGGCTCGAGGCTCCCGACCGCCACCGACTTGGCGACACCGTCGACGGTCAGCTCCAGCTGGAACCCGCCGGAGGCGCTGCGGCCGGTGTTGCGTGACCGTCGCGACGTAGCGCTTGCCGAGCACCTGGAGCGCGGCCAGCTTGAGGTTCGGCCGGTGATCGGGCTGGCGGCAGGAGCGCGACCACGCGCGGTCGCGCGCGATCACCTGCCCGTCGGCGTCGAGCCAGCGGAAGCGCACCTGGGCGCGGTAGCGGGCCGGGCCCTCGAGCGCCTCGATCCGGCGCGTGAACACGTAGCGAGCGGCGCGCGAGCTGGTCCACCGGCTGAAGCCGGGCGCCGACACGCGGCGGTAACGGAGCGAGCCGGGCCGGCGCTTCTCGAGCAGGAAGCGCATCGTCATCCGCGCCGCGCCCGGCACCCGCGACATGCGCGCCTCGAACTCCGCCGCCCGCTCGTCGGGGGCGCACAAGCCCAGGGACACGGTGCCCTCGGCGGCCCCGGCGGTGGCCGGGAGGACAAGGGTCAGCAGGGCGGCGACGAAGGCGGCGCGAAGCATGGGACCCTCATAACGCGCCGGCCCGCCTTGAGTTTCGGCAATCGGGACCCGGATGGTCCCGTCCCAATCAGAACGCCGACATGGACGTCGGCAAGGGCTACATCACCTGGTACATGGGCCCGTCGCCGCCCTCGGGTGGCGTCAGGCGGCCGCCCTTGGCGGTGATCGCCCCGCACTGCACGCAGTTGGACGGGTTGACGATCAGGTCGACGGTGCCGTTCTCCGGCGCGTCCTCCGGAACCTCGTAGACGCCGGCGGGGCACATCCACGTCCACGCCTCGGCGACCTCGCGCGGCACCCGCCGCTGGATCCGGATGTGGCTCGGGGCGTCGTCGCGCGTCGCGTTGCCGGTGAGGAAGACGCCGGAGAGCTTGTCGAAGAAGTACTTGCCGTCCGGCTTCGGGTAGCGCTTGTCGCGGTCGGAGACCTCGACCGGGCTCTCGGCGTCGCGGTGGGTCGCCCAGTGGCCGCCCGGGAAGCGGCCCTTGGTGACGACCATCGCGTTCGTGATCGCGCCGCCGATGATCAGCCCCTTGCCGAACGGCTGCTTCATGTTGCGCGACTCCCACAGGTCCTTGCCGATCTCCGAGCCGTAGACCGCTTCTTCGTAGGCGGAGAAGTCGGTCGAGCCGGCCTTGAGCTGCCGGTAGATCGTCTCGGCGGCGAGCATGCCCGAGCGGATCGCGTAGTGGATCCCCTTCAGGCGCGGCACGTTGACCATGCCGCCGGCGTCGCCGGCGATCAGCAGGCCGGGGGCATGCAGGCGGGGCATGGCCCAGTAGCCGCCCTCCGGGATCGCCTTGGCGCCCCAGCCGACGCGCTTGCCGCCCGCCAGGATCTTGCGCACCAGCGGGTGCTGCTTGAACTCCTGGAGCACGTCGTGCACCGAGAGCCGGGCGTCGGTGTGGTCGAGCCCGATCACGAACCCGATCGAGACCTTCGGGGTCTCGCCCTCGCGGTTCATGCCGTAGATCCACGAGCCGCCGAACTCCTTGTACTTGGCCTGCGGCCGCAGCGGCCAGCCGAGCGTGTGGACGACCTTGCGGAACGGCTGCTCGACCTCCCAGACCTCCTTGACGCCAAGCGCCCACACCTGGGGGTCGCTCCCCGCCAGGTCGAGGGCCTTCATCGCGGCGCCGGTGAGGTGGCCCCAGCAGCCCTCGGCGAGCACGGTCGCGCGGGCCACGACGTCCGAGCCCGGCTCGAAGTTCGACTTCTCGCCGCCCTCCTTGTCGCGCCCCTTGTCGCCGGTGCGAACGCCGCGCACCACCCCGTCCTCGACCAGCAGCTTGTGCCCGGTGGTCTCGGTCAGCAGGTAGGCGCCGGCCTCCTCCGCCTTCTCGGCGAGCCAGCGGTTGAGCTCGGCGAGCGCGACCACGTGGTTGCCGTGGTTGCGGAAGGGCGGCGGCGTGGGCTTCAGCGGGATCGCCCGCTTGCGGGTCGGCATGAAGTAGACCGTCTCGCCCTCGACCGGCCCGTAGCTCGGCCACGAGTCGTCGTCCGGGAACAGGTCCTTGATCGCCGACGTGTTCATGACCGCGCCGGAGAGCTGGTGGGCTCCCGCCACCTTGCCCTTCTCGATCACCGCGACCGGCACCTCTCCCAGCCGCTCGGTCAGCTCGGGGTCGTCCTCGAGCAGCTGGAGCAGCCGGATGGCGCACGCCAGGCCCGCCTGACCGCCGCCGACGATCGCGACGCCGACCTCGATCCGCTCGTCCTCGGCGTCCGTCGGCGGGCCGACGAACTCGGCCGCCGGGTCGACGGGCGGCGGGAACTGGCTCGGTGCGGCGGACATCAGTGGTCGCTCCCGTCGGGGGTTGCGGGAGGGGCCACTAGCCGCCCTTCTTCGCCTTCACGGCCTCGGTGAGCTTCGGGACGATCTTGTTGAGATCGCCGACCACGCCGAGGTCGGAGAACTCGAAGATCGGGGCGTTCGAGTCCTTGTTGATCGCCACGATGTTCTCCGAACCCTGCATCCCGACCTTGTGCTGGATGGCTCCTGAGATGCCGGCGGCGAGGTAGAGCTTCGGCGCCACCGTCTTGCCGGTCTGCCCGATCTGAGCCGCGTACGGGTACCAGCCGGCGTCGACCACCGCGCGGGTGGCCGCCACCGCGCCGCCGAGCGCGCCGGCGAGCTGCTCGAGCGCGTCGAAGCCCTCGGCCTTGCCGAGGCCGCGGCCGCCGGCGACCAGGATGTCGGCGTCCTCGATGTTCACGTCGGCGCCGCGCTGCTCGCCGCGCTGGACCATGCTCGCCTTCAGCGAGTGGGGCGCGAACTCGACGTCGACGTCCTCGACCGTCGCGGTTCCGTCGGCGCTCTGGGTCGTCTCGAACGCGTTGAGGCGGCCGATGATCACGCCGACCTCGGAGCGGTAGTGCACGTCGGAGACCTGCGAGTCCTGGAGGATCGGACGGCGGGCGACGAGCTTGCCGTCGACCACCTTGACCTCGGTGACCTCCATGCAGACCCCGGCGTCGAGCCGCGCCGCGAGCCCGGCGCCGATCTCGAACCCGAGCAGCCCGCCGCCGAACAGGAGGTACTTGTGCCCGTTGTCCTTCGCGACCTTCGCCATGGCGTCGACCACCGGCTGCGCGAGACCCTCGGGACCTTCGACGCGGAAGACCTTCGTGGCGCCGTAGCTGCCGAGCGAGGCGAGCATGTCGTCGGGCAGGCCGGCCTTGTCGCCGACCACGATCGCGTGGCACTCGCCGCCGAGCTCGCTGGCCAGGCGGGCGCCTTCGGAGACCGCGCCGAGCGAGTTCTTGTTGAACTCGCCGTCGTAGTGGAGCGCGTAGACGAGGATGCTCATGCGAGGAGCTTCCTTTCCTCGAGCCACGTCACGATCTGCTCGACGGTCTCGCTCGTGTCCTCATCCTCGATGATGCGGCCGGCCTCCTTGGCGGGGGGCGCGGCGAACTCGCTGCAGTGGGCGCGGGCGTTGTCGAAGCCGACGTGGTCGGCCTCGATTCCGGCGTCGGCGATCGTGAGCGTCGCCAGCGGCTTCTTCTTGGCGCCCATGATCGCCTTGAGCGACGGGTAGCGCGGCTCGTTGATGGCGTCACCGACGGAGATCACCGCCGGCAGCTCGACGAGCACGGTGTCGTAGCCGTACTCGGCCTGGCGCTCGCAGCGCAGCTTGCCGTCCTCAATGTCGACCTTGATGACCTGGGTGAGCGACGGCATCTGGAGGTGGTCGGCCACGACGGCGCCGATCGTGTAGCACTCGCCGTCGTCGGACTGCTGGCCGAGGAGCACGAGGTCCGGCTGCTCGGCGGCCAACGCCTTGGCGAGCGCGTAGCCGGTGCCGTTGACGTCGGAGCCGGCGAGGGCGTCGTCGGTCAGCTGGATGGCGCGGTCGGCTCCCAGGGAGACCGCCTTGCGAAGCGCGCGCTCCGAGGACGCCGGGCCCATCGTCACGGCGACGACCTCGTCGACCTCCATCGCCCCGCCCTCTTTGAGCTGCATCGCCGCCTCGATGGCGTGCGTGTCGAACGGGTTCAGGTTCTTCTCCCCGCTCCGGTCCAGGCGCCCTGTCGAGGCGTCGATGCGCTTCTCGACGGCGGCGTCCGGCACCTCCTTGACCAGCACACAGATCTTCACTGAGGACACCTCGTGGTTGGACTGACGGGCGGGATCCTACCGCGTTGACTGACGAGTCAATCGCACAATTCGAGCATGCGCGCCAGCACCCGCTCGCGCAGCTCGCCGGCCGGCGGCGCCATCCCGAGGAGGTCGGCGAGCCACAGGCCGTCGGCCGCCAGCCGGGCCACCGTGGCCTCCACCGGGTCGCCGCCCTCCGTGGCGATGCGATCCTGCCAGGTCGCGTACCGGTCACGTACTTTGGCGAGGACCGCCGGGTCCGCGACGAGCGCCGCGAGCAGGCCGGCCTCCTCCGCCTTGGCCCCGTCGCAGGCCTTGACGTAGCCCCTCGAGAAGTCGTGATCGGCCGCGTCGATGTCGTGCTGGAACTCGTCGAGCCAGCGGTCGACCAGGCCGTCGAGCAGCTCGCGCTTGGACTTGAAGTGGTAGAGCAGCCCGCCCTTGGATACGCCGGCGTGGGCGGCCACGGCGTCGAGCGTGAGCGCCTGGGCGCCGTCGCGCCGGATCACAGCTGCGGCGGCGGCGATCAGCTTCGCGCGCGTGTCCGTCAATGCGCGCCGGTCAGGTTGAGTCCGATGACGCCGGCAACGATGAGCGCGAGGCTAGCGAGCTTGAGCGCCGTGGCGGGCTCGCCGAACGCGAGGACGCCGATCGTCGCGATGAGGGCCGTGCCCGCGGCGGACCACACCGCGTAGGTGATGCCGATCGAGAGCTCCTTGAGCACGAGCGCGAGCAGCCAGAACGAGATGCCGTAGCCGACGACGACGACCGCGCTGGGGAGCAGGCGCGTGAAGCCCTCCGAATAGCGGAGCGCAACGGTGCCGGCGACCTCGGTGACGATCGCGAGCGAGAGGAGGAGCGAGACGGGCATGGTCCATCTGACTATACCGTCTGGACGGTACAGTTGGGCGGAGCGAACGTCAACGGCGGCTGGGTAGGGAGGCTCGGGAGCCGCCGGGGTCGGCTGGCGCAGGCGTGGGGCTGCTCGATCCCGCATACGGGGACTCAGCAGCCCCAGGCGCTCCTTCGCTTCCCTACCCAGCGCAGTTGACGTGCGCCGACACCACGCAGACGTCTCCGCGGAGACGTCTCGCTAAGGCGTGACCGCGCCCTCGATGAAGTCGATGATCGCCTGCGTCGGCGCGCCGGGCGTGAAGACCTCCGCCACGCCGAGCTGCTTCAGCTCGGGGATGTCCTGCGACGGGATCGTCCCGCCGACGGTGACGACGACGTCGCCCGCCTCCTGCTCGCGGAGGAGCTCGACGACCCGCGGCACGAGGGTCATGTGGGCGCCGGAGAGGATCGACAGCCCGACGGCGTCGGCGTCCTCCTGGAGGACGGTCTCGACGATCTGCTCGGGCGTCTGGTGCAGGCCCGTGTAGATCACTTCCATGCCGGCGTCGCGCAACGCCCGCGCGATGATCTTCGCGCCGCGATCGTGCCCGTCCAGGCCCGGCTTCGCGACCACAACGCGGATCTTGCGTTCGGCCATGCGGCCGGATTCTATGGCGTGATCACGAACGTCCGTGCACCGATGAGGCGCCCGTAGTCGCTGCTCGAGCGCCGACCTTCTCCCGGCCAGACGAACCAGCGATAGCGCTTTCCCGGCTTCAGCCGCCGCTTGTGACCGGCGTACCGCCACTTGCTGCGGAGCTGGAGGTGCGGCTTCTCCGGCCACAGGCTGAGGATCTTGCGGCGGCCGCGGAAGAGCTGAACGTTGTAGTAGTCCGCACCCCGCACGCTCGTCCACCGCAGCCGCGGCGGCCCGTCGAGCCGGGCACCTTGGGCGGGGCCGAACAACCGAGGCCCGGGAACCACCGCGAGCGTCTTCTTGGCGGTGTTCCCGGCGGCATCCGTCGCACTCACGACGTACTCGTAGCGATGACCATTGCGCAGCCCCCGGTCGACGACACCCCCGCTGGGCCCGCCTGACATCAGGCTTCGCTCGCCACGACGGACATCGACGTCCGCAGCGTCCGGAACGTTCCAATCGAGCCTCACCTTGTGGTCACGGCCCGAGGCGACGACCTGGTCGAGCGACGGCGCATGCGCGTCGTAACGAAGGTCGAAGGTCCCGGGCGCGCTGACGTTGTTCGGCGCGGTCCCAGCACCGGCCGATTACCTGTGCCGTGGCCGCATCGGGGCCGCTGTACGTGCCGGAACTGCAGCCCGAGCACGCCCGACAGTCGCGTCCGAGCCGGCGAACGCCACCTGCAGCGGGCTTCGATACCACCCGTTGGTGTCGGGGCCACGACTCGGCGACGCGCCGGTCACAACGGGCGGCGTCATGTCGACGCTGAACGTTGACCGGGAGCGACGTCTCTACACCGGTTCGTCGCTTCGCACCAGCACGACCGTGACGATCCCGTCGTCGTCGAAGTTCACCGTACGGTCGACGCATCCGACGGTCTCCGCTGTGGCGCGGCATGGACCAGTCCAGTCGATCGTCGACGGGTTCCTTGTACCAGCCCGTTGCAGCGTGTCCGGCGCCGGCGAGCACGACCGCACGATCGCGGTTGGATGCCGCTGCAGCGCCGACGCCGGCGCGCAAGGCGGCGAGCGCAGGGCGGCGATGAGGATCGCTCGTTTCATCGCACCAGCCCTCGGCGGAGGGGGGTGAGGAGGGCGAGGGAGCCGGCGGCGGCGAGGAGGAGCGCGAGGGCTGCGGCTCGGGCGGCTGGGGTGTCGAGCGTTGCGGCTGCCTCGGTGATCGCCGGTGGGCGGGAGAGGTCGAAGGTCGGGGGGCTCGGGTCGGGGGTCTTCTCGACCTCGCGGCGGTTGCGGCGGGGGCGAGGGGCTGGGGTCTTGCGCGTCTCGGTTGGACGCGCGGCTTGCGTGACTGGGGCTGCGGTGGGCGCTGCCGTCGGGGCGGGTGTGGCGGCCGGTGGTGTGGCCCGCTGCGCCGCCGCCGGCGGCGGGGCGGGGGCCGGCGTCGCGGGGGCCGGGCTCGCCGGCTGGGCCGCGCCCGGTACCGGATCCGGGGCAGGGCCTGATGCGGCGGGTGCCGGGTCGGGGCTCTGAGCCGCGGCCGGCTCCACGCCCGCGAGGAACACAGCAAGGACCAGGAGGAGAAGGGCTCCACCGTGGGGGGCGGCTCCGCGCCCGGGCCTCCTTGGCCGATGTCTCACCATTTCGCCGCTGCTCCGGTCCGAGCTCCGACCGTAACCGACGCCGTGACCGAGCGTCAACCGCTCAATTTGACCGCACCAACGGGTGCGCCGACGTGCGGCGGGCGGGGCGCCCGGACGGTCCGGCCGACCGTCCGGCGCCCCCGCGCCGTCAGCGGGTCTGGCCCATCACTGGTTCTGACGCACCCATTGGTTGGTGCGCGCCAGGTTCAGCGCCAGGGAGCCAGCGAACGAGTTGTTCGACTGGTTCACCGAACCACCGCCGCCATAGCTCTTCTCGCGAACCGGGGCGTTGGTGTTCGAGGCCCAGAACTGCCAGGAATTGGCGTCCGAGTCGGCCTTCTGGCCCGTGAGGGCGATCTGCCCGACGGCCTGGACACGAGCGCCACCCTGGCCGCCGTGACCGTCATAGCCGTCGCGCCCGTCATAGCCGCCGTGGTCCTTCTTGGGAGCGGGGCAACCGCACCCAGCCTGGGACTGGTCGACGTACTGCGTCGTCTCAGCCGCGTTGATCGCGGCGGAGAGGGCGGCCGAGTTGTTCGACTGCTCGACCGTGCCATCGTCGCCATAGCTGTGGATCCGGACCGGCGCGTTGAAGTTCTTCGCGCCCTTCTGGATCGACGTGGCGTCGCTGTCGGCGTGCTGGCCCGTGAGGGCGAACTGGCCGACGGCCTGCACGCGGTCGCCCGCGCAATCGCAGCCGGACTGGCTCTGCGTCACCGTCTGGTCCGTCGACGCGAGGTTGCCCGCGAACGACAGCGCCTTCGAGTTGTTCGACTGCTCGACCGAGCCGTTCTTCCCGGGGCTGTGAATCCGGACCCCGATGTTCTCGTTGCTCGGCTCGAACTGCTTGGAGGTGGCCTCGGACTTCGCGTCCTGCAGCGTCACCGCCTTCTGACCGACCGCCTGGACACCGGCCCCACCGGAGCCGTGATCCTTCTTGCCGGTCGGGCAGCCGCACCCGTCCTGCTTCTGGTCGACCGTCTGGTTCGTCTCGGCCTTGTTCGCCGCGAGGCTGCCGGCGAGCGAGTTGTTCGACTGGTCGACGTTGCCGTCGTTGCCGTCGCTGTGGATCCGGACCGAGATGTTGCTGTTGCTCGGCTTGTACTGCTCCGAGGTGGCCTTCGAGTCGGCCTTCTGGCCCGTGAGGGCGATCTGGCCGGCGGCCTGCTCGCCAGCGCCGCCACCCGCTTGGGTGACCGCCTGCGTGGTCGAGGCCTTGTTCACGGCGCCCGAGACGGCCGCCGAGTTGTTGCTCTGCGAGACCGACCCGTTGTCACCGGGACTGAAGATCCGCACAGAGATGTTGCTGTTGCTCGGGGCCGTCTGCGTCGAGGTCGCGTTGGAGGTGGCCGATTGGCCAGTCCCCGCGACCTGCTCCACGCCTTGGACCGATTGCGCCTGGGCGACGCCGGATCCGAGAGCGAGGAGCACCGCGAGCGCGCCCAAGAGCGCGATCAGGTGTCGCTTCACGTCGAATTCCTCCGTTGATATTGAGCGATACCACCAGGCGATATCTCGCCTGGTGCCTGGCTTTGAGGTCGCCCGCAGGCGTTAGCCAGGCCGCTCGAGCCGCGTCGCGCGCGGCCACGGGAAGCGCCAAGCTGGGCCGGACCACCGGCGCAACCAGAGTCGAGGGAGGACAAGTCCGAGGGCGCTCGCGAGCACCGCGATCCAGCCGGCGAGCAGGAGCGATGTCGCTCCGCCGGAGCCGTTCGCGGGCCCGGCGGCAAGGCCGCTGCCGGCGCCCGAAGGGGTGGTAGAGCCGGTGTCGTCGCGCGGCTGCGCCTGCGCCTTGGGGCGGGCGGGCGGCGGCGCCGCGTCAACGGCAGGAATGGGCGGCGGGCTCGCGCCCGCGCTCAGGAGACCGCCGTCGGCAACCGGGACAAGGCCCGCAGCCGGAGGTGGTCGCTCGCGCGTGAGGGGTCCCGCGGCCTGGGCGGAGCGCCGGGCCTCGGGCCGGGCCGGCCGAGTCGGCCGCGGCTCCCCGCCCGCGAGTGGGGTCAGCAGATCGCCGGCCGGCATCGAGGGCACGCCCGCGACCTCGCCTGGCCCGACGACCGCACCGAGCTCGTCGGCGATCTCGCCGACGCCCTCGGCGACCGCGGGCAGCGGTGTGTCGCCGCACGACCAGCGCCAAACCCAGCGCGAGCTCGTCGTGGCGACGGGCGCACCGCCGCCCGGAGCACCGCCAAAGCACGCCGACGTCCAGATCCACTCCCAGCTGTCGGGACCGGCCGGCGCGTCTGCGGCGCCCGCCGGCGGCGGCTCCGCCGCCTTGGGCCGCTCGGGCGCCGGCGCCGGCGCCGCCGTCGAGACCGAGCCCGTGTTGTTGATCTGGGTCACGGGGCCGTCGTCGCCGGGGCTGTTGATCCGGATCGAGACGTTGACGTTCTGGGGGTTCGCCTGTGTGACTGTTACTTGCGAAGGCGTTTCACTGTGATACTGCTGCGGCTCGGGGTGATACTCCGGCTCCGAGGCCGCGGCGGGCTCGGGCGGCGCCGGCGGCGGCGCAGCGGGCTTTGCGGCGGGTGCGGCGGGCAGCGCCTCGGTCACGACCGTCTCGATCTCGCGATACTGGTCCGATATCACGCTCTCAGGCGGGTTTGCGGGCGCTTGGGGCATTCCCTCGAGCATCGCCGCCGGGTCCTGGGCCATCGCGGCGGGCGCCAGCACGGCGAGCCCGAGGGCGGCGGCGACGGCGGCTGCGGACGGCAGGCGGCGGGCGACGGGAGTCACTGCCCGACGGTAACAGAAATTGCGACACAGATGGCTCGGATTCACTCCATTTGGGCATGGAATAGATGTGACTCGCCAGCTCATCGAGCGCCATCTGCCGCTCGTCCTCGCCCTGGCCCGCCGCTACGCGGCGAGGAGTTGCTCGAGGAGCTCGTCCAGGTCGGCGTCATCGGCCTGATCAAGGCCGTCGACAACTGCCGAGCTGGACCGATGGCCAGACGGTTGCCATTGCTCAGGAGGCGCGTGCGACGTAATGTCCTCTCGATGGCGACAGCCCGCGCCAAGCCGAAGCGCGCGACGCAGCCCGACGAGGCGTCGAGCCACAGCGGCCGGCTCCTGCTCCGCATGCCGCCGGCCCTCCACGCCGAGCTAGCCGAGGCGGCGGACCGCGAGGGCCAGAGCCTGAACGCCTACATCACCGGCGTGCTCGCCGACCGCAACGGCCACGCCCCGGCCGCCGCCGAGGACGCGCGGGCGCCGAGCCGGGTCATCCGCACGGCGGTGATCGTCGACCTCGTGCTGGTGGCGATCGCCGCCATCGTGGCGATCGCGCTGCTCGTCGTCGCCTGGCCCTAGCGGCCGCGCTACTCGACCACGAGCCGCATCTTCATATACGGATCGTGGACCTCGCAGATGATCCGGTACGTGCCGCGGACGCGCATGGTCCGCTCGAAGGAGCCGGTGCGCTTCTTCTTCGAGCGGAAGATCCTCGGGCCGCTGTCGACGAAAACGTTGTGGCGGCGGGTGCCGTACCAGGTCCACTTGACGACCGTGCCCTTGTTGACGGTCACCTTCGGCGCCTTGCCGCTGCGGACGAAGTAGTTGTCGTCGATCCTCACGTTGCGGGTGGCGGCCGCCGCCGGCGCGGCGGCGAGCGCGGCGACGGCCGCGGCGAGGATCAGGATGCGCATCAGAAGACGGGCGTCTCGGTGTAGGTGCCGAAGACCTCCTGGAGGGCTCCGACGATCTCTCCTTCGGTGGCATGTACGCGCGCGCAGGCCAGGAGGTTCGGCATCAGGTTGCGATCGGGCACCGCCGCGGCGGCCTTGAGCTCGGCCAGCGCCGCCTCGACCGGCGCGCTCTCCCGCCGCGCGCGCACGGCCTGCACGCGGCCGATCTGCTTGCCCTCGAGCGCCGGATCGATGCGCAGGAGCTCGAGCGGCACCTCGTCGCCGTCGCGGTAGTCGTTGACGCCGACCACGATCCGGTCGCCGCGGTCGATCTCCCGCTGGAGCTCGTAGGCGGCGTCCGCGATCTCGCGCTGGGGGAAGCCGCGCTTGACCGCCTCGACCATCCCTCCGAGCTCGTCGATCTTGGCGAAGTACTCGTAGGCGCGCGCCTCGAGCTCGTCGGTCAGCGCCTCGACGAAGTACGAGCCGCCGAGCGGGTCGATGGTGTTCACCACCCCCGTCTCGTGCGCGATCACCTGCTGCGTGCGGAGCGCGATCCGCACGGCCTCCTCGCTCGGCAGCGCCAGCGCCTCGTCGTAGGAGTTCGTATGCAGCGACTGCGTGCCGCCCAGCACGCCGGCCAGCGCCTCGATCGCCGTGCGGACCACGTTGTTGATCGGCTGCTGGGCGGTCAGGGACACGCCGGCCGTCTGCGTGTGGAAGCGCATCAGCCAGGATCGCTCGTCGCGCGCCCCGTAGGTCTCGCGCAGCTCGCGGGCCCAGATGCGGCGGGCGGCGCGGTACTTGGCGATCTCCTCGAAGAAGTCGATCTGGGCGTTGAAGAAGAAGCTCAGCCGGGGCGCGAAGTCATCGACGGCGAGCCCGCGGGAGATCGCCTGCTCGACGTACGTGAACCCGTCCTTGAGCGTGAAGGCGAGCTCCTGGGCGGCCGTCGAGCCCGCCTCGCGGATGTGGTAGCCGCTGATCGAGACCGGATGCCAGCGCGGCATCTCGCGCGAGCACCACTCGATCAGGTCGCCGAGCAGCCGCATCGCCGGGTCGACCGGGAAGCACCACTCCTTCTGGGCGATGTACTCCTTGAGGATGTCGGCCTGGATCGTGCCGCCCAGGCGCTCGGGCGGGACGCCCTGCTCCTCGGCCGCGACGACGTAGAAGGCCATCATGATCGCGGCCGGCGCGTTGATGGTCATCGACACGCTCACGGCGCCGAGGTCGATGCCGCCGAACAGGGTCTGCATGTCGTCGAGCGTGTCGATCGCCACGCCCTCGCGGCCGACCTCGCCGAGCGAGCGCGGCGAATCCGAGTCGTGCCCCATCAGCGACGGCATGTCGAAGGCGGTGGAGAGCCCCGTCTGGCCGTGGTCGAGCAGGTAGCGGAAGCGCTCGTTCGTCTCCTCGGCGGTCCCGAAGCCGGCGAACTGGCGCATCGTCCACAGGCGGCCCCGGTACATGCTCGGGTACACGCCGCGGGTGAAGGGGTGCTCGCCGGGGAAGCCGATCCGCTCCTCGAACGGGCCGACGTCGTCGGGCGTGTAGAGCGGCCGGACCGGCTCGCCCGACAGCGTCGTGAAGGGCGCCTTGCGCTCCGGCTTGGCCGCGTAGCGCTCGCGGAACCACCGCTCCGCGTCCGTGTACTGCCGCTCCTCCGTGGCCATGGAGGCCAGTCTAGGGTGCGCACCGGTGCGCACCCTCCTCTTGCACATCCGCCCCCACCGCACCGCGCTGATCGTGGCCGGAGTGCTCGGGCTCCTCGGCGCCGCCGCCGGGCTGGCGCAGCCGCTCGCCGCGCGCGAGGTGATCGAGGCGCTCGCCGCCGACGAGCCGGTCGGCCGCGCGATCCTCATCCTGACCGCGCTGGTCGTCGCTGCCGCGTTCGTCACCGCGATCCACTTCTGGCTGCTCGAGCGCACCGCCCAGCGGGTGGTCCTGCGCGCCCGGCGAAGCCTGACGGGCCGTGTGCTGCGCCTGCGGATGGCCGAGATCGACGCGCTGTCGCCCGGCGACCTCGTCTCCCGCGCGACCTCCGACACGACGCTGCTCGGCGAGGTCCTGCGCCTGCTGGCCCGCGGCCGCTCGAACGCCGAGGTCGCCCGTGAGCTGTTCGTCAGCGAGGCGACGGCCAAGACCCATGTGCGGCACGTGCTGAGCAAGCTGGACCTGCGGGACCGGGTGCAGGCCGTCGTGTTCGCCTACGAGTCCGGGCTCGTGCGTGCCGGCGACGAGTCGCGTTAGGCGAACGTCAACGGCGGCTGGGTAGGGAGGTCGAGGGAGCCGGCGTGGCCGGCGATGGCCCGAACTGCGTCGAGTTAGGCCCGGATTCCGGGGCTAACTCGACAAGGTTCGCGAACTATCCCCGATTAGCCCCGGTTTCCGGGGCTAATCCGCGATAGTTCGGGCACGCCCGCTCACAGCGCCTGATTTCCTCGCGCCGCGGCCGATCGCCCAGCCTCCCTACCCAGCCGCCGTTGACGTTCGCCGGCGCGATCAGCCACGCATGGCCTCGCCGAGCAGCGCCCGAGCAATGACGAGCCGCTGGATCTCGCTCGTGCCCTCGTAGATCTCGGTGACCTTGGCGTCGCGGTAGTAGCGCTCGGCCGGGAACTCCTTGGTGTACCCGTAGCCACCGAGGACCTGGATCGCCTCGCCGGTCTGGCGGCGGGCGACGGCGGAGGCGAAGAGCTTGGCCTGGGCTCCCTCGACCGTGTGGGGGCGGCCGGCCTGCTTGAGCCGAGCCGCGCGCCAGGTGAGCGCGCGGGCGGCCTCGATCTCCGTCTGCATGTCGGCGAGCTTGTGCTGGATCGCCTGGAAGCGCGCGATCGGGCCGCCGAACGCGGAGCGCTCCTTGGCGTAGGCGGTGGCGACCTCGAGCCCGGCCTGGGCGATGCCGACCGCCTGGGCGGCGATCCCGATCCGGCCGCCATCGAGTGTCGCGAGCGCGATCCGCATGCCTCCGCCCGGCTCCCCCAGCCGCTCGCCCGGCGTGCCCTCGAACGACAGGTCGGCGGTCGAGGAGGAGTTGAGCCCCATCTTCTCCTCCTCCCGCGTCACCGCGAAGCCGTCCGCGCCGGCGCGCACCACGAAGGCGCTGATCCCGCGCTCCCCCTCGCGCGCGAAGACGAGGAAGGTGGCGGCGTGCGAGCCGTTGGTGATCCACTGCTTCGTGCCGGTGATCCGGCCGTCGGTCGCACGGGTGCGCATCGCCGCGGCGTCCGAGCCCGAGCCCGCCTCGGTCAGCGCGAACGCGCCGATCTCCTCCCCCGCCGCCAGGGCCGGCACGTACGGTGAGCCGTGGGCGAGCAGCGGCAGCGTGCAGGCGCTGGTGTGGACGGCGACCGTCACGCCGACCCCGGCGTCGGCGCGCGAGAGCTCCTCGAGCACGAGGACGTAGGAGAGGAAGTCGGCCCCGGCGCCGCCCTGCTCCTCCGGCACGCAGACGCCCATCAGGCCGAGCTCCCCCAGCTCGCCGAACAGCTCGCGCGGGAACACGTGGTCGCGATCCCACTCCGCCGCCCGCGGGGCGATCCGGTCGTCGGCGAAGCGGCGGGCCAGCTCGCGGATCTCCTCCTGCTCGGGCGTCAGCTCGCTCATGCCCGCGCTCGCTGGATCGCCACCGAGCCGAGGCCGCCCGCCGCCGCGGCCACCACCGCCGCGCCGGCGAAGCGCAGCCGGCGCCGGTCGAAGCGCAGGATCTCCCAGCCCTCCTGGCGAGCGATCCTGGCGAGCGTCGCATCCGGGTTGACGGCCACCGGATGGCCGACCGCGCGCAGCATCGGCAGGTCGGACTCCGAATCCGAGTACCCCCACGAGGCCGCGAGGTCGATCCCCTCCCGCTCCGCCAGCTCCCGGATCGCCTCCGCCTTGCCCTCCCGGTACGTGAACGGCCCGCCGGCCCGGCCGGTGTAGTGGCCGTCGACCACCTCGGCCACGGAGCCCACAGCGCCGTCGAACGTGAGCACGATCGCCATCAGCTCGGCGATCTCCTGCGAGGCGGCCGTGCAGATGAAGATCGGCCGGCCCGCGTCCTGGTGCTCGTAGGCGATGTCGAGCATGCGGGGATAGAGGCGCGGGAGCACGCCGGCCAGCACGTCGGGCGCCAGCCGCTGCATGTCGCGCACCCGCACGCCCTCCAGCAGCTGCGCGATCCGCTCGCGCAGCGCGTCGGTGGCCTTGTCGGTCGAGCCGCGCAGGCTGAAGCGGAGGTTCTCGAGCGCGTCGGCGACCAGCCGGCGGCGCGAGACGAGCCCCGCCTTGTACGCGGCGCGGCCGAACTGGAACGCCGACGAGCCGGCCATCAGCGTGCGATCGAGGTCGAAGAAGGCCGCGCCGGGCTCGTCGTCGCGCCGGAGCGCACCGCCGCCCGGCGGGGGCGGAAGGATGTGTGGCCGCTCTGTCAAACCTGGACGATCACGGCGTCGCCCTGGCCGCCGCCGGAGCAGATCGCCGCGCAGCCGTAGCCGCCGCCGCGCCGGCGCAGCTCGTGCACGAGCGTGGCGAGGATGCGGGCGCCTGACGCCCCGATCGGGTGGCCGATGGCCACCGCGCCACCGTTGACGTTCACGCGGTCCTCGTCGATCCCGAGCATCCGCATCGAGTTCAGGGTGACGGAGGCGAACGCCTCGTTGATCTCCCACAGGTCGATGTCGCCGGGCTGGAGCCCCGCCTTGTCGAGCGCCTTCAGCGCCGCGTTGGCGGGCGTGCGGGCCAACCACTCGAAGTCGTCGGCCACTGCCGCCTGGGCGATGATCGTGGCCAGCACCTCGCGGCCCTCGCGCTCGGCCCACTCGTCGGACGCGAACACGATTGCCCCCGCGCCGTCGTTGACGCCGGGAGAGTTGCCGGCCGTGTGCGAGCCGTCCTTGCCGCTCAGCCCCGGCAGCGAGGCCAGCCGCTCGAGCGACGTGTCGCGCCGCGGCGCCTCGTCGACCTCGACCACGGTGTCGCCCTTCCGGCCATTGATCGTCACCGCGACGATCTCCTCCGGCAGGCGGCCGTCGTCGGTGGCCGCGATCGTCCGCTCGTGCGAGCGCAGCGCCCACTTGTCGAGGTCCGCGCGGGTCATCTCCAGCTGCTCGCCGACCTCGGTCGCCTCCTCGAACATCTGCTTGCCGGTGAACGGGTTACGCAGGCCGTCCTGGACCATCGCGTCGAGCGCCGTCACGTCGCCCATGCGGAACCCGAAGCGCGCCTTCGGGAGCAGGTACGGCGCCTGCGACATCGACTCCATGCCGCCCCCGACCGCGAGGTCGAGGTCGCCGGCCCGCACCGCCTGGTCGATCATCCCGGCCGCGCGGATGCCCGACGCGCAGACCTTGTTGATCGTCTCCGAGGAGACCTCCTTCGGGATCCCGGCCTTGATCTGCGCCTGCCGCGAGGGGATCTGCCCCGTCCCCGCCTGGAGCACCTGGCCCATCACCACGTGCTGGACCTGCTCCGGCGCGACGTCCGCGCGCTCGAGCGCTGCCTTGATGGCGATCCCACCGAGCTCGGTGGGCGGGAGCGAGGCGAGGCCGCCGCCCAGCTTGCCGACCGGCGTGCGGGCGCTGCCGAGGATCACAGTTCGGGGCATACGGCGAGTCTATTAACGTGGCCCAGCTATGCGCGTACGTTCAACGACGGAGGCGCCGGGGGACACGGGCGTCGACACCATCGCCGTCGGCGTCTTCGAGGGCGAGCCGATCGCCCACGACGTCGACGGCGCCCTCCAGGCACTCGTCGACTCCGGCGAGGCGCGCAGCGCCCTCCGGAAGGTCGCGGTCGCCCACGCCGGCGACCGCCGCTACGTGCTGGCGGGCCTCGGCTCGCGCGAGGGGTTCGACGACGAGGCGGCGCGGGTGGCGGCGGCGGCCGTGGTCGGTCGCGCCAAGGAGCTCGGCACGCGGACGCTGTGCTGGGAGATCCCCCACCACGTCGAGCCGCACGGGTTCGTCGAGGGCACCGTGCTGGCGGCCTACGAGTACCGCGAGTTCAAGCAGAGCGACGACCCGCAGATCGAGGAGCTCGTCGTCTCCGCCCACCACGACACGAGCGTCGAGGTCGGCGAGGCCGCCATCGCGGCCGAGGCGGCCAACGCGGCGCGCGACCTCCAGAACGCCCCGGCCAACGCGATGACGCCGCGCGCGATGGCGGCGCGCGCCCGCGCGCTCGAGGGGGTCACGGTCGAGGTCTGGGGCCGCGCCGAGATCGAGGAGGCGGGCATGGGCGCGTTCGCGGGCGTGGCGCGCGGCACCCACGAGGAGCCCCAGCTGATCACCGTGCGCTACGACCCGCCGGGCGTCGCCGGCCCGCTGCTCGGGTTCGTCGGCAAGGGCGTGACGTTCGACTCCGGAGGGATCTCGATCAAGCCCGGGGCGAAGATGAGCGAGATGAAGTTCGACATGTCGGGCGCCGCGGCGGTGCTCGAGGCGACCGGCGCGATCGCCCGCCTCGGGCTACCCGTGCGGCTGGTGACGGTGATCGGAGCGACCGAGAACCTGCCGAGCGGGCACGCCCTCAAGCCGGGCGACATCGTGCGCGCGAAGACCGGCACGTCGATCGAGATCATCAACACCGACGCCGAGGGCCGGCTCGTGCTCGCCGACTGCCTCGCCCATGCGATCGAGCAGGGCGCCGAGCGGCTCGTCGACGTGGCCACGCTGACGGGAGCCATCGTCACCACCTTCGGCTCGACGCACGCCGGCCTGTTCGGGACCGACGACGAGTGGTGCGCGCAGGTCGAGGCGGCGGGCAGGCGCAGCGGCGAGCTGGCGTGGCGGCTCCCGCTGCACGCCGAGTACGCCGAGATGATCAAGGGCCGCTACGCCGACATCGCGAACGCGGTCGAGGTCCGCAAGGCGGGCTCGATCACCGCCGCCGAGTTCCTCAAGCGGTTCACGGGCGACGTCCCGTGGGCGCACCTGGACATCGCCGGCGTCGCCTACGAGAACGGCAGGGCGTACACCCCCAATGGCGGGGCGGGCTTCGGCGTCCGCCTGCTGATCGAGCTCGCGCGAGCGAACGCCGAAGCTCCGACCCTCCACTGAGCGGGGCTACCTCACCTTGAACTTGCCCTGCATCCAGGGGTGGATCGCGCAGAGGTAGTTGAGGTTCTCACCGTCGTCGGCCGTCACCCGGAAGCTGACCTTGCCGCCCGGCGGCACGAAGATCGAGTCACCCGGCTGATCGAAGCCGGCATCGCCGACGTTGACGAGCGGCTTGCCGACGTCCCCCGTCTCCTCGTTCGCCTCGTGGGCGACGAACAGCTGCTCGCAGACGGCGCACTCGAACGAGTCGGGGAGGTCCCGCTTGCGGACGATCGAGAGCGTGTGCGGGGAATGGGCCGTAGACCGGTCGCGCACGGTGACCTTCTCGCCCGACCGGACCGTCGTGTTCCTCGGCGTGAAGCGCTGGTTGTCCTTGACGTAGTGGCCGGCCTTGAAGGTCTCCCCGCCGCGGATGACGACCCGCTTGGCTGCGGCGGCCGGCGCGACGGAAACGAGGCAGAGGCCCGCGACCGTGGCGAGCACGACGGCGATTCTGCGTGGCATCTATGTAACTCCTTCTGGTACGGCAGCCCCATCCGGCGCCGGGTTGACAGGGAGCACCGTATCCGGGTGCGTTGCGCCCGAGCAACCCGCCGTTCGTCCAGCGTGTCAGGAAATCGCCCAGCTCACGTGAGGATCAGCACGACGGCCACGGCGGCGCCGTAGACGATCACCGTCCGGCGGAGCGCCTCCTGCGGAAGGCGGCGTCCGTAGTGGGCGCCGACCTGCGCGCCGACGACGGAGCCGGCGGCGATCAGCACCGCGGCGTCCCACGCGACGTCCGCCACGACGATGAAGAGCACGCCGGCGACGAGGTTCGCTAGCCCGGCGAGCACGTTCTTGATGGCGTTCAGGACCTGCAGGTCCTCGGAGAAGCAGAGCCGCAACAGCGACATGAGGATGATCCCCTGGGCCGCTCCGAAGTAGCCGCCGTAGATCCCGGTGGAGAACGACGCCGCGACGCCCCAACCCGTGTGGTCCGTCTCGGCGCCAGCCTCCCGCGACGGCTTGGGGAGGGCCATCAGCACGACGGCGAGCAGGATGAGGGCGGGGACGACGGCGTCGAACACGGCGTCGGGCAGCTCGAGCAGCAGGATGCCGCCGAGCACCGCTCCAGCCGTAGTCCCCATCCCGAGGATCGCGCAGCGGCGCCAGTGGCCGCGCAGCTCGCGGCGGTAGCCGAAGACGCCGCTCGCGCTCCCCGGCACGAGGCCGACGGTGTTGGTCACGTTGGCGGTGACGGGGGCGAAGCCGACCGCGAGCAGGGTCGGGAAGGTGATCAGCGAGCCGGAGCCGATCACGGTGTTGATCCCGCCCGCGAGCGCCCCCGCGGCCAGGACGGCCAGCGCCTCGACGAGGGTCATGGACGCACGGCCGCGTCAGAATCGTCGGCCATGGACTTCGACCTCTCCCCCGACCACGACCTCATCCGCCGCACCGTACGCGACTTCGCCGAGCAGGAGGTCGCCCCCGAGGCCGAGGCGCTCGATCGCGAGAAGCGCTTCCCGTACGAGATCGTGGCCAAGCTCGGCGAGCTGGGGCTGATGGGGATCCCGTTCCCGGAGGAGTACGGCGGGGCGGGAGCCGACACGCTCGCGTACGCGATCGCGGTCGAGGAGCTCACCCGGGTCGACTCGTCGGTGGCCATCACCGTGTGCGCGCACACCTCGCTCGGCACCCAGCCGATCTACCTGTTCGGCAGCGACGAGCAGAAGCGCGACTGGCTTCCCGAGCTGACCGCGGGCCGGCGGCTCGGCGCTTTCGGGCTCACCGAGCCGGAGGCCGGGTCCGACGCCGGCAACGTGCGCACGCGGGCCAAGCTCGACGACGGCGAGTGGGTCATCAACGGCGCCAAGCAGTTCATCACCAACGCGGGGACCGACATCTCGGGGATGGTCGTGATCACCGCCCGCACCGGCGACGACGAGATCTCCAACCTGCTCGTCCCCAACGGCACGCCGGGCTACGAGCAGGGCGAGCCGTATCGCAAGATGGGCTGGAACGCGTCCGACACGCGGCCGCTGACCTTCACCGACTGCCGGGTGCCCGAGGAGAACCTCGTCGGCCCGCGGGGCGCCGGCTTCAAGCAGTTCCTGCGGGTGCTCGACATCGGCCGCATCGGCGTGGCGGCGATGGGCGTCGGCCTGGCGCAGGGCGCGCTCGACGAGGCGCTCGCCTACGCCAAGGAGCGCCGCGCTTTCGGCCGGCCGATCTCCAAGTACCAGGCGATCCAGGCCAAGCTCGCGGACATGGCGACGGAGATCGAGGCGGCGCGGCTGCTCACGTACAAGGCCGCGCTGCTCAAGGACGCCGGGCGCAACTTCACGCTCACCGCCGCGCAGGCCAAGCTCAAGACCGGGCGCCTGGCGGTCCGCTGCTCCGAGGAGGCGGTGCAGATCCACGGCGGCTACGGCTACATCGAGGAGTACCCGGTGTGCCGCTTCTACCGCGACGCCAAGATCCTCACGATCGGCGAGGGCACCGACGAGATCCAGCAGATGGTGATCGCCCGCGCGCTCGGCGCGTGAGGCTGCTCGCGCTCGGCGCGCTGCTGTTCGCCGTCTATCTCGCGGGGCTGGGGATCGACCCGCTGGTCGGCGAGGAGGTCACGCACACGCTGATCGCCTCCACGCTCGCGGACGATGGCGAGCTGGTGCGCGAGCCGGAAGGGCTCGGGTTTCCGCTGCTGATCGCGCCGGCCGAGGCGCTCGGCGTGACGGAGCAGTTCCTGGCCGCGGTCGCGGCCCTCGGGTTCGTGCTCGGCGCGCTGCTGGCGCGGCGGATCGTGCCCGAGCCGTACGCGAGCGCCGGCGCGGCGCTGGTCGGCCTGTCGGCGCCCGCCGTCGCTCACGCGGGCGCGGTGGCGCCGGGCATGGCGGCGGGGACGCTGCTGGCCGGCGCGATGGTCTGCGCGGTCGGGGCGCGCGAGGACCCGCGCGTGCCTCCCGTGCTCGGCGGCGCGATCCTCCTCGCCGCCCTCCCGTGGCTGGACCCGCTGCTCGTGCTCCCGGCGCTGCCGGTCACCGCCGCGCTCTACCTGTGGTGCCGGCGAGCGGGCCGCCCCACGCTGGCCCTCGTCGCCGCCGAGGTCGTCACCGGCTCGGTGGTCGTCTACGTGACCGTCAACGAGCGCCTCTACGGGCAGCCCACCCCGGGGCCGCTGACCGGCGCGTTCGACGGCGCGCCGGGGCTCCTCTGGATGCCCGTCCTCGCCCTCGCCGCACTCGCCGCCTGGCGGCTGTGGCGGTCGCGGCGGGAGCAGCTCGCGCGGGTCATCCCCGCGCGGGCCACCGCCGAGGCCGCCGGCGGCCTGGCGCTCGCGGTGGTCGGGGCCCAGCTGCTCGCGGCGCTCGCCCTCATCGGCGAGCCGCCCGGCGACCCCTTCCCGGGCCGCGAGCTCACGCCGCTCCTCCCCGCCGCCGTCCCGCTCGTGGCCTGGGGCCTGCGCCACGCGCCGCGGATCGGTGCCGGGCTCGGAGCCGTCACCGTCGCCCTCAGCGGCTGGGTGCTCCTGGGCTAGCGCTGATTCCCGGGACGCGCGAGCGCGTGCTGGAGGGGATCGGGGCGTTCGTCATGGGCCGCAACATGTTCGGCCCGCCCGGTAGCGGCGAGTGGGACGAGTCGTGGCGCGGCTGGTGTCGCCGGCAGCGACGCACCTCATCTACCGCGTCGTGCGCTGACGCGGAACTCGAGCGCGTGGATCTGCGCCTGGCCGTAGGAGCCGGTCTGTACCGGTCCCGCGGCGCTCGCGCGGTCGCCGACGCGCGGGTCGCGGCGCGGGCGGCGCTCAGGTGCCACGTCGACCGCCGTGAGGCCAGGTCCCGTGACCGAACCGGCGTTGAGCACCACGTGCAGGTCACCGTCGCCGTCCGGGTCGACGCGCTCGACGAGGATCACGGTGCCGCGGACCGCGCGGCACCGCGCCACCCCGGCCGGGCAGTGGGAGCGGCGCACGTCGCGGGGCGTGGGCTTCGGCGTCGCCGTCGCCGTCGCCGTCGCGACGGGCGTGGCGGCGCGCGGGCGCTCGTCGTCGCCGTCTCCGCACCCGACGACCGCCGCCGCGAGGAGCACCGCGAGCGCGGGCCTGCGCATCAGCCGCTGCCGCGGGCCGCGTCGCTCGCCTCGATCGCCCCGCGGGCGAGGATCGCGCTCGCCGCGCTCGCCGGGTCGAGCCGGCGGGCGACGACCTCGTCGAGCATCTCCGCCACCTCGGGGTCCTCGTGCAGCGACGCCTCCAGCGCCCGCCGCAGCCGCATCGTGGCCAGGCCGAGCACCTCTTCCATCAGGTTGCGCCGGCGGCGCTCGGCCAGCGTCCCCTCGGCCTCCACGTGCGCGCGGTGCTCGGCGAGCTTCTCGGCCAGCTCCTCCACACCGGTCCCGCGGGCCGCCTCGGTCTTGACGATCGGGACCTGCCAGCCCTCGTGCGGGGCGAGCGAGAGCACGCCCCGGATCTCCCGCACCATCGTGTCGGTGAGCGGGTGGTCGCTCTTGTTGACGACGATCACGTCCGGGATCTCCATCACGCCCGCCTTGAGCGCCTGGATCGAGTCGCCCGACCCGGGGATGAGCACGAGCACCACCGAGTCGGCGTGGTCGATCACGTCGACCTCCGCCTGCCCGACGCCGACCGTCTCCAGGAACACGTCGTCCTTGCCCGCCGCGTCCATCAGCAGCGCGGTCTGGAGCGCAGCCTCGGCCAGCCCGCCGAGCGCACCGCGGGTGGCCATCGAGCGGATGAAGACGCCGGGGTCGAGGAAGTGCTCCGACAGGCGGATCCGGTCGCCCAGCAGCGCGCCGCCGCGGAACGGCGAGCTGGGGTCGATCGAGAGGACCGCGACCTCGCGGTCCTGCGCGCGCTGGAGGCGGATGAGCGCGCTGATCAGCGTCGACTTGCCGGCGCCGGGCGGTCCGGTGAACCCGACGATCGACGCGTTGCCGGTGTGCGGGTAGACCTCACGCACCAGCTCCCACCCCTCGGGGTCGTCGTCCTCGACGAGCGAGATCCCGCGCGCGAGGGCGCGCTTGTCGCCCGCCAGCAGGCGCTCGGCGAGGCTCCGGGT
This sequence comes from uncultured Solirubrobacteraceae bacterium, assembly GCA_963730535.1. Classification (GTDB taxonomy): domain Bacteria; phylum Actinomycetota; class Thermoleophilia; order Solirubrobacterales; family Solirubrobacteraceae; genus DASSUW01. The sequence continues at coordinate 284,520 of CAVSRU010000014.1, forward strand.
GGGGTCGGACATGGGCGCGGCATGATCGCAGGGGGTGCCCAACGGGATATCGCTCGACACGGAATGGCCCGTTGGGCGGGGCCCCCTCGCTATCTCCTAGGATCGGTGTTTATGGCGACGGTGACCAGGCCGCCCACACCGCTGCACGTGCGCGGCGCGCCGGAGCCGCTCCGCGGCGGGCTCCTCGAGCTGCTGCGGTTCCTGCGCGCGCACGGGATGCTGACGCCGAAGTACGCGCGCCTCGTGGCGCGCTGGGCGTGGCTGAAGCTGCGCTGGCGCGGGCGGCTGCAGACCGACGGGATCTGCTTCATCGGGCCGGGCGTGAAGCTCCAGATCGGCCGCGAGGCGGTCCTGCGGCTCGGCCGCTGGTCGTGGCTCGGCCACGGCACGAAGATCCGCGTCCACGAGGGCGAGGTCGAGATCGGGGCCAAGACCGTGCTCGGCCAGGAGATCACGATCTCGGCCTTCCAGCACGTCTCGATCGGGCGGGAGTGCGTCGTCGCCGACCGCGTGATGCTGATCGACTTCGACCACGGCGCGTCGGAGAGCGACCGCCCGATCCGCCTCCAGGGGATCTACAAGCGCGACGTGCGCGTGGGGCACAACTGCTGGATCGGGTACGGCGCCTGCATCCTGCGCGGGGTGACGGTGGGCGACAACGCGATCGTCGGCACCTCCGCGGTCGTCACCCGCGACGTGGCCGACAACGCGGTCGTCGGCGGCGCGCCGGCGCGGGTGCTGCGGATGCGGCCCGAGCCCGAGTCGCTGCGCTGGGAGTGACTCAGAGCAGCCGGTCGAGCCAGGCGCGCACGGCGTCGGCGATGCGCGGCTGGTCCTTCTTGAGGCCATGGTCGCCGGCGACGGTCACAACCTCGCGCGAGGCGCCGGGGGCGGGCATCCCGAAGCGGTCGTTCTCTCCCTGGACGACGAGCACCGGCACGCCGGCGGCGTCGAGCTCGCCCTGGCGGGTCTTCTCCGGCGCGGCGCGGGACGGGAGGAGCGGGAACGCAAGGCACAGGACGCCGATGGAGTTGGTGGCGGCCGCGGTGCGGCACGCGACCCGCGCCCCGGCGGAGCGGCCGCCGGTGATGACGCGGTCGAACGGAAGCTGCTCGCACGACCGCGATCCAGGCGGCGTCGAGGCGGGAGGCCGCCGGCTGGGAGCGGCGCCCCGCGACGCGGTAGGGCTGCTCGACCAGCGCGACGCTCACGTTCACCTCGTTCGCGGCCTTGGTGGCGGTGACCAGGTCGGGAGCGGCCACGCCGCCTCCGGCGCCGTGGCCGAGGATGAGCGCGGCCCGGGGGTTCGTCGCTTCGTGCAGATGCACCCGGGCGGGGCCGTGGGGAGTGTCGAGCTCGATCACCGGTGTAGGAGGATGATGAACGTCAACGGCGGCTGGGTAGGGAGGTTGGGGCGCCTGCCGGGGCGCGGGAAGGGGAGTCACGTGCATCTCGGCGCGGATCGCCGATTGACACGAAACTCCCCGTCAAGGCGGGGAAAGGTGGATTTCGGCGCGGCCGGGATCACCCGAATCCACTTTGATGCGCGTCTAGAGCACAAAGGTGGATTCAGGCGACGAGGACCGCACCGAAAGACACGTAATCCCGGCTTGACCGCCGGCCCGCCAAGGGACCGCCGCCCACCTCGGCACCCTCACCTCCCTACCCAGCCGCAGTTGATGTTCGCCGGCGGCGCGAACCCGTCCTACCCAGCCGCAGTTGACGTTCGCCCGAGGCAGAGCGAGGCGACGACGGTGTCCTCCCACGCCATCCCGACGCTCTTGAACACCCGCGGGCGGTCGGGCGGCGGCTCGAAGCCGGCGACGAGCTCCCGCAGCGTGACGAGCTGATCCCCACCGAGTCCCGCGGCGATCACGTCTCCCGCCTCGCGCAACGCTGCCGTGCGCGCTTCGACGACGACCGTCGAGCGCCTGACCAGCGTCTCGTCGACCTCGCGGGCGTCCGGCGCGTGCGACCCGATCGCGACGACGCAGGCGTGGTCGGCGACGAGCGTGCCGTCGAAGAGCGGCTCGCGGGCCGTCGTGCAGCAGCAGATGACGTCGGCGGCCGACGACGAGCTCTTCGGCCGCGCCGTCGCGGCCGACGATGTCCACGTGCTCGATCGTGCGGACCGACCGCACGGCCTCGGCGTGCGCGCGCCCCTGCGGGCCGCGGCCGAACACGAGCAGGCGGCGGGCGTCCGGGGCCGCGAGGCGGCGCACGGCGACGGCGGAGACGGCGGCCGTCCGGAGGTTGGTGAGCGCGATGCCGTCGAGCATCGCGACGGGCGCGAGCGTCGAGGCGTCGAACACCACGCACACGCCCTGCACGCGCGGCTCGCGCGGGCCGACGGTGACGAGCTTGACCGCGGCGTGCCCGCCGACCGCGGCCGGCATGACCAGCAGCTCTCCCTCCCCCACCGGGACGCTCGCGCGTGGGGGCGCCGTCTCCGGGTCGAGGCCACCCGCGAGCGCGGCCTCGAGCGCGTCGGCGGCCTCGACCACCGTCACGCTCGAGATGTCGGCGAACGGCAGCGTCACCGCAGCACGAACCCCATGCCGAGCGGGTCGTCGGGGTCGAGCGTGAAGCGGTGCTCGCCGGTGCGGTAGGCGGTCCCCTCGACCTCGGTGATCACCGCGTCGCGGCCCTCGGCCGTGACCCGCTCCACCACACGGCCGCGGAAGGTCGTGCCGACGATCGACTCGTGGACGAGGTCGCCGTCGAGGTCGCCCGCGGCGTCGAGCAGCGCGAGCCGCGCCGAGGTCCCCGAGCCGCACGGCGAGCGGTCGACCTCTCCGTCGGCGAACACGGTCACGTTGCGCTGGTGGCCAGGCCCGAGCTCCTCGTAGATCGTCGTCCCGTAGATGCCGGACAGCCGGTCGTCGCCGGGATGGCGCGCCGCGTCGGTCTCCTCCAGGGCGCGCTTGACCCGCCGGCCGGCAGCGATCAGGGAAGGCAGGTCCTCCGCCTCTACGGAGAGCCCCAGCGCGCGAGCCGGCACGCTGGCGTAGATCGCGCCGCCGTAGGCGACGTCCGCGCGCACGCCGTCCCCCACCGGCACCCCGCGCGCGAGCACGAACGCCGGCACGTTCACGAACGCCACCGCGTCCCCGCGCGCACGCGCGACGACCCGCCCGGACGGCACGTCGAGCGTCAGGTCGCCGGCGACGAGCCCGGTCTCGCGGGCCCACACGCCGAGCGCGATCGTCCCGTGCCCGCACGCGGTCGAGTAGCCGTCCTTGTGCCAGAACAGCACGCCGAGGTCGGCGCCGTCGTCGTCCGGCGGCACCAGGAAGCAGCCGTACATGTCGGCGTGCCCGCGCGGCTCGTGGCAGAGCAGCCGGCGGACGGCGTCGACCGCCTCGCTCCCCCGCGCGTGCTCGCGCCGCTCCCGCACGGTCGCGCCGGGGATCTCCGGACCGCCGCTGGTGACGATCCGGAACGGCTCCCCGGCGGTGTGGTAGTCCGTCGTCTCGACTCGCGTCGGCGCAGCGTACAAGCCGGCGGCGCGCCACAGCGGGCGCGCCGCCGGCCAAGGCCTAGCTCGCCGGCTCGATGTTCTGGTTGACCCGGAACGTGTTGTCCGGGTCGTACATCGCCTTCACCTGTGCGAGGCGGTCGTAGTTCGGCCCGTAGGCGGCGCGGACGCGCTCCCGCCCCTCGTCCATCATCATGTTCACGTAGCCGCCTCCGGCCGTGTACGGGCGCAGCGCGTCGCTGTACTCGACGCTCCAGTTGCGGATGGCGGCGACGTTCGCCGGATCGGGATCCACGCCGGCGTAGGTCGTGCTCCAGTGGGCGCCGCGATAGCCCCACGCGGTGTCGGAGTTGCCGACGTCGTGGGCCGCCCCGTCGACCGGGTACAGGTGCATCGTCGACTTGATGCTCGGCAGCTCGGCACCGAAGCGCGCATGGAGCGCCACGGCCTCGTCGGGGACCTCGTTGACGAAGTCGGCGCGCCAGTACCACTGGTCCCCACGCGGGTAGAGGGCGTCGAACGCGCCCTGGAGGTCGGCGTGCGGCATCGACTGCACGCCGTGCATGAGCGGCTCGGGCACGGCGTCGAGCAGCGGCGCCATCGCCCGCTTCGCGTCCTCCTCGGAACCGACGTAGCACCAGACCACGCCGCACACCTTCCGCAGGTGGATCTCCTCGGGGAACGGCGGGCCGGGCGGCACGATGTGCAGGGCGAAGAAGCCGTTCAGCTCGCGCGGCGCGGTCGGGAGGAAGTCGCGGTAGACGGACATGACCTCGGCGGTCTGCTCGACCGGCCAGAACGTCGGGCCGCCGAAGATCGTCCCGACCTCGTGGAGCTTGAACTCGAACGAGGTCACGACGCCGAAGTTGCCGCCGCCGCCGCGGAGCGCCCAGAACAGGTCGGGGTGCTCGTCGGCGCTCGCGCGCACGATGCTGCCGTCGGCCAGCACGACGTCGGCCTCGATCAGGTTGTCGATCGCCAGGCCGAAGCGGCGCGTCAGATGGCCGAGGCCGCCGCCGAGCGTGAGGCCGGCGACGCCGGTGGTCGAGATGATGCCGCTGGGCGTGGCCAGGCCGTACTGCCCGGTGGCGCGGTCGACATCGCCCCACGTGGCCCCGCCGCCGACGCGGACCGTGCGCCGCACCGGGTCGACGTCGATGTCCTTGAACATCGACATGTCGATCACGACGCCGTCGTCGACCGTTCCCAGCCCGGCGCCGTTGTGGCCGCCGCCGCGAATGGCGAGCGGGACGTCCTCGTCGCGAGCGTACGCGATGATCTTCGCGATGTCCTCGAGCGTCGAGGGGCGGGCGATCATGCCCGGCCGCTTGTCGATCATCGCGTTGTACACGGCGCGCGCCTCGTCGTAGTCGACGTCCTGGGTGCCGATCAGCCGCCCTTGGAAGCCTGCGAGCGCCGGGCTCGTCGTTGTGAGCATGTGTCCTCCTGGATGGATGGACCGAAGCTACGCGCCACCGGCCGCGGCGTCATGACCTGCGTTGACCGACTTCGCGGGCGGCCAGAGGCGGGTATTTCGTGCGCCGATGATCAGACCTGACTATCGTCGCCAGAGTGAGCGACCTCCCCAGCCCGCTCCGCCTCCCTTCGGCGTTCCCGTTCGTCGGTCGCTCGACCGAGCTGGCGACCCTGCGCACGCTGATGCCGTGGGCGGAGGGCGAGGGTCGCCGCGTGGCCCTCATCGGTGGCGAGGCGGGCTCGGGCAAGAGCCGCCTGGTGCGCGAGTACGCGGGCACCGCGGCCGCCGAGGGCGCGCTCGTCCTCTACGGCGCGTGCGACGCCGTCGTGCACGCCCCGTACGGGCCCTTCGTCGAGGCGCTCGACCACCTCGCGCGCGTGACCGAGCCGGCCGAGCTGCGCGCCGCACTCGGCACGTCCGGCGGCGAGCTGGCCCGCCTGCTCCCCGACCTCGCGGCCCGGACCGGGGAGGCGGCGGCCCCCGTGAAGGCCGATCCCGACACCGAGCGCCACCGCCTCCACACGGCGGTGACCGATCTCCTGGCCAACCTCAGCCGGAAGCGACCCGTGCTGCTCGTGCTCGAGGACGGGCACTGGGCCGACGTCCCGACCCTTGGGCTGCTGCGCCATCTCGCCCGGACCGGCGGACGGGCACGGCTGCTGCTGCTCGCCACGTTCCGCGACACGGACGCCGACGTCCCGGACTCGCTGTCGGAGACGCTCGCCGACCTGCGCCGCTCCGAGGACGTGGTGCGGCTGCGGCTCGGCGGCCTCTCGGGCGACGAGGTGACCGAGTTCGTCCGCCATGCCTCGGGCGGCGAGCTCAGCGCCGGCGTGCCGGAGGTCGGCCGCGCGCTCAGCGACCTCACCGAGGGCAACGCCTTCCTCGTCTGCGAGCTGTGGCGCGCGCTGGTCGACGCCGGCGCGGTCGAGGTGACCGACGGCCGGCTGCGGCTCAGCCGGCCGCTGGCGGAGCTCGGCACGCCGGAGAGCGTCCGGGAGGTCGTGAACCGGCGGCTGGCCGGCGTCGCGCCGACGACCGCCGACCTGCTCGAGCTTGCCGCCGTAGCTGGCCCGGAGTTCGAGCTCGACGTCCTCCGCCGCGCGGCGCGCACCGACGAGAGCGCGCTGCTGACCGCCCTCGACGACGCGGTCCACAGCGGCATGGTCGAGGAGCTCGGCTCGCGCCGGCTGGCCTACCGGTTCGCCCACGAGCTCGTCCGCCGGGCGCTCTACGACGGGCTCACCGCAGTGCGGCGCGCGGAGCTCCACCTGCGTGTCGCCGAGGCGCTGGAGCGCTCCGAGCAGCCGTCGCGCCGCGCGCTCGCCGACCTTGCGCACCACTTCGCGGCGGCCGCGCCGTTCGGCCCGGTCGACCGTGCCGTCGCGTACAACGTGCGCGCCGCCCGCGCGGCCGCGGCCGCGCTCGCCTTCGACGAGGCGGCGGAGCGCCTGCGGGTCGCACTCGAGCTCGGCGGCCAGGCTCCACCGGAGCGAGCGGAGCTCCTGCTCCGGCTGGGCATGGCCAGGCATCGAGCGGGGCGCGCCGTCGACGCGCTCACGGCGTTCTCGACGGCGGCGGAGATCGCGGGCGACCTCGGTGACGCGGAGCTGCTGGCCCGCGCCGCGATCGGCTACGAGGACGCGTGCTGGCGCCCGGTGATCACCGACCGCCTCGCCGTCGAGCTGCTCGAGCGGGCGGCCGTTGCGCTCGGCGACGAGCCGTCGCAGCTGCGCGTCGGCGTGCTCGCCGGCCTCGCCCGCTCGCTCCAGATCCGCGGCGAGCACGTCCGCGGCGGCGCCGTGCGGACCGAAGCCGTCGCGATGGCCCGCGCCCTGGGCGACCGCGCCGCGCTGGCCAGCGTCCTCGTGGGCAGCTACTGGTCACGCGAGACGAGGCCGCCCGAGGAGATCCTCGACATGCTGACCGAGGCCCGGGACATCGCCGAGGAGCTCGGCGACGTGGAGCTCAGGACCGAGGCGATGAACTGGCGCATCCCGGCGCTCGTGGCGCTGTGCGACATCCAGTCGGCGCGCCGCGAGCTGGAGGTCGTGCGGGCCACCGCCGAGCGGACCGCCCAGCCGTTCCACCTGCACGTGGCCGAGCACTGCGGCTCGGCGATCGCGCTGTGCGAGGGCCGGCTCGCCGACGCCGAGGCGATGGCGCGCCGCTCGCACGAGTGGAGCCGGCTGCTGACCGGTCGCGACGCCTCGGGCGTGTACGGGATCCAGATGTTCGGCGTCCGCCGCGAGCAGGGCCGCCTCGCCGAGCTGGCCCCGGTGATCCGCATGCTGGCGGCCGACCGGGCGGGCGAGGGGCAGTGGCGGCCCGGCCTCGCCTCGCTGCTGGTCGAGCTGGGGATGGAGGCCGAGGCGAGACGGGAGCTCGCGCGCGTCGTGGCCGACGGGCTCGACGGCTTCCGCCCCTCGCTCTGGCTTGCCTCGCTCACGTACCTGACCGACGCGTGCACGGCGCTGGGCGATCAGGCGACGGCCGAGCTGGTCTATCCCGAGCTCGCGTCGGTCACCGGCGCCAACGTCATGATCGGCCACATGGTCGCCTGCTACGGCGCCGTCGACCGCTACCTCGGCATGCTCGCGGCCACGCTCGGCGCGTGGGACCGCGCGGCGATGCACTTCGAGCGCGCGATGGCCCTCAACCGGCGCATGGGGGCCGACACCTGGCTCGCCCACACGGCGTACGAGTACGGCCGCATGGTCGTCGGGCGCGACCGTGAGCGAGGAGCCGCGCTCCTCGGCGAGGCCGAGGTCCTCGCCGTGCGCATCGGGATGCCCGTGCTGGTCGAGCGGATCCGGGCGATCGGCGGCTCACGGCCGGCGCCCGTCCTCCCCGACGGCCTGTCGTTCCGCGAGGTCCAGATCCTGAGCCTCGTCGCGCGAGGGATGAGCAACCGCGAGATCGGCGCCGAGTTGTTCATCAGCGAGCACACCGCCGCCAACCACATCCGCAGCATCCTGCGCAAGACCCGCTGCGCGAATCGCACCGAGGCCGCGTCGTACGCCCACCGCCACAGCTTGGTGGAGGCGTAGGCGCATCGGTATGGTCGCACCATGCCCCTGTACGTGATCGAGCGCGAGTTCGCCGACGAGCTCGAGCTCGCAGGCGACGACATCCGGCTGATCGACGAGATCAACGCGGACGAAGGGATCCGCTGGGTCTTCTCGTTCCTGAGCGCGGACCGCCGCCACACCTACTGCCTCTACGAGGCTCCGTCAGCGGACGCGATCCTCGCCGCCGCCAAGCGTTCGAACCTCCCCGCCGACGCGATCGTCGAGGTCGGGCCGGCGTCGCCGGACCTGTCCCCGCGGTTCGCCGAGTGGGCCGTGGCGCAAGCCGC
>CAVSRU010000015.1:0-3864 GCA_963730535.1 uncultured Solirubrobacteraceae bacterium
TTCCGCGGATACACAACCTCAGGATCCGTCAACACATTCACCAACGCCGGCTTCCCGCTCTCGAACGCCCGCTCCAACGCCGGCCCGAGCTCGCTCGGATGCCGCACCAGCTCCCCGTGCCCCCCGAGCGCCTTCACGACCTCGTCGTACCGCGTCGCCGGCCGCAACGAAGCCGCGACCTCGTACCCGTAGAGGAACCGCATCGGGTGGTACTCGAGCGCCCAGATCCCGTTGTTGCCGATGATCCCGACGACGGGGAGGTCGTGGCGGACCATGGTGTCGAACTCGAGGCCGCTGAAGCCGAAGGCGCCGTCGCCGAGCAGGCAGACGACCTGGCGGTCGGGGAAGGCGGTCTTGGCGCCGATTGCCTGGCCGGGGCCGGCGCCGAGGCAGCCGTAGGGGCCGGGGTCCATCCAGCAGCCGGGCTCATACGTGTTGACGACGCGGCCGGCGTAGGAGACGAAGTCGCCGCCGTCGCCGATCACGATCGCGTCGCGGTCGAGCATCTGGGCGAGCTCGCCGTAGATCCGCAGCGGATGCAGCGGGGCGCGGTTGTCGTTGAGCTCGTCGGTCTCCCCCGCGCGCTTCTCGTCCTCGGTCTCTCGCAGTGAGGCCACCCACGAAGCGGTCCGCTCGCGCGAGCCGCCCGCGCTGACCGCCGCGGTCCGCAGCGCCGCCAGCGTCACCCCGATCGACCCGACCAGCTCGAACTCGGGCTTGCGGTTGGCGGTCAGCTCGTTCTCGGACTCGTCGAGCCAGATGATCTTCGTCTCCTCGCCGAACGAGGCGCCGAAGCCGAGCCGGAAGTCCAAGCGGCACGCCGGCGACCACCGCGACGTCGGCCTCCTTCAGCCCCTGGCCGCGGGCGCGGGAGAAAGACAAATCATGGTCGGCGGGCAGGCAGCCGCGGCCCATGCCGTTGAGGAACACCGGGATCCCGAGCTCCTCGGCCAGCTGCTGCAGCTCGCCCTCGCCGTGCGACCAGTAGACCCCGGTCCCGGCCATGATCACCGGGCGCTCGGCGGCGCCCAGCACCGCGGCGGCCTCCTCGACCCCGGCCGCCTCCACAGGCGAGAACACCGGCTTCGGCTCGATCTCGCCCTCGCCCTCCATGAACACGACGTCGAGCGGATAGTCGACGTAGGTCGGGCCCGACGGCCCGCGCAGCGCCTCGTCGATCGCGCGCGCGGTCGCCGCGCCGCAGTCGCCGGTCGACTTCACCGTCTCCGCCGACTTCGCCAGCGGCGAGACGAACGGCAGGTGGTCGATCTCCTGGAGCGAGCCCGAGCCCCAGCGCATCTCGGGCGCCCGGCCGCCCAGCACGACCAGCGGCGAGCGGTTGAACTTCGCCCCGGCGAGGGCGCTCATCCCGTTGGTCACCCCGGGGCCGGCGGTCAGCGCCGCGACGCCCGGCTTGCGGGTCGCCTTCGCGTAGCCCTCGGCCGCCCAGGCCGCCGCCTGCTCGTGGCGGGTGTCGACCAGGTCGATGCCCTCGGCGACGCAGCCGTCGTAGATCGAGAACAGGTGGCCGCCGGAGAGCGTGAACAGCTTCGAGACGCCCCGGTCGGCGAGCGCGCGGGCGACCAGCTTGCCGCCGTGGACGGGGCCGTCGCCCGCCTCGTCGCCGCCTGAGGCCGCCGCGCTCTCCTCGGTCGTCGCCATCGCCCGCGAACCCTAGCCGTGAAGCTCGAGCAGCGGTCGCCGCCGCCAGATCGTCGAAGGTCCAGCGCTCGACGTGGGCACGGCCTGCCGCGCCGCGCGCCGCCCGGCCGGCCGGTCCGGCGGCGACCGCCTCCTCCAAGCACGCCGCCAGCGACGCAGCGTCGCCCGGCGTGAAGTACCACGCACCCGGCCCCAGCAGCTCGCTCGTCGACCCCAGGTCCGTGACCACGATCGGCACGCCGAGGGAGAGCGCGAGCACACCCGAGGAGCTCGTCAACTCCCGGCCGCGACAGAGCACGGCGAGGTCGGCGGCGGCGTGCAGGTCGGCCACCCGCTGGTCGTCGACCCAGCCGATCTGCACGAGCAGGCGCTCGTCGCGAGCCGCGGCGGCATCGAGCATCGCCACCGTCGCTTCCGAGCGCGACGGGCCCACGACCAGGACCCGCAGCCGGGCCCCTTTGAGCCGCTCCAGCGCGGCGATCAGCAGGTCGAATTCCTTTTCCTCGCGCACCAGCCCGAAGGCGAGGACGAGGACCTCGTCCGGGCCGACGCCCAGCTCGGTGCGGACCGCGTCGCGCGCGCCCGCACGCGGGGGCGGCATCAGCTCCGCGTAGCCGGGCAGCGGCAGCACGGACACCGGGCGCCGCGGACGCAGAAACCGGCGCGTCTGCTCCGCGCTGGCGTGCTCGTGGGTCATCAGCGCGTCGGCCAGGCGCGCGATCAGGCGACCCATCAGATGGTCGAGCGAGAGGCCGCCGGGTGCGTGTCTCCACGGCTCGTGGACGGTCCAGGCGATCCGGATGCCGCGCGCGCGGGCCAGCGCCAGCGCGGCCGCCAGCCGTGCGAGCCGCCCGGCCGCCGCCGGGGCGAGAGCGACGCGCTGATGACCGCTGTCGAGGTCATCTTCGGCCACCCGGATGAGCCGGTCCAAACGCCACTGGAAGTGGATCACGTCGATCCCCGGACGCCGGCGGAGCAGGCGCCGAAGCGTCAGGCTCTCGTCCTCCAGCAAGCGTGACGCCGTGGCGGCGCAGGCGCTCGTACAGCACCGGCTGGTACGGGTTGATCGAGCTGACCGCGGGCAGGCGCAAGACCCGGAGGGGCTCGCGCTCGCGCGTCGCGGACATTGCGACGCAGCGTACTCACGCCCCTTTTGTGTCCGCCAGTGCGGCGCCGCTTGTGCTCGCCCGCACCGCGGATTAGGATCGGCTCCAGGCTTTCGTGACCAGCGACGCTCGAGCAAAGGGGGCTTCGAGATGACTCCAAGATCCACGATCGGCCCGATCGCGGGCGTCCTGGCGGTACTCGTGCTCGCGCTCGCCCCGCAGGCCCAGGCCCGCGAAGCGGCGAAGTTCAAGGTGCTCTCGATCAGCGGCCTCGACTCGTTCACCCACGACGTGGTCTATCCGTCGCAGCAGTACGTCCCCACGTCCTGCGCCATCGAGATGAGCGAGCGCATCACCTTCCACAGCACCAAGCGGACCACCGCGTATGCGTTCACGAGCAAGTCGCACGGCCGCGCGCGGGTGGCCTGGTCCACCCTGCCCGAGTACACCCACAACTTCACCAGCGTCGAGGTGCCGGGCGAGATGACGATCTCGCGCTCGGCGACCTATCACGAGACCAGCTACGTGGACCCGGAATCGGGAGAGGTCTATCCCGGCTGCTACGACACGGAGTCGCCGGTGGACTGCGCGATCGAGAAGACGGTCCCGGCGACGCTCAGCATCGGCGGCACGTCGGGCACCGAGGAGAGCACCTACGTCGAGGTGCTGCCGACGCCCGGGCTGGGCGAGTTCGATGACGCGTGCTACGTGTACGCGGTGGACCCGGGCGGAGACGACGCGGGGGTCTTCCCGCGCGCGGCTCTGTTCAAGAAGACGCCCAAGCGACTGGCCGAGACCGACCGCAAGGAACGGCAGGTCTTCGACAACCCGACGGACGAGTCCACCAATACCGGAAGCCTCGTGCAAGAGCTCACCGTCGAGCTCAAGCGCAAGAAGCTGAAGCGGCGCTAGGGATCGACGGCGACTTCTCCCAGCGGGTAGACGTCGGTGATCGTGTACGCCTTCGACGCTCGCCGGCAGCACCGTCCCCGCCGGGATCCGCAACCGCGCCCCCACCACGTTCCCGGCACCGTCCACGACCTGCTCGGTCAGCGTCCGGTAGTCGAGGCTCACCGGGGCGCCAGTCGCGCCGTCC
>CAVSRU010000016.1:0-41523 GCA_963730535.1 uncultured Solirubrobacteraceae bacterium
CGCGACCCTGCCGGACTACGCGCCGGTCCCCCGCTCGGCGTTGGGGCCCGCCCTCAACGACCAGGGCTACTACGTCGGACGCGTCGAGCGGAACCTCTACTGGGTCACCGACGGCACCTACCAGTCGGCGTTCCTGACGACCTCGGACGGCGTCGTCCTGCTCGACGCACCGCCCACCATCGGTCACAACCTCCAGCGCGCCGTGGATGAGATCGCCGCCGCCAACGGCGTCAGCAACAAGGTCACCCACCTCATCTACTCGCACCACCACGCCGACCATGCCGGCGCGTCCTCGCTGTTCGACCGCGACGTCGCCCGGATCGGGCACGAGGAGACGCGGAAGCTCCTGCTGCGCGACGACGACCCGGCGCGGCCCGCGCCCGAAGAGACCTTCCAGGACCGCCGCACTCTGGAGATCGGCGGCGAACGCATCGAGCTGGCCTGGCACGGCTCCAACCACTCTCCCGACAACATCTACATCCACCTGCCCGACCACGACACGCTGATGCTGGTGGACATCGTCAACCCGGGCTGGGCGCCGGTCTACCTCAGCAACCTCACGGAAGACATCCCCGGGTACATCGAGGCCCCCGCGACGGCGCTCACCTACCCGTGGAAGCACTTCATCGGCGGACACCTCGGCCGCCTCGGCACCCGCGACGACGTCGCCCTGCACCAGCAATACATGGCGGACATCGCCGCCAGCGTCAGGACAGCGATCGACACCGTCGATCCCACGCCCTACTTCACAAAGTACGGCGAGAACGCCTGGGCCGCGGTGCGCGGCCTGCTCGACGCGACGACGGCCGCCGCCGCGGCGCCGGTCATCGAGAAGTACACCGACGTCCTCGCGGCGGCCGACGTGTTCACAGAGAGCACCACGTTCTGGGTCATGGAGTCGATCCGGCTCGACCTGGGCTACGGCTCCTACGTCCACCCCTGACGTTCGCCGACGGTCAGACCGCGTAGACCGCGCCCTCGCGGGCGAGCTCGACCGGGCCCCCGAAGGCGCGTGAGGCCTCCTCGCGAGCCCAGTCGGCGTCGAGCTCGTCGGAGAGGTGGGTGAGGACGAGCCGGCGGGCGCCGGCGCGGCGGCCGTGCTCGCCGGCCTCCGCGGGCGTGAGGTGGCCGCGCGGGCCCTCCCGCTCCGGTCGCGGGAGCGTGGCCTCGATCAGCAGCAGGTCGGTGTCGCGCGCGAAGTCGCACAGCTCGTCGCTGGGCGCCGAGTCGCCGCTGTACGTGATCCGGCGCCCGTCCTCGGCGACGTCGATCGCGTGGGTGGGCAGGAAGTGCGGCACGGGCCGGAAGCGCACCTCGAGGTCGCCGAGCGAGATCACGTCGTCGGCGGCGTACTCCTCGAGCGCGAAGCCGCTCTCGATGTGCTCGGCGCGCATGCCCGAGGCGGCGCACAGGCTGCGGAAGGCGTCGCGCGCGCCGGGGGGTGCGATCAGCCGTGGGCGCGGCGGCTCCTCGGTCCCCGGCCAGCCGTCCACGGGCACCGGCTGGTGCCGCGGCGCGTACACGAGGCCCGAGGCGAAGGGGACGAGGTCGAGGATGTGGTCGGCGTGCAGGTGGGAGATGACGACCGCGTCGACCTCCGCGTAGTCGACCGCCTGGCGCAGCTTGCCGAACACGCCGCTGCCGCAGTCGAGCAGCACATGCACGCCGCCGCCGCGCACGAGATAGCCGCTGCACGCCCCGCCCGCGTCCTGCCAGGCCGGCGACTTACCGAGCACCCTCAACTCCACGAGGGCAGCTTACGCGTGCAGAGCTGCCTGCTCGTCTGCGGTCGGGAACTGCCACGCCGCCTGGCGGCGCCGCTCCTGGCGGAAGACGAAGCGCATCTGGCTCGGCGGGCGCAGGCCGTCGGGACTGTCCGGGCGAAACGTCGCGCACGGCTGGTCGAGCGCCAGCGCGCACAGCCCGTTCTGCCTGAAGAAGCAGTCCTCGCACGTCACCTTTCGCCCCTTGGCGCTGCGTTCCATCCTCCGAGCCCCTTCGTTCACCGCTCCGTCACAAGCCGGGCGGGAGCAAAGCAGTGGCGGGGGCGCCGGGCAAGCCCGGACGAGCCGCTTTCCCGCAAAACGCACACAGTTCCGCGCAGGCCCGCAAATACCCTCTAAAGGGATGAAAACCGCCCTACCTGCGACGTGCCGACTTCGCTCCTTCGGGGTTTTTCACAACTGCGCGACGGGCAGCGGCTGATGATGCGCGTGCTCGTCACCGGGGTGTCCGGCTACGTCGGCGCGGCGCTCGTGCCGCGCTTGCACGAGGCCGGCCACGAGGTCCGCGGCTTCGCGCGCTCGGCCGAGCGGGTCGCCGCCGCCGGCGTCGCCCTCGACGACGTCGTGATCGGGGACGCCGTCAGCGGCGCGGGGCTCGGGCGCGCCCTGGACGGCGTCGACGCCGCGTACTACCTGATCCATTCCATGGAAGGCCCGGTCGACGGCTTCCCGGCCGCCGAGCGGCGCGCCGCCACCCGCTTCGCGACCGCGGCGAGGGCCGCGGGCGTGCGGCGGATCGTGTACCTCGGCGGGCTGGTGCCCGAGGACGCGGCGGCGTCTCGCCACCTCGCGTCGCGGCTGGCGGTCGAGGACGCGCTGCTCGAGGCCGCCGACGAGCCGATCGCGCTGCGCGCCTCGATCGTCGTCGGCGCCCGCTCGCGCTCGTTTCGCTTCCTGGTGCGGCTGATCGAGCGCCTGCCGGTGCTCGCCTTCCCCGCGTGGCGGACGAACCGCACGCAGCCGATCGACGGCCGCGACGTGCTCGAGTTCCTGGTGCGCGCCGCCGACGCCCCGGCCGAGCTGGCCGGCCGCTCGTGGGATCTCGCCGGGCCGGACGTCATGACCTACGAGCGGCTGATCGCCCGCATCGCCGACGCCATGCTCGTCTCCCGCCCGTCGATCCCGCTCGGCTTCAACCTCACCCCGGTCGCGTCCGTGATCGCCGCCGCCGTGGCCGACGAGGACCCGGGCTTCATCACGCCGCTCATGGAGTCGCTGGAAAGCGACCTCCTCCCCCGCACCGGCGACGCCGCGGAGGCGTTCGGCGTTAGGTTGCACTCGTTCGACGCAGCCGTCGAGCGCGCCCTGCGCGAGTGGGAGAGAACCGAGGAGGTGGCCGCCAAGTGACGCTGGTGACGGCGTCGATCGACATCGACGCGCCCCGGGAGCGGGTCTACGACCTCATGCTCGACCCTGCGCGGCTGGACGAGTGGGTGACGATCCACCGGCGGGTCAACGAGCACGACGAAGGGGCCCCGCGCGAGGGGTACGGGATGGTGCAGACGCTGTGCCTGCGCGGCGCCAACTTCAAGGTGCGGTGGACGCTGACCGAGGCCAACCGCCCTGACCACGCCACCTGGGAAGGCCGCGGCCCCGCCCACTCGTACGCGCGTACGAGCTTCTCCCTGAGCGACACCGGGGACGGCGGCACGCGGTTCAACTACGAGAACGAGTTCAAGGCCCCGGGCGGCTTCCTGGGCGCCGCCGCCAGCCGCGTGCTGGTCGGCGGCGTGCCCAAGCGCGAGGCGCAGAGCTCGCTGCGGCGCCTGAAGGCGCTGCTGGAGAACGGTAAAGGTCAGTGAGCGTGGTGCTGGTGCACGACCGCGTGGCCCTTCCCGCGTGAGAGCAGCCACCGGTTGACCGGATAGGCGGCGGCGCCGGCGATCAGCAGCGCGACGGCGAGGGTGCCCCAGAAGAGGAAGTCATCGAGCTCGGCGTCCATGGCGCCCGGGGATGATCAGGATGATCGCGTTGTCGACGATCTCCATGATCGTGATCGAGACCGTGTCCGAGGCGAGCGCGATCGGGACCACGGCGGCGAGCGCCATGCCCGGAGCGCAGGAGCGGCAGGCTGGTCAGCGAGTAGCCGAAGAAGAACGCCAGCGCGACGGCGAGCGCGATCGTCTGCGAGGTCCGACCAGCCGAGCGCCGTGCCGATGATCATGCCCAGCACCTCGCCGATCGCACAGCCGGTGAGGCAGTGGACGGTGGCACTGAAGGCGAGCCGGTTGAGCGACTGGGCAGGGGAAGCCATGCGGCTAGTATACCCCCTCCCGGTATTCTTGCACCTCCCCGCTCACAACGGCTTGTCGTTCACTGGTAGCGTTCACCGTCACAGTGAGCGAAAGGGAGCCAGTGGCAGACTTTCTCGACGAGAAGCGCAAGGAGATCCAGACGCGGCTGAAGGAGCTGCGTCCGTTGGTGGATGAGTTTCACCGTTTGGAGGCCGCAGAGCGCGCGTTGTCGGGAGTGGAGGGCAAGCCGGCTGCCGGTTCCACTGCCACTTCCACCGGCCGCCGCCGCCGTTCCCCGCGATCCTCGTCCAACGGCCGCCGCGGTCGGCCGCGCGGCTCCGGCACCCGTGCCACCCAGGCGCTGTCGCTCGTGGGTGAGCGCCCTGGCATCACGATCCCGGAGCTCGCCGAGGCGATGGGCATCAAGCAGAACTACCTCTACCGCGTGATGCCCGGCCTCGCCGAGGAGGGGAAGGTGACGAAGTCGGGGCGCGGGTGGCACCTTCGGGGGTAACGTCGCACAGCGACCGTCGGTCGCGGTCTGGCCCGCCACGCGAGCGGCAGTGACGACCGACGGGCGCTGGGCGAAACCCTTAATCAACGAGCCCTAGGTCCCTTACCGCATCTCGCTCGCCCAGGAGCTCTTCGACCGTGCGGTCGATCCGCTCGCGCGAGAAGTCCGGCACGTCAAGCCCCTCGACGACCTCCCACTCCCCGTTCGCGGTGCGGACGGGGAAGGAGGAGATGATCCCCTCCGGCACCCCGTAGGCGCCCGTCGAAGGGATGGCCATCGAGACCCAGTCGCCATCAGGCGTGCCGTTCACCCAGTCGTGGACGTGGTCGACCGCCGCGCTGGCCGCTGAGGCGGCGGACGAGGCGCCGCGCGCCTCGATGATCTCCGCGCCGCGCTTGCCGACGCGCGGGATGTACTCGTCGGCCACCCACGTCTCGTCGTTCACGACGTCCCACGCCCGCTCGCCGCGCACCCGCGCATTGAACAGGTCGGGGTACATGGTCGGCGAGTGGTTGCCCCACACCGCCATGTGGGAGATGTCCGACACGGCGGCGCCGGTGCGGTCGGCCAGCTGGGCGACCGCCCGGTTGTGGTCGAGGCGGGTCATCGCGGTGAAGCGCTCGGCCGGCACGCCGTCGGCGTTGCTCATGGCGATCAGCGCGTTCGTGTTGGCGGGGTTGCCGACCACGAGCACCTTCACGTCGCTCGCCGCGTTGGCCGCGATCGCCTCGCCCTGGGGCTTGAAGATCGCCCCGTTGGCCTCGAGCAGGTCGGCCCGCTCCATCCCCTTGGTGCGCGGCCGCGCGCCCACCAGCAGCGCGATGTTCGCGCCGTCGAAGGCCACCGCCGCGTCGTCGCTGACGTCGACCCCGGCGAGCAGCGGGAAGGCGCCGTCGAACAGCTCGAGCGCGGTGCCCTCCGCCGCCTTCACCGCGTCAGGGATCTCCAGCAGGCGCAACCGCACCGGGACGTCGGGTCCCAGTAGCTGACCTGACGCGATGCGGAACAGCAGTGCATAGCCGATCTGGCCGGCCGCACCAGTCACAGTCACATTGACTGGTTGAGTCATGTCAGTCCATCTCCTCGATCACGGCGTCGGCGAACTGTGACGTTCCGACCGCGGTCGGATCGTCACGCGTCGGCTTGAGGTCATAGGTGACCTTCTCGCCCCGTTCGATGACCGAGGCGATGGCCCCCTCGAGCCGGTCGGCTGCGTCGCGCTCGCCGAGGTGACGGAGCATGAGCACGCCGGAGAGCATCAGGGCGGTGGGGTTCACCCGATTCTGGCCCTTGTACTTGGGCGCCGACCCGTGGGTGGCCTCGAACATCGCCGCCTCGGTCCCGAGGTTGCCGCCGGGCGCCAGGCCGAGCCCGCCGATCATCCCCGCCCCGAGGTCGGACACGATGTCGCCGTAGAGGTTGGGGAGCACGATCACGTCGTACTCCTCCGGGCGCGAGACGAGCTGGTTGCACAGGTTGTCGATGATCCGGTCCTCGAACTCGATGTCCGGATAGTCCTCCGCCACCTTGCGCGCGACCTCCAGGAAGAGGCCGTCGGAGAACTTCATGATGTTCGCCTTGTGCGCGGCCGTGACCTTGCGGCGGCCGTTCTCACGCGCGTAGTCGAACGCCGCGCGCACGATCCGCTCCGAGCCGAAGACCGAGATCGGCTTGACCGAGATGCCGGAGTGCTCGCGGATCTGGCCGCCGCCGTCGAGGCCGGCGATGAACTCGCGCAGCTTCTCGGCCTCCTCGGTGTCCTTCTCGAACTCGATGCCCGCGTACAGGTCCTCGGTGTTCTCGCGGACGATCACGATGTCGGTCTCCGGGAAGCGCGTGCGCACGCCCTTGTAGGCCTTGCAGGGGCGGATGCAGGCGTAGAGGTCGAGCTCCTTGCGCAGGAGCACGTTGACGGAGCGGAAGCCCGAGCCGACCGGCGTCGTGGTCGGCCCCTTGATCCCGACCTTGGTGCGCCGGATCGAGTCCAGCGTGCGGTCGGGGAACGGCGTCCCCTCGTCGCGGTACACGTCCTCACCTGCCGGATGCTCGTCCCACCGGAACTCGACGCCGGTCGCCTCGAGCACCCGGCGGGTCGCCTCCGCGAGCTCCGGCCCGGTCCCGTCACCGGGGATGAATGTCACGTCATGAGCCATGCCAGGAGGCTATGCCACCATTGACGTCCCTTGCTCGGAGGCAGCTCCCTCAGGCTGGCGACCCTCTTCGGCATTCGCGTGGGCGTGAATGCGTCGTGGTTCCTCGTCCTCTTCCTGTTCATCTTCTATCTGAACCGGGCCTTCGAGGACGTGCTCGACGACCGCACGGCGGCCTTCGCGTGCTCGGTGGCCGCCGCGCTCGGCTTCTTCGGGTCGATCCTGCTGCACGAGCTCGGGCACGCCGTGGCCGCCCGCCGCGAGGGCATCGCGGTCAGTGGCATCGACCTCTTCTTCTTCGGCGGCGTCATGAAGATGAGCAGCGACACGCGCTCGCCCGGCCAGGAGTTCCGGGTCGCGGTCGCCGGGCCGCTCGTGACGCTGGCGATCGTGATCGTCATCGGCGGGCTCAGCGTCGCCCTCCTGGGCTGGGGCGCGTTCACCGACTCGGCGACGCTCGACAGCGGGGCGCCGGCGACCGCCGTGGAGCTGTGGCTGAGCTTCCTCGTCTCGATGAACGTGCTGCTGCTCGTCTTCAACCTGGTCCCGGCGTTCCCCCTCGACGGCGGCCGGATCGCCCGCGCGGCGGCCTGGAAGGTCACCGGCGACCGCGGCAAGGCGACTCGCATCTCGGCCAACCTCGGGCAGGCGTTCGCCGCCGTGCTGATCGGCTACGGGCTGTGGCAGCTGTTCGGCGGGAGTGAGACGTTCAGCGGCCTGTGGGCGATCGTGCTCGGGTACCTGCTCGGCTCGTCGGCGCGGGCGGCGATCGCCCAGACCGAGTTCACCGACCGCCTCGAGGGCGTCACGGTGGCCGACATCATGGACGCGGAGCCCGTCACGATCCCGGCCGACCTGCCGGCCGCGCGGGCCTGGGAGGAGTACTTCCTGCGCTACCACGGCTGGCCGTGGTTCGCGGTCGTGGAGCCCGACGGGCGCTACGACGGCCTCGCCCATCGCGCCGCGGTCGAGCACGCGGCGACCGTGGAGGGCGGCTCGATGCCGGTCCGGGAGGTCACGTCGGGGGCCGACGACCGCGTCCGCGACGACGAGCCGCTGGAGGCGCTGCTCGGCTCCGAGCCGCTGCGCCGCCTCGGCGCCCTGATGGCGGTCGACGCCGACGGCCGCCTGCGCGGCGTCGTGACGACCGAGCAGGTCACCCGCGCCCTGCGCGCCCGGTTGTCCCCGGCCTGAGTTCCGTCGTGGGCAGCGCGGCCGGGCCAACGGCAACGGCAACGGCGGCTGGGTAGGAGAGCGGGGCTACGCGCGCAGCGAGGGTGCATTTCGTCGACCCAACGGCTCTCCGGCACGTGGCGTCGACGTTAGGCACCTATACGGTGCACTTCGTCAACCTCACGAGCGGGACCACGTCGAAGTCGACGTTATGCACCCTTATCACGGCCGATCCCCTCGCTTCCCTACCCAGCCGCCGTTGACGTTCCGATCTCAGTTCCCCTTCGGCTAATAGGATCACCGCCCACATGCCCGCCCACGACGTCCTGATCATCGGCGCCGGCCTGGCAGGCCAGCGGGCCGCCCTGGCCGCGGCCCGCGAGGGCGCGACCGTGGCGATCATGTCGAAGGTCCACCCCGTCCGCTCGCACTCCAACGCCGCGGCGGGCGGCATCAACGCGGCGCTCAACCCGGATGACTCGTGGGAGTCGCACGCGTTCGACACCGTCAAGGGCTCCGACTACCTCGGCGACCAGGACGCGATCGAGATCATGTGCCGGGAGGCGCCCGACGAGGTCCTCTGGCTCGAGCACTCGGGCGTCACCTTCCACCGCTCCGAGAGCGGGCACCTCGGCACTCGCGCCTTCGGCGGGGCCTCCGCGGCCCGGACCTACTACGTGGCCGACATCACCGGCCAGGCGCTGCTCCACGTGCTCTACGAGCAGCTGATGAAGCACCACGAGCAGATCGACCGCTACGAGGAGTGGTTCGTCACCGCGCTCGTGCAGGACGACGCCGGCGAGTGCTGCGGCGCGGTGGCGCGCAACATCCGCGACGGGTCGATGGAGCTGTTCGCCGCCAAGGCGACGATCCAAGCCTCGGGTGGCGCCGGCCAGTGCTTCAAGCCGACCACCAACGCGCTCATCTGCACCGGCGACGGCATCGCCCAGAGCTACCGCATCGGCGCCCCGCTGATGGACATGGAGATGATCCAGTACCACCCGACCACGCTGGCCGGGAACGGGATCCTCATCACCGAGGGCGCGCGCGGCGAGGGCGCGCACCTCTACAACGCCCAGGGCGAGCGCTTCATGGAGAAGTACGCGCCCAACAAGATGGAGCTCGCCTCGCGCGACGTCGTCTCCCGCTCGGAGCAGACGGAGATCAACGAGGGCCGCGGCTTCCCCGACGGCACGGTGGCGCTCGACATCACGAAGGTGCCGCGCAAGCGCACGCTCGAGGCGCTGCGCGAGATCGTCAACATCGGGCGCGACTTCGCGGGGGTGGACATCACGCGCGAGCCGATCCACATCCGCCCCGGCTGCCACTACATCATGGGCGGCGTGAAGACCGACGTGTGGGGCGCGACCGAGATCCCGGGCCTCTACGCGGCCGGCGAGGTGGCCTGCGTATCGGTTCACGGCGGCAACCGCCTGGGCGCGAACTCGCTGCTCGACACCCTGATCTTCGGCCGCCGCTCAGGCGAGCACGCCGCCAAGCGCGCGCTGGCGATGCCGATGCCGTCGCCCGCGTTCAGCGCGCTGGCGGACGAGCAGCGGATGATCGACGCGATCATGCGCCGCACCCCCGGCGCCGGACGCCGCATCTCCGAGATCAAGGACGAGCTGGGCGAGACCATGAACGAGAAGTGCGCGGTGTTCCGCGACGAGGCCGGCCTCACCGAGGCGTCCAGCGTCATCCACCGCCTCAAGGAGGAGGCCACGACGGCGGCGATCGACGACCGCGGCACGGTCTTCAACCAGGACGTGCTGGGGGCGATCGAGCTCGGCTACATGCTCGACACCGCGGAGTGCATCGTGGTGGCCGCGCTCGAGCGCAAGGAGTCCCGCGGGGCGCAGTTCCGGCTCGACTATCCCAAGCGCAACGACGACGAGTGGCTCAAGCACATCACGCTGTCGCTCAACGGCGGCCGCGAGCCCGAGATCGCCTACGCGCCCGTGACGATCACCAAGTGGGAGCCCCAGGAGCGCACCTACTAGTGGCCCCTCCCGGAGGTAGGAACCACTGATGGCCGAGTACACCCTGCGCATCCGCCGCTATACGCCCGAGACCGGCGAGGCGGCCCGCTGGGACGACTTCCAGGTCGATCTCGACGGCCACCGCTCGGTCCTCGACGGCATCCTCCAGGCGCGCGACCGCGAGGACGGCACGATCGGCATCCGCTGCTCGTGCCGCGCCGCGATCTGCGGCTCGTGCGGCGTGCGGATCAACGGCAAGCCGGCGCTCGCCTGCCACACGCACCTCGACAAGGCCGCCGAGCGCGCGGTCGACGGGGCGATCACGGTCGAGCCGATGGGCAACATGCCGGTGCTCAAGGACCTGATCGTCGACATGGACGCGGTGCACTGGAAGAAGATCCAGCGCGTCACGCCGTGGCTGCTGCCCGAGGGGCCGCCGCCCGAGCGCGAGTACGTCGTCCCGCCCGAGTCGATGATCGACGTCACGCAGAGCATGGCCTGCATCCAGTGCGGCGCCTGCGTGTCGGACTGCCTGTCGATGGAGGTCGACCCGGGGTTCATCGGCCCGGCGGCGCTGGCCAAGGCCTACCGCTTCATCGGCGACCCGCGCGACGGCGAGCAGTTCGAGCGCCTGAAGGACCTGGCCGAGGACCCGCAAGGGATCTACGACTGCACGCACTGCTTCAACTGCATCGAGGCGTGCCCCAAGGGCGTCGCGCCGATGAGCCAGATCATGCGGCTGCGCCGGATCGCGGGCTCCAAGCACGAGATCAACGACCGCAACAACGGCCACCGGCACGAGAAGGCGTTCATCTCGCTGATCCGCGATTACGGGCTGCTGTACGAGGCCGAGCTGCTGCCGCGCTCCTACGGCGGCGACTCCTGGTTCGGCAAGTTCCACCCGGCCGCCGCGCTCGAGCTGGCCGACTCGCTGCCGACGATCGTCAAGGCGCTCCAGCGCGGCAAGGTCACGCCGATGAAGGCGCTCAAGGGCCACAAGCTGCCCAAGGACGACCTCCAGGCCGTCCAGCGCATCTACCAGCACGCCGAGAGCGACAGCTTCGAGCTCAACCTCTACGTGGTGGGCTACGAGGACGAGGAAGAGCCGGAGAGGAGCCCGCAACCGTGAAGGTCGCCTACTGGCCCGGCTGCGTGAGCCGCGGCTTCACCCCGGAGCTGCACGGCTCGATGGCCAAGGTCGCCCCGCTGCTCGACATCGAGCTGGTGGAGCTCGACCGCGCGGCGTGCTGCGGCGCGGGCGTGATCGCCGAGCACAACCAGGAGCTGGCCGACACCCTCAACGCGCGCACGTTCGCGCTCGCCCAGCAGGAGCTGGAGCGTGGCGCCGAGCTGATGATGAACATCTGCTCGACGTGCCAGGGCGCGCAGAGCGAGTGCCAGGAGCGCCTGGACGCGAACAGCGAGTACCGCGAGCACGTCAACGAGGCGCTGTCGGCCGAGGGCCTGCGGTACGACAAGGGCATCACCAACAAGCACTTCCTGTGGCTGCTGGTCGAGGAGATCGGGCTCGACGCCGTGCGGGCGAAGGTCAAGCGGCCGCTCACCGACCTGCGCGTGGGCCCGTTCTACGGCTGCTACATCGTCCGCCCCACCGACCGGCTGGGCATCGACCGCGAGCACCCGCGCGACGACTACCTGCACCAGCTGATCGACGCGCTGGGCGGCACGGTGGTCGACTACGCCGGCCAGTACAAGTGCTGCGGCTTCCCGATCATCACGATGAACAAGGAAGCCTCGCTCAAGCAGGCCGGCCGGCACCTGGGCGACGCGGTCGACGCGGAGGCCGACTGCCTCGTCACGCCCTGCCCGCTCTGCCACCTCAACCTCGACCTCCAGCAGCCGCTGTCGGAGCGGATCGTCGGGCGCCAGCTCGACATGCCCGTGCTGCACCTCCCCCAGCTCGTCGGCCTGGCGCTCGGCCTCGAGCCGAAGGAGCTGGGCTTCAACAAGCACGTCGTCCGCCCGACCTCGGTCATCGATTGGTCGACCTCCGTCGTCGGCGGCGTCGCGGCCTGAGGGCCGCGTACGCCTGGCCCGCCGGGCTGGGGGTAGCACTCGGCGCTCGCTACGCGACCGAGTCGCTGCGCCACCGCCGCGAGAGCGGCCACGGGTACGACCTCCACGGCGTCGACGAGCTCGACGTCCGCGACCCCGGCTTCCTGCGCGCCGCCGAGGCGCTGACCGGCGCACCGATCTCCACCGGCGACGAGGTCGAGCTGCTGATCAACGGCGACGAGATCTTCCCTCGATATTTGGAAACCATACGCGAGGCGCAGCGCACGCTGTGCCTGCTCACGTACGTCTACTGGCGCGGTGAGATCGCGACCGAGGTCGCGGGCGCGCTGAGCGAGCGGGCGCGCGCGGGCGTCGAGGTCAACGTGATCATCGACGCGATGGGCGGCGTCAAGATCGAGAAGGACCTCGTCGAGCAGATGAGCGAGGCCGGCGTGCGGATCTCGCGCTTCAGGCCGCCGAAGCCCTACGCGGCGCGCCGGATCGCCAACCGCACGCACCGCAAGATCCTCGTGGCCGACGGGGAGGTCGGGCTGACCGGAGGCGTCGGCATCGCCGAGGAGTGGACGGGCGACGCGCAGGATCCCGACCACTGGCGCGACACCCACGTGCGCGTGCGCGGCCCGGTCGTCCGCGGCCTGTTCGGCGCGTTCGCCGAGAACTGGCTCGAGGCGACGGGCGAGGTGCTCGTCGGCGAGGGCTACCTCCCGGACATCCCCGACCGCGACGAGGGCGGGCCGATGATGGTCGTGCGCTCGAGCGCCGGGGTCGGGGACACGAACGTCGAGGCCCTCTACTACCTGGCGATCGCGGCGGCCCGCGAACGCCTCGATATCACGGCGGCGTACTTCGTCCCGCGGCCGGCGTTCATCGACGCGCTGTGCGACGCCGCCGAGCGCGGCGTCCGCGTCCGCGTGCTGGTGCCGGGGCCGAACATCGACAAGCCGCCGGTGTGGGTGGCGGGCCGGGTGAGCTACGACCAGCTGATCGACTGCGGCGTCGAGCTGTACGAGTACCAGCCGACGATGCTGCACGCGAAGTCGATGGTCGTCGACGGCGCGTGGTCGTCGGTCGGCTCCGTGAACTTCGACAACCGCTCGTTCCAGCTCCACGACGAGGCCACGCTGTGCGTGCTGTCCGAGGAGTTCGCCGGCAGGCTGACCGCGCAGTTCGAGCGCGACCTCGAGCGCTCGGACCGGATCGATCCGGAGCGCTGGAGGGGCCGCGGCCCGTTCCAGCGCGCCGGCGAGTCGGCCCTCAAGCTGGCTCGGCGCGAGCTATAGACAGCAAAGAGGGCCCGGATGGGCCCTCTTTCGCTTGCTCTTGTACCCCTTCGTCGTCCCCGGGAAGTCTGCCCCGCTTGGTGCCCGCCTCCCCGGCGGGCGAAACCACTAAACGCGGGCCGGCACGCGGACGAGGTTGCGCTCGTGCAGGACCTCGGCGATCTGGATCGCGTTGGTGGCCGCGCCCTTGAACAGGTTGTCCGAGACCACCCACAGGCACAGGCCGCGCTCGTGCGAGGGATCGCGGCGGAGGCGGCCGACGAAGACGTCGTCGCGGCCGGCGGCGTCGAGCGCCGTCGGGTAGCCGTTCGTGGCCGGGTCGTCGACCATGGTCAGCCCGGGCGCGCGCTCGAGCAGCGCGCGGGCCTCCTCCACGGAGAGCGGCTCGCGGGTCTCGAGCGTCACCGACTCCGAGTGCGAGTTGCGGACCGGCACGCGTGCGCAGGTGACGTTGATGGCGATCGACTCGTCGCCGAGGATCTTGCGCGTCTCGAACATCATCTTGCGCTCTTCGTCCGTGTGGTCGTCGCCGCCGGAGAAGTTCCCGGCGCCGCCGAGGACGTTGAACGCGATCGGGTGCGGGTAGATCTGCGGCTCGGGCACGGCCTGGCCGTGGAGCACCGTGTGGGTCTGGTGCTCGAGCTCCTCCACCGCCTTGACGCCCGTGCCGGACACCGACTGGTAGGTGGAGACGATCAGCCGCTCGATGCCGGCGGCGTCGTGGATCGGCTTGAGCGCGACCATCAGCTGCATCGTCGAGCAGTTGGGGTTGGCGATCAGGCCCTTGTGATCCTCGAGCGCGTCCGGGTTGACCTCGGAGACGACGAGCGGGACCTCGGGGTCGCGACGCCACTTCGACGAGTTGTCGACGACGACGGCGCCCGCGTCGACGAAGCGCGGCGCCCACTCGCCGGAGGTGGTCGCGCCGGCCGAGAAGATCGCCAGGTCGAAGCCCTGGATCGTCTCGTCCGTGAGCGGCTGGACGACCTGGCCGTCGAGCTCCTTGCCCGCCGAGCGCGCCGACGCGAACGGCACGACCTCACTCGCCGGGAACGCCCGCTCGCGCAGCTTGGCGCGCATCACGGTGCCCACCGCGCCCGTGGCGCCGACGACTGCGACTCGGTAGCTCATATGCGTCCGCTCCGCGTGCGCCCGATGCCCCGACCACTGTGTCGAACCGTTGCCGGTCATAGCGCCGACGCTCCGAAGGGGTGCTCGGCCTCCACCTGGTCGGCGCCGAGCTCGAACGCCGTGTGCAGCGCGCGCACCGCGCGGTCGACGGCGTCGGCGGCGACGACGCACGAGATCTTGATCGGCGACGTGGAGATCATCTCGATGTTGATCATCTCGTCCCCGAGGGTGGAGAACACCTTGGCCGCCACGCCCGGGTGGGACTTCATTCCCGCGCCGACGACGGACACCTTCCCCATCTCGGCGTCCTCGGCGACCGCGCGGATGCCCTGCTCGCCGATGAGCGGGTCGAGGGCCTCGCGCGCCACCCGCAGGTCGGCGCGCGGCACGGTGAACGACATGTCGGCGGACGCGCCCTCGGACACCGGCTCGTTCTGGATGATCATGTCGACGTTGACGTTCGCGTCGGCGAGCGCGCTGAAGATGCGGCCGGCCACGCCGGGGTGGTCGGGGACGCCGAGCAGCGTGACCCGCGCCTCGTCGCGCGAGTGGGTGACTGCGGTGATCAGCGGGCGTTCCATCGTCTCCTCTTCTCCGACCACGAAGGTCCCGGGCTCCTCGGTGAACGAGGAGCGGCAGTGGATGCGCACGTGATGGTTGCGGCCGTACTCGACCGAGCGCAGCTGGAGGACGCCCGCGCCCGAGGCCGACATCTCCAGCATCTCCTCGAACGAGACGACCGGCAGCTTGCGGGCGTCGGGGACGATCCGGGGGTCGGCGGAGAACACCCCGGCCACGTCCGTGTAGATCTCGCACACCTCGGCCTGGACGGCGGCGGCCAGGGCGACGGCGGTCGTGTCCGACCCCCCGCGGCCGAGCGTCGTCACGTCCTTGGCGGTGGACACGCCCTGGAAGCCGGCCACCAGCACCACGCGATCGTCGTCGAGCGCGGCGCGGATCCGGTCGGCCCGCACGTCGAGGATGCGCGCCTTCGTGTGCGAGGTGTCGGTGACGATGCCGGCCTGCGAGCCGGTGAGCGAGATCGCGCGGTGCCCGAGGTCGTTGATCGCCATCGCGCACAGCGCGCACGAGATCCGCTCGCCGGTCGAGAGCAGCATGTCCATCTCGCGCGGGTCCGGCGTCGTGGAGACCTCCTGCGCCATCGAGATCAGCTCGTCGGTCGTCTTCCCGCGGGCGGACAGCACCGCGACCACGCGATGGCCCAGCTCGCGGGCGGCGACGATCCGCCGCGCGGCGCGCTTGATGCGCTCGGCGTCGGCGACGGAGGTGCCGCCGAACTTCATGACCACGGTGCCAGGCACGACGGCGAAGTCTAGGTCAGACCGCGCGGCGCCCCGAGAGCGCGCGGCCGAGCGTGACCTCGTCGGCGTACTCGAGGTCGCCGCCCACCGGAAGGCCGGAGGCGAGGCGGGTGACGGCGACGTCAGGAGCGCGGTCGTGGAGGGCGGCAGCGATGTGGAGGGCGGTCGCCTCGCCGGTGGTCGTCGGGTTGGTGGCGAGGATGACCTCGCGGACGCCGTTCGAGACCCGCGCGTAGAGCTGGGCGAGCTTGAGGTCCTCGGGCTCGACGCCGTCGATCGGCGACAGCGCGCCGCCGAGCACGTGGTAGCGGCCGCGGTACTCGTGCGTGCGCTCGATCGGGATCACGTCCCCTGCCTCCTCGACGACGCAGATCAGCTCGACGTCCCGCCGCTCGTCGAGGCAGACCGTGCAGCGCGGGCCTTCGGCGAGGTTGAAGCAGACCTCGCAGAGCGTGATCTTCTCCTTCACGTCGCGGATCGCCGCCGCCAGCGCGGCGGCGTCCTCGGGCGAGGCGCGCAGGATGTGGAAGGCGAGCCGCTGGGCGGTGCGCTGGCCGATTCCGGGGAGCTTGGCCAGCTCGGTGACGAGGCGCTGGAGCGGAGGGGCGAGCAAGCGGTCAGCGCTTCTTGCGGCGGGTGGCGCGGTTGGGCTGCCCGCCAGGCAGGCCGCCGCCACCGCCGCCGCCGCCGCCGAGGGCTCCGCCCATCCCTCCCAGGCCGAGCGCGTCGAGGGCGCTCATCGGGTCGAAGCCCTCGCCGCCGGGGGCGCCGAGCTTGGACGCCTGGAGCTCCTGGGCCGACCGCAGGGCCTCGTTGACCGCGGCGACGACCATGTCCTGCAGCATCTCGACGTCCTCGGGGTCGACCGCGTCAGGGTCGATGGCGATCGTCTCGAGGTGGAGGTCGCCGGTCATCACGACCTTGACCATCCCGCCGCCGGCGCTGGCCTCGACGCGCTCGGACTTGAGCGCCTCCTGGGCCTGCTGCTGCGCGGCCATCATCTCCTGCGCCTGGCGCAGCATGGCCTGGAGGTTGGGCGGTTGCGGCATCAGGACTCCTCGCTCGGCTCTTCGACGGCGCTGAACTCGTGCTTGAAGCGATCCACCAGCTCGTCCTCGTCGAGCTTCGCTACTGGCTGCGATTCAAGTTCTTCGTCAGGGCGAAGCTCGTAGACGAGTCGTAGGGAGGCGCCGGTGACGGTGCGGATGCAGCGGGTGATCAGCTCACGCTTCGCAGGATCCTCGGCTTGGCGCTTGTAGAACGCCGCGGAGTTCGGCCAGGCGACTGTGAGCCCGCCGGCGGCGACCGCAAGCGGCGTCGCCTGCCGCAGAAGCTCGGCCGTTCGAGGTGACTCGGCCTCGAGGGCCTGGAGAATCGCCGGCCACACCTCGCTCAATGCCTCGGGCGAGAAATCGGCGGGCGGCTCGACGACGGCGACGGCGGTGAGGGCCGGCCGGGACGCCTCGGCGGGCTCCTCGGGCGCCTGAACGGCGACACGCGTGCGGCCGGCGGCGGTCGCGGGCTCCTCCGGTGCTCGGGAGGGCGGCGCCGCCGGGGCGGCACCGCCGCCGAGGCGCGCCTCGAGGCGCTCGATCCGGGCCAGGAGCGCCTTGGTCGACGGATCGTGATCCGGCTCGGCCGCCTTCACGAGCGCGAGCTCGAGTTGGGTGCGGGCATCCGCGCCGTCCTTGAGCGCGCGCAGGGCGGCCGCGATCAGCTCCAGCAGGCGCACGACGTCGGCGGGGGCGACGGCGCGCGCCTGGGCGGCCAGCCGCTCGTCCTGCTCGGGCGTGATGCGGATCTCGGCGGGCACCTCACCGAGGGCCTGCACGACCATCAGGCCCCGGGCGTGCGCCTCGAGGTCGCCGAAGAAGCGCCCGAGGTCGCGGCCCGAGTCGGCCAGCGCGGCCGCGGCCCGCAGCGCCTCCCGCGCGTCGCCCGCGGCGACGGCGTCGACCGCGCCGAACACGAGGTCGGCGTCGGCGGCTCCCAGCACGGCGAGGACGTCCTCGAGGGCGATCGAGCGGCCCGAGTAGGCGACGAGCTGCTCGAGCGTGCCGAGCGCGTCGCGGAACGACCCCGTCGCCGAGCGGGCGACCAGCGCCGTCGCCTCGTCTGAGATCTCGATCTCCTCGGCCGCGGCCACGCGGCGCAGCACGCCCGCGATCTGCGGCACGCTCGGGCGCGTGAAGTCGAACCGGTGGCAGCGGTCCACCACCGTCGGCAGGACCTTCGCCGCCTCGGTGGTGGCGAGCACGAAGAGCGTGTGCGGCGGCGGCTCCTCGAGCGTCTTCAGGAACGCGTTCCACGCCGCCGTCGACAGCATGTGCGCCTCGTCGAGGATGTAGACCTTGTGGCGGCCGACCACCGGAGCGAAGCCGACGCGCTCCCGCAGGTCGCGGATGTCGTCGACCGAGTTGTTGGACGCGGCGTCCATCTCGATCACGTCGAGCGACGTCGCGGCGGCGATCGACACGCACGACTCGCACTCGCCGCACGGCTCGGCGGTCGGACCACGGACGCAGTTGAGCGACGCCGCGAGGATCTTCGCCATCGAGGTCTTGCCGGTGCCGCGCGAACCCACGAACAGGTAGGCGTGGTGGACCCTGTCCTGCTCGATCGCGTTGCGCAGGGTGCGCACCACGTGGTCCTGCCCGACCACGTCGGCGAAGGTCCGCGGGCGGTGGCGGCGATACAGCGAGGCGGGAGCCGAAGGCACGGGATCACCGAGTCTAGAGAGCGTCACGACAGCTCCGAGCGCAGCTTGCGCAGCGCCCGGTAGATGCGGCCTTCGGCGGTCGTCAGCGGCTCCCTGAGCAGCTTGGCGATCTCGGGCACGGTGAGGTCGGCGCCGAAGCGCAGGGCGATCGCCTCGCGCTCTTCGGCGCTCAGGGTCGCGAGCGCGCGCCCCAGCTCGTCGCGGTGCTCGACAGCGGCCAGCGGGTCGGCCGCGGCGGCCTCGGGCGCGCCGGTCCGCTCGAACGCGCGGGTCTCGGCCGACGCCCGACGCGCGTGGTCGCGGAGCACGTTCAGGGCGATCGCGTACAGCCACGTCTTCTGCGAGCCGCGGCGGCGGTCGAACCGGCGCCGCGCCCGGAGCGCCCGCTCGAAGGCGTCGGCCAGGAGATCCTCGGCGAGCGCCCGGTCGCCGGTGCGGTAGGCGAGGAACGAGAACAGGCCGGCCGCCTCGGCCGCGTACAGGCGCTCGAACTCGTCGTCTCGCATCGCTGGAGCAAATCTTCGGTCAGGAATCGGCGGCGAGCTTCGTATGAGGTGGTGATGACCGAGTTCGACGACGTCATTCGGCTCTTGCGGGAGAACCGGCCGGAAGCCGGGGAGCTCGAGCTGGACCGCATAAAGCAGCAGGTGCGCCGCCGCGCGGCGCGCCCCGAACGGAGGCAGGACATGAAGTCACGGCTGGCGATCCTCCTGATGCTCGTGCTGGGCATGATGCTCAGCACCACGGGCGCAGGAATTGCGGTGCAGGACCTCACGAGCGACGACGCGAGCGTCGCGCAGTACGGAACCGACGAGGCGACGCCCCCGACCGTCCTCGGAGACGAGGAGAGCGGGAGCGACGTCCAGCCCACGCGGCAGGTCGCGGCGGGCTCGGACGGCGGCGACGAGCTGCCGTTCACGGGCTTCCTCGCGATCCCGGTGCTGCTCGGCGGCGTCGCGCTGCTCAGCGGCGGGCTGGTGCTCCGCCACCGCACCCGGGCGCCGAACGACGAGTGAACTCGCACGGCGGGGGGTGCGCGGAAATGGACCGTGCACCCTCCGTCGAGGTCGTCCCCTGGGGCTGACCACCATCTGCCGACTCCGGCCGGGCGATCCCGCAGCGCCTACAAGTGACCGCTTAAGGCTGCTTCCTTCCGGACCTGACCTGGTTCGCGGGCCTGCATCGCGCGGGACCCGGCCATCGACGCCCGCAAACGGCGCGCTGGCCTGGGGACCGCACCCCTCGGGAGGGGATTCGGCCCCGCTAGAGCGGATTGCGGGTTCAGGGCTCCGCTACGTCCCCGCCTAGCACGGTCCAGGACCCAGTCTAGACCGTCAGAAGGGCAGTGGCGCGCGGCGGGCGGCGCGGCGCCAGGCGGCCGGCCGGTCGCCGGAGAGCGCCGCGGCGAGGTCACGCGCCCGCGGCTCGAGCGGGTTGAGGCGGCGCGCGTCGGCGATCGCCGGCCGCGGGTCCTGCCCGGCCAGCCCGCGGGCGACGGCCAACCCATACGCGTACCGCCACGAGCCTGGGTCACGCCGGCGGGCGGCCTCGAGCGCGCTGACCGCCAGCGCGGGCTCCCCGGCGCGCAGGTCGCAGTACCCGATCAGCTCGAACGGCTCGGCGCGGACCGGGAGGGCGTCCAGGCTGCCGAGCGCGGCGTCGATGGCCGCGGTGCAGTCGCCGCGCTGGAACGAACGCGCCGAGGCGTCGAGCCGCGACTGCGAGGTCATAACCAGTGCCGGTGTGAGCGCCAGCACGAGGCATCCGAGCCCGGCCAGCACGCGCGTCAGTCGGGCCGGTCCGTCACGCGCGGTGCGTTCCGAAACCGGGGACGCCCACGCCGTGCCGGCGGCAGCGAACAGCCACGCGAACAGGGCCGTCATCTCCCAGTCCCAGTCGATGCCGGCGTGCAGGAGCAGCGCCACGCCAGCCGCCAGCAGGGCCGCGTGCGCATGCCGTTCCGGGCCGCGGAGGCCGCGGGCGGCGCCGGCCAGGAGGCCGGCGAGCGTCAGGAGGAGCAGCACCAGGCCGACCACTCCGAGCTCCGCGGCGGTCTCCAGGTAGAGCGAGTGCCCGTCGACGACCTGCTCGGTCACGGGCCGCTCGCGCTCCCACGCGAGCTGGAACGTGCCCGCGCCGGCGCCGTGCAGCGGCTCGGCGGTGAACGTGTCGCGCCCGACGCGCCAGACGTCGAGGCGGCCGTTGTTGCCGGCCGCGGAGAGCCGACGGCGCGTGTCCAGCCCCGGGTCGACGACGTTGCCGCGCACGAACGCGTCGTACTGGTCGCGGACCCGCTCGCTGCCGTCGAACGCCACCCACCCTGCCCCGAGCGCCGCCAGGGCGAGCACGCCGGCGGCGACCGTCCCCAGGACGCGCACCCTGCGGCCCGGTCGCGGCAGTGCGTCCAGGCGCCGCTCCAGCGGCAGCGCGAGCGCCCGCAGCAGCGCCGCGGCGGCGACCGCGACGACGAGCACCGTCAGCACCTCCCGGCCTTCGTCCGGCCCCGGAGCCTCGTAGTAGGTCGCCGTCGCCAGCGCCTCGGCGCCGTACGCGCTCAGGAGCGCCACGACCGCGGGCGGCCCTGCAGTGAGCAGCACGACGGGCAGCCGGCGCGGCCGCGCCAGCACCGCGTAGAGCAGGAGCCCGACGACGGCGGTCGCGATGCCGCCCCGGGACAGCGGGAAGTACCCGGCGACGACGAGGATCGGGATGGCCGCTCCGGCCAGCACCCGCACGGCGGCCGGCTCCCGCTCCCCCGACGCGGCGTGGACGGCCAGCACGAGGCCGAGCGCACACAGCACGCTGAGGGCGTTCCAATAGGTGAGCGGGTGAGCGAGGCGGGCAGGCTCGCGTCCGGGGACCGCCTCGAAGACGTCGGGGAGCAGCCGGGTGGCGAGCGCGGCGGCGGCGACGACGACGATGGCCGCGAGGACCCACCTGAGCACCGTCGCGAGATCGGACGAGCGGCGCGGGAAGCAGGCCATGACGCCGAAGGCGAGGAGGTAGAGCAGCGCCCGGTCGAACTCGTAGAGCGCGCGTGCCGGAGCGTCCGACCAGACGGCGCTCAACAGCGTCCACCCTGCGAGCAGGGCCGCCACACACGCCACGGCGGCCGCCTTGGGAGACCACCCCTCGAGGGGGTGTCGGGCGATCGTGAGCCGGAGGAGGAGCACCACGGCGAGCACCGCCGCCGCAGCGCCGACCTGGCCCGCGAAGAAGCCGCCTGACGCGAACGCGAGGCAGGCCGTGAGCACTCCCGGGAGGGCGAGATGCCAGCTCGGACCGGCCACGCCGTGCGGCCGTCGGCGTGAGTCCACGCCCAGAGCCTGGCGTGCCGGCGCTTCGCTTGTCGTCATGGGGCGGTCAAGAAGATCGGAAAAGAGGAGTGAAGTTGGGCGTTTCCAGAAATAACTGAGTCTGCGTCGCGAACTCGACGAAGAATCCGCCGCCTGGACGCATGTCCAGGTAGATGCTTCGCCACCTCGACCCCACAATGAGCCGCGCCGCAAGGGATGGAATCCGGGCCGCACGGACTGCGGACAAGGCAAATAGAGAGCACCAAGGACACGACACATGGATGTCGGGGCACGGAAGACTGGATCGGCCATCCGAGGAGCCGATCGGAGATGAGCGAGCAGGCTGTCACGGCGTCCCCGCCCGTGGGGGCGGTCGCCGATCGCGCTCTCGGACGGCATCCTGTCGCGAGTCCGGCGCGCCGCCGGTCTCGCCGCGCCGCCACGTGGGCCGTCGGACGGGCGCTCTCCGACGTCATGGCGCTCGTGATCGCCGCCCTCGTGGTCGCCGGCTCGGACGCGCGCCTTGCAGGCGGCTGGCACGCGGCGGCCGCAGTTGCGGCGCTGATCGCCTTCGTCGCCGGTGGCGCCTACGCCTCGCCGTTGCGCCTCACCGCCTCCGACGAGATGCGCCGCGTCCTGGTCAGCTCGGCGGTCGCCAGCACCGTGGTGAGCACGGCCGTGCTGCTCCTGGCGGATCGCTCGGTCGATGGGATCGTCCTCCAGTGGGCCATGGCGACGGCGCTCGTGTCCGCGGGCCGGCTCGCCTTCCACGCTCTCGGGCAGACGCGGCTCGCGCGCCCGGAGACCGCCGGACGCACGCTGATCATCGGCGCCGGACGGGTCGGGCACCTGACGGCGAAGCGCATGCTCGAGAACCGCGCGCTCGGCATGGTCCCGGTCGGGTTCCTCGACAAGGACCCGCTGCTCCGAGGCGAGCAGCGCGCGTTCGGCGATCGCCGCAGCCTCCCGGTCCTCGGCGCCAGCTGGGACCTCGAGCGCGTCGTGCACGAGCAGGAGATCGACCACGTCGTGGTCGCCTTCTCCACGGCTCCGCACCACGTCGTCCTCGGCCTCGTCCGCAACTGCTGGAAGCTCGGCGTCGACGTGCTCGTCGTGCCGCGGCTCTACGAGGTCGAGGGCCGCCGCCATACCGTCGAGCATCTCGGGGCCCTCCCGCTGATCCGCCTGCACGACGGAGAGGGCGTCGGCTGGCAGCTGGCCGTCAAGTACGCGATCGACCGCATCGTCGCCGCGATCGCGCTCGTCGCCGTCGCCCCGCTGTTCGCCGTCGTCACCCTGGCCGTGCTCGTCGCGATGGGTCGCCCGGTGCTGTTCCGCCAGCGGCGCGTCGGCCGTGACGGGGTCGAGTTCGACATGCTCAAGTTCCGGACCATGCTGGGGACGCCGAGCGTCGACGGCGAGGCGGACGCGAGCTGGGCCTCGCTGATCCTCAACGGCGGCCCCGTCGCGGTGCGACCGGCAGCCGACGACCGCCGGACCCCCGTCGGCGAGCTCCTCCGCCGGCTCTCGCTCGACGAGCTCCCGCAGCTCTGGAACGTCGTCCGCGGTGACATGTCGCTGGTCGGCCCGCGGCCGGAGCGGGTCCAGCTACGCCGAGCGGTTCGCGGATGCCATCTATCGCTATCCGGACCGCCACCGGGTCAAGTCCGGGCTCACGGGCTGGGCCCAGATCCACGGCCTGCGCGGGGAGACGTCGCTCGCCGACCGCGTGGAGTGGGACAACTACTACATCGAGCACTGGAGCCCGTGGCTCGATGTCCGGATCCTCTTCCGGACGCTTCCGGCGATCGTCGTCCGCCCGACGAATGACTCCTGACCTGACCGCCATCGTCGTCGGTCATGACGTGCGGGACGAGGTGCTGCAGTGCCTCGACGCCCTCGCCGAGCATCGCGGTGGACTCACCCTCCAGGTGATCGTGGTCGATAACGCGAGCAATGACGGCACCAGAGAGGCCGTGCGGCGCACGCACCCCGAGGCGGAGGTCCTGCGCGTCAGCCACAACGCCGGCATGGTGGCCCGCAACGCCGGCCTCGAGCGAGCCCGTGGGCGGCTGCGGATGTTCATCGACTCGGACGCCGCGGTGACCGAGGACGCGCTCGAGACGCTCGTGCGAGCGTTCGACGAGCACCCTACGGTCGGCCTTGCCGGTCCGCGGCTGGTCTACCGCGACGGGTCGCTCCAGCTCTCGGCGCGCCGCTACCCGCCGCTGCTGCTGCCCGTGCTCCGGCGCCCTCCGCTGGGCCGCTGGCTCGAACACGGCAGCACCGTCCGCGAGCACCTGATGGCGGACGAGCCGCACGACCGCCGGCGGCGGGTCGAGTACGTGCTCGGTGCGTGCCAGGTGTTCCGCGCGGAGGCGCAGGAGGCGGCGGGGAGCGTCGATCGCCGGATCTGGTACGG
Source organism: uncultured Solirubrobacteraceae bacterium (assembly GCA_963730535.1). Lineage (GTDB taxonomy): Bacteria > Actinomycetota > Thermoleophilia > Solirubrobacterales > Solirubrobacteraceae > DASSUW01. The sequence continues at coordinate 24,042 of CAVSRU010000016.1, forward strand.
GCACGACGACGCCGACTGGTGCTTCGCGATCCGCCGGGCCGGCTGGGACGTCGCGTACGTCCCCGACGCCGTCGTGGTCCACGACTACCGGCGCAGCTCGGCGGCCCGGCCGGTGTCGAAGCGGGCGGTCCGCCAGCTCCAGGCACACCTGCACTTCCAGGCGAAGTGGCGCCATGAGCGCGGCCGGCTGCGCGCCGAGGGCCGGGCGATGGACGCCGAGGCTGCGGCGGGAGCCGGGCTATGACGGGGTCCAACCCCATCCTCCCGCTGCTGTGGCGCCGGCGCCGGACGTTCTTCGCCGCAGCCATCGCGACGTTCGCGGCCGCTGCCGCGCTCACGTTCACCCTCCCGCGCGTGTACACGAGCGAGGCGTACCTGCTGGTGACGCCGACGCAGGAGGCCGGGAGCGACTTCGCGGCGACGCAGCTCACGCAGCTGCTGACCAAGACGTACTCCGAGCTGCTCCAGACCGACAGCGTGGCCGACGCCGTCGACCAGCGCCTGGGCATCGAGGACTCGGGCGAGGCGATCTCGGTGACCGCCGTGCCCCAGAGCCAGCTGCTCTCGATCGAGGCCGAAGCGGCCTCGCCGGAGCAGGCGCGCGAGCTGGCCGGCGCGTACGCGACCGTGTTCACCAGCCGCCTCCGGCAGCTCCAGGGCGCCGACGGGGCGACGGGCCGGGTGACGATCGCCGAGCCGGCCTCCACCCCGACCGGCGCGACACGTCCGCGGCCGTCGCTGTACCTCGCGCTCGGAGCCTTGCTCGCCGCCCTCGCCGGGCTCGGGGCGGCGCTGCTGCGCGACCGCCTCGACCAGCGGGTCATGCTCGACAGCGCCGCGACGGAGGTCGCCGGGCTGCCGATCCTCGGGCGCCTCCCGCGCGGCGCCAACCGGCCCGACGGCGCGGCGGCGCTGGGCGAGGCGTCGCGCCTCCTGCTGGCCAACCTGGCGTTCGCGAACATGGGTCAGCGCCCCCGCAGCGTCGCCGTCGTCTCGGCCGGCGAGGGCGAGGGCAAGTCCACCTGCACGCTCAGCGTCGGCCGCGCGGCCGCCGAGCTCGGCACCGAGGTGCTGATCGTCGAGGCCGACCTGCGCCGGCCCGGGCTCGTGGACAAGGTCCAGGCCGGGCGCCGCGCCCGGGAAGGGTTCGCGACGGCGCTCATGCGCCCGGAGATGCCGCTCGCCGACGAAGTGGTCCACGTTCCCGGCTCGACGCTCGACCTCCTGCCCTCCGGGCCGATCCCGCCGAACCCTGCCGCGCTGCTCGCCGGTGATCGCCTCGCGAACTTCGATGCGCGCACTCGCACCGTCTACGACCTCGTCGTCTACGACACGCCGCCGTTCAGCGCCGGCGCCGACGCCGCGCTCGTCTCCTCGGTCGCCGAAGGGGTCGTGCTCGTCGTGGACGCGACGAAGACGCACCGCACGCCGATGCTCCAGGCGATCGAGCAGCTCCGGCGCAGCCGCGCCAACGTGCTCGGCGTGGTCGTCAACCGCGCGCCCGACGCCGTCGACGCCTACTACGGCACCGCCGACGCGCCGGTCGAGCCGCTGAGCCGCGTGTCCGTCGCCCCGCCTCGCCAGTGAACGGGATCCGCGGGCACGTCGTCGGGCGCGACCTCGATCTCGCGCCGGTCGTCCTCGCCGGAGCCGGGGCCGCCCTCGGCGCGGCGTTCGTCGTCGTCGCCTGGGCCGTCCACCCGCTGCTGGTGCCGGGGGTGCTGGCGCTCGCCGTCCTCGTCGCGGCGACGCTCCGCGAGCCGGCCGTCGGCGTGGCCGCCGGCTTCCTGCTCGTGCCGCTCTCGAACCTCGGGGTGCTCGGGCAACCGCCGTGGGCGCTGACCACCGCCTGGGGCGCCTTCCTGTGCCTGCTCGGACTCTGGCGCCGGAGGGCCGGCGAGCCGCTGCCGGCGTTCACCCTCGCGATCGCCGCCTTCCTCGTCGTGGCGATCGTGAGCTTCGTCCTCGGCGGCGCGTCGGCGAACGGTCACCCTGAGCTGCGGTCGCTCGGCACCGGGCTTCTCTACTTCACCGGCATCGCGCTGCTGGTCCGCACCCCACGCCAGCGGATGTGGGCGCTGGGTGGCATCGCCGCGGCCGTCGCCCTCGTCGGCGGCGTCGCCGCGTACGAGCGCGTCACCGGGGCGGTCACCGCGCAGGCGTTCTTCACGCCCGACGGCGCGCTCGTGGGGCGCGTGGCCGCGGGCTTCGGCCACCCCAACGAGCTGGGCGGCTTCCTCGTCGTGCTCATGCCCTTCGTCCTCGCGGGCGCGATCGTCGCGCGGCGCGGGCGGTGGGCGTTCGTCGCGGCGGCGGCCCTCGGCACCTATGGCGTCTACGCCTCGTTCTCCCGCGGGGCGCTGGTCGGGCTGGTGCTCGTGCCGTTCTTCTTCCTGCGCGGGCGTCGCGTCCTCGTGCTCGCTCCGACGCTCGCGCTGCTGCTCGCGCTGACCGCGCCCGGCCTCGTCGGCGAGCGGTTCGCGACGCTCACGCAGTCGGGCTCGGAGGTGGCGACGCGAGTCGACTTCTGGAGGACGGCGGCGGAGATCTGGCAGCAGAACCCGGTGCTCGGGGCCGGGCTCGGCCAGTTCCCGCAGGCGTACGCCGAGTCGCGGCTGCCGGGCCGCGGCTTCCTGCCCGGCACGCTGTCCGAACCGCCTCCCCACGCCCACAACCTGCTGCTCCAGACGGCGGCCACGGAGGGGCTCGCGGGCCTCGTCGTGCTGCTGGCGATCCTGGCCGCGGCGGTATCCGTGGCGCTCCGGCTGCGCCGCAGCGACGACCGGTCGACCGCCGTCTTCGGCAGTGCCGCGGTCGCGTTCCTCGCCGCCTTCCTCATCCACAACCAGTTCGACGTCACGCTGCTCGAGGGCACCGGCATCTACGTCTGGGCGCTCCTCGGCCTCGTGGCCGGCGCCTGGACGCCGGGGCGTCGCGACGGGACGGCCACGTGAGCGCCGCGCCGGACGTCACGGTCGGGGTGGTGAGCTGGAACGACGCGCCGGCGCTCGCGCGCTGCCTGGCCGCGCTCCCGCTCGCCATCGGCGACCTGCGGGCCCAGATCGTGGTCGTCGACAACGGCTCGACGGACGACACGTGGGCGCTGCTCGAAGGGCGCGACGACCTGGAGGCGATCCGGAACGAGGGCAACCGCGGCCTCACGCCGGGGCGCAACCAGATCCTCGAGCGCGCCCAAGGCCGTGCGCTGGTGATGCTCGACTCCGACACCGAGCCGCTCCCCGGGTCGATCGCCGTCCTCTGCGCCTACCTCGACGAGCACCCGCAGGTCGGCCTGGTCGGCGCGCGGCTGCTCGATCCGGACGGCACGCTCCAGCTCTCGTGCCGGACGTTCCCGCCGGCCACGTTGCCCTTCATGCGACGGCCGCCGCTCTCGCGCGTGTTCGAGCACCGCGCCACGGTCAACCGGCATCTGATGCGCGACTTCGACCACGCCTCGCCCCGCGCCGTCGACTGGGTCATGGGCGCGTGCCAGTGCACGCGCGGCGACCTTGCGCGGCGGCTCGGCGGCTACGACGAGCGGATCTTCTCCCACGGCGGCGAGGACACCGACTGGTGCGTGCGCGTCTGGAAGGCCGGCTACGAGGTGCACTACGCGCCGGACGCCGAGGTCGTGCACGCGTACGGTCACTTCACCCGGCGCAACCCGTTCAGCAAGCAATCGCTGCGAGGGCTTGCCGATTACTTCTACATGCAGGCAAAGCATCGTGACGTCCGCGGCGGCCTGACGGGGGCCGGATGAGCGAGCTGCGGACCCGGCTGCGGCCGGACCCCGAGCTCGACGCGCGCGTGCGCGAGCACCTGCGCGCGCAGCTCGGCCGCGTGCTGCCGCGCGACCGGAGCCGGGGACTCGACTGGTACTACGACTGGGTCGTGCTCGGCTCCCGCTCGGCGGAGGCGTTCGCGATCCTGCGCGCGCACGACAAGCGGCCGGACCTTCCGTGGCTCGACATCGGATCCGGGCTCGGCACGTTCGTGCTCCTGGCTCGCAGCGAGGGGCGCGCGGCCGTCGGCGTCGAGCCGGAGCGGGCGGAGCTCGAGCTCGCCAACGAGCGCGTCGCGCGCATGAAGGACGCGGGGCGGGAGCCGTTCCGGCACGGCACGGGCGAAGCCCTGCCGTGGGAGCGACGCCTCGATGGGCGGCGCCCTCCTGCACGACGTGCTCGAGCACGTCGGCGACTGGCGCGCCGTGCTGCGCGAGGCGTGGCGCGTCCTGGCGCCGGGCGCGTCGCTCTACGTCAAGGGGCCGAGCTATGCGGTCCGCTTCGTCGAGCCGCACTACCGCGTGCCCTGGCTGCCGCTCCTCCCCCGCCCCGCGGCGCGCCGGTACCTGCGCCTGCTCGGCCGCGACCCGGACTACTTCGAGCACATCGGCTACCGGCGGCGGGGAGAGGTGCTGCGCGAGCTGCGGACGATCGGCTTCGAGCTGGAGTTCCCGCGGCTCGCCAAGCTGCACGAGCCCAGCTCGGTCAACCGCCCGTGGGCACGGCGGCTGGCGGCGCTGGCGGCTCGCGTGCCGGCTGCCGAGCGGCTCGCCGAGAGCCCGCTCCAGTCGACGATCGACGTCGTCGCCCGCAAGCCGGGCTGATGGGCCGGTCGCTGCTCTTCTACTCGGCCTGGCCGCTCGGCTACCACAACCTGGAGGCCGAGCGGAAGGCGCGCGGCTTCGCGGCGGCGGGCTACGACACGGTGTACGTCGCGGGCGTCGGCATCCGCAACCCGCGCCTGCGAACGCTGCCCAAGGCGGTCGACCGGGTCGCCCGCGGCATGGTCGGGCGCAACGGAGCGGCGAGCTCACCCGTCGTCGCCGATCAGCTGCGCTCGGGGTCCGTCCTCGTCATGCCGCCGCGGCAGGTCGCATCGGTGCGGCGAGCCAACGCGCGCTGGATCGGCCGCCGCCTCACGGAGATGCTCGGCCCGGGCGCCGTCGCGTGGATCCGCTGGCCGACGCCCGAGCTGGTCGACGCCCTCGCGACCGCGGACCTCTCCGCGGTCGTCTACGAGTGCGTCGACGCCTACCACCACACGCCGGGGATCACGGGACCCTGGGCGGCGCGCCACGAGCAGGCCGAGCGGGCTCTCGTGCAGCTCGCCGACGCCGTCGTCGTCCCCAGCGAGCATCTGGCCGAGCGGTTCCGCGGGTCGGCGTCGCGGGTCGAAGTCGTCCCCCACGGCGTGACGCTCGAGGCGTTCCCGTTCGTCCCGCCCCGGGAGGACCGGAGCCGGCCGGTCGTCGGCTTCGTCGGAACGCTCGACTACAAGCTCGACCTCGGCTTCCTCCGTCACGTCGCCGAGCGCCGCCCGGACTGGTCGATCCGGCTCATCGGCCCGGTCCAGGAGGGGTTCGACCCCGCCGCGCTGGCCGATCTCCGGAACGTCTCCGTCGAGCCGGCCATCCCCTACGAGCGCGTCGGGGCGGCGATCGCCGGCTTCGACGCGAGCATGATGCCGTACCGCGACGACCCCGTGTACCGCTCCTCGACGCCGCTCAAGAACCTCGAGATCATGGCCGTCGGCCGCCCGGCGGTCGCGCGCCCGACGCGAGCCCTCGAGGCCTACGCGGACGTGATCGGGCTCGCCACCACGCCTGAGGAGTTCCTCGCCGGTCTGGACCGGGTGCTGGCGAGCGACTCGACTGGCCTTGCGAGGCGTCGCCGGGGGCGTGCCGAGCAGGAGAGCTGGCGGCTGAGGATGGACGAGCTGCTCGGCCTCCTGGAGGCGCTCAAGGCGGGCCCCGACGCCGCCGATGCACCTCTAGACAGACCACAGAGCGTCGCCCACTCCCGATAGCGGCAAACCCATCGCGGGCCGGGCACGCGGCGTGACCCCACGGAGAGCCCCCGATGTCCGTACCCCGGCGCGCGCGCCGAACCAGCAGACGACTCCTCGCCCTCGCACTGGGCGTGGTCGTCGCGACGCTCTGCGCGTCGCCCGCGCAGGCCGCTGAGGTGGGCACGGTGCCGGACCTGACCTGGGGGGCCAGCCGAGCGGAGGTCGACCGCACGGTGCGCCTCATGCGGGAGAGCGGCATCCGCTGGGTCCGGATGAACGCCTCGTGGGCCGCCGTGGAGCCCAACTACAAGGGGTCGCTCGACGCGGGGGCGCTCGCGAGCCTCGACTATGCCGTCGACGCCGTCCGCGACGCCGGGATCCGCGTGGTCATGCCGATCGCCGACGGCGTGCCGTACTGGGCCTCTGCCGATCCCGCCAAGCGAGATAGCGGCGGGACCCGCAGCTGGAACCGGTACTGGCGCCCCACGCGCTTCTCCGACTACGCCGACCTGGTCAGCGCTCTCGTGGAGCGCTACAGCGCCCGCGGCGTGCACCACTACGAGATCTGGAACGAGCCCAACCACCCGCGCTTCTGGCCCTCCGGCGCCTCGGACCCCGCGGAGTACGCGCAGCTGCTGCGCGCAGGCTCGGCCGCGGTGCGAGCCGCCGACCCGTCGGCGACCGTCCTCCTCGGGGGCCTCGCCGGGAACGACTATGCGTGGCTCGAGCGGCTCTACGCGACCGGCGCGCGCGACGCCTTCGACGCCGTCGCCGTGCATCCGTACACGGGCGCGGTCGATCCCACGTTGTGCTGGAACCAGGCGGGGACCGCCCGCAAGGCGAAGGACGCGTTCTGCGGCATCGAAGAGGTGCACGCGTCGATGGTCGCGGCCGGCGACGGCGCCAAGGGCATCTGGGTGACGGAGTTCGGCTGGGCGACCAACACGACCGAGTACGGCGTGTCCGAGGCCGTGCAGGCCGACTACCTGACCAAGGGCTTCGAGCGGCTCGAGCGCTACCCGTACGTCAAGGCCGCCTTCTGGTACACGTTCCGCAACGTCTACTGGCTCGCCGACGAGGCGGCGAACTGGGAGGCGAGCACGGGTCTCGTGCGGACCGACTTCTCGCCCAAGCCGGCGCTGCGTGCGCTGCGTGACTACGCCGGTGGCGCGAGCGCCTTCACCACCCGTGTCCGCCGCGGCTCGCAGGTCGTCCGGCTGGTGGGCCGGGTCGCCGGCGTGAAGAGCGGCACCGTGGCGGTGCGCGTCTCCCGGCGTCCGATCGCCGCCGGCACCTGGCGGCGCGTCGGCACCCGCAAGGTCGCGCTGAGCCGCCTGGGACGCTGGTCGGTGCGCCTCAAGCTCACGGCCAGCGCCCGGTACCGGGTCGACGCCGTCTATCGCCGGCGCGCCCTCGCCATGACGGCTCAGCGGCGCAGCACGCCCGTCGTCCAGAGCACCGCCAGGTAGGCGGCGACCGCGCCGAGGCCGGCGACCTCGACCGGCAGCGAGTCGCCGGCGATGGCGACGGCTGAGGCGGCGCACGCCGCCAGCGCGGTCCGCACGACCGGGAAACGCGGCCACGGGACGAGGCGGCCGCGGCGGGCGGCGGCCACCAGGGCGACCATGTTCACCGCCTCGGTGACGACGGTGACCACGGCGGCGCCCATGATCCCGTGGCGGGGGATCGCCCACAGGTTGAGGCCGACGTTCAGTGCGGCGCAACCGCCGGAGACCACGGTCAGCCAGAGCTCCCGGCCCGCCCCGCGCAGCACCGCCTGCGCGATGAGGCTCACCGCCCCCAGCGGGCAGATCCAGATGACGAGCGCGAGGACGTCCGCCGACTGCTCGAACTCATCGCCGTAGAGGCGGTCGATGATGCCTCCCGCCAGCAGGCACGTGATCAGCGCGATCGGAAGGGAGATCAGGAGCACGAGCCGGAGACCGCGGTGCCATGACGCCTCGAACTCGGCCGGGTCCCCGTGGTACGTGCGCGCGAACACGGGCGTCAGGGCAGTTGCCAGCATCCACGGCGGGATCTGCGCGCCCATCATCAGCGCGTAGGCCGCCGCGTAGAGCCCGGCCGCCCGCTCGTCCTGGAGCCACCCGAGGAACACGGTGTCGACCCGCAGGTACGTCATGACGAAGATGGCGATCAGGCCCATCGAGGCGACGGACGCGCCAGTTCACGGCCGCCGACGCCCCGCGTGCGCGACGCAGCGTCGCCGCCTCGCCGACTTCCCGCCGGAGCCTGAAGGCCGCCGCTGTCGCCTGGAGGACCGCGACGAGCAGGATCCAGCCGACCACGTAGGCGAGCCGCTCGGTCGCGAGGGCGAGGACGATGCCGCCGGCACCCCGCACACCCGCGGCGATCGCCGTGGCGCGGGCCTCGTAGTGCATCGCCTCGCGCCCCTGGAAGTAGCCGTAGACGAAGATCGAGAGCCCGTCCAGGAGCGCGGCCAGGACCATCGCGACGATCACCGCGAGCAGCTCCTCGCCGCTGACGACGAGGGCGGCGACCCCCGCCGTCAGCAGGAAGGTCGACGCCGAGCAGCGAGACCTTGGCGACGAGGAGCGCCGGCAGCACCGCCTCGCCACCGCGCCGGTCACGGGCGATCTCGCGCGACAGGTACGGCGTCAGCCCGAGGTCGGCCACCGGCTGGAGCACCACGCCGAGCGCGAGCGCCAGCGCGTACTGCCCGTAGCTCTCCGCGCCCAGCGCGCGAGCGAGCACGATCCCGAGCGCGAACATCAGCAGCCGCACGACGATCGTCGCCGCACCCAGCACGCTCGCGTTGCGAAGGACCGTGGCCCCGAGCGGGCCCGATGGCGGGGCAGGCGTCCTGGTCACGTCCGCCCCATGGTGGCTCAGCGAGCGGCGGCGGGTACACTGCACGCTGCTTTTGGGCGCGTAGCTCAGTGGGAGAGCGCTCGCTTCACACGCGAGAGGTCGCAGGTTCGAAACCCGCCGCGCCCATCGTCTGAAGTCCCTGCATCTGCTCGGACTTCGTCGTTTGTGGGGATGTGCTCCTCCGCCCCTCGTGGCCCCTCATCGGGGCCTGTGGTGCCCAATCATGGCCCTCGACGCCCGCTCATCAAACGGAGCAGCGGGCGTCTCGCTCCGCGTCGCGTGTCGGCTGCTGCTCGTATTCGTCCAACCCGGCAGCGAGGCGGCCGTCGGCGAGGGCGCCCGCAGACTGCTCCATTCGTCGCGAAGCAGCGATCTCGACTTGCGCTCCCGCTCGTCGTCCCCCGAGCGAGCGTCGTCGGAGCCTCCGCGCAGACGCCTCCTTTCAATGGGGAGGCGGCACTCTCCTACGCGCGGTCCCGACGCGAGAGCCAGCCGCCCAGAGCACCGAGCGCCAACCCAACCTCGGGGGCCAGGGGCAGGTCGGTGATGAAGCCGATGACGATGCCGAGCGCCAGTCCGGTCACCGCGCCGACCGCGATCGCGGGTCCGATGCTCATGCGGGCGAGTCTATGTCGGGCCGTGATTGCCCGCGGGGCCGGACTCCGGTGTGTGCGGTGCGCTGCGTGGGAGTAGCGTTCGTGACCGAGATGGTGCCGCCTGCAGATTACGCCGAAGGCTCCCGGCCAGTGGCGGCCGGTGAACTGCGGGGATGACCTCCGCACGGAGCCGGCGATGAGCCGCGAGCGCTGGATGGCGGCGTTCTTCGCGACCGGGTCGCTGTGCTTCCTGATCGGCCCGTTCCCCGGCTACGTGGACCTCGTGGGCCCGGGCGCCGACGCCGTGACGTTCTTCGCCGGCTCGATCCTGTTCACGGTCGGCGGCGCGCTGCAGACCTTGCTGGCGCACCCGGAGCGCCGCGCGCCCGGCGCCGGGCGCGCGGGCTGGTGGGCCGCGACCATCCAGTCCGCCGGCACCCTGTTCTTCAACGTCACGACGTTTCAGGCCATGCACACGGCGCTGACGAACCCTGAGTACAACCGGCTCGTGTGGCGGCCCGACGCCTTCGGCTCGACCTGCTTCCTCGTCTCGGGCGTGATCGCCTACCGCGCGGCGGCGCGGCGCGGCTGGCGGCCCGTGCGCGGCGGCTCCGGATGGTGGGAGCCGGCGGTCAACCTGCTGGGCTGCGTCTTCTTCGGCATCGCGGCCATCGCCGGCTACGTCGTGCCCGCTAGCGGCTCGATGCTCGATCTCGCCGCCGCGAACTGGAACACGGCGGCGGGCGCGGCGTGCTTCTTGGCCTGCGCGCTGGCGACGCTGCGCACCGGCCGCACCCTGAAGTCGCCGCGGTTCGCGCGCCTGCGCGGGCTCGAGCACACGGTCGTACGCGACCTCGAGCAGATCGTCTGACGCGCCCATCGTTCCCGGCGAGCGGACGGTAGGTGGGACAGCGCCGCCGCGAGCCTGCTCGTCATGCGCCCGGCGGCCGACATCGTTCGCCATCTCTCGTGGGCGCGCGGCATGGCCAGCGTTGTCCGGGCCGCGCTCGGTCAGAGGATTCGCCCGTGCGGTCCGCAACCTGAGGGGTGAACTCATCGTAGGGGCCCCTGTGGTCGGCGCGTCGTCACTCGCGACTCATGCGCCGCGCGGTCGTCACCCGATGTGGTTGACGCGCGCGCCGAGGCGGCTCTAATGTCGCGGCGTGCCGCCGGATGCGGATCCGCTCGCGCTGCTGAGAACACGGAGCTACGTAAAGCTGCTCGTGCTCGCGGGGCTCGTCGGCGTGCCGGTCTCGGTGGCGGCGTACGGCTTCCTGAAGCTGGTCGCGTGGCTGCAGGACGAGCTGTTCACGGAGCTTCCCGAGGCGCTCGGGTTTGACGCTGCGCCGACATGGTGGCCGCTGCCGCTGCTGGCGCTGTCGGGCCTGCTCGTCGCGCTGTCGATCCTGCATCTCCCGGGTACCGGCGGCCACTCTCCGGCCGACGGGTTCAAGGCCGGCGGCGCGTTGCCGGCCGAGCAGCTCCCGGGCGTCGTGCTCGCGGCCGTGGCCACGCTCAGCTTCGGCGTCGTGCTCGGGCCCGAGGCGCCGCTGATCCTGATGGGCAGCGGGCTCGGCGTGCTCGCGGTGCGCCTCGCCGCGCGCGACACGCCGGACAATGCCACGGCGGTGATCGCCGCGGCCGGGAGCTTCGCCGCGATCAGCTCGCTGCTCGGCTCGCCGTTGCTGGGCGCGTTCCTGCTGCTCGAGGCCTCGGGGCTCGGCGGCCCGATGCTCGGCCTGGTCCTCGTGCCGGGCCTGCTCGCTGCCGGCATCGGCATGCTGATCTTCATCGGCCTGGACAGCCTCACCGGCTTCGGGACGTTCTCGCTCGCGATCCCGGGACTCCCGCCGTTCGACCGCCCGACGCTCGCGCTGTTCGGCTGGGCGCTCGTGTTCGGGCTGGTGGCGCCGTTGGTGGGCCGCGGCATCCAGCTGCTGGCCGTGGCGGTCCGCTCCCGCGTCGAGCCGCGGATGGTCCTGCTGATGCCCGTCGTAGGCGTCGGCATCGCGGGGCTGGCGATCGGCTTCGGCGAGGCAACCGGCCACAGCGCCTCCAACGTGCTCTTCTCCGGCCAGGACGACCTGGGCCCGCTGATCGGGGGAGCGGCCGGATGGTCGGCCGGGGCGCTGCTGCTGCTCGTGCTCTGCAAGGCGCTCGCGTACGCCCTGTCGCTGTCCAGCTTCCGCGGCGGCCCGGTGTTCCCGGCGATGTTCATCGGCGCCGCCGGCGGCATGGCGGCCTCGAACCTGCCCGGCCTCGAGCTCGTCCCCGCGGTCGCGATGGGGATCGGCGCGATGTGCACCGTGATGCTCACGCTGCCCCTGACCTCGACGCTGCTCGCCACGCTGCTGCTCGGCACCGACGGCCTGACCGCGATGCCGCTCGTGATCGTCGCCGTCGTCGTCGCCTACGTCGTCACGGCACACCTCACGCCTGCCCCCGCGCAGGAGACGACCCCAGTGGGCCCGCCGCAGCCCGCCCCCGCCAAGCTCGTCTCAGCCAGTTGAGAGAGGCGCAGGCGACCGCCGCCGAGCCCCGCGCGACGACGACCCGCGGCTCCGGGACGACGCTGCCTGGCGCACTCATTCATCCCGGTCGGGTGATGCGGCGGCCGCGCGGGTCGCAAATACTGTGTGCTCGTCTCCAGGGAGAGGTGTGACCATGTCGGTCAGCCAGCACAGCGCGAGCCAGTCGACGCCGACAAATGGAGCCGACCAGCCGGCGCTGATCGAGCAGCTCGACGAGCTCGCCGCCGCCTACGGCAATCGGTTCCTGCTCGAACCCGCGCCCGACAACCAGCTGCCTAAGCACGGGATGCGGTCGGTCGACGCGATGAGGCTGATCGGGGAGGAGTTGGTGCTCGACGGCATCCCGATGCGCAACCTGGCGACGTTCGTGACGACCTGGATGGAGCCGGAGGCGCAGCGGGTGATCGCGGAGAACCTGCACCGCAACTTCATCGACCACGCCGAGTATCCGCAGACCGCCGAGATCGAGCAGCGCTGCATCCGCATGCTGGCCGACCTCTTCCACGCTCCGGGCGAGACGACCGGCGCGCGCACCCAGGGCTCGTCGGAGGCGATCATGCTCGGCGCGCTGTCGCTGAAGTGGAAGTGGCGCCAGCGGCGTGAGAAGGCCGGCAAGGCGACCGACCGGCCGAACCTCGTGTTCGGCGGCGACGTCCACGTGGTGTGGGAGAAGTTCTGCCGCTACTTCGACGTCGAGCCTCGGATCATCCCGCTCCAGCCGGACAAGTACACGATCGGGCCGGAGGACGTGGAGCCGCACGTCGACGAGAACACGATCGCTGTCGCCGCCGTACTGGGGACCACCTTCACGGGCCACGCCGACGACATCGTCGGGATGAACGACTTACTCGTCCGCCTGCGAGACGAGAAGGGGCTCGACGTTCCGCTGCACGTCGACGGGGCGAGCGGCGGCTTCGTGTGGCCGTTCCTATACCCGGACTCGGCGTGGGACTTCCGGCTCGAGCAGGTCCGCTCGATCAACGTGTCGGGCCACAAGTACGGTCTCGTCTACCCGGGCATAGGCTGGCTTATCTTCCGGGAGACGAGCGACCTCGCCGAGGATCTCGTGTTCTACGAGAACTACCTCGGCAAGACCGACGCGACGTTCACGCTGAACTTCTCGACCGGGTCGGCGATGGTGCTCGCGCAGTACTACAACTTCGTCCGATTCGGCCACGAGGGCTACCGCTACATCATGGAGACGATGCAGGCGAACGCGCGCTTGCTCGCCCAGCGGATCAGCGACATCGGCGAGTTCGAGTCAGTGGGGGCCGAGGGCGCCGAGCAGCTCCCGCTGGTGGCCTTCCGGCTCGCGGGCGAGCACAACTACGACGAGTTCGACATCGCTTCGCAGCTGGCCGCGGAGCGCGGGTGGATGGTGCCCGCGTACACGCTCCCGCCCAACGCCGATCACGTCACGATTATGCGCGCGCTGGTCAAGCTCACACTGAGCCACACGCTGGCGAGCACGCTCGCCGACGACATCGCGCAAGCCTGCGAGACGCTGGCGAAGAAGGGCGGCGTGCACGAGCTCGACCGCCGGCGGGTCAAGACCGGGACGGGCTACTGAGCCGGTCGAGCGCCTCCCGGAGGGCGTCGATTCTTGCGGGCTAGAGCGGTTTCGCCAATCCTGCTGGAAGCGGTCGTAGCCCATCCCGAGCGGCCAGTTCTCCTTGGCAAACGGGGAATATGGATGGTCGGTTCTCGCCCGCGTTCGTAGCAGTTGGCTAGCGGCCGTCCGCTATCGCATCTGCCTCGATGCACCTGTGTGTCGGGTGTAGCGAGGCGCGCCTAGCGAAACTCGGGCGCGTAGTGCGGTCGGGCGTAGAACCGTATGCAGCAGGCAAGGCGGCGATCGTGCTGAGAGTCCCGGCGGTCATCGATCCAGTTTCAGGCGGCGCAGTGGCGAGGCAGGGTGGCCGCAAGTCCACCCCTGGGGCGGCTTTCCCAGTGGCCCGTCCGAGGCGATGCTGCCGGCATGACCAAGACGCTGTTCGCCCTCCTCGCCGCCGCCACCGTCGCTCTTGCCGCCGTCCCGTCCGGGGCCGGCGCTCATGCGGGTCATGCTCACGTGGCGGCCCAGCCGCCCAAGAGCAAGGCGCCGTTCAAGGTCCACAAGGGTCACAAGCAACGTCGGGCGGCCGGGCGCAGCGGCGCCGGCTGGCCCAAGCACGCCGCTCAGCAGGACTGCACCATCGTCAACGGGGTCGTCGAGGCCGAGGCGGACGCCTTGCGCGCGGGCATCTTCTACAACTGGACGACCAACCCGACCTCGTACAGCAACATCGTGACTGTGCTCGACCAGTATGTGTCTTCCGCTACTGGTCGGGCGCCTATGACGCCAACGGCAACCTCCGCTGGAGCGCCGGCAACTGGGTGCGGATCGCGAGAACGGCTCGCATACGCGGCCGAGGCGCTGATCGACGGTCGCTGGACCGACACGATCTATGCGCCGACCTGGAACCTCCCGTTCGCCGTCGGCACTTACATCGGCGGCAGCTCGTTCATCCGCCTGCCCGCGGCCCGGCAGACGCGCCTCTTCTACTCCGAGTGGTGGTGGCAGAGCACCGACGGCAGCCATAGCGCCGGCCCGCATTGGGACACCTGGGGCAACAGCAACTGGTGCTGAGCCGGCAGCGGCTTCAGACCGTGTGGATCGGCCCGCCCCGCAACGGCTGTCCTGCGGTACCCGCGCCTCGTTGTCGCGCACACGTGGCGTAGTTGCGCCGGACTGGTAGACGCCAGGACAGACGCCGGTGTGGCCGCAGAGCTTGGCCGGCGAGGCGAAGCGCTGAACATCGCCGATTTCTGAGGCGACGATGTAGGCGTTGATCCTGCCGACGCCGGGGGGCTCTACGGCTCCCCAGCGGCCACAGAAAGGCGTACGCCCAGGCCGTCCCGCGCTTGCGCTTTCGCCTGTCACCGGCACTGCGGCTTGCCGGCGACAGAGTGTCGCTTCGCGCGATAGGGAGCGGCGCGCGATCGGTTCGGCCGGAAAGAGCGCTTCCCAGATTCGCCGGAGCAGACGTCTCAGGCGTCCGAGCGGAGATGTTCGCTCATACCGCAGTAGGTGAGGCGGCCCCGTCTGTGGCCGTTGCTTTGGGGTAGGTGGGACTACCCATTCGCGCATTGCTGGCACGTCGCTGCGTGGCGACGCTGTGGACTTGTCCCAGCGCCGTGGCCTCGGAAACTGGGTGCGCGGCGGTCCTCATCGTCGGCGAGTCGATAACGACCTCGTGCTCGGGTTGCCGGCCAGGCCGGAAAGGAGGCGTAGCCATGCTGCGCCGACGCCATGCTTTCAGCCGTTAACTGCTCCAGGGAGCGAGGCCGGCGTCCTGCGTCGCGCGGTGGTGGTCGTGTGGTCGTCGCCGCATTCGCCGCCGTACGCAGCCGGCGTACGCCGCGCCGCCGGCCAACGACACGCCCAGCGGCGCGACGCTCATCGGTGCGCTCCCATTCAGCGACATCGTCACGATCGACGAGGCGACGACCGACGCGCTCGACGCGACGCTCAACGCCGAGTGTGGCGCTCCGGCGACCGAGGGCAGCGTCTGGTATCGCTTCGTCGCGACGGAGGACGGCGCCGTCGTGTTCGACGTCTCGCAGTCGAGCTTCTCCGCTGGCGCGCTCGTGACCGTGGGCGATCCCGCTGAGGGGAATCTCGTGACCTGCGGACCCGGCGCAGTCAGCTTCTCTGTGACAGCGGGCCAAACGTACTTCGTCATGGCGTTCTCGGACACGCCAGGCGTGACTACCGGCACGCTGGTGGTCCACGCCGAGGTGGCACCGCCGCCGATTGCGGTCGACGTCACCGTCAATCCCACCGGAACCTTCGATCCGAAGACCGGCTCGGCGACGATCAGCGGGACCCTGCAATGCTCCGACGGACCGCGAAGTTCGCGTTCGTCGATGTCAACTTGAGCCAGAGCGTCGGCCGCTTCACGATCTTCGGGTCGGGCAGCATCGACGCGGTGTGCACCGGAACGCCAGAGCCGTGGAGCGTCGAGGCTTCCGTTCAACGGAAAGTTCTCCGGCGGCAAGGCCGTGTCGGTGACGTTCGCGTTTGCCTGCGGCAACTTCACCTGCGGCGAGGACTTCGAGGAAAGGACGGTCAGGCTACGAGGGAAGAAAGTGCCGGGCGCCTAGCTTCTCTGCGGCAGTCGCGCTGTCGCCCGCCGCTACGCTGAAGGCGAACATCTGCGGCGTCACGGTCGCTCGGCCGCACCGCCAACGCGCTGCTCCTTATCTGTGCGGGGACGTCGGGTCGAGCGCGACGTCCGGGTTGTCTTGGTCGGGTGTCGCGCGGCGTATGCGCGCGGGGTTGCCGCGGCGCCGGCCGACAATGTCTGGTGGTGGGGCGAGATCGCCCCGCCTTTGACCCGAGAGCGAGTCGGTGGTGCGTGGGCGCGTGGTCGTGGTTGACCGCTGTCGTGCGCGCGGGCGCCCAGGCCTTGTCTCGGTCCGCGACCCAGAAGCGGGTCGGCGACATGATGGTTGATGGGGTGATCCCGCAACAAGTGCCGCGGCCGCTCGGTCTTTCAGGGCCGTCCACGCGCGCGTGGCGGCAGGAGCATGTCGGGAGCCGGCCGCGAGGGCATCGGTGTGAGTGAGGGCCGCGCGCGCAGCATCGGTCAGGCTGGTTGCAGCGGCTGCTCGCCGAGTTCGCGCAGCGTGTGGTAGCTGCGCTTGAGCAGCTTGCGCGCGATCGCCGGCAGGAGCGGTTGGGGCCCGAGGCGCTCGGCGGTCTGGGAGTGGTAGTCGCGGTCGGGCGAGCCCGGACGGCGCGCGACCTGGGCGGCCTCGAACAGCGCGCGCGTGGCTAATTCGGGCTATGCGCGAGGACGTGACCGCACCGCATCTTCCGGAGCGTGGCGACGCTTCAGGAAGGGTGGGCTAGCCGGTGGGACCGATAGGCCCCGTTGTGCATGAGGCGAGCCGTAGGCCCACCCCTAGCTCACCGAAAAGGGCCCCGCCTGACGCGGCCCCTGATGTGCATGCTTGGGGGTGGGTTGTTAGCTGCGGCTCGCGGCTAGATCGGTGCGAGTTGCAGGTGGACGCCGTCCTCGCCGTCGTCGTCGTCCAGCGCCAGCCACACCCGGCTAACCGTGTACTGCTTCTGCCCCGATGTAGACGTGCGATCCGACCGGGACACCGGCCATCTGCGCTTCGATCTTGCGGACCTCGGTTGCAGCGGGGTTCACCGGATCGAGGATGTGCAGGTAGGCACTTGAGAAAGCTGAAAATTGCATTGGCGGCGATCCTATTCCTGCGCGTGAGCGGACTCAACCTTCCGACCGGCTTTCTCCCGGCGACCGAGTTCGTGTCGGAGGGTCAGGCCTTCTCATCGCGTCGCGAAGGAGGACCGCGAGCGTTGAACTTCTCGCCGTCCTTGTAGACGCGGGTCGACGGCTCCTGGTCGTTGTCGAACTCGGGCTCGGCCGCGAGGATCGCCTTCCGGAGGAGGAGGGCAGAGCGGCGTGCCGCGCCTTCCGTCTTGTAGCTGTCGCTGGGGGACGATCGCCTGGCCGGCCTTGGAGGTGCTCGATCGCGGTCGGCGATCTTGCTGGTCACTTGAACTTCGACTTGCTCAGGCGTGGGTCGTCTTCGGCAGATCCGTGGGCGCAACGGACTTCAGGGTCATGCGGGACTCCTTTGGGTTGGACTCAACTTCTGCGAGAAGCGTCTCCAAGGAGCCGCGGCCAGACAACGGCCTCA
>CAVSRU010000017.1:0-29049 GCA_963730535.1 uncultured Solirubrobacteraceae bacterium
GGGGTGTTGTCACGACCCTCCCTTGGGTGTCTGGCCGCGGAGGCCCGGGCGCGGGAGTCTCATCACGTCACCACAAACCGCCCCGGAGGACAGCATGACCCGCACCGCCATCACCACCGCCGCAGTTGCTCTCGCCGCCGCCCTCGCCGCGCCGGTCGCCGCACAGGCCGCGAACCCGCTGCACGATCACCACGCTGCGAAGGGCCCGGCCCCCAAGGTGATCGTCACCGGCCCCAAGAAGCCGCTCACGCTGAAGAAGGCCAAGGAGGCGCAGGACCGCGCCGCCAGGACCGGCAAGTTCCCGCCGGCGCCACGGCTGGCCACCAAGCGCGGCCTGCGCAAGACCGACAGCCACGAGATGACGACGCGGATCCGGCACAACGTGGCCGCGACGGAGATCCCGGTGGTCCAGACGGAGCCCGTCACGGTCGACCCGAAGCTGTTCGGCTTCCAGGGCACGTACGACGCGAAGCGCATGTCGCTCTTGAACTGGGTGAACTACACGTACTCGAGCGTGCTCGGGCGGACGTTCCGCCAGCCGAAGGTCTACGAGCTGAGCGGCCCCGGCACCACGCCTGACGGCTGCGGCACGGTCTCGAACGCCATGTTCTGCTGGGGGAACATGAACACCATGGCCTGGTCCGCGCCCTACATGCGCAACGTCTTCGGCCAGTTCGGTGACGCCGCGTTCGCCTCGGTGCTGGCGCACGAGTACGGCCACGGCGCGATGAGCTGGCTCGGCTTCGCCGGCAAGGGCAACTTCCGTTCCAGATCTACCGCGAGGGCTTCGCCGACTGCATGGCGGGCGCGTGGCTGTACTGGATGTCCTACTACCGCTACACCGACAACGTGGGCGCCGGCGACCGCAACGAGCTCTACAACCTGATGTTCACGCTCGGCAGCAGCAACGCCTCGACGACGATGTACAACCACGGCGACGCCGCCTGGCGGACCTCGCTCTCGACCTACGGCTTCAACAACGGCTTCGACGGCTGCATCAACTGGGGCCGTCAGCTCGCCGCAGCCTGAACCTTCGGGCAGTACGTAGTGACCGCGCCGGCGCGATCCTGGATCGCGCCGGCGTCATTTTGTCCCCGGCACTCTGGATCTCGGTTATGTTCATCGCGCTGACGCGCTGGTCAATGGAACGGATGCCTCTTAAACGTGCCCTCGGGCCCCTTGCAGTTGTGCTTGCCCTGATGGCGCTGCCCGCCGTCGCCTCCGCCCAGACCGCTCCGACCCTGTCCGACACCTAGCAGGGCGCCGTCATGGCGGAGCCGAACGTGCACTACACGCACGCCAACACGTCGGGCTTCACCGCGGCGGGCGAGCCGCACTCCGCCGGCAGCGGCAAGCCACGCCGGCGATGGCATCGGCGGCGGACCGTCAACATGGAGGACACCTTCTGGCTGAAGGTCGACGGGACCGGGGGCCCGATCACGCTGAGCACCGCCGGCTCGAACTTCGACACGATCGTGGCCGTCTACAAGCCGAACCAGACGCCCTCCGACGCCAACGCGTATTGGTTCTGCAACGACGACAATCGCGGCGACGACGTCGAGCTGACCTTCGACTCGGTAGCCGGTGCCACGTACTACACGCAGTGGGGCGGCTGTGCGGGCTGCGCCGGAGGCGTGTCGTCCGGTTCCGCCGAAGTTCGCGATCCTGACGAACGACAGACCGTGAGTTCGCCGCGCCGGCGATCACCCGCACGCGGACGAACTGGAGCGCCACGACCGTCGCGGGCGAGAACCTGACCTGCGAAGCGGTGCAGTACGGCCGTACGGTCTGGTTCCGCTACGTCGCCCCTGGCGGCGGGCACCGTGACGCTCACCGCCTCCGCGCTTCGACACCGTGACGCGCGCTCTACCGGGCAGAACGCGACGACGCCGTTCGACTGCAACGACAACGACCAGGGCAACATCCTGCGGTCCGCGGTCAGCGGCTACGTCCAGCCCGGCGAGGTGCTCTACCTCCAGGTCGGCGGCAAGGGCGCCGGGGCAACGCCGGGTTCGAGGACAACTTCAGCCTCGACGTCGACCTTCACCGAGGACCAGGACATCGACAACGACGGCTACAACAGGACGCCGGGCCCGGACTGCGTCGACACCGACCCCTCCGTGCATCCCCAGCAGCCCGAGATCCCGAACAACGGCAAGGACGACGACTGCGCCGGCGGGGACGGCCACGACACCGACGTCGACGGCCAGGACGCGAAGCCCTTCGGGCCGGACTGCAACGACGGGAACGACAAGATCTTCACGCGGCGCGGCCGAGATCCGCGGCAACTTCGTCGACGAGAACTGCGACGACCGGGCGCCCGCGGCGCAGCTGTCGCCGTTCCCCGACGTGTCGTACGGCCACTTCGCGGTGCTGCGCGGGCGGCAGTTCGGAGAGCTCAAGGTCACGTCGGTGGGCAAGGGCTACCGCGTCGCCGTGCGCTGCCGCGGCAGCAGCAGGTGCCCCGGGAAGTTCAGCAAGACGACCAGGACGCGCCGCGCGGTGTCCACCAACCGCTACAAGCGCCTGTTCCCACCCGGCACGGAAGTCGAGGTCCGCGTCACGAAGCCGGGCGCGAACCGTTCGGCTTCTTCGTCGAGTACAAGGTGGTCGCGCCGCGTGACCTCGATCAAGCGGACTTGCACGATCCAGCCGAAGTCGGGGAGGCTGACGGGATGTCGCCGAGCGTAAGACTCGCGATCGCGATCGCGGCCGCCTCCGCAGCCGCCTTCGGCGCCGCGTTCGCCCTGGCCGGCGAAGGCGAGAAGGACCCGGTGACCCCGCCGCAGGCGAAGGCGGCGAAGACCGCGGCGCAGCCCGTCGCCTTCGAGATGGGAAGCGCTCCGGCGGTCAGGACGCCGACCGCGGTCGGGCAGATTCCCGGCCTCAAGGAGCGACCCGAGCCCGAGGTCGTCGACCCGGTCGACCCGGTCGACCCCGTCGACCCGGTCGACCCCGTCGACCCCGTCGACCCCGTCGACCCCGTCGACCCGGTCGACCCCGTCGACCCCGACCCGGGCGATTGAGTCCACTTCTGGCAAGCGGGACCGTCGCCGGCGGCTATCGCATCGAAGGACTGCTAGGCCGTGGCGGGATGGGTGTCGTCTACGAGGCGACCCAGCTCTCGCTCGGCCGCACGGTGGCGCTCAAGCTGCTGGCGGGAGACATGGGCGAGGACGACAGCTTCCGCGCCCGCTTCCGGCGTGAGGCGCGGATCCAGGCCGCCATCGACCACGCCCATATCGTCTCGATCTACGAGGCGGGCGAGCTCGACGACGAAGGCCTGTTCATCGCGATGCAGCTCGTCCGCGGGCCGAATCTCAAGCAGGTCATCCGCGACGGAGAGCTGACGCCGGAGCGCACGGTCCGTCTGCTGACTCCGGTCGCAGACGCGCTCGACACCGCGCACGAGGCAAGCCTCGTGCACCGCGACATCAAGCCGCAGAACATGCTCGTCGGCCGCCGCGACCACGCGTTCCTCGCCGACTTCGGGCTGACGCGCCGCGGGGGCGACACGAACTTCACGCGGACCGGGGTGTTCGTCGGGACGCTCGACTACGCGGCACCCGAGCAGATCGAGGGCGAGACGCCCACGGCCGCCAGCGACCTCTACTCGTTCGGAGCGGTCGCGTTCGAGTGCCTCACGGGATCGGTCCCGTTCCGCGGCCAGAGCGAGGCCGCGGTGATGCTCGCCCACCTCAACAAGGCGCCCCCGATCGCGTCCTCGATGGTCGAGGGCCTGCCCGCCGAGGTCGACGAGGCGCTCCTGCGAGCGCTCTCCAAGAATCCGGCCGAGCGGCAGGATTCGGTGCTCAGCTTGATGGCGGAGCTCGAGGAGGCGCTCGAGGTCGCGCCGGCCCGCCGCCTGCCGCAGCCCGCTCCGCCCGCGATCGATCCGGTACGCGAGTCGACCGTGCCGCTCGACGTGCCCGAGCAGCAGTCGCCCGAGCCGGACCCGACGGCGAACGGCCATACCGAGATCATCGAGCGGCCGCCGCTGGCGGAGACGATCGTGCCAGCGCCGCCCGCCGAGACGATCGAGCCAGAGAGCCGAGCCGAGCAGAGCCAGAGCCGAGCCAGAGCCCGAGCCGAGCCAGAGCCAGAGCCAGAGCCAGAGCCAGAGCCAGAGCCAGAGCCAGAGCCGGAGCCGGAGCCGGAGCCGGAGCCGGAGCCCGTGGCAGTGTCGACGGCTCCGCCGGCGGACGAGGACCAGGGCACGGAGATGTTGTCGCGGCCCGGCGCCGCCACCGTCGCCGATCCGCGCCCGGGGCGCGAGCCGGCCGAAGCCGTCGTCGCCGCCGCGCCGCCCGCCCGCCGTCGCGTGCCACGGATCTCCCTGCGCTGGCTGGCGCTGGCGCTGATCCCGATCGCGGGCCTCCTCGGCGTGCTCGCCGCCGGTGGCGGCGAGGATCCCACCACGACAGGCTCGACACCGCCGCCCGATCCGATCCAGGTCGAGGCCGAGATCGCCGCGGTGACCGTGCCGGGCACGTGGCGCGAGGCCGACGCCCTGGCGGTCCCCGGGCTCGAGCTCGCCGGCGCGAGCACCGCGGCTCCGGCCGACGCCGAGGACATCGGCATCTCGGTCGGCACGACCACCGGCACAGGCCCGGCCCTGCTCCCGCCGCTGTTCACCAAGCTTCTCGACGAGCCGCCCGGCCCCGGCGAGCCCGTCCGCCTCGGCGAGATCGCGGCATACCGTCACACCGGTCTGCAGCCCAAGGGGCTCGACGAGGAGCTGACGCTCTACGTCGCGCCGACCAACCGCGGCGTGGCCAACGTCGCGTGCGTCGGCGAGGCGGTGCAGAGCGACTGCTCGGCGAGCGCGGCGACCCTCATCCTCGCCGACGGCGTCAAGGCGCTCCCACTCGGACCGAGCCGGGCATACGCGCGCGCCGTCAACGGCGCCCTGGGCAAGCTCGAGCGCCGGCGCAGCGCCGCGATGGGCCGGCTCCGCAGCGCGAAGCTGCCGGGCCGGCAGGCCGACGCGGCCTCCGGCGTCGCCGCCGCCTACCGCGGCGCCCGCGCAGCACTGAGGAAAGCGCAGCCGACCGCGCTCGAACGCGAGGCCCACCCGAAGCTCGTGGCGGCGGTCGACCGCAGCGCCGCGGCATGGGCCGCGCTCGCCTCTGCGGCCCGCAGCGAGAGCAAGAGCCGCTACGACGCCGCTCGCTCCACCGTCCGGGCCCGCGACGCCGACCTGCGCAGGCGCGTCAACGCGCTCGCTCAGCTCGGCTACAACGTCGAATGAGGCTGCGCCTGACCGTCACGGCGCCCGAGGGACGCTCCGACGACCTCGTCGTCGACTGCGCCGAGGCCACGCCCGTCGACGAGCTGATCGCGACGCTCGCCGGCGACCTCGGGGTCCGCGCCGGCGCCGCCCGCACGCGCCGCGGGGCGTGGGCCCCGGGCGCGACCGCCGGTGAGATCGACGTCCGCGACGGCGACGTCGTCGAGCTGCTGCCGTCTGCGTACGGAGAGGACGGGGCGGCCCCCGAGACCGGCGCAGTCGTCGACCTGGTCGCCGTCAGCGGCCCGGTCGCCGGCGCGCGGATCCCCCTCGCAGAGGGCTCGCACACCGTCGGCCGCGGGCCGGGTGTGGACGTCGAGCTCGCCGACCGCTCCATGTCCCGCCGCCATCTCGTGATCGAGGTGGGGCCGGACGAGGTCACCGTCGACGACGCCGGCTCGACCAACGGCACCTACGTCGCCGGCGCCGCCGTGAAGCTGCCGCGCGCACTGCTCAACGGCGAGCAGATCGAGGCGGGACGCACCCTGCTCGTCGTCGAGTCGCACGCCGGCGCACGGCCGGTGCCGGCGGCTGCGGGCGGCCGGATCGCGTTCAACCGTCCGCCCCGGGTGGCGCGCACCGGACCCGCGGCCGTCGCGCCTCCGCCCGCCGCGCCCCTTGAGCGCGAGAGCAGCTCGCTTCCGCTCGGCGCCGCGCTGATCCCGCTTGCCCTCGGGGGCGCCATGGCGGCGATCACCGGAAACCTCCTGCTCCTCTCGTTCGCGCTGCTGACGCCTGCCATGGTCGTCTACTCGCACCTCGAGAGCCGGCGCACCAGCGGCCACCGCCACAAGACCGCGGTCTCGGACTTCCGGCGCGATCTGGATGTCACCGTGGCCGGCCTGCGCGAGGCACGGGCGGCCGAGGAGGTCGTCCGCCGCGAGACGGCGCCCGACGCGGCGAAGCTCCATCGCCGCGCCGCCGAGCTGCTGCCCGAGCTGTGGGAGCGCCGCCCGGGCGACGAGGACGCGCTGCTGCTGCGCGTCGGCACCGCCGACCTCCCGTCGAACATCCGAGTCGAGCTTCCACGCGGCGGCGACACCGAGCTGCGCGAGCAGGCGATCGGGGAGCTGGAAGAGAGGGCGATACTCACCGCGATCCCCGTCACCGTGCCGCTGGGCGGCAACGTCCTCGGGGT
The DNA here is from genome assembly GCA_963730535.1 of uncultured Solirubrobacteraceae bacterium. Taxonomy (GTDB): domain Bacteria; phylum Actinomycetota; class Thermoleophilia; order Solirubrobacterales; family Solirubrobacteraceae; genus DASSUW01. The sequence continues at coordinate 6,429 of CAVSRU010000017.1, forward strand.
GGCGGGCACTCCCGCCGACGTGGCGGGCCTCGCCCGCTGGCTGCTGGCGCAGGCGGCGACGCTCCACAGCCCGGCCGAGGTGGAGATCGCGGCCGCCCTGGCGGACGGCGGCGACTGGGACTGGCTCAAGTGGCTTCCGCACGTGCGACCCGGCAACCTCGTCGAAGGCGCCGCGCGAGCGCGCGAGCTGCTCGAGGACGTCGCCGAGAACGGCCGGCGTGCCCTCGTCGTAGTGGACGGCGACCTGCGGGTCGAGCCCGGCCTGCTGTCGGGGGCCGTCGCCGCCGGCGGCGGCGTGATCTGGCTCGGGCGGGGCGTCCGGGAGCTGCCCGGCTCGTGCACGTGGGTCGTCGAGCTCGACCCGTCCGTCGCGCGGCTGAAGCTCACCGACGTGCGTGGCGGAACGCATCTGGACGACGTCACAGCCGAGGCGATCGCGCCCGACGCCGCCGAGGAGCTCGCCCGCCTCCTGGCGCCCGTGACGGACGCCGGGGCGCCCGAGCTGGCGGGCGCGATCCCGGCCGCCGTGTCGCTTCTGGACCTGCTGGAGCTCCCCGAGCCGTCCGCGGCGGCGGTCGCGGACCGCTGGAACGCGCATCGCGGGCAGCTGCGCGCGCCGATCGGCCGTGCGGCCGGCGGCCCGTTCGAGGTCGACGCCGGCGGGACCGAAGGCCTGCGGATGGTGCTCGCGGGCATGCCCGGCGCCGGCAAGAGCGAGCTGCTGCAGACCATGATCGCGTCGCTGGCCGCGACGTATCCTCCCGACCGGCTGAGCTTCCTGCTCGTCGACTACAAGGGCGGCGCCGCGTTCCGCGGCTGCCTTGAGCTGCCGCACGCGGTCGGCCTGGTGACCGACCTCGACGAGCACCTCGCCGAGCGCAGCCGCACGTCGCTGCTCGCCGAGCTGCGGCGCCGCGAGGGCCTGCTGGCCACCCACGGGGCCAAGAGCCTGCGCGAGCTGACACGCAAGGACCCTGAGGCCGCCCCACCGGCGCTGATCATCGTGGTCGACGAGTTCGCCACGCTCGTGCGCGAGGTGCCGTCGTTCGTGGACACCGTTCTCGACGTCGCTCAGCGCGGCCGCAGCCTCGGGCTCCATCTCGTCCTCGCCACCCAGCGCCCGCGCGGCGCGGTCAGCGACGGGATCCGTGCCAACACCAACCTGCGGATCGCGATGCGCATGAGCGACCGGGCCGAGAGCGAGGACGTCATCGACGCGCCGGACGCGGCCGCCATCCCCGCAGCAGCCCCGGGCCGCTCGATCGCCCTCGGCGGGCGCCGGCCGGACGGCTCACCGGCGCTCGTCGCGTTCCAGGCGGCCTACGCAGGCGGGCGCAGCGCGTCGCTGGGCCTGGCCGGCGTCCGCGTCGCGCCGCTGCGCTACGGCCGTGACGAGGAGCCCGCGGCGCCGGTCGTCTCACGCGTCGGCGGCGGCGGTCCGAGCGATCTCGACCTGCTGGTCGAGGCGACCCGCCGCGCCGCGGCCGATGCCGACCTGCAGCCGCTCGCGCCGCCCTGGCTCCCGCCGCTCCCCGAGCGCCTGGCCCTCGACGATCTTCCGCCGGCGGAGGGAGCCGTGATCGGCCTGCTCGACGAGCCGGACGCGCAGCGCCAGCGACCGTTCGCGATCGACCTCGCGCGCGACGGCTCGCTGCTCGTCTACGGCGCCAGCGGCAGCGGCAAGACGGTCCTGCTCCAGACGCTCGCGTGCGCGCTGGCCGAACAGGCATCGCCCAGCGAGATGCAGCTGTACGGGCTCGACTTCGCGAGCGGCGAATTGCGCGACATCGAGGTGCTCCCGCACTGCGGCTCGGTCGTGCGCGGCGACGAGGAGGAGCGCGTGCTGCGGCTGCTCGGCGGCCTGGGACGCGCACTTGCCGATCGCAAGCAGCGGCCGGCGGACGAGGTGGCCGGGCTCCCGCGCGTGGTGCTGTTGATCGACGGCTACGGCGCGTTCGCGTCGGCGCTCGATCGCGTCGGCTACGGGGAGCCGGTGCAGCTCGTGGCGCGGCTGGCAGCCGAGGGCCGCTCGCTCGGCATCCACGTGGTCGCCACCGCCGACCGCCGGGCCGACGTGCCGGGTGCGCTGTCGGGCGTGGTCCAGCAGCGAATCGTCCTGCGGCTCGCCGCGGCCGACGAGTACGCGGCGCTCGGCGTGCGCGGCGCGGCGGGCGCGCCGCCGGCGGCCGGCCGCGGGTTCACCGGCGACGGCCGCGAGTTGCAGGTCGCGCTCGCGGGCGACCTCGAGGCGCGCGGCGAGCGGCTGCGCAGCCGCTCCGGCGGCCTGCGCGCCCCCTCGATCGGCACGCTCGCGGCCCACGTGCCGCGCGACCGCATGCCCGCCCCGCCGCGGCCGCTGCAGGCGGTGCTCGGCATCGACGACGAGTCGCTGCAGCCGTTCGCGGTCGACTTTGCGGAGGGGCACCTGCTGGTCTCGGGGCCGTATCGCAGCGGCCGCACGACGACGCTCGCGACGCTCGCCGCCTCGCTGCGGGCCGGCGCGCCGGACGCGGCGCTGCACCTGCTCGCCCCGCGGCGGTCGCCGCTCGCCGAGCTCGATGTGTGGACCTCAGTGGCCGTGGGGCTCGAGGCCGCCACCGAGGCCGCCGGCCGGCTCGCGGCGGACGATGCGCGTCCGCTGGTCGTCTTCGTCGACGATGCGACCGAGCTGGCCGAGGGCCTCGCCGCCCCGTCGCTGGACGCGCTGCTCGCGCGCAGCCGCGACGAGGACATCCGGCTGATCGCCGCCGCCGAGACCAACGCGGCGCAGCGGCTGTTCGGTGGGTGGCTGCGCGACCTGCGCACGGAAGGGCGCGGGCTGCTGCTGACGCCGAACGTCGAGACCGACGGGGACCTGCTGGGCGTGCGCCTGCCGCGGCGCGGCCGCGGCCCGTTCCCTCCGGGCCGCGGCTTCCTCGTGCTGCGGGGCGCGAGTCGCCTCGTGCAGGTCGCGGGCGACCCGCGCTAGCGGATCTCCTCGTCGTCGCCGGCGAGCGCCTCGTCGATCATCTCGACGAGCTGGTCGTCGCCCGGCTCGGCTCCTTCGGGCAGGTCGACCTCGATGATCTGGACGACCTTCTCGTCGGTCACGATCGCGTCGGGGATCGAGACCGTGCCGTCGTCGGTGATGAGCTGGATGTCGCCGGTGGTGTGCGACTCCACCTCCACCACGGCGATCGCGTCGATGTCGCCTCCGCGGTCCGCCTCCTCCGCCGTGCGGGCACGGCGGACGAGGTCGCCCGCCTCGTCAACGAGCTCGGCCGCGACGCTCTCGAGCGTCTTGATGTGCTGCCCGGCGAGCTCCTCGACCGCGGCGCCGATCGCCGGTGACAGCCCGAAGGCCGACCGGACCGGACCGAGCCGCGCGGCGATCGACTGCAGGTCGCCGGCGGCGTTCCGCAGCATGTCGCCGAGCGCGAGCAGGTCGGCCGTGTCGATCGACACGGTGCCGCCGTCCTTGTCGCCGGCGTCGCGGCGGTGCGCCTCACGGCCGACTTCGTGGCCGGCGGCGGACGGCGTGGACGCCAGCGTCGGAGAGACCGGGTCGGGAGTGCCACCGACGGTCTCGGGCGGCCCGGGCTCGGGGTCCCGATCGGTCGGGCCGCCGCCCGTCTGGGTGTCCTGCGACCGGCCGTCGTCCCAGTCGGGATCCTCGATCTCGACCGGCACGGCCGCGACCTCGTCCACGGGCGTCAGCCCCTCGGCGTCCGGCACCGGATCCACCGGGCCGGGGGTCGGCACCTGCGGCTGCGGAACGGCCTGGACGTCCGTCGGGACCCCGGGCGCGTCCGGCCCGGGCTGCGCGCCGGGCACCGGCACCTGCGGCTGATCGCCACCGGGCGCGGGCACCTGCGGCTGGTCGCCGCCAGGTTGGCCGGGCGGGATCACACCGGGCACGCCACCCCCGACGGGCTGATCGCCGCCGGGCTGACCCGGCGGAATCACTCCCGGCACGCCACCCCCGACGGGCTGATCGCCGCCAGGCTGACCCGGCGGAATCACCCGGCACGCCACCCCCGACGGGCTGATCGCCGCCAGGCTGACCCGGCGGAATCACTCCCGGCACGCCACCCCCGACGGGCTGATCGCCGCCAGGCTGACCCGGCGGAATCACTCCCGGCACGCCACCCCCGACGGGCTGATCGCCGCCAGGCTGACCCGGCGGAATCACACCGGGCACGCCACCCCCGACGGGCTGATCGCCGCCAGGCTGACCGGGGGGAATGACGCCGAGGCCGGCATCGCCACCGGGAGCCGCCGGACCGCCCGGCTGACCGGCCGGAATCACGTTGCCCGGATCGCCGTGGCCGAGATCGTGCTCGGTCAGCACGGGGGTGTCGGCAGGCGGCCCTCCGGGCTGTCCGGCGGGGATCACCGAGCCCGGCTCACCGGGCGAGCCCGGCGGCGGCTCCGGCGGCCCACCGGGCCCGTCATCGCTCGTACCGGGCAACGGGGGCTGCTCGTGCTCGGACGCCGGCCCACCGGGCTGACCCGCAGGGATCACCGAACCCGGCTCACCGGGCGAGCCCGGCGGCGGCTCCGGCGGCCCACCGGGCCCGTCATCGCTCGTACCGGGCAACGGGGGCTGCTCGTGCTCTGACGCCGGCCCACCGGGCTGACCGGCGGGGACCACCGAACCCGGCTCGCCGGGCGAGCCCGGCGGCGGCTCCGGCGGCCCACCCGGGCCATCGTCGCGCGTGCCCGGCGGCGGGGGCTGCTCCTCCTCGCGTCCCTCAGGCTCGCGGCGCTCATGCGGCGGCGGCGCGTCGTCACCGCGCTGCTCGGGCCCGCGCCCTCCGCCCTCATGCCCGGCGTGCGGCGGCGGCTCAGGCGGCGCCGGCGGCGGCTCGGACGGGCGGTCGTCGCGCGGCGGCGGCGCAGGCGGCGCCGGCGGCGGCTCGGGAGGCGCTTCGTCTACGGGCGGCGGCTCGGGCGGCGCCGGCGGCGGCTCGGGAGGCGCCGCGGCGGCGGGCGGGGCCACCGGCTGAGGAGCGTCGGAGGCGGGGGGCGGCGGCGGGGCCTGCGGGTCGGTCTGGTCGCTCATCGGTCTTCTCTCTCGATTCGAGGGTTCTGGGTGTTCAGGAACTGGACTGTCCGACGATCGAGGAGAGGTCCTCGAGCTCACCGGCGACGCGGCGCAGCTGCGTCAGCCGGTCGGACATGCCGGCACGGAAACGGTCGCCGGCCGGGCCGCGGAAGTCGGCCGCCTCGACACGGCGGTCGAGGCGCTCGGCGAGCGTACGCACGTCGTCGGCGGCGGTGCGGAGCTGGGCTCCATGGCTGCGAAGGGCAGCGCTGTCGGGGGGTGTCACATCCATGATCGATCGTCCTTGTGTCGTGGTGTCATCCGCCGGCCTGGAGCAGCGCTTCGCGCCGCCGGCCGACCTCGTTGCCCGCCTCCTGCAGCGCCGCCTGGAGGCGGCGGAGCGAAGGCTCGAACTCGCTGGCCCAGGCGCCGCGGAAACGCTCCGCGGCAGGCCCGTGCCATGTCGTGCCGCCGAGCTGCCCGCGGACCGTGGCCGTGAGCTGCTCGATCACCTGGCTCTGCTGGAGCAGCGACGCCCGGAGGGTTGCCAGCTGCTCGAGATCACCACCCATCTGGGACATTGCCCGCCTCCTCAGGGAATCTGGATCGTCGTGTACGCCGGCGCCGACAGGATGCCGGCGTCGTCGGTCGCGAAGGCGCGGATCCGGTAGCTGCCGGAGCGGACCTTCTTGCCGCGGAGCGTCTTCGGCATGCGGAAGCCGTTCTCGCCGAGGCGCCCGGCGTGGACGAGCGCGGTCGGGAGCGTGACCGAGCGGCCGCCGCTGCGGCGCCGGAGCGTGAACACGAGCTCGGACCGCTCGCTGAGCGAGTAGCGGATCACGTCGCCCTCCGAGCGCAGCGCGCTGATCACGGGCACCTCGACGTCGGGGTTGCCGGCCTCGAGCGCCGCCGTGCGACGGACTATCCAGGTGCGCAGGTGCGGCGAGGCAGCCCAGGCGAAGTTGGTGGGCACGCCGCGCAGCGCGCAGCCGAGGCCGAAGCTCACGACGCCGACGATCCGCGACTTGACCAGGAGCGGGCCGCCGCTGTCGCCGTTGCAGACGTCGCGGCTGCCGCGCCGCGAAGCGGCGCACAACATCAGGCCCGGCTCGTGGAAGTTGCCGTCGTACGCCTTTCCGCAGCGGCGGTTGCTCCACAGCGGCAGCTTGGCTCGCAGCAGCCTCGGCGACGAGGATCCGTTCTCGCGCGTCAGGCCCCAGCCGATCGCCGTGCCGCGCTGCCGCTCGGAGAGCTGGAGGTTGCGGTCGGCGACCCGGGCCACCGGCGCGGCCGACGGCTGCGCCAGCTTCAGCAGCGCGACGTCGTGGAAGAGCGTCGATGGGTCGTAGAGCGGATGCCGCTCGATGCCGGCGACCGCGATCTCCTCGCCGCCGTCCTTGCGCAGATCGGTACGCCCGATCACCACGCGGTGGGTCGAGAAGTCCGACACGCCGCCGTCCTCGGCGGTCACGCAGTGCCCGGCGGTGAGGACGACCGTGGGCGCGACGAGCGTCCCGCCGCAGAACTGGTCGTCGAAGTCCGTGTCCCCCGTGTACTCGCTGTCGAGGTACGCGACCATCGACGGGTACTGACCGGGCGCCGCGGGCGTGCCGCCCACGATCGCGACCGACGCCCGCGGAGCGGCGCCGCCGCCCTCGACGCCGACCGCGCTCACGGCATCCACGGGCGCGCCCTGCGCTGCGGCGGCGGTGATGCCGCTCACGAGCACCGCGAGGGCGAGGGACAAGGGGGTGCGGCGCATTCAGGACTCCTTCAGGCAGGTGGCGCGGTTCACGTCAGAGATCGTCTGGCAGGCGCGGCGCAGGCGCCAGGCACCCTCGGTGTGGTCTCGACCAACCCTCAGCGCTCCACCAGCTCGTCGCGGGTGATCGCGCCGGAGGTCAAGGCACGCGCGGCGAGCGCGCTGCGCTTCTGGTTCTGGCCGAGCTGCTCGACACCGAACTTGGCGAACAGCGCCCGCAGGTGCGTCTTGACGGCGTCGACGGAGAGGAAGAGCTCGTCGGCGATCTGCTGGTTGGTCGCCGCCGTCGCGTACGCGTCGCCGCCCGCTAACGGCCGGCAGAGGGCGATCAGCACCCGCCGCTGGGCGGGTGAGAGCGACGCCTCGGGCGGCCCGCTGGAATCGAGCGCCGTCGTGCCGAAGTCCTCGCGGTGGGGCATGCGAAACCGGATGTGCGTGGTGCCGACCCGGACGACGTCGCCGTCCTCGAGGCGCCGGCGGCGCACCAGCCGCTCACCGTTCACCCAGGTGCCGTTGCGGGACAGCCCGTCGTCGTCGAGCACCCAGTTGCCGCCCGTGAGGACCATCTCCGCGTGCACGCGCGATACGTGGCCGTCCCAGGCGAGCGGCACGTGGTTTTCGGGGGCGCGGCCCATGGTCAAGCGCTGGACCGTCCCGCTGTCCAGGGAAATGATGCATTGCACGTCGCCACCGTCCCGGTAGACCAAGAACGGGATTCCTCGACGTTCTGCATCGAGCTGATCCTTCAGCTCTGAGGCCGAAGCGTGCCGCGGCCCTCCATCGCCGACACCCACCGAGCGACCATATCCGAGCCACCACCGCTCTGTGCGGCAATCTCGACCTTCGTGCAGGGCGCTTTTGACAGAGGGGTTACAACAACCGTGCGATGAGCACCGTCGATTTCCGGCTCGAGGTGGTCGTGGTCCCCGTCTCAGACGTCGACCGCGCGAAGGCCTTCTACGCCGACCGGATGGGCTTCACGGTCGACCACGACAGCGAGCCCAACCCGGGCATCCGGGTCGTCCAGCTCACCCCACCGGGGTCGGCCTGCTCGATCGTCGTCGGGACCGGCCTGTCGGACATGGAACCGGGTTCGATCAAGGGCCTCCAGCTCGTGGTTGACGACATGGACGCCGCCTACGAGCTGCTGACCGGGCGGGGCGTCGACCTCGGCGACGTGGTCACGCTCGGCGCGGAGGGCCGGCCCGGATTCCGCCACGTCTTCTTCAGCGACCCCGACGGCAACGCCTGGACGATCCAGGAGATCAAGCCCTAGTCGCGTTCGAGCACGCCGATCAGCCGCCGCATGGTCGCCAGCGCCTCCCGCAGCTCGCCGGCGCCGATCTCGCCGCCGACCTGGTTCCCCCACGGCACCACGGCGAGCGAGATCCGGCGGATCGCCCAGTACCCGGCCTCCGTGCAGGCGAGCAGCTTGGCGCGCCGGTGGGCGGGGTTCGGGCGGTACTCGGCGAGGCCGCGCTCGACCAGCAGGTCAGCCACGCGCTGCACGCCCTGGCGGGTCATCCCCATCCGCCGCCCGATCTCGGCGACGGTGCGCGGCTCGTCCAGGACGCCGCCGAGCACCTGCCACCACGCAGCCGTGATCTCGCCTTCGACGGCGAACTCCTGGGCGACCTCCATGAGCCGGCCGTTGAGGCGGAAGGTGGTGAGGATGACGTCGGTCAGCAGCGCGCCGGCCTCGGACTGCGGGTCCGGCTCGGGCCAGGCCTCGCGCGGCGGGACGCTCACGCGGCGGCCTGCATGAGCACCGGGAAGGCGGCCGGGTCGCCGCGGTGGAAGACGGCCTCGTAGGCCTCGAGCGTGCGCTCGGAGGCCAGGCCGAGGCGGCTGAGCGCCGCCCGCGCGAACTGGACGGGCGACTGCGGGCCGGCCGTGATGAGGTCGCCGTCGAGCACCGCGCGCTCGTCGATGTAGTGGTCAACGCCCGCGTAGCCGGTGGCTGCCAGATACTCGGCGGCCGCGCTCGTGTGCCGGCGATCGTCGAGCAGTCCGGCGCGGGCGAGGCCGGCTGTCGCGCCGCAGATCGCCGCCACCGGCACGCCGGCCTCCAGGAACCGCTCGGCCGCGGCGGCGAACGCCTCCCCTCCCCCGGCGTCCCACAGCTCGCCGCCCGGCAGCACGAGGATGTCGCTGTCGGCGGGATCGAGGACGGCGATCAGCATGTCGGGCGCCACGCGGAGGCCGCCCATCGTGGTGACCGTGTCGAGCGACTCGGCGACGGTGACGACGTCGAACCGGGTGCCGGTGAAGCGGCCGGTGCGCAGCTCGGCGAGCAGGTGGCCTGGCTCCCAGTCCGCGAGCGTTTCGTAGATCGCGATGTGCGCCGTGTTCATGGACAGCATGCTGTCATAAAGACAGTATGCTGTCAAGTATCAGGCCAGGCGTGTCCGCCCTCTCCCAGACATGGGAAACCTCAGCAAACTGGACCCCGCGATCGAGAAGGTCGAGTTCAAGCTCACGGTTCTGCCCGCGAAGGAGCCGCGGGTGCAGGCGCTCCTCCGGAGCGCGCGCGTCACGCCGGCGCGCCGCAAGGTCTACTTCTACGACACCCCGGAGCTCGACCTGTTCAAGCAGCATCTCGTCCTTCGGGCGCGCGTGACCGACGGCGACGATGACGACTCCACGGTCAAGCTCCGCCCGCTGACGCCGCGCAAGGTCCCGCCGCGCTGGACGAAGGACGGCGGCAGGATCGAGCTCGACGTGGTCGGCAAGAAGCAGGTCCCGTCGGCCAAGCTCGACGGCAAGCCCGAGCGCGGCACGATCGAGCAGGTCGAGGAGGGAGCGCTCAAGCCGAGCAAGCTGTTCAGCGAGGTCCAGGAGGCCGTGATCCGACGGAGGGCGAACGGGACCAAGCTGAACGACCTCGCCGTGCTCGGCCCGGTCGACGCCCGCAAGTGGGAGCTCCCGCCGACGTACTTCCCGCACGAGCTCAGCGTCGAGGAGTGGTCGCTGCCGGACGGCACCCGCTTCTTCGAGCTCTCGTTCAAGGTGGATCGCGACAAGGCTGCGAGCGCGAAGCAGGAGTTCGACGAGCTGCTCGACTACCTGAAGATCGGCCGCAAGGGCGACCCGAACCCCAAGACGCCGAAGGTGCTCGAGTTCTTCGCCGAGCGGCTGCGCTGACCCACCTGGCACGATGACGCCTCGTGACCGAGGTACAGGCCTGGCTCGATGATCGCGGCGAGGAGATGGCGGCGCTGCTCGAGGCCCTGGTGCGGGTCCCCACGGAGAACCCGCCGGGTCGCGAGCTCGGGCGCTGTGCGGCTCTGCTGCACGACGCGCTCGAGCGGCTGGGCTTCGCTCCCGAGCTGATCGATCCGCCGGGGATCGTCCGCGGGAGCGTGGGCGACGGCGACCGGCTCGTTTACTTCCACGGGCACTTCGATGTCGTCCCGGCGCAGAGCCCCTCGCAGTTCGAGCCGCAACGGCGCGACGGGAGGATCGTCGGGCGCGGGACGGCCGACATGAAGGGCGGCCTCGTCTCGATGCTCTACGGCGCCGCCGCCGCGCGCGAGCTCGGCCTGCTCGACGGCCGCCGGATCGTCCTGCACTTCGTCTGCGACGAGGAGACGGGCAGCACCGCCGGCTCCGGCCATCTGCGCGAGGCGGGGCTGATCGACCCCGGCGCGCTCGCGATGCTGACCGCCGAGCCGACCGGCGGGGTGATCTGGAACGAGGCGCGAGGCGCGATCACGCTGCGCGTGACGGCGCGCGGCCGCGAGGCCCACATCGGCTACCTCCGCGACGGCGTCAACGCCTTCGAGCACATGACCCGCATCGCCGAGCCGCTGACCGCGCTCTCGCGCGAGCTGCTCGAGCGGGATTCGATCCTGCTGGTCGGCGGGCAGGCGGGCGCCGGCGCTGGGTTCAACGTCGTGCCGGGCTCGGCCTGGTTCTCCGTCGACCGCCGCTTCAACCCCGACGAGCAGCTCGACGAGGAGCTCGAGCGGCTGACCGGCATCATCGAGGCCGCCGCCGCGGGCGCCGAGGTCGATGTCGAGGTCCTCCAGGCGCAGCCCTCCGGCCACACCGACCCGGACCACCCCGCCGCCCAGACGCTCGCGCGGTGCGTCGAGGCGGTCACCGGCAGCGCGGCGTTCGAGCTCTGCCCCGGCGTGCTCGACACCCGCTGGTACTCGCAGCTCGGGATCCCGGCCTTCTCCTACGGCGGCGGGAACCTGGAGGTCGCCCACGGCCCGGACGAGTACATCGAGGAGGCGGACATGCGCCGCTGCGCGGCCGTCTACGCACAGTTCGCCGCTCAGGTCTAGGGCTTCCAGCGCGCCATGGCGTCCTGGAACTCCGTGACGTGGAGCGGCTCCACGGGCAGGGGCTCGAGGTCGTCGCGCGGGCGCAGGCCGTCGAGCACGATCGCCAGGTAGCGCCTGTACAGCTCGGGCTCGACGTCGCGGCTGAAGTCGACGATCGTGTTGAGCATGAAGTTGATCAGCGGCACGTCGCTCGTGTCGATGTCGCTGCGCACCACGCCCGCGTCCTTGGCGCGCGCCACGAGCTTGGTCACCACCGGCGCGATGGCGCGCCGCGCCTGGTTGCTCCGCTCGCGGCCGCGGCCGGCGGAGAACAGCACCTCCTTGAGCCCGCGGTCGGCGGCCTGGAGCGCGAGCGCGCGGTCGAAGTAGCTCGTCAGGCCGACCCACGGGTCGGGATCCTCGAGGCACTCCCTGGCGATCTGGGCGATCTCGCCGATGCGGTCGACCATCAGCGCGTCGATCAGCGCGTCCTTGTTCGGGAAGCGGCGGTAGGCCGTGCCCGTTCCGACGCCGGCGTGGCGCGCGACGTCGTCGAGCGTGACGTCGAGCCCGCGCGTCGCCAGCAGCTCCTTGGCGGCGACCAGCAGGCGCTGCCGGTTGCGCTCGGCGTCGGCTCGGAGGGGCGCGGTCACGGAACCCATCCTAGAGAGTGGAGATCACATCTCCACTTGTGATACCGTAACCGGAGACTCCCTCTCCACATTCATGAGGTCCTCCCCATGTCCGATCCCCATTACGACCGCCGGTGGCTGATCCTCACGGTCATCGGCATCGCCCAGCTGCTGGTCGTGCTCGACGTGACGATCGTCAACATCGCGCTCCCCTCCGCCCAGCAGGAGCTCGGGTTCTCCGACAGCGAACGGCAGTGGATCATCACCGCCTATGCGCTCTCCTTCGGCAGCCTGCTGCTGCTCGGCGGGCGGATCGCCGACCTGTTCGGCCGCAAGTGGACGTTCATCATCGGCCTGCTCGGCTTCGCCGGTGCATCCGCGCTCGGCGGCGCCGCGCAGAGCTTCGGGTTGCTCGTGGGCGCCCGCGCGCTGCAGGGCGTGTTCGCCGCGCTGCTCGCTCCGGCCGCCCTCTCGCTGCTCGCCACGACGTTCACCGAGCCTCGTGAGCGCGCCAAGGCGTTCGGCATCTACGGCGCGATCGCCGGCGCCGGCGGCGCCTTCGGCCTGCTCCTCGGCGGCGTCCTGACCGAGGTGCTCGACTGGCGCTGGTGCCTGTACGTGTCGATCCTCTTCGCGGTCCCGGCCGCGATCGGCGGGCTCCGGCTGCTCCATCACGTGCCGGTCACCTCGCGGCCGCGGCTCGACATCCCGGGCACGCTGCTCGCCTCCTCCGGCCTCTTCGCGCTCGTGTACGGCATGTCCCGGGCCGAGTCCCACGGCTGGGGCGACCCCGTCACGCTCGCCTTCCTGGGCGCCAGCGTCCTGCTCCTGGTCGGTTTCGTCGCGCTCCAGCGCCGCGTCGCCCACCCGCTGCTCCCGCTGCGGGTCGTCACCGACCGCAACCGCGGCGGCTCCTTCCTGGCGATCGGGATCGCCGGCGCCGGGATCTTCGGCGCCTTCCTGTTCCTGACGTTCTACCTCCAGAACACGAGGGGCCTGAGCCCGATCGAGACCGGTCTCGCGTTCCTGCCGATGAACCTCTCGATCATCGTCACGGCCACGCTGGTGAACACCAAGGTGCTCGCCCGGACCGGTCCCCGCCCGCTCATCCCGACCGGCATGTTCCTCGCCGCCCTCGGGATGGCGCTGATGACCGGGATCGGCGTCGACACGGCCTACGCCTCCCACGTCCTGCCGTCGTTGATCCTCATCGGCATCGGCTTCGGTCTCGTCGTGGCGCCGTCCTTCTCGACCGCGACGCTCGGCGTGCCGCGTCAGGACACCGGCGTCGCGTCGGCGATGGTGAGCACGTCGCAGCAGGTGGGCGGCTCGATCGGCACCGCCCTCCTGTCCACGCTCGCGGTCTCTGCGACGACCGACTACATCGTCGCCAACGGCCCGAGCGCGCAGGCGGCGGTCGAGGGCTACACCACCGCGTTCTGGTGGGCGGCGGCGATCTTCGCCGTCGGCGCCGTCGTCACCGGCGCGCTCCTGCGCTCCGGCGTCAGGGTGCCGGCGCACGGGGCGCCCGAGCCGGTGGCCGCCTGAGAGCGCGGCCTCATCCGATCAGCGGCTTCCGCCCCTGCACGAGATAGAGCAGGCTCCAGGTCATCGTCTCGCCGCTCAAGATGAAGTCGAGGAGGTCGTCGAGCGCGTCGGCCTTCTCGGCCTCGTCGGCGGGGAGCTGCTGCAGGTAGCGCTGCTTCAGCGTCAGCAGCTTGCGCGTCCACGCGGCGGCGGTGGGCTCGTCGGGCGCGCCGACGATCCTGTGGTGCGGCTCGATCGACTCTCGCACGCCGAGCAGCCCTACGCGCCGCGCCAGACCGGCCAGCTTGCTTCCGATCCTCGGATCGAAGCCGGTCCGGCGAAGGTCGGCGAGGACGTCGGCGAGGCGGCACTCGAGCTTCTCGGGCATCGGGTGGTGCCAGATGCAGTTGCCGTCGATGTCGATCAGCGTCACCTTGCCGCCGGGCCGCACGACGCGGGTCATCTCGCGGACGGTGCTCAGCGGATCGTGCTGGTACTCGAGGAAGAAGCGAGCCCAGGCGTGGTCGTGGCTGTCGCTCTCGAGGCCCGACGAGCCGAGCCGGTCGATCCAGGCCTGCCGATAGGCGATGCGGCCGAGGAACAGCCGCCGGGTGGCTTCGCGAACCGCCTCCCCGCTGGCGCAGCCGAAGTCGACGAACGCCTCGCCCGCTTCCAGCCCGGCCCAGTCGAGATGGTGTCGCAGGACGAGCGGATCGGTCTTCGCGCGGATCCGCTCGCCCTCGGCGGCGTGCTGCATGAGGTAGGTCACGTCGCCAGCACCAGCGCGCGGTAGTAGCGGCGGAAGCACTGCCGGCTGGCGACGAAGCCCTCCGTGCTGTTGCGCCCGGTGAACAGCGTGTACTGCTTGCGCGAGACCAGCCCGGCAGCCCGCGCCAGATCGGCGTACTCGGGCCCGACCGTGGCGATCAGCAGCGACCTCCCGTGGGCGCGATAGAAGCGGGCCGCGGCCGCCAGCAGCTCGCGAAAGGCTTCCACGCGGAGCGCCTCGGGCACGTCGGGCGCGATCTCGAGACCCTCGACCGCGTTCTCGAGGAACGAGAAGTTGGCCCCGAGCGGCCCGAAGTTGCAGATCGCCGCGCCCACCACGGTGTCGCCGGCGACGGCCATGTAGACGCTGCGCCGCCGCTCCAGCCCGAGCCGTGCGAACTTCTCCTGAAGCCCGCGAATCGACGGGTCGTCGAGGCGCAGCGAGTCGAGCTCGACCGTCGGGATGCGCGAGGCGTAGAACCGTCGCAGGGACTCCGCGTCGCCGCGGACGACGCGCACGGTCGAGCTCCGGGACGCGTCGATCGCATCGAGCGGGGTGGCGACATAGTCGAACGTCCTCAGCGCCGCGTCGCCGAGCGGCATCGCATGCCGCCAGTCGGAGAACAACGCCGCGACCCCGCGATTGCCCGGCCGGAACGCGAGCCGCGTGTAGGCGGCGGCCGGATTGCGCTCGAGCCACTCGGCCATGGCGAGGAACGCCGAGAGGGTGCCCAGGTACTCGTGGCGATCGGCGCTCACGAGGTGCTGGCACTGCCAGGTGCCGGGAGCGTGCTCGACGGCGCAGACGCTGTTCTTGATCGTCGCCTCGCCGGCGACGAAGCGGCGCCGGGTGAAGAGCTTGAACACCTCGTCGCCGGACGCGAGCAGTCGCATCCACGTGGCCTCGATCGCCGGCATCCTCGAGCCCAGCTCGACCAGCTTGCCGGGATACAGGAACCCGGCGGCCCGATAGAAGGCGAAGATCTCGTCGAAGGTGGGCGCGCGTCCGATGACGTCCTGCACGCGCAGCGCGTCGAGCTCGGCCTCCACGAGCCGGTCGAGGACGGCGTCGAAGGCGTCAGCCTCGGCCGGCGGCGGAACCTGCGGATGCGTGGCTGCCATCACCCGTACGAGCCGCCGAGGGGCCGTCGTGATACGCAACGATGAGTTCGCCGCCGAGCGGAGGTCATAGTCGACATGCGAACCCTCATCGTGAACACGTTCATGTCCCTCGACGGGGTCATGCAGGCGCCGGGCGGCCCCGAGGAGGACCCGACCGGCGGCTTCGCGCTCGGCGGCTGGGCGGCGCCCTACTTCGACGACGAGATGATCGCGCGGATGTCCGAGTCCGGCCCGTACGAGCTCCTGCTCGGCCGCGGCACGTACGAGATCTTCGCGGCGCACTGGCCGTTCGACGAAGGCCCGATCGCCGATCACCTCAACAGCACGCGCAAGCACGTCGCGTCGCGCACGCGGGACGAGCTCGAGTGGAGCAACTCGACGCTGATCGCGGGCGACGTCGCCGAGTACGTCGCGGACCTCAAGGGCCAGGACGGGCCGGAGATCCAGGTCCACGGCAGCCCGGGCCTCATCCAGACCCTGCTCGAGAACGACCTGATCGACGAGTTCCGCCTCTGGATCTTCCCCGTCGTGCTCGGCGGCGGGAAGCCCCTGTTCGGCGACGGGGCGATGCCGGCCGGGCTGCAGCTCGTCGACAGCCAGGTCACGAGCACAGGAGTCACCGTCAACGTCTACCGCCGGGCGGGCGGCATCGAGCCCGGCCTGATGGGCTTCGAGGATCCGACCGAGCCCGAGGTCGAGCGGCGCAAGCGTCTCGCGGAGGAGGGCTGATGCCGAAGGTGGTGGCAGCGATCACGACGTCCGTCGATGGGTACATCGCCGGACCGGACGACGGCCCCGGCAAGGGACTCGGCGAGGGCGGCGAGCGGCTCCACTACTGGGTGTTCGGCGGCGCGTGGCGCTACGCCGACGGCGCTAGGGGCGAGGCGTCCGGCGAGGACGCCGAGTGGCTGGCGGAGGTGACCGCGCGGATCGGGGCCGTGGTCGGCGGACGCTGGACCTACGAGGCCGCGCGGCACTGGGGCGACGAGAACCCTTGGGACCTGCCGTTCTTCATCGTCACCCACCGTCCGGAGGAGCAGCCGGCGGGCGACGCCTTCACGTTCGTGTCCGGGGTCGAGGCCGCGGTCGAGCGCGCCCGCGAGGCCGCCGGCGACAAGGACGTCAGCGTCATGGGCGGCGCCGACGTCATCCGCCAGGCGCTCGCCGCCGGGCTCGTCGACGAGCTGACGATCATCGTCGCGCCGGTCGTCCTCGGCGGCGGCAAGCGGCTGTTCGAGGACTTCTCGAAGTCGCTCGACCTCGAGCAGCTCGGCGTGCGGCAGTCGCGCTTCGCGACGTTCATCACGTATCGCGTGCCGGCGTCCTGACGCGATATCACTACGCGCGATGAACCGCGCGATCGCCACGGCCGCGGCGCAGGTCGCGGCCGTGCGCGACGATCCGGCGGCTCGCCTGGCGCTGATGTCGCAGGTGTTCCGAGGGCCGACGGGCCGCGCGCCGCGGCACCTGCCGTTCCGGCGGGCGGCGTTGTCGTTCATGCGCTGGCAGGCCGGTCGCGGCGTGCTCGATCCGCTCGACGCGTCTCCGCCCGGCAGCGCGTGGTGGCGAGCGGTCAACGAACGCCTGCTGCGGGACGGATGCGAGACGATCGCGCTCCTTCGTGGGGAGGCCGGCGAGCCGTCGTCGCCGGCCGTGCGTCTGTGGCTGGAGTTCGCCGCCAGACCGACGGGGCGCAACTGGTACCGGGCGCACAACGCGAGCATCGTGGCCGCATACCTGGAGCACCGGGAGCTCGCCGAAGCCGAGGGCGAGCCGGAGCGCTTCTTCATGAACGTCGCGCTGCTGCGGGTGCTCTACGCGCACGCCCTCGGCGCGGCGCCGCGCCTGGCGCTGGGACGGCTGGCTCCGCTCGGCCGAGTGCTCGGCGATCCCCGGCTCGGGATGGCGGGCGTGTTCCTCTCGCTCCGGCGCGTGCTGCCGGACCGCTATCCCCTCGCAGACGACGTGGAGCGCTACATCGATGCCGAGCAGCGCCTCGGCCGGATCCTCGACTACGCGGTGATCGTGCCGCGGCTGCAGCCCCTCTACGAGTGGTCGGCCGAGGAGCTCGGCGAGCCGCGCCTGCTCGAGCTGGTGCGCGACGGCAGCCCGGTCTACGCGTGGCCCTTCGAGCAGCGCCACGTGTGGCTCCCTCCGCGGATGAAGCTCCCCGTCCGGGTGATCGAGCGCGTCACGAGCGCTCGCTGAGCCAAGCAGCGCCGAACTCCCGCAGCATGGTCGGGTACACGATCAGGTGCCGGAACGGTGCGATCGCCAGCATGTAGGCGCTCCCGAGCCGTCCGTTCGGCTTCACGAGAACGGCCATCTGGCCGCGATAGCCGCCGCTCTCGTCCTGGACCCAGCCGAAGTGCACCACCCCGTGAACGGTCCGGTTGACGATCTCCGCCGCCCACTCGTCGTTCGTCAGGTACAGCGAGGTGAAGGGCAGATCGCCGGAGCGCGGGGCGGGCGGGCCGTCGCGGAGATCCGCCGGCAGCCGGTCGCGGAGCGTCGGCGCCCGCGAGCGCACGTCCGGCGTCCGGCTCGTCCCAGCCGAGCAGCGCCCCGATCTTCCAGCGGATCGCGAACAGCGCGCGAACCGCCGCCGAGGAGCCGCGCGCCGGGTCGTAGCCGGTGATCAGCTCGAGCAGGCGTGGGAAGTCGTCCGGGCCGCCCGGCGTCGGCAGCGCCCAGACGTCCTCGAGCCGGAAGTCCGGGGTGAGCTCATGGATCCGCCACGGCCGGGACGTGTGCGCGGAGTCGGAGAGTCTCACGCTCCGAACGATAGGCCCGCGAGGTGCGACGATGGCGGGGTGCGTGTCGTCAACGCGGTCAGCTGCGAGCCCGACGACACGTTCGGGCGCGCGCGTGTGCTCGATTTGACCGGACGGCTCGGCGCGAGCGTCATCGGCGCCACTGTCTGGGAGGCGCAGGCCGGCGACAAGCTCGGGCCGTACCACTTTCATCACGGGGTCGAGGAATGGCTCTACGTGGTCTCCGGCGCCCCGCTCCTGCGCGATCCTGACGGCCTACGGGAGCTGGAGCCCGGGGAGCTCGTGGCGTTCCCCTCCGGTCCCGCCGGCGCGCACACCGTGCACGGGCCGGGGCGGGTCGTGATCTTCTCCGCCGGCGACCGCGGCTGGGGTGAGGCGTTCGTCTCGGTCTACCCGGACTCCGACAAGATCGCCGCGGCGCCCGGAGTGATGTTCCGCCGCGCCGATGCGATCGACACCTGGCTCGGCGACGCGGGCGAGGCTTCGGCAGCCACGGGCCACGAGAGCATCAACCTGATGAGCACGTCACTGGGTGACGGGGAGAGCGTCCGGAAGGCGGCGCTCGGCCCGCGACTGGGCGCACAGACGTGGACCGCCACGCTGTACGAGCTCGCACGCGGCCAGGCGACGGCCGCCTACCACTACGAATGGTGCCGGGAGGAGTGGGCGCTCGTCGTCAGCGGAGCGCCGACCCTACGGCACCCTGACGGCCAGACCATCTTGAGCGGCGGCGACATCTGCTGCTTCCCGCAAGGTCCGACCGGTGCCCATCGGCTGAGCAACGACAGCGAGGAGCCCGCCCGGCTGATCGTCTTCTCCACGTCGACCGACCGCCCGATGAGCACCTTCTATCCGGACGAGGACACGGTCCTGATCCACATCTCCGATCGCGAGCGGTTGCTGTTCAGGCACGAAGACCGCATCGAGGACTACTGGGACGGAGAGCCGGGCGCGACGTAGCCCTGGTGCCCGGACCCGAGGGAGGACACCGATGACCGAGGCCGACGAACGCCACCTGCGCAGAGCCGTCGAGCTGGCGGCGGAGGCGCGCGCCGCCGGCGACATGCCGTTCGGATCGCTGCTGGTGGGACCTGCGGGCGACGTGCTCGCCGAGGACCGCAACACCGTCGTCACCGAGCGGGACATCACGGCCCATCCCGAGCTCAAGCTTGCTCTCTGGGCGGCTCGCCACCTCGAGGCCGCCGCCGCGCGGGAGACCACGATGTACACCAGCTGCCAACCCTGCCCCATGTGCTCGGGCGCGATCGCGCGCTCCGGCCTCGGGCGCGTGGTCTTCGCGCTCTCCGGCGAGCAGCTCGCGGAGCTCAGGCCGCCCGGCGCCGTCAGCCCCGACGCGGCCCCGGTCGCCTACGAGGGCCCCGCCCTGTTCGACGAGGCCCGCGTTCCGATCGACGGGTACTACGTGTGAAGCCGATCAGTCGGAGTGCTGCGGTTCGCCAAGAGCGATATCGCGTGGCGCGAGCAGCGCCGGAGTCGACTGCGGCTGCCGGTCGCCGGCGCAGCTCGGTGCGTCGCGGAGCCTAGACCACCAGTTCCCACTCCTTGACGCGCACGACGTTGCCCTCCTCGTCCGCGTCATGCATCTCCCGCACCATCGCCAACCCCGCCTTCTGGACCACGCGGCCGCTTTCGGGGCGCTCAAGTGGCGTGTGAGCCAGGATGCGAAGCACTTCGGGGAGCTCGCGGGCCTTCGTGATGAGCGCCTCGACCGCCGCGGTCGCGTACCCGCGGTTCCAATGTGACTTGACGACGGCGTAGCCGATCTCGACCGTGCCCTCCTGGTCGACGAACGCGCCACCGATCTCGCCGATGACAAGGTCGTCTGCGGCACGGTGAAGGAAGTAGGGGCCAAGTTGCCCCTCGGCGCCGACGCAGTGCGCCACGCCCGTGGAAAACTCCGTCGGATAATCGTCGGCGACACGCACGCCGCCGGGCCGCTCGCCAGCGAGGATCGCGTCGGCCGCGGCGCGCGACATCTCGCGTAGCACGATCAGCATCCCGCGATCCTAAGAGACGGAAAGCGAGCTTCGCGCGTGACCTCGTGGTCACTCAGCCCCTCTTACAGGGTCGGGGGCGAGCACCCGCGGTCGCCTCGCACGACCAAAGAAGCCCCACGCGCTCAGACCTAGTGGATGCGGTGCATCTAAGCCACGTCGGCGCGCGTGAGGTCCTGACGTGACGCATCACGAACACCGTGGCTTGCGCTACGCGAAAGCACAAGCCGCCCGCCTCGGTTCATTGGGGCGATCGCTTATGGCTTCGGCACCAGGATCTGCGCCAGGGCTCCGCTCTGGAACCGTTCCTCCTCAACGACGTCGAGCTTCAAGTGCTCCTTCAATTCGGCGAAAGGGCTGCGGCCCGCGCCGATCGCAATCGGGACCGTGGTCAACTGGTACTCGTCGACGAGGCCCAAGCGGGTCAGCGACTTGGCGAAGTCGGGGCCGCCGTGGACCAGGACCGTCCCTTCGTCGTCGCGAGTCTTCAGCTCTGCGATCTCTGCGACCAGATCGCCGCCGAAGATCTCGGCCGGTCCCCACTCCGCCTTCTCCAGAGTGCGCGAGAAGACAGCCTTCGGCTTCTCGTTCATCGCGGTTGCGATCGGCCCCTCGGACGCTGCCCAGTGCGGCCCCATGATCTCGTAGCTGCGGCGCCCCATCGCGTGAACGCCAGCCTCGTCGAGCGCGCGGCGGTTCCACTCACCCGAGTCGTCGCCGAACCATTCGAACATCCATTCATGCGTGCCATCGGGGCTGGTGACGAACCCGTCGAGGGACATCACCATCTTGAGAACGACTTTTCGATCGGTCATGTCGGTAGAGACCCGACGGCTCCATGAGACTCATCGCCCATCCGCCGAGCATCGCGGTTGGTGCGTCGGAAGCGTCCTCGAAGGGCATGTGCGAGCACCCGCGTCGCGGTCAGCGCGAAGTATAAGTTCGGCATGGCGGGCATCGGATCTACAGGACGAGCGTCGCGAGCGTCTACCCGCACTACGTCAGCAAGGTCGAGAAGAAAGGCCGGACGAAGGAGGAGGTTGACGAGATCCTGTGCTGGCTGACCGGCTACGGCGCGAGCGAGCTCGGCGCGCAGCTCGAGCAAGGCACGGACTTCGAGAGGTTCTTCGCCGAGGCTCCTGCGTTGAATCCGTCGCGGAAGCTCATCACCGGCGTGATCTGCGGCGTCCGCGTAGAGGAGATCGGGGACCCGCTCATGCAGGAGATCCGCTACCTCGACAAGCTCGTAGACGAGCTTGCCCGGGGCAAGGCGATGGAGAAGATCCTCCGCACGCCGTGATCCGGGCCGCAACTGCTGGTTCGACTGCTAGCCAGCGCGAATCAGATCAACTTTCTTCCGTGTCAAATTCAAGTGGCGCGGGCAGGGGGCTCACATGAGCACCAGCAAACGCACCGTCGGCGGCGCTGCTGCCGTCATGGTCGCCTTCACATTGGCGATGGCGGCCGTCCTACCAGCATGGGCGGCGTCTCCGCCGAGCTGCCTGAAGGTGTCGGTCGACGACAACAGGCGCTCCGACACCGTGACGGTGCGCAACACCTGCAGCACCCCATACGCCGTGAAGGTGATCTGGGCCCACGAGACGGATTCGCAGTGCGAGTATCTGGCAGCCCGCATCGACTCTTTCTCATCGACGCGCAACTGGCCGGCCCGTTACGACGGACTCAAGCTCTGCTGACTCGGCCGCCCGTTCGCATCGCCAATCTTTGATCCGGTACACGACCCCTGACTCGGCAGAGGTGACGGACCGCCTCGTCAGTCGATGTTGAGGTTGCACACGCCGCCTTCGACTGCTCCTAGCGATCTCAACCCGCTACAACCTGACGCACGCGGGGGCCTTGCGAACGCCGGGTGACTGGGTGCAGACGGACATCGACAGCCTTCTGAGCCTGCAGCCGGAGCCGATCGGACAGCCGGGCGAGACCGTCGAGCCGCCGGAGGAGTGAGCGCGCTGGGCTCCGGCTTCGTAAGGGGGCGAACTCACCGCCCCACGACCTGCGCCGTCGTGACCGGCTAGACGACGTGCCGGGGTGAGCGAGGGCGGCCTGAGAGCTGCCTGCCCTCACCGACGTCGATGTCAGGGCTCGGCCGCGGGGACTGGGTCGACGAGCGGCTCGACGACGTAGGCGGCGCCCTCCACTCGGACCATCGGGTCGACCCGGATCGGCTCGAACAGCAGCCAGCGGAAGTGATGCCGTGGGAAACCGTTGTGTCGTCGGCACAGCGGACGTTCCCGCGGGAACGTGCGACCCGAAGGTGGCGGTCGAGGTTGAGGACCTCCATCACGAGTGGCACTGCGATGGAGCCGAGTTGCCGGACCCGGATCCAAACTGTGGCGTCGTCGCGCGTGGGCTGCGCCCTAGAAGCCTAAAGCAGCGATCGTTGAATCAGAGCCCGGGACGCGAGCGCCGGCGGAGAACGCGTCCGCCCTCCCGGGCTCGGTATTCCGATCGCGTCCCTTCACAGAGCAGATGTCCTGGCGTGCTGTCTTTGCCGCCCTCATGAGGCCGGCCACAGAGCACACGCATGAACAACTGGGAACTGCTCGCGGGCGGGCCGCGGCGTGGCCTCCCGGGGCGCTCGGGCGCGAGCTTGCGAGCGCTGCCCCGGGAGGGCATGACGCGGACCGACCCCAGCGAACGCTGAAACGACGAACGAACCCTCAGCAGCAGCGGGCGCGCGGGCTCTCCTCGCGCTGATCCTGC
>CAVSRU010000018.1:0-312673 GCA_963730535.1 uncultured Solirubrobacteraceae bacterium
TTCTCGTAGGTCGCGAAGCGGTAGCTCATCCGAGCACCAGCTCCGCGGCCTGCCGCAACGTCTCCGGCGGGCCGGCGATCAGCAGCGAGGTGACGCTCGACTCGCGCCACGCCTCGAGGTCGTGGCGGATCTTGTCGGCGGGCCCGATCAGCGCGAGCTCCTCGACGAGCTTCGTCGGGACCGCGGCGGCGGCCTCGTCCTTCTTGCCGTCCAGGTAGAGGTCCTGGATCCTCTCGGCCTCGGCCTCGTAGCCCATCCGCACCGCGACGTCGCGGTGGAAGTTAGCGCTGCGTGCTCCCATCCCGCCGAAGTAGAGGGCGAACCGCGGGCGGATCATGTCCGCGGCCCGCTCGACGTCGTCGTCGACGATGAACGGGATCGAGGCGAGGACCTCGAAGCCGTCGCTCGGCGTCGTGCGCCGGGCGAAGCCCTCCTCCAGGCGCGGGCGGTAGAGCTCGGCGTCGTGGTGCGGCGAGTAGAACAGCGCGAGCCAGCCGTCCGCGATCTCGGCGGTCAGCGCGATGTTCTTCGGGCCCTCGGCGGCCAGGTAGACCGGCAGGCGCGTCGCGCAGCGGGCGCAGCGTCGACTTCAGCGGCTTGCCCAGGCCCGTCGCGCCCTCGTGGCCGTTGAGCGGCAGCCGGTAGTGGGGGCCGTCGGAGCACGACAGGCTCCTGGCGCGCGACGACGTCGCGCACGATCGAGACGTACTCGCGCGTGCGCGCCAGCGGCTTGGCGAACGGCTCGCCGTACCAGCCCTCCACGACCTGCGGGCCGGACACCCCGAGGCCGAGCACGAAGCGCCCGCCGCTCAGGTGGTCCATCGTCATCGCGGCCATCGCGGCCGCGGTCGGACGGCGGGCGCTCATCTGCATGATCGCCGTCCCGAGCCGGATCTTCTCGGTGTGCGAGCCCCACCACGCCAGCGGCGTGAGCACGTCGCAGCCGTACGCCTCCGACGTCCAGACCGAGTCGAAGCCCAGGCGCTCGGCCTCCTGGACGGACTCCAGCGCACTGGGCGGCGGTGCTGCCGCCGCCCAGTAGCCGGTGTTCAGGCCGAGCTTGAGGCTCACTTGCCCCAGAGCTTCTTGAACTCGTCGCGGTAGCTCTCGACGACCGGGAACAGGCCCTCGGTCGCCTCGCGCGGGCATGTTGTCCGGCGTCACGATCCACGGCGGCGGCTGCGCCTGCTCCACCGGGACGCCCGCGAAGTGCCGGGCGAGCGCGTCGAGCATCAGGTAGTCGACGGCGTAGTAGTCGAACGGGACGACGGACTCGATGTTGCCGGCCGCCATGTCCTGGAACGTCAGCGTGTCCCCGCTCTGGCCGACGAGCTTGACCTTGTCGGCGAGGCCGGCGGCCTTCAGCGCGGCCGGGAGGCCGGCGCCGAGCGCGTTGCTCACGGAGAGGACGACGTAGTTGACCTGCGGATGGCTGCGCAGGTACGACACGATCCGGTCCGGCGCGTCCTTGCCGAGCGACGTCACCGGGATGTCGAGCGTGGCGTACTCGCAGTCGGCGCAGAACTCCTTGTACGAGGCTCTCGATCTGGCCGGCGAGCGCCTGCAGGATCTGGAAGGCCGAGATGTTGACGAACAGCGTGTTCGCCTTGCCGCTCGCTGTCGGCCACGATCTGGGCCGCGAGGTTCTCGCCGATCCTGGCGCTGTTCTCCTTGCCGGCGACGTTCCTGAGGATCCCGTCGCCCTCGGACTCGATGCTGCAGCACGTCACGAACGCCACGCCCTGCTGCTCGGCCTTCTCGATCTGCTTGGCGACCGCGTCGCGGTTGACGGCGTTGAGGATCACTCGCGTCGGCGCCCTGGCGCAGCGCCGTCTCGAACGCGTTCTGGAGCTGCTCGGGCGAGCCGTCGGTGCCGATCGTCTAGGCGGTCCAGCCGAGGTCGGCGGCGCCCTGCTTGATGATGTCGCCCTGGATCTCGCAGGCCTCGACGCCGCAGCTGATGAAGGCGATCTTCTTGCCGGCTGGAACGTCCTTGCCGATCGCCGTCGTGAGGCCGATGCTCGTCGGCCGCGTCGTGGCCTTCTCGGCGAGCGACAGCGCCTCGCCACTCCCGGGCCGCCGCCCTGAGCGGCCGAGCGCCGCTTGAACTCGCTGTCGCCGCTGCCGCAGCCGACCGCGACCAGGGCGGCGCCGAGCACGACGCGCGCGAGCCCCTTCCTCAACCGATGGACAGACATGTGCTGCTCCTCCTCTTGCAGGGTTGACGTGATGGAGTCTGCGATTCAGCCGGCGCGCGTGCTGCGACGCTGGATGCCGGTCAGGGCGAGGGCGGCGATCAGGACGACGCCGACGAACATGTCCCCGGCCCACTGGGGCGCGTTGGCCAGCGCCAGGCCGGTGACGCCGGTGCCGAGCAGCAGGACGGCGATGATCGTCCCGCCGGCGTTGAAGCGCCCGTGCTTGAGCTGGGTGGCGCCCAGGAAGGCGGCGGCGAACGCGGGCAGCAGGTACGGCGTGCCGGCGGTCGGCGACCCGCTTCCGAGCATCGACGCGAGGACGATGCCGGTGGCGCCGGCCAGGCCGCCGGATGCGACGAGCGACATGAAGCGCAGGCGGTCGATGCGCACGCCCGCGAGCCGCGCGGCGTCGGGGTTGAAGCCGGTCGCGTACAGGCGCCGGCCGGTGGCGGTGTGCTCGAGCAGGTACCAGATCGCGACCGCCACCACGGCGCAGTAGACGACGCCGAGCGTGACGCCGTCGATGTTCGTCTGGCCGATCTTCGCGAACGCGTCGCCGAGCTTGGCGTCGGTGATCGGCACCTCGTTCGTGACCATCGTGATCAGCGCGGCGATCAGCGAGCCGGTCGCGAGCGTGGCGATGAACGAGTCGATCTTCATGACGACGACCACGACCGCGTTGATCACGCCGATGCCGAGGCCGACGGCCAGCGCGATGCGCGATCGCCGGGACGAGCGGAACGCCGTCCTTGGCGATCAGGTGCGCGACGACGACGCCGGTGAGCGTGATGACGCCCGCGAACGAGAGGTCGAAGACGCGCGCCGAGAGCGGGATCGTGATCGACAGCGCGGCCAGCGCGGTGATCGCGTTGGCGTTGAGGATCTGCTTCGCGGTGGCGAGGTTCGGGAACGTCTCCGGAACCCAGAGCGAGAACAGCACGATGATCCCCAGCCAGACGTAGACCGCGCCGATGCGGTCGAAGGCGAGGCCGTGGGCGAGCCGCTGCGCCGCGCGGCGGGCCGTGCCGCGCCGGCGCGGCCTCGCGCGGGCGCGGCCGGCTCGGTGGCGGCCTCGGGGACGGATGTACGGCGTCATCGATCTTCTCCCTCCATGGCGCTCACAAGCGCGTGTTCGGTGAGTCCCTCGCCGCCGAGCTCGGCGGCGACGCGGCCGCCCCGCAGGACGACGACGCGCGTGCACATGGCGAGCACGTCGCCGGCGTCCGAGGACGACAGGACGACGGTCAGGCCGTTGCGCGACAGCTCCGCGATCAGGTCGTAGATGGCGACGCGCGTGCCGATGTCGACGCCCGCGGTCGGCTCGCAGAGGACGAGCAGCGCGGGGTCGCGCACCAGGCAGCGCGCGACCACGACCTTCTGCTGGTTGCCGCCGCTGAGCGTCGAGATCGGCGCCGCCGGGCCCGGCGGTGACGACGCCGAGGCGCTCGCGTCCACTGCTCGACGAGCTCGCGCCTCCGCGCGCTTGTCGAGCCGGCCGCGCGCGGCCGAGGCGGCCGAGCACGGACAGCGACAGGTTCTCGCTGACGGCGAACTCGGCGACGATCCCCTCGCGCCCGCGGTCGGCGGGGACGAGCGGGATGTCGAGGTCGCCGGCGTCGGCGACGTCGCTCCACTCGGCGGAGCGCTCCGGGAGGCGGATGCGGCCGCTGACGGCGTGCTGCGCGCAGCCGGCGATCACGTACGGCAGCTCGAGCACGCCCGGCGCCGGCCAGGCCGGCGATGCCGAGGATCTCGCCGCGGTGGACGTCGAGGTCGACGCCGCGCAGCCAGCGGCCGTGGACGTCGCGCGCCTCGAGGACGACCGGCGCGTCGGGGCGCGCCGCCACGGGCGCGCGGTAGTCGGGATCGACCTCCTCGCCGACCATCAGGCTCGCGAGCTGCGCCGCGTCGATGTCGGCGACCTCGCTGCGTGGCGATCACGCGGCCGCCGCGCAGGACGGTCACGCGGTCGGCCAGCTCGAAGATCTCGTCGAGACGGTGCGAGACGTAGAGCACGCTCGTGCCCGCGGCCCGGACCTCGCGCACCATCGCGAACAGCCGCTCCACCTCGTCGTGCGGGAGCACCGCGGTCGGCTCGTCGAGGACGAGCACGCCGCTGCCGCCCTGCCAGCCCTGGAGCGCCGCGGCGATCGCCACCACCGTGCGCTCGACCGGCGTCGCGGCGGCCAGCGGGCGGTGGATGTCGAGATCGACGCCGAAGCGCGCGAGCACGCGGTGCGTCTCCTGCTCCTGCTCGCTCCAGCGGACGCGGCCCATGCGCTCCGCGGGCGAAGCCGCCGTGCAGCGCGAGGTTGTCCATCGCGTTGAGCTCGAGCACGAGGCCGAGGTCCTGGTGGACGAAGCGCAGCCCGTCGGGCACCGCGTGCCCGAGGTCGAACGGCGCGCCGTCGAGCTCCGCCGCGCTGCCGGCGTCCGGCGCGTGGTAGCCGGCGAGCGTCTTGATCAGCGTCGACTTGCCGGAGCCGTTCTGGCCCACGAGCGCGTGGATCTCGCCCGGCCTGATGTCGAGCGACGGCGTCGATCAGCGCGCGCGTGGCGCCGAACGTCTTCGACAGCCCGGCGATCGCAGCACCGGCGGCGTCGGTGCGGTCCCGTTGCGCCCCGGCGCTGTGTTGCGTGGCGGCGCTCATGTCGGCCGAATCCTCTCCTCATCAAACTGAACTGAGTTTAGGTCGAGCGGCATTAGAGCACCGGAGGCCCGGCGCTTGTCAAGCGTTTGCGCAACTGAAGTCACGTCATTGTGCCTTGACAGCCGGACGATCGGCGGCATAGGCTGAACCGAAGTTGGGTCAGATCACGGCGAGCTGGCCCCTGAGGAGACAACGAGAGCGAGAGCCCTGGCCATGAGCGTCCTGACCGACCCCTCCACGTATCCGATCTCGGCGGCCGCCGCCGCGGCAGCTCGACCGGCCGCTGTTCGGCCACGTCGTCGACGGCGAGGTCGTGCCGTCGCTCGACGGCGGCACGATGCCGGTGATCGATCCCGCCACCGGCGAGCAGGTCGCGACCGCGGCAGCCGGCTCCGCCGCGGACGTCGAGCGCGCGGTGCGGTCCGCGCGCGCGGCGTTCGACGACGGGCGCTGGCGCTACCTGCCGCCGCTCGAGCAGGAGCGGCGGCTGCGCAGGCTGGCCGCCCTGATCGCCGAGCACGGCGACGAGCTCGCCGAGCTCGACGTCATCGACTCGGGCCTGCTGCGCATGTACGCCGGGTTCATCGTCCAGTTCGCGGTCGACGGCCTCGACTACTACTCGGGCTGGCCCTCGAAGCTGCACGGCAGCATCCCCGCCGTGCCGCACGAGTTCGCCGTCTACCAGGTGCGCGAGCCGCTCGGCGTGGTCGGAGCGATCAGTCCGTGGAACGGGCCGACGGCCGCGGCGGCGATGGGCGCGTTCGCGCTCTGCGCCGGCAACAGCGTCGTCCTCAAGCCGGCCGAGCAGACGCCGATGACGGCGGTCGCTCGTCGCCGAGCTGGCGATCGAGGCGGGGATCCCCCCGGGCGTGTTCAACGTCGTCCAGGGCGCCGGCGAGACCGTCGGCGCGGCGCCTCGTCGCCCATCCGGAGGTCGACGCGATCACGTTCACGGGCTCGAACGCGACCGGGCGCGCGATCCAGGCCGGCGCCGCCGCGCGCGTCAAGCGCGTGAGCCTCGAGCTCGGCGGCAAGAGCCCGCCGATCATCTTCCCCGACGCGGACCTCGAGGCGGCCTCGGCGGCCGCGATGATGGGCGTGTGGGGCGCCTCGGGCCAGGTCTGCACCTGCAGCACCCGCGTGCTGGTCCACGAGAGCGTCCACGACGAGGTCGTCGGAGCGGATCGTCGAGCAGTCGCGCGGGATCCGCATCGGCGGCGGCTTCGACCCGGACGTCGACATGGGCCCCGTCGTGTCGGCCGAGCAGCTCGAGCGCATCCAGCGCTACGTGCGCATCGGCCAGGACGAGGGCGCCGAGCTGGCGCTCGGCGGATCGCGCCACGGCGACCGCGGCTACTTCCACGAGCCGACCGTCTTCACCGGCGTGCGCAACGACATGACGATCGCCCAGGAGGAGATCTTCGGGCCCGTGATGTCGCTGCTGAAGTTCTCCTCCGAGGAGGAGGCGTACCGCATCGCCAACGACGTCGAGTACGGGCTCGCCGCCGGCGTCTGGACGAACGACCTCGCGCGCGCCCACCGCGCGACGCCGCGCGCTGCGCGTCGGCACGGTCTGGGTCAACACGTACCAGATGGTCTACCCGTCGGTCCCCTACGGCGGCGTCAAGCAGTCCGGCCACGGCCGCAACCTCGGCGAGGCCTCGCTGGACGAGTTCACGCAGACCAAGAGCGTCTGGATGAAGGTGGGCTGACATGGCGACCACGACCCTCAGCGCCGATCCCGCGATCCGCGCCCTGCAGGACCGCGCGGACATCACCGACGTGCTCTACCGCTACGCGTCGACGATCGACCGCTTCGACCTCGACGGCCTGCGCGCGCGTGCTGGCGGACGATCTGTGGGCGCAGTACGGGAACGCCGAGCCGGTCAGCGGCGGCGACGCGGTCGCGGCCTGGATCGGCGAGGCGATCGCGAACGTCGTCTGGCAGCACCACCTGCTCAGCGTCTATCACGTGGAGGTCGACGGCGACCGCGCGAGCGCGCTCGTCTACCACACGTCCCACCAGGGGTTCGAGGACGATCCGGACACGGCGAAGCTGCTCGTCGGGCGCTACCACAACGAGCTGCGGCGCGAGCGCGACGGCTGGCGGATCAGCCGGCTCGTGCTCGAGATCCTGTGGGGCGAGGAGAAGGCGGACGCCGCCGGCTATCTCGCGCTGATCGGAGGCCGCGGGCCGCAGGCCTGACGCGCGATGCGCGCCGCCGAGCCGTTCGCCCTCGCCGACCTCGAGCTGCGCAACCGGCTCGTGGGCACGGCGCACGGGCGCGGCATCCTCGAGGACGGGCTGCCGCTGCCCGAGGACGCCGAGTACTGGCGCCGGCGGGCGGCCGGCGGCGCGGCGATGCTGACCGTCGGCGGCACGGTGGTCGCGCCGGAGTCCACGTGGCGCCGGCGGATCACCACCGAGGCGTGGCGGCCCGAGGCGGTGCCGGGGATGGCCGCGCGCGCGGAGGCGATCCGTGCCGAGGGCGCGGTGGCGGCGTGCCAGCTGGTGCACCTCGGGCGCGAGACGACCGGCGCCGAGCAGTGGTTCCATCCGGTCGCGCCCGTCGGCGGTGCGGTCGCCGCGCGAGCCGACGCGGCCGCGGCCGCTGAGCGCGGGCGAGGTCGACGCGGTCGTCGAGGGCTTCCGCGTCTCGGCGGTCAACGCGGTCGAGGCGGGGTTCCAGGTCATCGAGCTGCACGCCGCGCACGGCTACCTGCTCGCCCAGTTCCTGTCGGCGGAGACGAACCCGGCGCGACGCCGAGCGAGCGGCTCGCGATCGTCGCCCGCATCGTCGCGCGAGATCCGTGCGTCGGTCCCGGGCGTCGTCGTCGGCGTCCGGCTGTCGATCGGGGCGACGAGGGGGGTGCTGACGCTCTGCGAGCTGCTCCCGCACGTCGAGCGAGCTCGTCGACTACGTCAACCTCACGGTCGGCGTGCGCACGACGTACGTGCGCGACATGGCGACGGAGGAGCCGCCGCTGCTCGGTGACGTCGGGCGGATCCGGCGAGCGGTCGACGGGCCGCTGCTGATCTCGCACGCGTTCCGCAGGCCGGAGACGATCGAGGCGGCGCTGGGCGCGGGCGCCGACCTCGTCGGCATGGCCCGCGCGCTGATCGCCGATCCGGACATGCCGCGCAAGCTGCTCTGCGGGCCGCGCGGCGGAGGTGCGCCCGTGCGTCGCCTGCAACGAGGACTGCCGCGCCTTCGATCCGGTGCTGCTGTGCTCGGTCAACCCGGAGCTCGGACCGCCCGGCGCCGACCGGCGCCCGGCCGCGCCGCTCGTCGTGCGCCGCGGCGCCGAGCCGGGCGGCGGGCGCGTGGCGATCGTCGGAGCCGGGCCGGCCGGGCTCGAGTGCGCGGTCACGCTGGCCGGCCGCCGCGAAGTCGTGCTGTTCGACGCGGGCGAGGCGATCGGCGGCCGGCTCGCCGTCGCGGCGGCGGCGCCGCACCGCCGCGGCTGGGGCGCGCTGCTCGACTTCTACGCGCACGCGGCTCGCCGGGGTGGAGCTGCGGCTGGGTGCGCCGGTGGGCGCCGACGACCTCGCCGGCTTCGACGAGGTCGTGCTCGCGATCGGCGCCACCGAGGTCCTGCCGACGCTCCCGGGCATCGAGCGCGCGGTGCCGTCGTCGCAGGCCTTCGACCGTGCGCCTGAGCGGGACGGGCGCCTGCTGGTCGTGGACGACGGCTTCGGCTGGTGGCCGTGCGCGAGCGCGGTCGAGCTCGGCGTCGGGCGGGCTTCGAGACGATCACGGTGGCGACGCCCGGCGCCGGCGTTCGGCGCGTCGCTCCCGCCGGAGGGCCGCGTGCAGCTGCTGGCGCGCCTGCGCGGGGCGCCGCTCGACGTCCGTCCGTTCACGGCGCTCGCCGCGCTCGGCGAGCGCAGCGCGGTGCTCACGAACACGCTGTCCGGCGCCACCGAGCGGGTGTCCGCCGACACCGTGATCGTCGTCGGCGAGCGCGTCGCGCGCGACTGGAACGCACTCGTCCCGCCCGCCGGCACCGTGCGCGTGATCGGCGACGCCCTCGTGCCGCGCAAGGCGTCGCACGCGATCTCCGAGGGCCGCGCCGCCGCCGAGGCGATCGCCCGCGCGCAGCCGCGCGCCGCCGCGCTCGGCTGACGACGCCGCGCGCACTGCGCCCGATCAGGCGATCCGCACGAGCGTCTTGCCGATCGTGTCGCCGGCGAGCATCCGCGCCAGCGCCTCGGGCGCTCGCTCGAGGCCGTCGACGATGGTCTCGCGGTAGCGCAGGGATCCGTCGGCGAGCCAGCCGCGCGACGGCGCGCTGCATCTCGCCCATGCGATGCAGGTGGCTGCTGCCGCGGAAGCCGCGCAGCGTGAGGTCGTTGGCCGTCGCCTGGAAGAGGTTGGCCGGTCCGCTCGGGGCGCGCCCGTACTGGGAGACGGCTCCGCACAGCGCCACGCGCCCGCCGCGGCGCAGCGCACCGAGCGCGGCTTCGAGGTGGTCGCCGCCCACGCAGTCGAAGTAGACGTCGATTCCCTCCGGGGCGGCCTCGCGCAGCAGCTCGGCCGACCGGGCCCGCACGGTGGTTGAAGGCGGCGTCGAGACCGAGCTCGTCGAGCAGGTAGGCGACCTTCTCGTCCGAGCCCGCGCTGCCGATCACGCGGTGCCCGCGGAGCTTCGCGAACTGCGCCGCGAGGCTTCCCACGGCGCCGGCCGCGGCCGACACCCAGACGACGTCGCCCGCGCGAAGCTGCGCGACGTCGAACAGGCCCGCGTAGGCGGTCAGGCCCATGCCCCCGAGCGGCCCCAGGTACCGCTGCGCGGGCGCGCGGTCGCTGTCGAGCCGGGTCAGCGTGCCGAGCCCGCCGAGCGCCGGCTCCCCGGCGGCGACCACGGCGTAGTCGCGCCAGCCGGAGGCGTGCCAGACGGAGTCGCCGGCGGCGAAGCCGTCGGCGCGGGACTCGACGACCTCGCCGACCGTCATGATCCCCTCCATCGGCGCGCGCAGGCCGAACGGCGCGAAGTAGCCGGCCGGCGCATGCTCGGCGAGCCGCAGCCGCAGGCCGGGGTCGACCGACGTCCACGTGTTGCGCACCAGGACCTCGCCCGGACCCGGGCTCGCGCACCGGGACGTCGACGACGCGGAAGTCGCCGGCCCGGAGCTCCCCGTTCGGGCGCGCGGCGAGCTGCACCTCGCGGCCGCTCAGCGGCTGAGGACCGTGCAGGCGCTGACCCCGGGCGCGCCGTAGACCTGCGTGAAGCCGACGCGGGCCGGCCCGGCGATCTGGCGCTCGCCCGGCCTCGCCGCGCAGCTGGAGGACGACCTCGTGGACCTGGCGCAGGCCCGGAGGCGCCGATCGGCTCGCCGTTGGCCAGGCAGCCGCCGTCGGTGTTGACGGGCAGGCGGCCGTCGATCGCGTCGCGCCGCTCTGGATCAGCGACTCCTGCTCGCCGTGCTCGCACAGGCCGGTCTCGGCGAGGTGCATGACCTCGGCGCCGGACTCGGTGTCCTGGAGCTGGGCGACGTCGACGTCCTCGGGGCCGATGCCGGCCTGCTCGAACGCCGCGGCCGCGGCCTCGGTGGTCGGCGACGGCGCCGACTCGATCGGGATCGACGGGCTGAAGACCTCGAACGACCCGAAGCGGCGCGTGCGGAACGCGACCGAGCGCAGGTACACGGGCGCGCGCGCGAGCGTCCGCGCGCGCTCGCCGCGCGCCAGCACGAGCGCGACCGCGCCCTCGCCGGGCGAGCAGAACATGTACTGCGTCAGCGGGTGGTTGACCATCTTGGAGCGCGAGCACCTCGTCCTCGGACAGCGGCCGGCGGCGCCAGGCGTTCGGGTTGCGGGCGCCGTTCGTCGAACGCCTTCGCCGCGACCTTGGCGAGCGTCGACTCGCTGATCCCGTGCTCGGCCATGTAGCGCTGGATCTTCATCGCGAAGAACTGCGTCGTGAGCATCAGCCCGGTCTCGCCGTACCAGGAGCCGATCCCCCACTCCTCCGGCAGCGGGTTGAACGCGCCCGGCGGGTGCTTGTCGAAGCCCGACGACGAGCGCGACCTCCGCGCGCGCCGGCGGCGAGCATCGCGTGCGCCGTCGTGAGCGCCGACCCGCCGGTCGCGCAGCCGTTCCGGACGTTGATGAACGGCACGCCGGTGAGGCCGAGCACGGAGACGGTCGTGTCGGCGTTGCCCGCCGGCGTCGGAGCCGCCGGCGGCGAAGTCGACGTCCTCCCAGCCGATGCCCGCGTCGCGAGCGCGGCGCGCGCGGCGACCGCCGCCATCTCGAGGCCGGAGACGCCCTCGTGGCGCCCGAACGGGTGGATGCCGACGCCGACGACCGCGACGCTCGCGCTCAGTCCTCCACGCGGCCGGAACGCGTAGGTCAGCGTGCCGGCCGCGCCGGGCGCGGGGATCAGCACGAGCTCCATCGGCATCCCGATCCGCAGCCGCGCCGGGTCGGCCTCGGTGAGCCGCGCCTCGACGCGCACCTCGCCCGGCAGCTCGACGTAGCCGACGCCGTAGGGCTCGAAGTCCTCGGCGGCGCCGGCGTACGGCGGCGACTTCGGCGGGAAGCACTGGATCGTCCAGGTCCACAGCGTCCCGCGGCGCGCGAGCCGGCGCTCCTCGACGTCGCTCGACGTGCACGCGGCGCACGAGCCCTGGCGCGGGAAGGTGACGACGCCGCAGCGGCGGCACTCGGAGCCGATCAGCCGCGGCGCCTCCGGCGGTGCCGGCGATCAGCCCGTCGGCGACGGGGACGAAGTCAAGCTCGGCATCGACCGCGCGCCGGCTCGAAGGCGATCGCCGGCGAGCGGGCGACCATGTAGCGGCGCATGCGCCCGTCGGCGTCGAGCTGCGCGACCGCGAGGAAGGTGCCGATGCGCTCGCCGCTGTCGTAGCGCGTCTCGCCGAGCGCGAACTCGACGTCGCCCTCGCCGCCGCTCGAACAGCGACGTGGTGCGCCCAGCCGCGTCGTGTCGCCGGCGTCGATGAACCCGCGCAGCTCCTCGCGGCCGCCGAGGAACTGGCGGCTGTCGCGGTCGCGTCCGGCGCGCCCACTGGATCGAGAACTCGACGTCGTCGGCGACGAGCTCGAGCGACGTGTGCGGGTCGGGCCCGTCGAGCGCGCTCGAAGTAGCGCTCGAAGAAGCGTCATGCCGCCGACCCTCGGCGCGCTCCAGCGCCTCGGGCGCGACGCCCGATCAGGGCCAGGATGCGGTCCTTGAAGAAGTCGGCGATCGGCTCGAGGGCGACGATGCCGTTCGGCCGGTACCAGTGCCAGATGCTGTTGTAGAGGCCGAGGATCGCGCGCGTGAGCAGCCGCGGGTCGTTCTTCGGGATCGCCCCCTGCTGCATCGCGTGCGAGAGGAAGCTCGCCCAGGCGAACTCGAGGTCGCGCGTGCGCGCGCGCGCCGCCTGCCGCGCCTGCTCCTCGCGCGGCGAGTCGCTGCGGGCCGACAGCAGGCCCTGCTCGGCGACGAGCAGGCGGTTGCGCAGGACGTCGTGCTCGGAGAGCTCGAAGCAGTCGTCGAGGACCGGCGACGAGCGCGCTCCAGCGGGTCGGCGCCGTCCGCGGTGAGCGCCTCGAAGCGCGCGCGGAAGCCCTCGATCGCCTCGTCCATGATCACGTACAGGCAGTGCTGCTTGGACTCGAAGTAGTGGTACAGCGCGGTCGGGCCGACGCCGACGTCGGCCGCGATGTCGGCCCACTTCGTGTCCTCGTAGCCGTCGCGGCCGAACCGCTCGGTGGCGGCGGCGAGGATCTCCTCGCGCTTCGCGCCGCGTGACTGAGCTGGAGTCATCGCAGGTGAGCCTTCAGCGCGCGAGTCGCTCCGCGCGAGCGATGATCTGCTCGACGACGTCGCGCTTGACCACCTTCAGCGACGGCGTGCGCGGGAACTCGTCGAAGACCTCGATCGACTCCGGCCACATGTACTTGGCGACGCCCTCGCGCTCGAGGAACTCCTGCAGCTCCGCGAGCGTCGGCGCCGGTCGCCCGGCCTTGAGGATCAGCGCCGCGCAGGCGCGCTCGCCGAGCCGCTCGTCGGGCAGCGGCACGACGGCGGCCTCGTGGATCGCCGGGTGGCGCATGAGCACGGGCTCGATCTCGGCCGGCACGATGGTCACGCCGCCGCGGCGGATGATGTCCTTGCTGCGGCCGACGTAGACGAGGTGGCCGTCCTCGTCGAGGTAGCCGAGGTCGCCGGTGCGGTAGCCGCCCCAGTCGGTCAGCGACGTCGCGCGTCAGCTCGTCGTTGCCGAGGAAGCCGAGGAAGCGGCTCGGGCCGTTGACGACGACGTCGCCGACCTCGCCGGCGGGCAGCGGCGCGCCCGTCGCGGTCGACGATGCGGATCTCGGTGCCGTCGTAGGGCCGGCCCTCGGTCGTGATCATCTTCTCCTCGGGCTCGTGCAGGCCGTGCGCCGCGTGGCCCGGGGACCTCGGAGAGCCCGTAGTCGGCGAGCGGCGGGAGCCCGAACGCCTCCTGCATCGCCAGCCGCCGCTCGCGCGTCAGGCCGGGCGCGCGCGAGCACGCGCATCGACGAGAGGTCGCGCGTCGTGGCCTGCGCCGCCGAGCAGCTGTCGGCGGCGTGCGTCGGCATCAGCAGCACGTAGGTGCAGCGGTGCTCCTCGATGAGCCGCAGCGCGTCCTCGGCGTCCCAGCGGCTCATGAGCACGCCCGGTGCCGCCGTTGAGCAGCACCGGGAAGTAGCCGAAGACCAGGCCGCCGACGAAGCCGAACTCGCAGACGACGAGGAGCGGTCGTCGCCGGTGAGCTCCCAGCGCCGGCAGATGCCCTCGGTCGCGTAGCGCAGCGTGTTGCTCGAGTGCACGATGCCCTTCGGCGCCGACGTCGTGCCCGAGGAGTGCATGACCATCGCGAGGTCGTCGGCGCCGCGCTCGGCTGCGCTCGTCGGCCGCGTCGTCGGCGATCAGCTCGTCGACGAGCTCGGGCGCAGCGCGATCAGCGCCGACGACCGGCGCCGCCTGCTCGCACTTGGCGATCTCCTTCTCGCCGCCGAAGCCGACGATCGCCTTCGCGCCGCGTCTGCCCGGCAGCGCGGAGAGCTGCGCGCGTTGAACATCGGCGGCAGCGGCGCGAGCACGACGCCGCGGTGCAGGCAGCCGAGCAGCGCGACCGCGGCCTCGATCGAGTGGCGGCCGAGCAGGATCACGACGTCGCCGGGCTCGACGCGAGCCGGCGGCCAGGCGCGCCGGACAGCGCGACGGCGGCGCGCGCGCAGCTCGTCGTAGGTGATCGCGGCGGTCGTCGAGCAGCAGCGCGACCTTCTCCGGGTGCGGCGTGCGCGCGCGCGGCGAAATCGCTCCAGAGGTCGCCGGCGCGCCAGTAGCCCTCGGCGTAGTACCGGTCGGCCTCTGGCTGGAAGCTCAGCGTGGACATGTCGAATCCTCGTCGCTCGCTCGATCTGTGATTGTCACCGTCATCGGCAAGCGCGCAGATTAGCTGAACTCAACTCAAATGTGAAGTCACGGCTCGATAATGGCGCCACGTAGAGCTTGCTCGTACTGATACGATCTCAGTTCATGCAGCTTGCCGCACTGAGTCCGAGCGCCGGCTCCAGGACGAGATCCGCGGCTTCCTCGCCGCCGAGCGCCCGGACGCCGCCCGTCTGCCGCGCTCGCTCGACGACCGGATGGAGGCGCTGCGCGGCGTGGCAGGCCCGCTGCTACGCGGCCGGCTACGTCGGCCGCGCCTGGCCGCTCGAGTTCGGCGGCGGCGGCAGGCCGGCCGCCGAGCAGATCATCGTCGACCAGGAGCTGGCGGCCGCCGGCGCGCCGGAGTTCGTCAACGTCGTCGGCCTCGACGTCCTCGGGCCGTCGCTGCTGCGCTTCGGCAGCGACGAGCAGCGGCGCCGCTACATCCCCGCGATCCTGTCCGCCGAGGAGATCTGGTGCCAGGGCTTCTCCGAGCCCGACGCCGGCTCCGACCTCGCGTCGCTGCGGGCCCGCGCCGAGGACCGCGACGACCACTTCGTGCTGAGCGGGCAGAAGACCTGGGTCTCCTGGGGGCAGTTCGCGCGCTGGTGCGGCGTGCTGGCGCGCACGCACGACGCCGGGCCGAAGCACCGCGGGATCTCGATGCTGATCGTCGACATGCGCTCGCCGGGCGTCGAGCTGCGGCCGATGACGCAGATCACCGGCCACGCCGAGTTCTGCGAGCTGTTCCTCGACGACGTCGTCGTGCCGCAGGGCGAACCTGCTCGGCGAGCTCGGCGACGGCTGGAAGATCGCGATGCACACGCTCGGCCACGAGCGCGGCACGGCCGCGCTGCCGCGCCAGGTCAAGCTGCGCACGTGGCTCGACCGCGCGGTCCGCGTCGCGGCCGAGCGCACGCTCGACGGCGAGCGGCTGATCGACGATCCCGGCGCGCAGGTGGCGCTGGCGCGCGCGCTGATCGGCGTCGAGGTGCTCCGCCACCACGCCTACCGGACGGTCGGCGAGTTCCTGAACGGCGGCGCCGTCGGCCCCGACAGCTCGAGCGTCAAGCTGCTGATGGCGGAGGCCGAGCAGCGCCTCGCCGCGACCGCGCTCGAGGTCCTCGGGCCGACGCTCGAGCACGCCGAGCCGGACGCCGCCGAGGAGGACGAGTTCTGGTACGAGACGTACCTCTACTCGCGCGCCGCGAGCGTCTACGGCGGCACGCAGCAGATCCAGCGCAACATCATCGCCGACCGCATCCTCGCCCTGCCGCAGGAGTAGCCGAATGGACCTCGAGCTGAGCGACGAGCAGACCTGGCTCAGCGAAGTCGGTCGAGACGCTGCTCGAGCGCGAAGGCGCGACGAGCGGCTGTGGGCCGAGCCTGCGTCGAGTTCGGCGCCCTGTCGGTCGGCGGCGACGAGGGGCTCGGCGCGGTCGAGCTGTGCCTGATCGCCCGCGCGCTCGGTGCGCACCTGGCGGCGGTGCCGTTCATCGGCAGCGCCGCCGTGCGCTTCGCGGCCGAGGCGCACCTCGGCGATGACGCGGTCGCGCTCGCGGTGCTCGAGCCGGGGTCGAGCTGGGCGGCGCCGCCGAGCGCGGCCGAGCCGGCGTCGACGGTCGGCGCCGCGGCGACGGCCGACGCCGCGCGCGGCGGCGCGCAAGGTCGGCCGTCGAGCACGCCGAGCGCCGGCCGTGCGGCTCGCCGTCGTCGCGGCCGCGGCGCCGACGGGCCCGGCGCTCGCGCTCGTCGTCGCGCCGGCGCGCCGCGGCGTCGACGTCGCGTCGCGCAGCCGGCGTTCGACCCGACGGCGCCGACGTACGCGGTCGAGCTCGCCGGCGCCCCGGTCGTGGCGGGCCGCTCGGCGGCGAGGCGGTCCGCCGGCTGGCGACGATCGGCGGGCTGCTCGCCGCGGCCGAGGCGGTCGGGGCGGCGGGCCGCCTGCTCGACGACGCCGCGCGCTACGCCGCCGAGCGGCGCCAGTTCGGCCGCACGATCGGCAGCTTCCAGGCGCTGCGCCACCTGCTGGCCGACATGTACGTGCGCCAGGCGAGCTCGTGGTCGACGGTCCTCTACGCGGCGGCCGCCCTCGACGAGGACGCCGACGAGGCGCCGCGGACCGGCGTCGATCGCCAAGGCGTACGTGTCGCGCGCGGCGCGCGAGGTCGCCCACGGCGCGATCCAGGTGTTCGGCGGCGTCGCCGTTACGGCCGAGCACCCCGCCCACCGCTTCCTGCGCCGGATCGTCGGTGCGCGAGCGGCAGTTCGGCGACGCCGCCCATCACGAGCGGGAGCTCGGGCGGGCGCTGGCTTCGCACCGCCGTCCTCGAGGGTGTGCGCTGATGGCGACCGGGTTCAACGATCCCACCGCGCAGCGCCTCGAGCCGATCACGACCGGCGCCGAGCCCGAGGTCGTCGGTCCGCTGCTCGCCGACGCCCTGCACGACCCGCGCTGGCTCGACTGCGACGTCGCCCTGATCGCCGGCGGCAAGTCGAACCTCACGTACCGCGTCGCGTGCGACGCCGGCGAGGTGGTCCTTCGCCGCCCGCCGCTCGGGCACGTCCTGCCGACGGCGCACGACATGGCGCGCGAGCACCGCGTGCTGAATGCGCTCGACGGGACGGCCGTGCCGGTGCCGCGCGTCCTGCACTTCGGCGCCGCCGACGGTCCGCTCGGG
This sequence comes from uncultured Solirubrobacteraceae bacterium, assembly GCA_963730535.1. Classification (GTDB taxonomy): domain Bacteria; phylum Actinomycetota; class Thermoleophilia; order Solirubrobacterales; family Solirubrobacteraceae; genus DASSUW01. The sequence goes on from CAVSRU010000018.1 coordinate 16,942, forward strand.
CGTGCGCTTCTACGTGATGGAGCGCGTCGTCGGCCACGTCTGCCGCAACGCGCTGCCTCCCGGCTACGCCGACGGCCGCGAGCGAGCGGGCGGCGATCGGCGCGGCGCTCGTCGACGTGCTCGCCGAGCTGCACGCCGTCGACCCGGCCGCCGTCGGGCTCGAGGAGTTCGGCCGCCCGGCCGGCTTCATCGAGCGCCAGCTGCGCCGCTGGTCGAAGCAGTGGGAGGCCTCGAAGACCGGCGAGCTGCCCGCGCTCGACGAGCTGCGCGACGAGCTGGTCCGCACGCTGCCGCCGCAGCGCGCGGCGGCGATCGTCCACGGCGACTACCGGCTCGACAACACGATCCTGCACCCGACGTCGCCCGGCCGCATCGTCGCCGTCCTCGACTGGGAGATGAGCACGCTCGGCGATCCGCTCACCGACCTCGGGACGCTGCTCGCCTACTGGAGCGAGCAGGCCGACGACGACGTGCTCGCGGCGGCGCGCATCATGGCGCCGGTCACGGCCGCCGACGGGCTTCCCGTCGCGCGTCGGAGGTCGTCCGCCGCTACGCCGCGCGGACGGGCTTCGACGTCTCCGACGTCGAGTGGTACCAGGCGTTCGCGTACTTCAAGCTCGCGGTCGTCTGCCAGGGCATCGCGGCCCGCGCCGCGGGCGGCGCGATGCTCGGGTCGGGCTTCGACGACGCGCAGCGGATCGTCGCGCCGCTCGTGGCCGCCGGCCGGCGGTCCTGGCGCGACGGCTCAGCGCGCCAGGCGCCAGATCGCGATCGGCCGGTTCAGCAGCCGGATCCGCGGGCGGGGCGCGTCATCGCACCGCCATCCCGCCGTCGACCCTCAGGACGTGGCCGGTCACGAAGCTGCTGCCGGGCCCGAGCAGGAAGAGGATCGCCTCGTCGAGCTCGCCCGCCCGGCCGCCGCGCCCGAGCGGCGTGCGCTCGAGCAGGAAGGCGGGAACGCCGTCGGGGTCGTCGCCGAGCTCGGCGGTCATCTCGGAGGCGAAGAAGCCCGGGGCGACCGCGTTGACGCGGATGCCGTAGCGCCCCCACTGCGACGCCAGCTCGCGCGTAAGGCCGATCATGCCCGCCTTCGAGGCGACGTAGGCCGCGTCGGGGATCTGGCCGATCGAGCGCAGGCCCATCACCGACGCGACGTTGACGATCGCGCCCGCCACCGTTCGAGCGCATCCGGCCGGCGGCCAGGCACGACAGCGCGAAGGGCGCCGTGAGGTTGACGTCGAGCACCCGCGCGAACGTGTCGGCGCTCGGTCTTCAGCGCCGGCGCGGTCGCTCCGACGCCGGCGTTGTTGACGAGCCCGTCGAGCCGGCCGTGGCGCTCGAACACGGTCTCCACGAGCCGCTCGCGGTCGCCCGCGTCGGTCACGTCGCAGGCGACCGCCTGGACGCGCGGCAGCTCGCGCTCGCAGCCGTGCGAGCCGCTCGGCACGGCGCGCGGCGAGCACGGTGGTGGCCCCGGCGGCGGCCAGCGCGCGAGCGACCTGCTCCCCGAGGCCGGAGCTGGCGCCGGTGACGATGACGACATGATCCTTCGAGCTTCCTCATTTGAATTCAGTTCAGTTCTATCACGGCGATTGATCGGATGCAAGCGCGATCTGCGGCGGCACGCCGCGACCGCTGGTAAGGTCCATCCGACTTCACTTTCGACGGACCATGCCTCAACCACGATCCAACAACCGACGGCGCCTCGTCGTCACGCAGCAAGCGGGCGGCGATCCTCGACACGGCGACCGAGCTGTTCGGCCGCGACGGCTACGAGCACAGCAAGTGGGCGGACGTCGCGACGGCCGTCGGGATCGGCTCGACGGCGCTCTACCACTACTTCGAGTCCAAGCTCCACTGCCTCTACGAGATCATGGCCGAGGCGCTCGACGCGGAGGTCGAGCGGTTCGAGCGGATCACGGGCGAGCACGAGGACTTCGCCGAGGCGCTGGAGGCCGTGCTCAGGCGGCGTTCGACCTGTCGGAGCGCGAGGTGCTGCGCAACCGCCTGCTCGTCTCCGAGCAGGTTCTGGTCGGGGTGCACCGCACGTCCGCGCGCGAGGAGGAGGCGCGGCAGCTCGCGCGCGCGCGCACGCGAGACCTCGAGTTCAAGTGGGCCGCGTTCCTGACCCGCGGGATGGAGCAGGGCGCGATCCCCGAGGCGGAGCCGCGCCTGCTGGCGCGCGCGATCCTCGGGCTCTACAACAGCGTGTTCCACTGGTACCGGCCGCGCGCCGGGCTCGTCGCTCTCCGAGGTGGCCGACTTCTACGTGCCGCGCTGCCTCGCCGTTGCCGGCCTGCCGCTCCAGGGCCCGAACGGCGCGGGCGGGCCCGCTGGCCGCGCGAAGCGCGTGCGCCGCGCGCGCGGCCGCGAAGCGCTGACAGCGTCAGGCCGCGACCGGCTCGCGGTAGCGCTGCGTCTCGCGCCGGGCGATCGCCATGTGGTGGACCTCGTCGGGCCCGTCGGCGATCTGCAGGATGCGCGCGACGGCGTAGAGCTCGGCGAGCAGGTGGTCCTGCGAGACGCCGGCGCCGCCGTGCGCCTGGATCGCGCGGTCGATCACCCAGGTCGCGACCTCGGGCGCCGCGACCTTGATCGCCGACACCTCGATCCGCGCGCCGCGGTTGCCGACGGTGTCCATCAGCCACGCCGTCTTGAGCACGAGCAGGCGCACCTGCTCGATCTTCACCCGCGCCTCGGAGATCCAGCGCTGCACGACGCCGTGGTCGATGATCGGCCGGCCGAACGTCGAGCGCGACGCGGTCCGCCGGCACATCATCTCGAGCGCGCGCTCGGCCATGCCGATCGCCCGCATCGCGTGGTGGATGCGGCCCGGGCCCGAGCCGCTCCTGCGCGAGCCGGAAGCCCTCGCCCTCCTCGCCGAGCAGGTTCGCGACCGGCACCCGCACGTCGTCGTAGACGATCTCGGCGTGGCCGCCGTGCGGCCCGTCGTCGTAGCCGAAGAGGCTCGTCGAGCGCATCGACGTGGACGCCCGGCGTGTCCTTCGGCACGAGGATCATGCTCTGGCGCCGGTGGCGCTCGGCGTCCGGGATCGGTGACGCCCATGACGATCAGCAGCTCGCAGCGCGGCGACATCGCGCCCGACGTCCACCACTTGCGCCCGTTGATGACGTAGTCGTCGCCGTCGCGCTCGATCCGCGTCGCGATGTTCGTCGCGTCCGAGGACGCGACGTCCGGCTCGGTCATGGAGAACGCCGAGCGGATCCGCCCGTCGAGCAGCGGATCCAGCCAGCGCGCCTTCTGCTCCTCGGTGCCGAACAGCGACAGCAGCTCCATGTTCCCGGTGTCGGGCGCCGAGCAGTTGATCGCCTCGGGCGCGATCCACGGGTTGCGGCCCGTGATCTCCGCCAGCGGCGCGTACTGCAGGTTGGTGAGCCCGGCGCCGTGCTCGTGGACCGCGCGGCAGGAACAGGTTCCACAGCCCGCGCTCGCGCGCCTGGGCCTTGAGCTCCTCGATGACCGGCGGCGTGCCCCACGGGTCGTCGGCGCGCTCGACCTCCTCGCGGAAGCGCGCCTCCGCCGGGTACACGCACTCGTCCATGAACGCGAGCAGGCGCTCGCGCAGCTCGCAGCGTGGTCGCGTCGAACGCGAAGTCCATGGCTCTAGCGGTGCTTCCAGACCGGGTCGCGCTTCTCGAGGAAGGCCTGCACGCCCTCCTTGGCGTCCTCGGACTGGTGCGCGACGTTGCAGGTCATGCTCTCGAGCGCGATCAGCGTCTCGGTGTCGCCGTCGAGGCCGCGGTTGGCGGCGAGCTTGGTGATGCGCATCGTGAACGCGCTCTTGTCGATCATCGGCGCGACGAAGTCGGCGACCGCCTGGTCGAGCTCCGTCGGCCGGCGCCGACACGTTGGCCAGCCCCCACTCCTCGCACTCCTTGCCCGACAGCAGCTTGCCGGTGAGCAGCAGCTCCTTGGTCTTGCGCAGGCCGATGTAGCGCGGCAGGCGGTAGATCGGCCCGGCGCCGCCGAACAGCGCGCGGCGGATGTGGAAGTCGCCGATCTTCGCGTCGTCGGCGACGATGGCGAAGTCGCACGAGATCATCAGCTCGAAGCCGCCGGCGACGGCGTAGCCCTCGACGACGGCGACGGTCGGCTTGGCGAGGTTGAAGGCGCGATCGAACGTGCGCGCCGAGACCTGGGCGATCCGGACCGAGTTGTTGGTCGTGCCGAGGAACTCGGCGTCGAGCATGTTGAGGTCGGCGCCCGCGCAGAACGTGTCGCCGCGGCCGCGGATGAGCACGACGCGCACGTCGTCGTCGTCCTCGGCGCGGTCGAGCGCCTCGCCGAGCTGCGTCAGCAGGCCCCAGTTGACGCAGTTCATGACCTCGGGGCGGTTCAGCCAGATCGTGGCGACGCCGTCGGCGACCTCGTACTGCACGAACTCCTCCGTCGCTGTGGCTCCGTTCAGCTGCGCTTCCAGGGTCATTCCTCGCTCCGTTTCGCCGTCGATACTGAATTGACTTCAGCTAATGATACACGCCGGCCGACATGGCAACGGCATAGCCCGCTCGCATGTTGCACTGGCATCGATGTGCCATACTGAAGTCACTTCATGTCGTCCGTCATCGCCATCCCGCTCCCGCTGGCGCACGTCGGGTCCGTCAACGCGTGGCTGCTGCGCGGCGACCCGGTGACGCTGATCGACACGGGCCCGCGCGAGACGCGCGCAGGCGGCGCTCGAGGCCGGCCTGCGGCGCGAGGGGCTGCGGGTCGAGGACATCGAGCTCGTGCTCGCGACGCATCACCATCTCGACCACGTCGGCCTCGCCGCGACGATCCAGCGCCGCGCGGGCGCGCGTGTCGCCGTGCTCGACCGGGTGGCCGACTACGCCGAGCGCTACGCGCACGAGATCGAGGAGGACCGCCGGTTCGCCCGCGCGCTGATGGCGCATCACGGCGTCCCGGAGCAGGTCGTGGACGACAGCGAGGACTTCTGGGATTTCATCCGCGCCACGACCGAGGACTTCAGCGCGGACGTGCGCCTGGCGGACGGCGATCGCGTGCGCGCCGGCGGCCGCAGCCTGCGGGTCGTCGCGCGGCCCGGTCACAGCACGACCGACACGCTGTTCGTCGACGACCGCGACGCGGCTCGCGTTCGTCGGCGACCACCTGCTGGCCGCGATCTCCTCGAACACCGAGATCCGGGCGCCGGACCGGGCCCAGGACGGCCGCGCCCGCTCGCGTCTGCGCTATCTCGACGGCCTCGAGCGCACGCAGGCGATGCCGCTCGACGCGGCTCCTCACCGGTCACGGCGCGCCCGTCACCGACCACGCGCGACTCGTCGACGCGCGCCTGCGCGACCATCGCCGCCGCTGCGAGCGCATCCTCGCCGTCCTCGACGGCGGGCCGCGGACGGCGTTCGAGATCGCCGGCGGGCTGTGGCCGGAGCGGACGGTGATGCAGCAGCCGCTGCTGGTCGTCTGGGAGGTCATCGGCAACCTCGAGCTCCTGCTCGCGGCCGGCGCCGTGGCCGAGCGCGTCGGCGACGCCGGCTCGGCGTTCGAGCTGACGGCGACCGCTCCTCGCAGGCGCCGTCCGCGCCGCCGCCCCGACTGCGCGGGGCGCCGGTGAGCCATCGCCAACGGCCGCGGGCCGTTCGACCTGTCCGGGCGCGTGGCGCTCGTGACCGGCGGCACGCGCGGACTCGGCCTGGCCATCGCACGGGCGTTCTCGGCCGCCGGCGCCGACGTCATGGTCGCCAGCCGCAAGGAGGAGGCCTGCCTCCGGGTCGCGGCCGAGCTGCGCGACGGCGGCGGGCGGGCGGCCGGTCACGCCTGCCACGTCGGCCGCTGGGACGAGGTCGAGCGGCTCGTGGAGGCGGTGTACCGCGAGTTCGGCCGCGTCGACGTCCTCGTCAACAACGCCGGCGTCTCGCCGCTCTACGCGACGCTCCCCGAGGTGACCGAGGAGCTCTTCGACAAGGTGATCGCGGTCAATCTCAAGGGCCCGTTCCGGCTGTGCGCGCTCGTCGGCGAGCGGATGGTCGCCGGCGACGGCGGCTCGATCATCAACGTCTCGAGCACGGGCGCGGTCCGCCCGACCGGAGACATCGTCCCGTACTCGGCTGCCAAGGCCGGGCTCAACGCGCTCACGGTCGGCTTCGCCCACGCGCTCGGCCCGAAGGTGCGCGTCAACGCGATCATGCCGGGCCCGTTCCTGACCACGATCTCGCAGGCCTGGGACATGGACGTGCTCGAGGAGCGCGCGCGTACGTTCCCGCTGCGCCGGGCGGGGGTCGCCGAGGAGATCGTCGGCGCGGCGCTGTATCTCGCGGGCGACGCCTCGAGCTTCACGACCGGCTCGGTCCTGACGGTCGACGGCGGCGCTCAGTGGAGCATGCCCGGCGCGTGATCAGACGGCGGTGACGAGGCCGCCGTTGGGGCCGAGCGTCGCGCCCACGAAGTACGCGGCGTCGTCGGAGGCGAGGAACGCCACCGTGGCCGCGATCTCCTCCGGCCGCGCCAGCCGGCCGGCCGGGGTCCGGGCGGCGACCACCCGCCGGCTCTCGTCCAGCGTCTCCTGGAGCGTCCCCGTGGCGACGTGCCCGGGAGCGACGGCGTTCACGCGGATGCCCTGGACGATCAGCTCCTTGGCGACCGCGCGCGTGAACCCGAGGATCCCGGCCTTCGCGGCCGAGTAGTGCGGATGGCCGGTGCACCCCTCGATCCCGCAGACCGACGCCATGTTCACGATCACGCCGGAGCGGCGCGGCGCCATCAGCCGCGCCGCCGCGCGGGTGCAGAAGAACGTCCCGTCCAGGTGCACGGCGAGCAGACGGCGCCACTCGTCGTCGCCGAGCCGCACCAATGCGTCGAGCGGCGTCTGCACTCCGCCCTCCAGCGCTTCCTGCCGTTGCGTCTCCAGCAGCGGCAGCACGCGGCCGAGGTGCGCGGCGCCGACGGCGCCCGCGTTGTTGACCAGGATCCCGACCGGGCCGAGCTCGCGCTCGACGCGCGCGAGCGCCTCGTCGACGGCGGCGCTGTCGCTGACGTCGGCATCGACGGCGAGCCCGGCGCCGATGGCCGCGATCGTCTCGCGGGCGGCCTCGAGCCGGACGTCGAGCGCGGCGACGTGCGCGCCGTCGGCCGCGAGGCGCCGGCAGATCGCCGCCCCGATGCCCGCGCCGCCGCCCGTGACGACGGCGACCGTCACGCGGCCTCCGGCACCGCCACGACGCGGCCGTTGCAGCCGCCGGCGGCGAGCCGCTCGTAGGCGGCGGGAACGGCCGCGAGCGGCACGCGCTCGATCTCGAGTGCGATCGCGCCGGCGCGCGCCAGTTCGATCACCTCGGCGAGCTCCTCGCGCGTGCCCCAGTTGGAGAAGATCACGGATGTCTCGAGCGGCACGGCGCCGGCGCGCATCGGGAACGTCCCGCCCGCCAGACCGAGCACCGAGACCTGCCCGCCGGGAGCGACGGCGCCCGCGGCGAGCGCCAGCGTGTCGTCGCTGCCGACGCAGTCGACGACGACGGCCGCGCCGCGGCCGCCCGCGGCGGCGTGTAGCTGTGCCGGGGTCAGTTCGGATGCCGGCAGCACCGCGTCGGCGCCGCTCCGCGCCGCGACCTCGAGCGCCTGCTCGCGGCGGTCGACGGCGACGACGCGCGCCGGGCTCAGCGCCTTCACGAGCTGGACGGCGACGTGCCCGAGGCCGCCGACGCCGATCACGATCGCGGTCGTCCCCGGCCTCAGCAGGGGCAGCACTCGCCGGATCGCGTGGTACGGAGTGAGTCCGGCGTCGGCGAGCGGCGCCGCCGCCACCGGGTCGAGCCCGTCGAGCGGGACGGTGAGGCGCGGGGAGGGCACGACCATGTACTCCGCGAGCCCGCCGTCGAGGCCGAGCCCGGCGCCGCGCGCCGTCCGCTCCCACCTCGCACAGGTGCTCGGCTCCGACGCTGCACGCACGGCAGCGCCCGCAGCCCCACGGCCCGTAGACGAGGACCGGCTCGCCGATCTCGATGCCCTCGGTGCCCGGGCCGAGCCCGGCGACGGTGCCCGCCACCTCGTGGCCGAGCGTGAACGGGAGGTCGTACGGCAGCGTGCCGGCGGGCCAGTGCATCAGGTGCAGGTCCGAGTGGCAGAGTCCGGCTCCGGCGACGCGCAGGAGCACCTGACCCGGACCGGGTTCAGGTTCCGGCACCGAGGCCAGCTCGGCAGGCTGCTCCCAGGCGGTGAGCCGAATCGCCCTCATGAGACGACCCTAGCAGGTGAACTGAACTCATATCAAATCTCTGCTATCGTCGGAACTGCAATGTCCCCCTGGTTGAAGCTGGTGCTCCGCGCGGAGCGGGCGATCGGCGCTCCGATCGAGACCGCCGTCCACAGCGACGCCTATTTCGACGTCGTCACCGAGGTCAGCCGTGGCACGCGGCGGCTGACCGGCGCGCTCGAGAGCGTCTCCAAGCGCGGCCTGCACCTGCTCAACCTGCCGGCGGGCACCGACATCCGGCGCCTCCGCGAGCAGCTCGCGCGCATGGATCGCCGGCTGCTGGCGATCTCGAAGGAGCTCGAGCAGCTCGAGCGGGCACGGGACGCGGAGCGGGTCTGACCGTGCCGCTCCAGCTGAGCCCGGCCGACCTGCTCGAACGCGTGAACCGGGACGTCGAGCGGTCGTACCTGCGCGCGCGCAACGGGGTCCGCTACGTGCGCGGAAGCAACCGGCCGAAGCTGGGGACGACGCCGAAGGACGTCGTCTGGCGGCGCGACAAGGCGCAGCTCTGGCGCTACCGCAGCGACGCGGTCCGCTTCAAGCAGCCGCTGCTGATCGTCACCAGCCTGGTCAGTCGCAGCTACATCCTCGACCTCCTGCCCGGGAGCAGCGCGGTCGAGTTCCTGCGCGACCGCGGCTTCGACGTCTTCATGCTCGACTGGGGGATCCCCGACGAGCTCGACGCCGACAACAGCCTCGAGACGTACGTCGACGAGTACCTCCCGCGCGCCGTGGCGGAGATCCGGCGCCAGACCGGCTGCGACGAGCTCACGATGGCCGGCTACTGCCTCGGCGGCGTGCTCGCGGTCCTTTACGCCAACGGCTACGACGACGCGCGGCGTCCGCAACCTCGTGCTGATGGCGACGCCCTTCGACTTCGAGCAGATGGGGCCGATGGTCGCCGCCCTGCGCGAGGGTCGGCTCGACCCCGAGGACCTCGTCGACGAGACCGGCAACGTGCCCGCCGACGTGCTCTACAGCGGCTTCTTCATGCTCGCGCCGACCACGATCGTCGCGCAGCGCGCGACGCTGCTCGAGAACCTCTGGAACGACGAGTTCGTGCGCGGCTTCCAGGCGATGGCGCAGTGGACGCGCGACCAGGTGCCGTTCCCGGGCGCCGCGTTCCGCCAGGTCGTCGAGCTGTTCGTCCGCCGCAACGCGCTGATGGACGGCGCGCTGCGCGTCGGCGGCCGGGACATCGACTTCGCGCGCACCGCGGCCAGCGTGGTCAACGCGATGGCCGAGAAGGACACCGTCGTGCCGATGGCGGCGGCCGAGCCGGTCGAGGCGCTGGTCGGCCGGCCCGATCGTCGCGAGCGGCTGCTGCTGCCCGGCGGGCACGTGACGTTCGGAACCGGCCGCTCGGCGCTGCGCCACACGTTGCCGAGCCTCGCCGGCTGGATTGCCGCCCACAGTGACGAAGGGGGATGCTGATATGGACATCAGGCCGTTGGAACCCGGCGACCGCGAAGCGCTCGAGCGCTTCATCGGCCGCGTTCCGGAGGGCGATCGCACGTTCTTCAAGGAGGACGTCGAGGCCTCCGAGGTGATCGACGCGTGGACGCGGCCCGGGCCGGCGCGTGCCGTCGCGGTCGCGGCCGGCGACGTCGTCGGCTATGTCGCTGTCGTGCCGCTGCACGGCTGGTCGGATCACGTCGGCGAGGTGCGGCTGATCGTCGATCCCGCGCATCGCGGCCGGGGCATCGGCCGCGAGCTCGCCCGGCGCGCGGTCCTCGAGGCGGTCGAGCTCGACCTGGGCAAGCTCGTCGTCGAGGTCGTCGCCGACCAGGCGCCCACGATCGCGATGTTCCGGGCGCTGGGGTTCGATCCCGAGGCGCTGCTGACCGACCACGTGCGCGACCGGTCGGGCGCGCTGCGCGATCTCATGATCCTCGCGCAGTCCGTCGACGGCGCAGTGGTCGGCGATGTCCGTCGCCGGCATCTCGGACGAGCTGTGAACCCGCGCGTCGAGGAGGTTCTCGAGGCCGCCGTCGACGGCTACGAGGACATGATCCGCCGGTCCTGTGACCTCCAGCGCGCGCTCGCACGCACGCTGGGGCTCGATCTGCTCAATACGACGGCCGACGTCACGCGGGACATCGCCGCGGTGCAGGTGTCGGCCGCCCGCTGGTTGCTGGATTCATGAGCGCGCTGCATTGGGAGAGCACGGGTACGGGCGACCCCGTGCTCATGATCATGGGACTGGGGCTGAGCGGCGGCGCGTGGTGGCGCACCGTCCCCGTGCTGTCCCGCTCGCTGCGGGTCATCACCTTCGACAACCGCGGAGTCGGACGATCGCGGGCGCGCTTCCACAGCTACACCACCGAGGCGATGGCGGACGACGCCGTCTCCGTGCTCGACGCGGCCGGCGTCGAGCGCGCCCACGTGTACGGGTTCTCGCTCGGCGGCATGGTCGCGCAGCAGCTCGCGCTGCGCCACGAGGCGCGCGTGCGCTCGCTCGTGCTGGGAGCGACGCAACCGGGCGGGCCGCGCGCGCTGCGGCCGGACGACGACGTGATCGCGTTCTTCCGCCGCCGGGCGACGATGTCGGCCGAGGACGCCGCCCGCGCCTCGGTGCCGTTCAACTACGGGCCGCGCTGCCGACGCGAGCACAAGGACCGCATCGCCGAGGACATCCGGCGCCGGCTGGCGCATCCGTTCCCCGAAGCGCGCCTACCGGGCGCAGATGGTGGCCGCGTCGCTGCACAACTGCTACCGGCGGCTGAAGCGCATCGAGATCCCGACGCTGGTCGTGCACGGCCGCCGGGACCGCGTCGTGCCGGTCGGCAACGCCGAGATCCTGGCCGATCGGATCCCCGGCGCGGAGCTGCGGATCCTGGACGACGCCGGTCACCTCTACTCGACCGAGCAGCCCGACGTCGACGAGGACATCGCCCGCTTCTTCCGGGAGGTCGGGATGATCCCGGACGTCCGCGTCGCCGACGTCATCCGCCGCCACGCGGCGCAGCGCCCGGACGCCGTGGCGCTCCGGCAGGGTGAGCGGGAACTCACGCTACGCGGACCTGGACGAGCGCTCGAGCCGGCTCGCCCAGGCGCTGCTCGCCCGCGGCGTGCGGGCGGGACGCGCGTCGCCTATCTCGACCGCTCGGCGCCCGAGGTGGTCGAGCTGCTGTTCGCAGCGAGCAAGGTCGGGGCGGTGCTGGTGCCGCTCAACTGGCGGATGGCGCCGCCGGAGCTGGCCGCGGTGATGGCCGACGCGCAGGCGCCGCTGCTGATCGCCGGCCGCGACTACCGCGCCGTCGCCGAGGACGTGCTCGAGCGGCTGCCGCCGGGCCGGGTCGTGGTCGTCGCCGGCGACGAGTACGAGCGGTGGCTCGCGGCCCATGAGCCGCGCGACCCCGGCGGCCGCGGCGAGCCCGGCGACGTCGATCGTCCAGATGTACACGTCCGGCACGACCGGGGTCCCGAAGGGCGTACTGACCACGCACCGCAACCTCGCCGTCACCGCGCAGACCTCGCCGCCGCTGGGCGTTCGACGAGCGCTCGGTAAGCCTCACGCCGCTGCCGATGTTCCACATCGGCGGGATCGGCTGGGCGTACTGCGGGCTGTGGCACGGCGCCACGACGATCCTCGTGCGCGACTTCGAGCCGGCGGCCGTGCTCGACATCCTCGAGCGCCGGCGCGTGACCAACGCGGTGCTCGTGCCGACGATGCTCCAGATGCTCACGGCCGTCCCGGGCGCCGCCGACCGCGACTACTCGGCGCTGCGCTCGATCGCCTACGGCGCCGCGCCGATCACCACGCCGGTCCTGAAGGCGGCGCTGCGCACGTTCGGCTGCGCGCTGCTCGGGCTCTACGGCCTGACGGAGAGCACCGGCGGCGTGGTCGCGCTCGAGCCGGAGGACCACGATCCCGGAGGCCCGCGCGAGCACCTGCTGCGATCCGCCGGCCGCCCGTATCCCTGGGTCGAGCTGCGGGTCGTCGACCCGGCCACCGGCGCGCCGCTCGGGCCGCACGAGGTCGGCGAGGTGTGGCTGCGCGGCCCGAACGTCACGCCCGGCTACTTCAACCGCGCCGGCCGAGACCGCCGCGGCGCTGACCGCGGACGGCTGGCTGCGCACCGGCGACGGCGGCTACGTCGACGAAGACGGCTACCTGTTCCTCACCGACCGGATCAAGGACATGATCGTGACCGGCGGCGAGAACGTCTATCCGGTCGAGGTCGAGGAGGCGCTCGCCCAGCACGCCGACGTCGCCGAGGTGGCGGTCATCGGCGTGCCCGACGCGCACTGGGGCGAGGCGGTCAAGGCGCTGATCGTCCCGCGGCCGGGCGCGCGGCCGGCGCCGGACGAGCTGATCGCGTTCGCCCGCGAGCGGCTGGCCGGCTACAAGCTTCCGCGCTCGGTCGACTTCGTGGACGAGCTGCCGCGCACGCCCAGCGGCAAGGTGCTCAAGCGCGAGCTGCGCCAGCGCTTCGTATCCTAAACTGAATTCATGTTGACATTAGCTGGCGCGCTTGCTAACTTGCTAACGAGTCGCGTCCATCCCACCGAAAGGCACCGCCATGGCGACCCAGACCAAGTCCAGCCCCGTCACCGAGACCATCGACGCCGCCACCGAGCGCGTCGTCGAGCTCAACGAGAAGGCCGTCGCGAACGGCAAGAAGACGAGCGCGGCGATCCTCGACACGTACGAGAGGGCCGTGATCTCGCTCACCGACTCCTACGAGAAGGCCGCCGGCACGACCAAGGTGGACTGGATCGTCAGCGCCGCGTCGGCGCAGGCCGACTTCACGCGCGAAGTCGCGAAGGCGTACACGAGCGCCGCCCGCGAGTTCGTGGCCTAAGCCCTCCCGACAAGGCGGTCGCGGCGCCGGATGCGCCGCGACCGTCAGCGGGTCCGCCGCCGGCGTCCACGAACGCGCTGTACACCTCCACAGCGCCTGCCGCTCGCGAGCCGTCAGCATCGGATCTGCGCGGATCGCCGCGACGACTGCGGGCTCGTCGCCCGTTGACCTCGCCACGGCGGCCGCCATGTTCGGACAGAACGTCGGCCGAGAGATGGAGGTTCTCCGCGATCGCCTCGAGCACCTTCTCCGACGGCTCCCGCAAGCCCCGCTCGATCTGGGACAGGTACGGGTTCGAGATGCCGACGAGATCGGCGAGCTGGCGCATGGAGAGCTCCTGCAGCTCGCGCTGGCGACGAATGAATTCGCCGAGCGGAGAGGTCATCGGCAGAGAAGACGGAGCTCCATGTCGGCACCCTATTTGACGTGGTCGGGGGCACGGACCCGGAGAACGCGCCCGCGCCCAGTCGTCGCGCTCATCCCGCCCGCTCCTTGACACGCGCTCCAAGCAAGTCCATACTGAAGTCAGTTCAGTTGTCCAAACGCCAGAATAGGCTCGATCATGACCTTCCCCGCTCGCCACAGTACGGATCGCGTTGCCGCTCGGGCGTACGCGCAGCCCGGCGTAGTGCCCGTCACGCGCACGCCGTCGCAGCGGGAGCTCGTCGCCTGGTCGCTGCTGACGTGTCCGGAGGATCGCGTGCGCTCGGAGCGCTGGTGAGCCACGAACGCTCTGCCGGCCGCGCGCGGGTGCGCTTTCCCGTTCTCGCGCGCGCGGCCGAGCGTCATCTTGGCTGGGCGCGCGACTTCGCCGTCGCCGGCGACGTCGAGGTTAGACTCGCCCCTTAGGGACGCTCGCGACCTATCAGGTCGGGAAGCGCGCATGGACCGCCCGCGCAATAGCGGATCGATGTCGTGGTGCCCGCGGCAACGCTCGCGACGTTCGATCATCGCGGTCGTGATGGCGGCCGGACGTGGTCAGGCGGACTTTTCGCTCGCCGGGGCAGTGCGCTTAGTTGGGCGCGTCGTGACAGCCTCCGATGTAGCGCGTACAATCGGCGATCATGACGCCACATGTCGAACCGCTGAAGTCTGAGGTTGGAGTCCGCGAGCTGCATGACCGGCTCAGCCGCTACGTCCAGCACGTCAAGGACGGCGGCGAGGTGGTCGTCACGATGCGCGGCCGTCGCGTCGCGCGCCTGATTCCCGTCGACGAGGTCGATCCGCTGGCAGATCTGCGCGCCCGCGGGCTGGTCCGCGAGCCGACCGCGCCGCGGAGCGCGCGCGCACGACGAGCGCGGCTCAAATCCACCAAGCCCGTGTCCGACCTCGTCGCAGACCAACGGCGCTGATCGTCTACGTTGACACGTCCGCGCTCGTGAAGCTGATCTTCGACGAGCTCGGCTCCGAGCTCGCCGTCGAGCTCTGGGATCGCGCCGACCTGCTCGTCTCCGGCCAGCTCATCTACCCAGAAGCACGCGCGGCGCTCGCAGCGGCTGCTCGCGCAAGCCGCATCGACGGGTCGACGCACGTCAGCGCGGTCACCACGCTTGAAGAGCTCTACGCCCAGCTACGCATCATCGGGATCGACGAACCGCTCGCCCGCTACGCCGGCGACCTCGCCGCCGAGTACGCTCTGCGCGGCTACGACGCCGTCCACCTCGGATGCGCCCTCCACGTCCAAGGCGACGAAATCCTGCTCGCGACGTGGGACAACGCGCTCAACGCCGCCGCACGCGCGACGGGCCGGCTCCTCACCAACGACACCGCCGAGCCGGGCCGGCACGGCGCTCGACGAGCGCCGTTCGATGTCGCCAAGAAAGTCGCCAGAAAATCAAACTGAGCCCCGCGGACCCATGAACCGGCGTGGTTCAGGCGAGTTGACCTTCGATCTCGCGACCGAAGGTCAAGATCACGAGAATCCCAGCATCTACGCGGAATCTGAGCGCGCCCGAGAGGATTCGAACCTCTGACCTTCGGTTCCGTAGACCGACGCTCTATCCAGCTGAGCTACGGGCGCAAAACGGCGGCGGATGATGTTAGTAGCCGCCAGCGGAGAGGGCGGGATTCGAACCCGCGATGGAGCTTTCAGCCCCATACTCGCTTAGCAGGCGAGTGCCTTCAGCCACTCGGCCACCTCTCCACGCTCGGGCGCAGTGTAGTCAAGCCACCCCGCGGCGTCGGCCCAGCGCGTCGAGCTCCTCGAGCGACTGGCCGGCGCCGGAGGCCACGCACGTGAGCGGGGCGTCGGCGATGTGGACGGGCATCCCGGTCTCGCGGTGCAGGCGGTCGGCGAAGCCGCGCAGGAGCGCGCCTCCCCCCGCCAGGACCATGCCGTTGGTGGCGATGTCGGCGGCCAGCTCGGGCGGCGTCTCCTCGAGGGTGCCGTGGACGGCGGCGATGATGTCGACGACCGGCGCGTCGATCGCGTGGCGGACCTCGTCGCTGTCGAGCTCGAGCTCCCGCGGGAGGCCCGAGAGCAGGTCGCGGCCCCGGATGCGGGTCGAGAGCTTCTCCGGGATCGGGGACGCGGCGCCGACCGCGAGCTTGATCGCCTCGGCGCTCTGGGAGCCGATCGCCATCCGGTGCTCGAGCCGGATGTGGTTGGTGATCGCGTCGTCGAGGTCGTAGCCGCCGACCCGCAGCGACTGGGACACGACGATCCCGCCGAGCGAGATGACGGCGACCTCGCTGGTGCCGCCGCCGACGTCGACGACCATGCGGCCGACCGGCTCGGCGATCGGCAGCCCGGCCCCGATGGCGGCCGCGAGCGACTCCTCGATCAGGTGCACCTCCCGCGCGCCCGCCGAGAGCGACGCCTCCTCGACCGCCCGGCGCTCGACGTCCGTGACCCCCGAGGGCGCGCACATGACGAGCCGCGGGCGGCTGAAGCGGCTCGAGAGCACCTTGTCGACGAACTGGCGCAGCATCGCCTCGGTGACCTCGAAGTCGGCGATCACGCCGTGGCGCAGCGGCCGGTCCGCGGAGATGGTGGCCGGCGTGCGGCCGATCATCAGCTGGGCGTCGGCGCCGACCGCGTGGACCTCCCCCGTGCGCTGGTCGATCGCCACCACCGACGGCTCGGACAGCACGATCCCGCGCCCGCGCACGTAGACGACCGTGTTCGCGGTCCCGAGGTCGATCGCCATGTCGCCGACCGGCCTTAGCGAGGCCAGCGACCAACGGCGTCGCGAATGCGACCGGAAGACGCCCCTTCGAGCCATCAGGGGACTGAGCATACGGGCGTGTACGCCTCGGCCCATGCCCGACCTGTCGACCTTCGCGCTGTTCGCGGCCACGTGCGTGGCCTTCCTGGCCATCCCGGGGCCGTCGGTCTTCTACATCGTCACGCGCAGCCTCACCCAGGGCCGCCGCGCGGGCGTGACCTCGATGCTGGGGGTCCAGGTGGGCGGGCTCGTGCACGTCGTCGGGGCCGCCATCGGCGTCTCGGCGCTCATCGCCTCGTCCGCCGCCGCCTTCACGGTCGTCAAGTACGCCGGCGCCGCCTATCTGGTCTATCTCGGGATCCGCCGGCTGCTCTCGGCCGGCAAGACGGTGGCCGAGCCGGAGCCGGACGATCGCGCGACGATGGCGCGGCTGTTCTGGCAGGGCGTGGTCGTCAACGTCCTCAACCCCAAGACGGCGCTCTTCTTCCTCGCCTTCCTGCCGCAGTTCGTGGACCCGGACGCGGGACCGGTCGCGCCGCAGATGCTCGTGCTCGGGACCCTGCTCGTCGGCCTCGGCGTGCTCAGCGACGGCACGTACGCGGTGGTCGCGGCCGGCGCCGGCCGGAAGCTGCGCGACGCGGCGAGCTCCCGCCGGACCCTCGACCGGTTGAGCGGCGGCGTCTTCATCGGCCTCGGCCTGGTCGCCGCCCTGGCGGGGGAGCCGCGGCGGCGGTAGCTTCTGGTCACGCGGGGACGCCGTCGAACGAGGAGGAGGACATGAGGCGTCAGAAACCCGAGCCGAAGTATCAGGGCTACGTGGGCGACCACGCGGACCGGCTGAGCAAGATCCGGCCCCACGTCCACGACGATGACGACGACCGCCCGAACCGCGAGGACAGGGCGCCCCTGACCTCGCAGCTGTTCAACAGCCCGGTGCCGCTGCCGCGCTTCTTGAAGCGTCGCAACGAGCGCTAGGCGCGCTGCCATCATTCGCCCCTCGACGGAGGGGTGGCAGAGCGGTCGAATGCACCGGTCTTGAAAACCGGAGTCCGTTCACGCGGACCGCGGGTTCGAATCCCGCCCCCTCCGCTCGACGACGGGTTTCCCGCCCGCCTTCGCGGGTACGGGAGCGAAGCACGTGTGGCCTGAGCCCGAGGAGCGCGAGGGTCCGCGCCCCCACGCATATGACCTGTTCGACGACGGGCGCCCGATCGGGCGCCTTGAGTGGTGGCTGCGCCCTCGCCGGGACGTCGGCTGGTACCTGACGCTCGAGGGCGTGCCGTCCCAGCGACTCCGGGTCGACCCGGCGGTCGACGACCTCGCCCGGGACACCGCGTCCGCCGACCACGACTGGTACCTGTTCGCCGAGCTGTCGGCGATCCTGAGCACGACGCTCGCGCTCGACGCGGCCGAGGCGACGCTGCACCCGCGCCCCGTGATCGAGCGCCGGCGGTTCCGCTCGCGGCTCGACGCCGGCCACTACGAGATCCACGTCGCCGACATCGAGCCGGTCATCCTGGCCCACACCGTGCCGGAGCTGCAGCTCTCCTCGGTCTCGAACGTCAACGTGCTCGAGGGCGACCTCTCGGCCCCCGCGCTGCAGGCGGCGCTGCGCCGCATCGCGCTGCTCGGCGGCCGCATCGTCGCCGTCTTCCACTCGGGAACGGAGGACTCGAGAGACTGCGAGCGTGAGCTCGCTGATCGTGTTCGCCGTCGACGAGGTGGCCGGCGCGCTGGGAGAGCACGCGACGCCGGACGCCCTGGAGGCGCGGCGGATGCAGGCGCTGTCGCTCGCCGTCCACATCCCGATCGTGTGCTTCGGGATCGCGTTCCCGGCGATGTTCCTGTTCGTCCACGGCCTCTACCTGCGCACGCGGCGGCCGCACTACAAGGCGCTGGCCAAGCGCTGGTCGAAGGTCTCGCTGATCGTATTCGCGATCGGCGTGGTCACGGGGACGATCCTGTCGTTCGAGTTCGGGCTCCTGTGGCCCGACTTCATGGCCACGTTCGGCGACGTGTTCGGGCTCGCGTTCGGGCTGGAGGGCATCTCGTTCTTCGTCGAGGCGATCTTCATCGCGATCTACGTCTACGGCTGGGATCGGCTGCCGGAGCGGACCCACTTCCTGACCGGCGTGCCGGTCGTGATCTCGGGCCTGGCGGGCTCCTTCAACGTGATCGCGGTCAACGGCTGGATGAACACCCCGGAGGGCTTCGACGTCGTGGCCGGCCAGGTCCGCGACCCGCGCCCGTGGGAGGCGCTCATCAACGCCAACCTCTGGCACGAGCTGGTGCACATGTACCTGGCGGGCTACATCGTCGCGGGCTTCATCGTCGCCGGCGTGTACGCGTACGCGCACCTGAAGGGCCGCCGCGACGCCTACCACCGCACCGGGCTCGTCGTCGCGCTCAGCTTCGCCGCCCTGTGCGCGCCCGCGCAGATCATCGTGGGCGACTGGGCGGGCGGTCAGGTGGCAGACAACCAGCCGGTCAAGCTCGCCGCCATGGAGGGCCTCCAGGAGACCGACGAGGGCGCGGCCTTCACGCTCGGCGGCTACTACGACGAGAAGACGGGCGAGGTCCGGTACGGGATCGAGGTGCCGTACCTGCTCTCGTTCCTCGCCTTCCACGATCCCAACGCGACCGTGGAGGGCCTGGAGACCGTCCCGCCCGCCGACCGGCCGCCGGTCAACGTCGTCCGCCTCGCGTTCCAGACGATGGTCGGCATCGGCACCGCGCTGATGCTGCTCGGCGTCGTCTTCATCTACACCTGGTCGCGGAGGCGCCGGCTCCCGCGCTCGCCGTGGTTCTTCCGGGCGGTGATGGCCGCCGGGCCGCTCGCGCTCGTGGCGCTCATCTGCGGCTGGATCACGACCGAGGTCGGCCGCCAGCCGTGGATCGTCTACGAGGTCATGCGCACGCGCGACGCCGTGACCTCCAACGACGCGCTCGAGCTCGGCTTCGCGGTGCTGGTCGCCGTGTACGTGCTGCTGGGGGCCGCGCTCGCCTGGCTTCTGCGACGCCTCACCGCGCGATCGGAGCAGGTCTGATGGCCGAGGTCTGCCTCGGGCTCGTGGTGCTCGGCATCACGGCCTACGCGGTGTTCGGCGGCGCCGACTTCGGCGCCGGGTTCTGGGACCTCACAGCGGGCGGCGACCGCCGCGGCGGCCGCATCCGCGGGCTCGTGCAGCACTCGATGAGCCCGGTGTGGGAGGCGAACCACGTGTGGCTGATCTTCGTGCTCGTGATCGCGTGGACGGCGTTCCCCGTGGCCTTCGGCGCGATCTTCGCCAACCTCGCCCTCCCGCTCTTCCTCGCCGCCCTCGGCATCATCGCCCGCGGCACGGCGTTCGCCCTCCGCGGCCAGGCGGCGACGATGGCCGAGGCGCGCGTGCTCGGCGCCGTGTTCGCCTCCGCCTCGGTGCTCGTGCCCTTCTTCTTCGGGACGGTGCTGGGCGGCATCGCGTCGGGCCGCGTCGAGGTCGAGAACGCGGACGCGGGTGCCGATGCGTGGCTGAACGCCACCTCGCTGACGGTCGGCGTCCTGGCCGTGATGTCCGGCGCCTTCATCGCCGCCGTCTTCCTGGGCGGCGACGCGCTGCGAGGCGGGCTGCTCGACCTCGAGCGCGCCTTCCGCAAGCGGGCGCTCGGCGCGGGCGTCGTCACCGGCGCGGCGACGCTCGGCGGCCTGCTCGTATTGCGCACCGACGCCCGCCCGCTGTTCGACGGCCTGACGTCGGGAGCCGGCCTGGCCGCGGCCGCGGCGTCGGCGGTCGCCGGCGCGGCGACGCTCGCGCTGGTGTGGGCGCGCCGGTGGGCCGCGGCGCGCGGCACTTCGGCGCTGGCGGTGGCCGCGGTGATCGTCGGCTGGGTGCTGGCCAACGAGCCTGACCTGCTGCCCGGGCGGCTCACGATCGATGACGCGGCGGCGCCGGACGCGACGCTGACCGCACTCGCCGCGTCCGTCGGGGTCGGCTTCCTGATCCTCGGCCCCTCGCTCTGGTACCTCTACCGGCTCGTGCTCCAGGGTCGGCTCGACCAGGAGTTCGAGCCGCTCGACCAGCGCTTCCGTCCGGTCGACGAATGAAGGTCGCGCTCGCCTTCCTCGCGCTCGGCGTGGTGCTGATGGTGCCGTTCGATCACACGATCACGCGCATCCTGGGCGTCGCCGCGCTCGTCGCCTTCGTGGTGACGGGCGTGTTCGCGCTGGCCGGCGCGGAGCGGCTAGCCGAGGATGATGATCAGTAGGACGGCGACGATCACGAAGACCCCCAGGACCGCGTAGGCCGCGGCCGCCTGCCACTGGTTCTCCCAGAAGCCCGGGCGTGCGCGCGAGCGGTCGTGACGACCCTCGGGCGGCTCGCCGGTCCAGTCGTCGTCGTCGCGGCTCATGAGATCTGCCTACCCGAGATCGCGCGCGCGACCACCAGGCGCTGGATCTCCGACGTGCCTTCGAAGATCGTGTAGATCTTGGCGTCGCGGTGCATGCGCTCGACCGGGTACTCGCGCGTGTAGCCGTTGCCGCCCAGGATCTGGATCGCCCGCTCGGTGGCCCAGACGGCGACCTCGCCGGCCTTGAGCTTGGACATCGAGCCCTCGGCGTTATCGAACCGGCGCCCGGTGCGGCCCATCCAGGACGCGCGCCAGACGAGCAGGCGCGCCGCGTCGATCTCCAGCTTCATGTCGGCGAGCGTGAACGCGATCGCTTGGTTGTCGATGATCGGGCGCCCGAACTGCTTGCGCTCGATCGCGTAGGCGAGCGAGTACTCGTACGCCGCGCGGGCGATGCCGAGCGCCTGGGCGCCGACCGACGGGCGCGTGGCCTCGAAGGTCTGGAAGGCGGCCTGGCCGCGCGAGCGGTTTCCCTCGCGGGTGCGCGCCAGCCGCTCGTCGAGCTTCTCCTTGCCGCCCAGCAGGCAGGCGCCGGGGACGCGGCAGTCGTCGAGGAACACGTCGGCGGTGTGCGAGGCGCGCAGCCCGTGCTTGCGCACCTTCGTGCCCATCTGGAGCCCGGGCGTGCCCGGCGGCACCACGAAGGCGGCGTGCCCGCGCGAGCCGAGCTCGCGGTCGACCGTCGCCACGACGACGTGCACGCCGGCGATGCCGCCGTTCGTCGCCCACGCCTTCTGGCCGTTGAGCACCCACTCGTCCTTCGCCTCGTCGTAGACCGCGCGCGTGCGGAGCGCGGAGACGTCGGAGCCGGCGTCGGGCTCGGAGACGCAGAAGGCGGCGACCGCCGGCTCGCTCTCGGTGCCGAAGCACTGCGGGATCCACTCGCCGGCCTGCTCGCCCGTGCCCTGGCCGAAGATCGCGGCGACCGCGAGCGACGTGCCCATGATCGCCATGCCGATCCCCGCGTCGCCCCAGAACAGCTCCTCATTGACGATCGGCAGCGTGAGGCCGCTCTCGTCGGCATAGAACTGCGCGAGCGCCTCGAAGCCGTAGAGCCCGATCTTGGTCGCCTCGGCGATGATCGGCCACGGCGTCTCCTCGCGCTCGTCCCACTCGGACGCGGCGGGGCGGACGACGCCCTCGGCGAACCCGTGGACCCAGTCGCGCACGTCGCGCTGGTCCTGCGTGAGCTCGAGCGAGAACGGGGTGGCGGTGGCGGTTTCCACGCCGCATGCTTAGCAGCGCGACCGGCGTGGGCGCGCCGCTAGCTGTCGACGAACGTCAACTGCGCTGGGTAGGGAAGGTGGTCGGCCTCGGGCGTGCAGAAGGGGACAAGTCGAGAGGTCGTCGGCGAGGGCTTGTCCACTTATGCGCCGCTACGGCTCCTAAGGGCACACGCGGCCTCTCGACATCTGCCGCCTGTCCACTTATGAGCCGCTACGGCTCCTAACCGGCCAACCACCGCCTCCGGGCGACGCGATTGTCCCTTTATGTACGCCCCGAGGCCGACCAGTCTCCCTACCCAGCGCCGTTGACGTTCGTCCTACCCAGCGCCGTTGACGTTCGTCCTACCCAGCGCCGTTGACGTTCGTCCTACCCAGCGCCGTTGACGTTCGGCCCTACTCCGCGGCCGGCGGCTCGTTCTCCGGCAACCCCGGCAGCGGCGCGTCGTCCTCGTCGAGGTCGGCCGGCGGGCCGAGCGGCTGGTCGGCGACCTCGGGCTCGACCGAGTCGGCGTCGGGCGTGTCGTCCGGGATGTCCGGATCCTCGGGGGTGATGGGCGTCTCGGTCACGAGGCCCGCAGTATGTCGGGCGCGCCCCAGCGCTGGAGCACTTCCGGCACGACCACCGTCCCGTCATCGCGCTGGCCGTTCTCGAGCAGCGCGATCAGGTGCCGCCAGGTGACCGCGGTCCCGTTCAGCGTGTGCACGTGCCGCGGGCGGCCGTCCTCGGCGCGATAGCGGATGTCGAGCCGCCGCGCCTGGAAGTCGGTGGTGTTGGAGGTCGACGTGACCTCGCGGTAGCGCTGCTGGCTCGGCAGCCACGCCTCGAGGTCGTACTTCTTGGCGGCCGAGGCGCCGAGGTCGTTCGCGCCGATGTTGACCACCCGGTACGGGATCTCCAGCTCTCCCAGCAAGGTCTCCTCGATCGAGAGGAGCAGCTCGTGCTCGTCCGGCGAGGACTCCGGCTCGACGAAGCTGAACATCTCCACCTTGTCGAACTGGTGCACGCGGAAGATGCCGCGCGTGTCGCGCCCCGCGGCGCCCGCCTCGCGACGGAAGCACGGCGAGATGCCCGCATAGCGGCGCGGGAGCGTCTCGGCATCGAGGATCTCGCCCGCATGCAGCGACGCGAGCGGCACCTCGCTGGTGCCAACCAGGTACAGCTCGTCGTCGGGCAGCCGGTAGATCTGCTGCTCGGTGTCGGGCAGGAAGCCGGTGCCGTAGAGCGCCTCCTCCCGCACGAGCACGGGCGGGACGACCGGCTCGAACCCGTGCGGGGCGAGCACGCTGAGCGCCCAGCGTTTGAGCGCCAGCTCGAGCAGCACGAGGTCGCCGCGCAGGTAGGCGAAGCGCGAGCCGGCCACGCGGGCGCCCGCCTCCACGTCGATCATCTTGCCGGCGAGGTCGAGGTGGTCGCGGGCGCCGGCCGGCCCGCGCTCGCCGACCTCGCGCAGCGTCGTGTCCTCGTCGGCCGCGGACGGGTCGGGCGGGTTGGGAAGCAGGGCGAGCGCGGCCTGGAGCTCGGCGTCGGCGTCGGCCAGCTCCTGCCCCAGCGCCTTCACACGCTGGGCGACCTCCTGCATCTCGGCGATCTCCGCCGCCGCGTCGCCGCCCGCCTGCTTGGCCCGCCCGATCGCCTTCGACGCCTCGTTCTGGCGCGCGCGCAGCGCCTCCGCCTCCGGCCGCAGCGCGCGCGTGCGCTCGTCGAGCTCGAGCACGCGGTCGAGCCGCACCTCCGAGCTGTCACGCCGCCGCTCCAGCGCCGCCCGCGCGGGCTCCGGGTCGCGGCGCAGCTGCTTGAGGTCGAGCACTTAGGGGGAGCCGGATGTGCCGGGGTTCGCGGGCCGGTTGGCCCCGCCCCCGGAGTACTCGGCCACGAACGCGGCCACCGCCTCAGCCTGCTCGCCGGTCACGATGTTCTGCGGCATCGGGCCGGAGGAGAAGCCGCCGTTGCGGATCGCGTACAGGACGTCCTCCCTCGTCTCCACGCGCTCGTTGAAGTTCGGCCCGTCCTTGAGCTCGCGCGTCTTCACCGACGTGTTCGAGCCGTAGGCGCCCGCGACCTCGAGCGAGTGGCAGCCCGCACAGTTCTCGTCGAAGATCTGCGCGCCCCCGTAGTTCGGGTCGCTCTTGGCCAGCTGGATCCCCTCGGTGCCGCAGGCGCCGATCGCCAGCGCGGCGGCCACCGCCCCGGCCGCGGTCACGAGTCTGGGAGAGCGGGCCATGAAGGTGGCACAGCATACGGAACAATCGGCGGCCGATGAGGGACGTCGACCCCGATCGCTTCCGCTCCGTGATGGGCCACTTCGCCACCGGCGTGACGGTGGTGACCGCCTCCGCGCCCGACGGCCCGGTGGGGATGACGGCCAACGCGGTGGCGTCGCTGTCGCTCGACCCGCTGCTCCTGCTGGTGGCCTTCGACAACGAGGCGCGCACGTTGCCGGTGATCCGCGACACCGGGCGCTTCGGCGTCAACGTCCTGCACGCCGGGCAGGAGGACCTGGCGCGCCTGTTCGCCTCCAAACGCGCCGAGCGCGAGAAGTTCGCCGGCGTGGCGCACACGCTGCACGACGGCATCCCCGTGATCGAGGACGCGCTGGCCTGGGTCGGCTGCCGGCTCGAGCGGCTGATCCCCGGAGGCGACCACACGATCGGCATCGGCGCCGTGGAGGCGGCCGAGGCCGGCGACGGCCGGCCGCTGCTCTGGTTCCGGGGGAGCTACCGCACGTGACCACCGTCCACGAGGCGCTCGGGCTCCTGCTGATCCTGGTCAACGCGGCGGCCGGGGCGTGGGGCGGGTGGTGCTGGTGGCGCTGGCGCGACGCGCCGGGCTTCTGGCCGCTCCTGCGCGCCGGGCAGGCGCTCGTGGTGCTGCAGGCGCTGGGCGGCGGGGCCCTCCTGCTCGACGGCCGCGAGCTGCCCGAGCTCCACCTCATCTACGGCCTCGTGCCGCTCGGCGTGTCGTTCCTCGCCGAGCAGCTGCGGCTGACCGCCGCCGAGACCGTGCTGGCCCAGCGGGAGCTCGAGGGCAGGGCCGACGTGGAAGCGCTTCCACGCGCCGAGCAGCTCGAGCTGGTCCAAGCGATCGTGCGCCGGGAAGTCGGCGTGATGGCCGCGTCGGCGCTCGTCGTCGCGGTGCTCGGGCTACGCGCGTACGGACTCCTGTGACACAGTCCCGCCGGACGTACGAAATGCCACTAAGTAACAGACCCGCACAAGCTGCTAGAAATCAGCTTCGGTGATCCGGTCCTACCTTCCAGCACTCGTCTTCGTCGGGCTGGGCGCGATCCTGGGCCTGGTCTTCGCGGTGCTCAACTCGATCATCGGGCCGAAGACCCGTCAGCGGGCCTCGACCGTGGATCCGTACGAGTGCGGCCTTCCCTCCGAGGTCAAGCAGAACTTCCGCTTCGGGATCAGCTTCTACCTGATCGCGATGCTCTTCATCCTGTTCGACATCGAGGTCATCTTCCTCTACCCGGTGGCCATCCAGCTCGACGCCTTCGGCACCTTCGCGCTGCTGGAGACGATCGTGTTCATCGCACTGCTGGCCATCGCGTTCATCTACGTGTGGCGGAGAGGAGCGCTCGAATGGAGGTGACCCGCCAGCGGCTGGGGTCCGGCGAGAAGGCCGAGTTCCGCTCGCGCCAGCTCACCGCCCGGCAGATGCTCAAGGGCGAGCTCGAGGGCCCGGAGCTCGAGAAGCACGTCGAGGAGAGCATCCTCACGACGACGCTCGAGCGGGCCGGGAACTGGGCGCGCGCCAACGCGATGTTCCCCGCCACCTTCGGCCTCGCCTGCTGCGCGATCGAGATGATGTCGATCGTCGGTGCCCGAGTCGACGTGGCGCGCTTCGGCGGCGAGGCGTTCCGCGCGTCCCCCCGCCAGGCCGACCTGCTGATCCTCTCCGGCCGCGTCTCGATCAAGATGGCGCCGGTCGTCCGCCGGATCTACGACCAGATGCTCGAGCCGCGCTGGGCGATCGCCATGGGCGCCTGCTCGTCGTCGATGGGCGTCTTCAACAACTACGCGATCGTGCCGGCCGACAAGTTCATGCCGGTCGACATGCACGTGCCCGGCTGCCCGCCGCGGCCCGAGGCGCTGATGCACGGCATCCTCCGGCTGCGCGCGATGATCCTCGCGCGGCCCGACGAGAGCTGGCGCACCCGCTACGGGGGGCGCGGCACGGAGGAGTTCCTCGAGTCCGAGCTGTCCATCGATCCGGTGGGCGGCCACTCGATCGGCGTGTCCGGCGGCGGCAGGGCGGGCACGAGTGCCTGACGCGACCGGGCTCGAGCTGCTCGCCCAGGACCTGCGCGCCGCGCACGGCGACGACACCGTCCTCGGCACCGAGCACTTCCGCGGCAAGGCGGCGTTCGACATCGCGCCCGCGCGCGTGCGCGAGGTGCTGGCCTTCCTGCGCGAGCGCGGGTTCAGCTTCCTCGCCAGCGTGCACGGGCTCGACTACTACCCGCAGGAGCCGCGCCTCGGCGTGCAGTACGAGCTGCTCGACATGCGCGAGGTCGACCGCCTGACCGTCCGCCTGCGCGTGCCGCTCGACGAGCCCACCGTCCCGTCCGTCACCGAAGACTGGCCGACCGCCGACCACCAGGAGCGCGAGGTCTGGGACATGTTCGGCGTCGTCTTCGAGGGCCACCACGACCTGCGCCGGATCCTCATGCCCGAGGACTACGAGGGCCACCCCCAGCGGCGCGACTTCCCCGTCGGCGGCGAGCCGGTCTTCTTCACCCACAACGAGTCGCGCTTCCCGAGGTACACCGGCCAATGAGCGACGTCGAGGCCCGCCCCACCGCGCCGAGCCTCCCGTACCGGGAGATGGAGGACTCGCACGAGCTCTCGCACATCTCCCACGGCGCCGAGCAGGAGCTGCTGACCCTCAACATCGGCCCCCACCACCCCGCCACCCACGGCGTGCTGCGGCTCCTCACCACGCTCGAGGGCGAGGTGGTGCGCGACATCAAGCCGATCATCGGCTACGTCCACACGGGGATCGAGAAGACCGCCGAGGACAAGGCGTACTGGAAGGTCATCCCCGTCGTCGAGCGGATGGACTACCTCGCCTACTACTTCAACGCGATGGCCTTCTGCGGCGCGGTGGAGACGCTGCTCGAGCTCGAGGTCCCGCGCCGCGCCCAGTACCTGCGCGTGCTCCACCTGGAGCTCAACCGCATCATGTCCCACCTCGTGTGGCTCGGAACCAGCGCGCTCGACCTCGGCGCGATCTCGATGTTCTGGTACTGCTTCCGCGACCGCGAGACGATCCTCGACCTGTTCGAGATGTCGTCGGGCCAGCGCATGCACACGCGCTACATCCAGGTCGGCGGCGTGATGGAGGACATCCCCACGGGCTTCGACGCGAAGGTGCGCGAGTTCGTCGACGACATGCCCGACCGCGTCGACCAGTACCTCGCGCTGCTGGCCAAGAACGAGATCGTGCTCCGGCGCCTGCGGGGCGTGGCCGCCGTCGACGAGGAGACGCTGCTGGGCCTCGGCGTCTCCGGCCCGCTGCTGCGCGCGGCCGGCAACCCGTGGGACCTGCGCAAGGCGGCTCCGTACTCGAGCTACGAGGAGTTCGAGTTCGGCATCCCGGTCGGCACGGTGGGCGACAACTGGGATCGCTTCGCGGTGCGCGCCCAGGAGATGAAGGAGTCGGTGAAGATCATCCAGCAGGCGCTCGACGGCCTGCCCGAGGGCGAGTACGTCTCCTCCAACCGCAAGTACGCGCTGCCGCCGCGGCACGAGCTGGCGACCTCGATGGAGGCGCTGATCCACCACTTCAAGCTCGTCACCGAGGGCTTCCGGGTGCCGCCGGGCGAGGTCTACTACCCGATCGAGGGCCCCCGCGGCGAGCTCGGGTGCTTCGTGCGCGCCGACGGCTCCTCCAAGCCCGCCCGCGTGCACATGCGCGACCCGTCGTTCGTGAACCTCCAGGCCACCAAGCCGATGGTGCAGGACCTCTACATCGCCGACCTGATCGCCACGCTGGCCATGCTCGACCCGGTGCTCGGAGGCATCGACCGCTAGCCGTGGCGATCGATCCGAGCCAGGTTAAGCGGTTCGCCCACGGCTCGCGCGTCCCCGGCTGGGACGACGCGGCCGACCTCACGAAGGACCCGGCGGTCGTCCCCGACCCGGCGACCACGCCGGTGCCCGAGCACATCCGGCTCGCGATCGAGCTGGAGATGCGCAAGTACCCGGACACCCGGTCGGCGTCGATCCCGGCTCTGCACATCGTCCAGAACGAGTACGGCTGGTGCTCGCCGACGGCGATCGAGCAGGCGGCCTGCGTGATGCGCCTGACGCCGGCGTACCTGACCGCGGTGGCGACGTTCTACGACATGTTCTCGACCACCCCGAAGGGCCGGCACTACGTCTACGTGTGCACGAACATCTCGTGCTCGCTGCTCGGGGCGGACCGGATCCGCGAGGCGATGCAGGACGCCGCGGGAGCCGACCCCGACCTCTACGTGACGGGCTTCGAGTGCCTCGGCGCCTGCGAGATCGCTCCGATGGCCTCGGTCGACGGCGAGTACGTCGGCCCGCTGGAGCTCGAGGACTGCCGCACGATCATCGACGACGTCAAGGCGGGCCGCGAGGTCCTCCCCGACAAGCAGCTCAAGCGCCGCCCGGTCGCGGAGACGTACTGGAAGGACCGATGAACAAGCTCTTCTACGCCGAGCTCGACGACCCGGCGCTGGCCACGCTCGACGGCTACGCGGAGCGGGGCGGCTACGAGATGCTGCGGCGCGCGCTGCTCGACATGAGCCCCCAGGAAGTCATGCAGGAGATGCTCGACTCCGAGGTCCGGGGACGCGGCGGCGCGGGCTTCTCGATGGGCAAGAAGATGTCGTTCATCCCGCGCGGGGCGATGGACAAGTACCTCGTGTGCAACGCCGACGAGTCCGAGCCCGGCACGTTCAAGGACCGCGAGCTGATGCAGAAGAACCCGCATCTGCTCATCGAGGGGATGGTCATCGCCGCCTACGCGATCGGCGCCAGCCAGTCGTTCATCTTCATCCGCGGCGAGTACGAGCACCAGGCCGCGGTGCTGGCGCGCGCGGTCGTCGAGGCGTACGAGGCCGGGTACCTCGGCGACCGCATCCTCGGCTCCACCCACGTGCAGGAGCTGGTCGTGCACCGCGGCGCGGGCGCGTACATCTGCGGTGAGGAGACCGCGCTGCTCGACGCGCTGGAGGGCAAGCGCGGCAACCCGCGCCTGAAGCCGCCGTTCCCCGCGGTCCAGGGCCTCTACCGGGGCCCGACGCTGATCAACAACGTCGAGACGCTGATGAACGCCCCGCTCATCCTGCGGATGGGCGGCAAGGAGTTCGCGCGGATCGGGACCGCGAACTCGACCGGCACCAAGGTCGTGTCGGTCAGCGGCTGCGTGCAGCGCCCGGGCAACTACGAGATCGAGCTCGGCGTCCCCTCGCGCGAGCTCATCTATGACCTCGCCGGCGGCCCGCCGGAAGGCCGCTCGATCAAGGCCTGGTTCCCAGGCGGCTCCTCGGCGCCGGTGCTCCCCGGGACCGACGAGTACCTCGACCTGCCGTACGACTTCGACTCGATGGCGAAGGCCGGCTCGATGCTCGGCTCGGGCGCGATCATCGTCATCGACGACTCGATCTCGATCGTCGACGTCGCGCTCAAGACCGCGAAGTTCTACCGCCATGAGTCGTGCGGCAAGTGCACGCCGTGCCGAGAGGGGACGAACTGGACGGTGAAGATGCTCGAGCGCGTCCAGAGCGGCGAGGCGACGCCGATGGACCTCGACATCATGGCCTCCGTCCAGGAGCAGATCATCGGCAACTGCCTGTGCGTGCTCGGCGACGCCATGGCGATGCCGATCGGGTCGATGATCGTGCACTTCCGCGACGAGTTCGAGGCCCACATCGAGGCCGCGCGCGAGCGCAACGGCCTCGGCGCCGCGATCCCCCAGGTCAACCGCGCCCGCCAGGGCGGCGCCTACCCGATGCGCGAGCCCGCAGGCGTCGAGCCCACAGCCGTGGTGGTCTGAGCGTGCCGCGCCCGCCCGAGCACTGGGTGACATTCAGCGTCGACGGCCTCGAGGTGCGCGCGCCCGAGGGCCTGATGCTGGTGGACGGCGCCAAGTACGGCGACGTCGAGATCCCGGTCTTCTGCTACGAGCCCAAGCTGGGCCAGCCGGTCGGCGCGTGCCGCATGTGCCTGGTCGAGATCGAGGGCATCCCGAAGCTCCAGACCGCGTGCTCGACCCCGGTCAAGGACGGCATGGTCGTCCACACCCAGACCCAGCGCGTGCACGACGCCCAGCGCGCGGTGGTCGAGTTCCTGCTCATCAACCATCCGCTCGACTGCCCGGTGTGCGACAAGGGCGGCGAGTGCCCGCTCCAGGACATCACGTACGGCTGGGGCCCCGGCACCTCGCGCTTCATCGAGCCCAAGCGCCACTTCAAGAAGCCGCTCGAGCTGTCGCCGCTGATCGCGATCGACCGCGAGCGCTGCATCCTCTGCTACCGCTGCGTGCGCTTCTCGCAGGAGCTCAGCGAGGACTACCAGCTGATCCTGCTCGAGCGCGGCGCGCACTCGTACGTCGGCACCTTCGACGGGCATCCGTACGTGGCGCCGTTCTCGGGCAACATCGTCGAGCTGTGCCCGGTGGGAGCGCTGACCTCGCGCGCGTACCGGTTCCGCGCGCGGCCGTGGGACATCGAGGGAGCGGGCACCGTCGCCCCGACCGACCCCACGCACTGCAACGTGGAGCTGACGGTACGCGACGAGCGCGTCATGCGCGTCCTCGCGCGCGACCACGACGGCGTCGAGGACGGCTGGCTCGACGACCGCACCCGCTTCGGCTACCAGGCCGTGCACGTCGACGAGCGGATCGTGGAGCCGCTCGTGCGCGAGGGCAGCGAGCTGATGCCGGCCTCGTGGGAGAAGGCGCTCGCCGCCGCTTCGTTGGCGTTGAAGAAGGGCGGCGCGCGGACCGCGGTGCTGGCCGACGGCGAGACGACCAACGAGGAGGCCTTCCTCCTCCAGCGGCTGTTCCGCGAGGGGTTGGGGTCCGGCCACATCGCCTCGCGGCCGGGCGGCGAGCTGGGCCTCGACGCCGTGCGGGCGCTGGCCGACCCCGCGCTCCAGGCGACGATCCCCGACCTCGAGTTCGCCCACGCCGTCCTGCTGCTCGAGTGCGACCCGATCGACGAGGCGCCGGTGCTCGACCTGCGGCTCCGCAAGGGGATCCGGCGGCGGCGCGTCCGGGTCGCCGTCGCCAGCGCGCGCCCGACGGCGCTCGACGCCCAGGCGACCTCGGTCATGCGGCTCGCCCCGGGCGTGGGTGCCGAGGGGCTGCTCGTCGCGCTCGACGCCGCGCTGTCGGGTGACGACGGGAACCTCGGGGGCGCCTCCACGGCGGCGGGCTCGAACGCCCAGGCCGTGCGCGACCTCGCGGCCTGGCTGCGCGACGTCGGCCAGGACCTGGTGATCGTCTACGGCGAGCGCGCGCTGCGCGGGCAGGGCGCGCAGGCGCTCCTGAATCTCGCCACCCGGCTCGAGCTGGCCGGCCGCGAGGGCGCGGGGCTGCTCGAGGTCCCGGCCTCGCCGAACGCGCGCGGGCTGCGCGAGGCGGGCTTCGCCCCCGGCCACGGCCCCGGCTTCGCCACCCTGGCCGGGCACGGCCGCGATGCGCACGGGATCGCCGAGGGGCTCGCGAGCGGGGAGCTGTCGACCGTCTGGCTCCACCACGCCGACCCGGTGCGCTTCCACCCGGACCGCGCGCTGTGGGAGTCGGCTCTGGGCACCGCGCAGACGGTGATCGCGGTCGAGACGCTGCTCACCGACACGGTGCGCGAGTACGCCGACGTCGTCTTCCCCGGCGAGGCGTATCCCGAGAAGGAGGGCACGCTCACGAACGTCGACGGGCGCGTGCAGCGCCTGCGGGCGGCGATCGGGCGGCCCAAGGGCGCGAGCGGGCTGCCCGGGAGCGGCGTCCGCCCGGTGTGGCAGGTGATCGCCGAGGTCGCGCGCGCGAACGGGCTCGACCTCGGCGTGCTGGCCGCGGCGATGGCGTCCAAGCAGCTGTTCGACGCCGTGCCGTTCTACGCGGGCCTCACGCTCGACGAGATCGGCGGCCGCGGCGTGC
This sequence comes from uncultured Solirubrobacteraceae bacterium, assembly GCA_963730535.1. Taxonomy (GTDB): domain Bacteria; phylum Actinomycetota; class Thermoleophilia; order Solirubrobacterales; family Solirubrobacteraceae; genus DASSUW01. Next base: position 48,895 of record CAVSRU010000018.1, read on the forward strand.
GCTGGCCCGAGCTGAACGCCGAGTGGGACGGGCCGCGCGAGCCGGCGCGCCTGTCGGTCCCGGCCGCGGGCGCGCCGCCGCAGGACGGTGGGCTGCGCCTCGGGACCTACCGCAGCCTGTGGGCGGCCAAGGAGGTCGACGTCTCGCCCGCGCTGCACTTCCTGCGCGCCCAGCAGATCGTCGAGATGTCCCCGCAGGACGCCGAGGCGCTCGGCATCCGCGAGGGCGACCATGTCGAGGTCGGCTCCAACGGGACCGTCATCCGCGGGACGGTCAAGCTCCGCGCGGCCGTGCCGCCCGGGTCGGTGTTCGTGGCCGAGGGCGTGGCCGACGAGCCCGCCAACGCGCTGACCGAGCCGTTCGTGCGCGTGGAGCGCGTGCGCGAGCGGTCGCTGGAGCCCGCGTCATGACCCCCCTCTTCGCGGAGGTCGGCTACTACGAGCCGTGGTGGATCGCGCTACTCAAGGGCCTCGTGATCTTCGCGGTGGTGTTCCAGCTCGTGCCGGTTGCGCTGCTCGCCGAGCGCAAGCTGCTGGGGCGCTTCCAGCACCGCTACGGGCCCAACCGCGTCGGCCCGTTCGGGATCCTCCAGCCGATCGCCGATATCGGCAAGCTCGTCTTCAAGCAGCAGTTCCGGCCCCGCACCGCCGTCGGCTGGATGTTCGCGCTCGCCCCCGCGATCTCGATGCTCACGGCGGTGGCGACGATCGCGATCATCCCGTTCTCGGACGTGGTCGACATCTTCGGGACCGACGTCGGGCTCTATGGCGTCGACCCGTCGGTGGGGATCCTCTACGCGTTCGCGTTCGGCGCGATCGCCTTCTACGGGCTGATGCTCGGCGGCTGGGCCTCGGGCTCCAAGTACTCGTTCCTCGGCGCCATGCGCGGCGCCGCGCAGCTGATCTCGTACGAGGTCGCGCAGGGGCTCGCGCTCGTGGGCGTGATCATGATGGCCGGCTCGCTGTCGCTGACCGAGATCGTGAACGCGCAGGAGGGGCTGTGGTACATCGTGCCGCAGTTCGTCGGCTTCGTGATCTTCCTCGTGGCGGGCTTCGCGGAGACCAACCGGCCGCCGTTCGACCTGCCGGAGGCCGACGCCGAGCTGGTCGGCGGTTACAACACCGAGTACGGCGGCGGGCGCTTCGCCGCGTACTTCGCGGCCGAGTACATCAACATCATCGTGGTCTCGGCCATCACGGTGACGATCTTCCTCGGCGGTTGGAACCTGCCGTTCGTCGATCCGCCGACGTGGGTCGACCCGATCGTCGTGCTGGTCAAGACGCTGGCGTTCGTCTTCTTCTTCATCTGGGTGCGCGCGACGCTGCCGCGGCTGCGCTACGACCAGCTGATGTCCCTGGGCTGGAAGGTGTTCCTGCCGCTGGCCACGGTGAACGCGCTTGTGACCGCGATCCTGGTGGTGGTGATCGACTGATGCCCTATAAGCCCGACGACGTCGTCGAGGTGCTTCGCGCGCCCGCCCCCGGGGCGGCGCGCAGCTCCTACCGCGCCTTCGGCGAGACCCTGCGGGGGCTCAAGACGACGTTCGCCCGCATGGTCGAGGGGCCGAAGACGCTCCAGTACCCGGAGGAGAAGGTTGCCGTCTACCCGCGCTTCCGCGGGCGCCACAAGCTGCACCGGTTCGAGGACACGGGGCTCGAGAAGTGCGTCGGCTGCTCGCTCTGCGCCGCCGCGTGCCCGGCCGACTGCATCCGCGTGGTGGCCGCCGAGAACACGCCCGAGAACCGGGTCAGCGCCGGCGAGCGCTACGCCGCCGTCTACGAGATCAACCTCTCGCGCTGCATCTTCTGCGGCTACTGCGAGATCGCGTGCCCGTTCGACGCCATCACCATGGGCCACGACTACGAGATGTCGGACTACAACCGCGGCGAGCTGATCTTCACGAAGGAGATGCTGCTCGCCGAGCCGCTCGACCGCACGCCCCTGCGCGCCAGCGGCGAGTAACTCCCCACGCGGGGTGTGCGTGTCTGTTGACGGCTAGACCTGCTCGCCGGTGACTGGGTCTCCGAGGACGATCCCGTCGTCGGTGATGTCGAACTCGCGGACCTCGGGGTCGTGGGCACTTGCCCGTGATTTGAGGATCGTCACTGTGCGCAGGAGGCGAGATTCGGCGCGCAGGTACTGAAGCAGGACGACGTTGTCGGAGAGGTGCGAGATCCCGTACTCGGCGAGGCGACCGACCTGGAAGAGCTCCGGTATCTCGCTGGTCATGATCGGGCTGATGCCGGCGCGCGAGAGGCGCTGCGTGAGGGAGTAGATGAACTCGCGGAAGCGCACGCGATCGGGGGTCGCGTACTGCAGGTCGCTAAGGCTGTCGATCATGACGCGCGTGGCGCCGGTGGTCTCCACGAGCTCGAGCAGCTCGTAGACCCATTCGTCGATGTAGACATCGTTGGGCGACCGGTGCATGACGGCCACCCGCTCGTCGTCCAGCGACCACCCGAAGCCGCGGGCGACCCTCTGGAGCTGGATCGGGTTCTCCTGCAGGGTCGCGATCACGCCCGGCTCGTCGTTCGCAGCGCCGCTGAAGATGAAGTGGAGCCCCATCAAAGTCTTGCCGGCACCCGACGGTCCGGCCACCAGCGTGGAGCTCCCGGGCGCGTAACCCTCGGCGAGCATCAGGTCGAGCGGCGCGATGCCGGACGACATCCGCTCTTCCCCCAGCCGGTAATCATCGTCGCGGATGGGATCGGCGAGCCGCGGGAACACCGTGATGCCGTCCTTGGAGAGGCGATAGCTGTGACGCCCTGAGCGGAAGTCGCTCCCCCGGAGCTTGGTCACCTGGATCAGGCGTAGCGTGCGCTCGCTCGCGCGCTCTGTCGCGAGCGAGATGATTCCGTCGGCGACGGCGAACTCCGGCGCCGTGCGCGTCTCATCCTCGCTGTATTCACCGATCCAGAAGCTGGTGGCCGGGAAGGCTGTGAGCAGTGCGGCAAGCTCGTGCAGGAAGCGACGGAACGCTCGCGCGTCGTCGGCGAACGCACCCAGCGCCTTGAAGCTGTCGATCACGATGATCCCCGGCCGGCGCTCCTTGATCAGCGCTGCGATCCGCTCGGTGACCGCGTCGAGCCCTTCCGCGCCGGCCACTGCCGGGCCGAGGTCCTCGTAGAAGACGGATCGGCCGATCGCATCGCGATCGAAGAAGCTGAGCGTCTGTGCGTAGCGGAGGATCTTCTCGAACGGCTCGGAGACCGTGGACAGGTAGACCGCAGGACGCTCCTCGGTCGCGCGGGCGAACATGAGCTGCTGGCAGAGCAACGTCTTCCCCGAGCCCGGAAGTCCCATGATCAGGTTGATGCCGTTCAGCGGCAGGCCGCCGCCGAGGATCAGATCGAGCCCTTCGTCGCCGGTCTTGCCGCGCTCCTCCATCAGACGCTCCCGTGGCGGGCGACCAGCGCGCTCGCCCCGAGCAGGTCTTTGACGGTGGAGACGAATTCGAGCGGATCAAGCGGCTTCTGCAGAAAGGCGTCGGCGCCCGCGGCCAACGCCTCGTCTCGAGCCTGCAGGACGGAAATGGCGAGCACGGCGCCAGTTTCGTGCTGCTTCAGCCGCCGGCACAGGTCTGCGCCGCGTCCTCCGGAGATCATCAGCTCCACGATCGCCAGCTGCGGGCTGCTCTCGAGCCACTGCTCCTCGGCGTCGCCCACGGCCAAAGCCAGGTGCACGTCGTAGCCCTCGGTGCGCAGGAAGAACTCCGCCAGATCCGCGGCGACGGGATCGCGCTCGGCGAGCAGCACGAGCAGCCGCGTACCACCGTTTCGACCGTCGGTCGTCAAGGATTGACCACCTTCGCTCCGGTCTGCCAGCAGCCGATGAGCATCGGCCGCCGACAACCCGCCCGACACCTCCGCAGCGATGAAGCGCAGTTGCGCCATCTGGTCGCGTGAGTAGAGGCGATGGCCCCCGGGGCTCCGCTCGGGGACGATCGTGCCGTAGCGATCCTCCCAGTTGCGGATCGTCGCGGCGGGAATCCCCAGCATTCGAGCGACCGCACCGATGCTGTAAACGCCGCGACTGCCGCCAAGTTCGTCAGACACGGCCGCGATGTTAACCGATCTTGAGCCGAACCTGATGAGAAAACTTCCTCATATACTCGTCAAAACGTGATACGGTCGTTGCGATGAGCCTTCCTGCCTGCCAGAGCTCGGTGGCCGAGATGTCCGATCTCGCGCCCTTCGCCGTCGAGGTCCAGCGGCGCAAACATGTCACGATCGTGCAGCCCCGCGGCGAGCTCGAGCTCGCCACCGCTGAGACGCTGCGCAGCACGCTCGACGCCGCCATCGCTGAGACCCTGAGCGCCGCGCTGGACGGCATGGAGCAAGGGGCGCGCCTGGTGCTCGATCTACGCGGCCTGTCCTTCATCGACTCCGCCGGCCTGCACCTGCTGGTGGCGCTCGACCAGCGTGCGCAGCGCGACGGATTCCAGCTGACGCTGCTGGCGCCCGCGGCTCCAGCCGACAGAGCGATCCAGCTCTGCGGGCTCGACCAGACACTGCCGTTCGCGGCGCCGGCGGACGCCGTCGACGGAGGGATGTCTCGTGACGAGTCACCGCGAGCGTGACGCAGCAGATCTCCGCGCCTACGCCGACCACCGCGAACCGGGGGCCCGCGAACGCCTGATCCGCAACTACCTGCCGCTTGCCAACTCGATCGCGCGGCGCTTCGATCGGGGCCGGCGGGTTCCGCTCGAGGACCTCGAGCAGATCGCCGCCATCGGGCTGCTCAAGGCGCTGGACCGCTATGACCCAGCCAACGGCGCCGCCTTCAGCACGTTCGCAGTACCGACCGTGCAGGGCGAGATCCTGCGCTACTTCCGCGACTTCACCTGGGCGGTCCGCCCGCCACGGGAGCTGCAGGAGCGCGCGATCAGGATCGAACGCGAGCGCGAACACCTCACCAATGATCTCGGGCGCAACCCGACCGCACGCGAGCTCGCCGCACAGGTCGGCTGCACAATTGAAGAACTCCTCCACGCCTCCGAAGCGGCCCACGCGCGCTCCAGTGATTCGCTCGACCGTCCCGCGACGACGCAGGAGGGCGACGCAACGACGCTCGGAGAGCGACTGGGCGACGAAGACCCCGGCTTCGAGGCGGCCGAAGCCTCCGCAACCGTCGACGGGCTGCTGAACACACTGTCAGAGCGCGAGCAGCTGGTGCTGCGTCTGCGCTTCCGCGAGGACCTCACCCAGACCGAGATCGGCCGACGCATCGGCTGCTCCCAGATGCACGTGTCGCGCATCCAGCGCGCCGCCATCGCCCGACTCGTCGAGAGCGCGACCACCACGCCCAGCGAGCCCAACGCGCCTGAGCATGGCGCCGGATACGAAGAGCTCTGGGCGCAAGCCGCGGTCGCGTAGCTGCGCCTGCTCTTCGTAGGATGCAGAGTCGTGGGAGCTACCACCAGGACGTGATGGGCGACCACCTCATCGTGCTTCACTCCGCGGTGCGGGCCTGCGCCGGCTACAGCCGCCACGACGCTCCCTCGATTCTGATGGACGGCTCATCGATCGCGCGCGACACGGAGCACGGTCGCGCGGTCACCGCGCAGCTCACGCGCCGCCACGGGACGCTCGAGGAAGCGATCGAGGCGGGGGTCTTTGCGCTCGGCGCCGCGGGGTTGTCCAAGGGCATCCGCCGCCAGGCGCGCGCGGCGTGCGAGGACTACTTCTACAAGCGGCTGAGCCTGACGCCGGGCTACGAGTTGGGCGGACGGGAAGAGATCGCGGAAGGGCTCGAGCTGATGCCCGACCCGATGTACCGGGCACTCGAGGACATCGTCGAACTCGTCGTGGACGGCGACTACGAGGAGCTCCACGTCGTGTCTCGCAATCGGCTCGAAGTCGAGGACCTGCACCGCCGCCTCGAGCACGACTGCCCCGAGTCCCTGGTGCTGCCGCCGCGCGGGATCTACCGGGTCGAGGTGATCACCAAGTCCGACGACGCGGACGCGCCGGGTTGGGCCTACTTCCTCGAACTATGGACCGAGACCGGCCCGGCGCGCCTGCATATCGAGGGCGAGCTCGAGGAGTCGGGCGAGCGCTTCACGGCAACGCTGAACGACATCCTGCCCTGACCCGGCGCCCGTTAACGCGGAAAGCCCACCCGGGGGTGGACTCTCGGCCATCAGAAGATCAGGCGGCTTACGCGGGAAGGGGACGTTCAGTTGAAGGTCTCGCCCTCTGGTTGCCCTCGCTGTCTGACCCCCCCAGCGTAGCGCGCAAGTCCATCATTCGACGAACGCGAGGCGGCGCTCGGAGATCGCGTCGTCCTCCTCACCCCTAGGTAGAACGTGGCCGTCGCCGGAATCCGGCGGTCCCATTCGCGCACAGAGCTGGGCGACGCCTTACAGATCGAGCGCGGGCTAGCGGGCTGACGTCACGCCGACCGCGGCGGCGAGCGTTCTCCCGATCGCGTCACCCATCCGTTACCGCCGCGCCCTCGGCGTCGATCAGGCCGGCGGCGACGAGGTCGGCTGGATGGATCCACGCGTCGGCGACCGGAACGCCGCCCGCGGCGCGGATCGCGTCGCGCACGCCGATCGCCCAGCGGTGCTCGACGAGCGCGATCGCGGCGGCGGAGTCGTTCGCGATGGCCTCGTCGAGGGACCAGAACCCCTCCTCGGCCAGGAGGTGGCCGCCGTCGGCCTCGTCGCGCGTCGCGCCGCCGAGCGCGCGGGCGTCGGCCCCCTCGTCGCCCGTCACGCCGAGGCCGATCAGCCCGGCGACAACGGCGCCGTCGGCCTCGCCGGCGGTGAGGTCGGAATGGTGCAGACGCTGGACGACACCGTCGGCGCCCTTGTGAACGACCAGCAGGTCGATGACACGGACGACGTCGCTCTCGCGCAGGCGCTCGAGCTCGGCGAGCACCTCGCCGCGGAAGTCGGGCCGGTCGAAGCCGACGACGAGGAGTTGGACGGGTCCGAGGGACATGTCGGTCGCCCCTCAGTCAGCCGGCCAGCAACTTGCGCTTCGCCATCTGGAACTCCTCCGGCGAGAGAACGCCGTGATCGTGGAGCGCCTTCAGTTCCTTGAGCTGCCCGACGACGTCGGGCGCGGGCGCCGCCGCCCGGGCGGTACGGACGGCCGCCTGCCGCTGGGCCTCGATCCTCTCCCGTCGCGCCTTGTCCACGCCGGCCTGGAAGCCGACGCCGCCGAGCATCATCGGCGCACGCCTCAGCGGCCTGAGCAGCATGGCGCCAGCATATCCCGCCGCCGGGTGGGCACAAATCACCCGCTCGGGGAAACTGCGATCGCCGCCCGCAAGCGACCAAAACCGCCGCTTCGCACTGCTGCTTGCGCCACCGCCGGTCGTTGGCGGGCGTGGACGTCGCCGCACGCCCGCCCGAGCGGCGGTCCTGCGCAAGTCGGCGCGCGCGGCGGCGCTGGACCAGTGCCTGCCACGGCTGATGCCATGATGATGCAAAGCAGCGGCCCGACCGGCAGCTCGAGCCGCGTGTCGAGCCAGGGCTGGATCTCGTCCCAGCCCCAGGCGTCCCGTCCGGTTCCGGTCCCACAAGCGACTGGTCGAGCAGCCGATCACGCATCGCGATTCCCGGCCGGCTCGAGGGTCCGCAGCAGCGTGATCGAGCCACCGGACCCGCCGACGCGCTCGAACCCGAGCGCGAGGTAGAGGCGTGTGGCCGCGTTGTCGGGCTCGACGCTCAAGCTCAACGCCGCGATGCGGTCGGCGACGGCCCTATCGAGCAGGCGCTGCATCAGCGCCGTCCCGATGCCCCGCCCGCGTGCCTGCGAGGCCACTCCGAGCGTGATCTCCGGGATGTCGGCCGCGACGAAGCCGTAGCCGGGATCGTCAGCGGGAAGCAGGCGGTACCAGGCCGCCCCGACACCCTGACCCGCGACTGCGGCGACGACTCCCGCATCACCGTGTCGGCCGAACCCGTCGACGTACTTCGCTGGCGCGGTCGGGTCCGGCCAGTGCTGCTCGGAGACCGCTTCGTTACGCCAGTTGAAGGCGACCCACAGCATCCGCGTCAGCAGCTTCACGTCGCCGGGCGCCGCAGGTCGGTAGGTGACTCCCTGAGCCGTCGACACGGGCGCAGGCTACTCCCGCTGAGGGACAGCGAAGGCAACACCCGGCAACAGCGCTGACTGGCAGCGCTGCGGAGAACGGCGAGTCGAGCGACCTCCCGAAACATCGAGGGCGAGCGCGGCGGCCAAGCACGAGGACGCCATTACTTGACCGCCCTTCATGTGACATTGCAGGCGCCTCCCGGTTCAGGCAGCTGGGGCTTTCCTTTCGCCTGCCTGCAGTAGTGGGTCCGAGCGCGAAGTCGCTGCTGATTTGCGCGACAAGGAGCCGTGCCGGCATCGGCGCCGCACAACAATTTCCGGACGGGGAGCCGCTGCTTACTCCGTGGGCACGGCGATCACGCGGTCCACGACCAGGTTTTTCGCCGGGCGCGATCGCGTGCCGGTCACCCGCAGGGCCGTGAACAGTGCCGGCGTCATGTCGCCGTAGGGGTCGAAGGCGAAGTCGCCGAGGATGCTGTCCTGTTCGCGCGTGTTCCGCAGCTCTTTGAGCACGGAGGCGCGGGTGCCGTCGGAGCGGGCGATCGCCGCCAGCACGGTCTCGGTCGCTTGGGCGGCCTCCAGCACGCCGATCTCGTCGGCCTTGACGCCGAACTCGTGGACGAAGCGTTGTGCCGCCGGCGTGAGGTCCGGGGCGGAGGGCGACAGGCCTGGATAGACGACGTAGAGGCCGTCGGCGGGCCGGCCGAGCGCGCGCAGCGTGTCGGGCTCGAAGAAGCCGTCGCCCGCGAGCAGTGTCACGCGATCTCCCAGCCGCTTGCGCAGCGCCTCGATCAGGTCCCCGCCGCCGTACGCGAGGGCCGTGCCGAGCACGACGCCGTCCGCGCCCGAGCGCTCGACGGCGGCCGCGACGGCGTTGCTTCGCGGCTCGGAGCCGACGCTGCGCACGCCTGCGACGTCGATGCCGAGCTCGGGCGCCACTCGCTCGAACCCGTCGGTGAACAGCACGGCGCCGCTCTCATCGTCGTTGACCAGATACACGCTCCGCAGCCCGAGCGATTTCGCGAGCCGCGCGAGCGCCACGCCCTGGAGGTCGCCGCTGCCGGCGAGGCGCACGAAGTTGCGTTCGCCGGTCGGGTAGTAGACGTCGGGCTCGCCGCGGTAGCCGTACGGCGCCGGCAGCGCGAGCGGCCCGCCGCGCGTGAGGTTCGGCCACGTCGTGGTCGGCCCGATCAGTGCCAGCGGCCCGCCGCGGGCCCGGTTGAGGATCGGGATCATGATCTGGGCGCAGAACGAGTAGAACGGGCCGATCACCGCGACGAGCCGGCCTGCCGCCGCGAACGCGTTGGCGTTCGAGGCGCACCGGCGGAACTCGACGCCACCGCTTTGCGCCGTCGAGTCGTCGCACGAGCGGTAGCCGACCGTGTGCTCGCCCGCCCGGAACCCGTGGTCCTGGAGCACGAAGCGGATCGCGTCGACCATCGTGGGCGTGACGACGTCGCTCGGGCCCTGGAGCGTCAGGTTCGAGGCGATCAGCACGTCCGGCCGCCCGCCCCCAGCGACCAGTTCGCCGCAGGCGCTCGCCGGCAGCACCCCGCTCCTGGACCCGCCCGCGACGCTCACCCACGCCGAGCCGGCGCCGGCCGCGAGCGCCTGGGAGGCGCCGACCGGCACCCGCGCCGCGACCTGGTTGGTCGCCGGGTCCACGCGCGAGACCGTGCTGTCGTTCCAGTTGGCCACCCACACGGCGCCGTCGCCGAACGCGACGTAGCGCACGCCGGCGCCGACCTCGATCGTGCGCTCGATCGGGGGCTGCCCGGGCTCGACGCGCCACAGCACGCCCTCCTCGGAGGTCGCCCACACCGCCCCGCCGCCGACCGCGATCCCGAACAGGCGGTTGCTGCCGAGCTCGATCGCCTTGCGCATGCGGTTCGTGCGCGGGTCGATCCGCGAGATCGTATTCACGCCGGAGATCACCCACACGCCCGCGTCGCCGGCCGCGATCGCCTCCGCCCCGTCCGGCCCCCGGACGACGGCGACGCGCCGGCCGCTCGCCGGATCCAGGCGCGAGACCGTGTTGTCGGGGTTGATCGCCCACACGGCACCCGCGCCGACCGCGATCATGGGAACGCCCTCGCTGTAGGAGCCATCCTCGCCGCCGGTGGGGAGCCGCTCCGTACGCGTCGCGTCACCCGTGGCGGGATCGACCCGCGACACGCGATGCGTGGCGCCGGGCCCGCTGCCGATCCACAACGCCCCGGCTCCCGCCGCGATGTCGGTCGGCCGCCCGCGGGGCTCGAAGCTGCGGATCACGTTGCCCGTGCGCGGATCCACGCGCGAGACCCTCTCGTCCGCGGTGTTGAGCACCCAGACGCTGCCCTCGCCGACCGCGATATTGCTCGGCGCCGTGTCGGCACCCGTGAACGAGGCGATGCGGTTCCCGTCGCCGCGAATGGCGGCGAGCCCGTCACCCGACGGCAGAACCGGAGCCCGCAGCGCGGCCGAGCCGCCGTCGCGCGACGCCAGCACGATCGCGACCGCGGTCGCAGCGAGTACCAGCACCCCGGCGGCGAGGATGGCGTGCCGGCTCCGCAGCAGCCGCGGCGGCACAACGATCGGGTGCGCCAGCGCCGCCCGCGCATGGGCGATCAGCTCGCTGCACGTCGCGTACCGGTCGGTGGGGTCCTTGGCCAGCGCCTTGGCCATCACCCGATCGAGCGCGGGAAACCCCGGCAGCGGCGGCGGGGGCTCCTGCATGTGCGCCCACAGCGTCTCGGCCTCGGTGGCACGGTGAAACGGCGGCGCCCCCGCCAGGCACTCGTACAGCACGCACGCGAGCGCGTAACCGTCGGCGCGGGCGTCGACGTCCTCGCCGCGGATCTGCTCAGGCGCCACGTAGTCGAGCGTCCCCACGATCTGCCCCGTCTCGGTCGTGTTGCCCCCCAGCTGCTTGGTGACCCCGAAGTCGGTCAGGTACGCGTGCCCGTCCTCGTCGACCAGCACATTGGCCGGCTTGACGTCGCGGTGCACGAGCCCGCGCCGGTGCGCGGCGTCAAGCGCGCCCGCCACCTGGCCCAGGACATCGAGCGCGCGCTCGGTCGCCAGCCCACCCTCCCGCCGCAGCAGCGTGCGCATGTCACTGCCGTCGACGAACCGCATCGCCAGATACAGCTGCCCGTCATGCTCGCCCGCCTCATAAATCGGCACCACGTTCGGATGGTCCAACGAGGCCGCCAGGCGCGGCTCCTTGAGAAACCGGCGCCGGAACAGCTCGTCCTCGGCCAACTCGGGCGCGACCAGCTTCAACGCCACCGGCCGCTCGAGCCTAAGGTCGGTCGCCCGGTAGACCACGCCCATGCCGCCGCGACCGACCACCGACTCGATCCGGTAGCCGGCGAAGCTCGAGCCGCTGTCCAGGGCGACACTCACGACCCGGCCCCGGTAAGCGACCAGCGGAACCGGGTGCCGGGATCGTCCGGCGCGAGCCCGGCATGCAGCGCCGCGGCCTGCCGGCCCGAGCGATAGAGGCCCAGCATGAGCTGCGCGCCGCGCTCACGCAGGGGATGGTCGACGATCAGCGCCTCCAGCTCGCTGACCAGGTCACCGTGGCGCCCGTTGGCCAGGTCGGCGTCGATCCGCTCCTCGAGCGCGGCCAGCCGCAGCTCCCCGAGCCGCACGATCGCCAGCAATGAGCGCTGCGTGACCCCTCCGAACGCCGCCGCCACGTTCTGCTCTGCGACGTGCAGCGGTCCGAGGAGCCTGAATTGCATCGCGATTCGGCCGACCGTATCGGCCCGCAGCTACCGGCGTCTACCCGGCGCACCAACCCGATCGTCTACCCGGCTCCTCGAACGTGCGTCCACGAAGACCGCACCGGGCGGTCTCAAGAGAGGAGAGATTGATGGTTCAACCACCGCCGCGACTTGGATGCTCCTCATGGCGCGGAGCGAGCGACAGCTAGGGCTATCCGAGCTGTCGCTCGCGTCTGCCGGTGCCGGGGCGGTGGGTCAGCCCGTCGAGTACGACCTCGATCGGCGAGCGACGATTCGCGTTCTCGAGTTGCTCGCGAATGGCGCGGATGTCGTCTGCCGTATTGGACGCCTTACCTGCCATGGCGGCAGCGCGGCGGGCACCACTGGCGAGCGCCACCACCGCGCCGGACCGCCGGCGCCGGAACAGCCGACGGCCTGGCGTCACGCGCGATCCGATGAGCAGGCCTCCGGCGAGGCCGGCCGCCGCGGCACCCGCCGCGAGCGCGGGCCCGGTGGAGCGCTGTGCGATCGAGGCGACCGTATCGCCCGCGTCCTTGGCCCGCGTGACCACGCCGTTGCTCCGCTTGACGGCCGTGCTCGTGCGGGATCGTGTCTTGGTGGCTGCCATCTTCGTGGATCAGTCGAGGATCTTGCCGATGCGCTCGGCCTGGTCTCCGGCTCGCTCGAGGTCCTTCGAGACGTTCTTCGTGGCCTTCGCGAACCGCTTGCTGGCATGGCCGACGGACTTCGCGATCGACTTGGCGTCGAGGTCAGGGAGACCCTTCCCGATCGAGCGGGGCAACGTCACCCCGAGGACGGTTGGCTTGCGGCGCATGCGGCTCTTGAGGACGATCCCGCCCACGATGCCGGCGGCAGCCGCGCCCACTGCCACGGCCGGCCCCGCAGCCTTGGTCGCGACGTGCTTGACCGTGTCGGTGGTCGTACTGCGCTTCGCCGCCGTGGTGGTCCTGCGCTTCGGCCCCGAAGTCGTGCTGCGCTTCGCCCCGTTACTCGACGCGCGCGGGGCGCTTGCAGACCGCGTCGTGCGGCTGCTGCCGCTGCGGGCCGACGCGGGTTTCGCACGCGCCGGCTTCTTGGTGCCCGAGCCCTTTCGGCTCGATGCCTTTGCCGAGTTGCTCGTTCGCGTCTTGCCGCTTTGTGGCGTGGTGCCGGCCATATCGAATCCCCTCGTTTCCGCAATCGACCGTTGCGTTCGGGGTACCCACTCGCCCCCGCAAAGACGCCATGTGCGAAAACTTGCATCGCCACGGTGGAAGCACTCCGGTGCGGGTAGTGCAGCGGCGTTCGCCAATCACGCACGGGAGGCTCCGAGATGTCAGACACACCGACACGCGACGCGAAGCTGGTCCAGCTCCTCAACGAGGCCTACGCGAAGGAGAAGCAACTCGAGACCTCGCTCCAGGCGCATGCCGACGTGACGACGCGCGAGGACTACGCCAAGCGTCTGAATGATCACCTCAAGGAGACCAAGTCGCACGCGACCCAGGTCGCACGGCGCATCAAGCAGCTCGGCGGGAACCCGGAGACGGTGTCGGTACCGGGGCCGGAGGGGCTCGGCAAGATGGCGGAGAGCGTCGCGGGAAGGTTCGAAAAGGCCAAGGCGGCCGCCCAGGGCCCGTTGCATGCGGTGCGCGGCGCCGGCGAGCAGGAGAAGATGCTGCACAACGCCCGGGCCGAATACGCAGACGAGGCGCAGGAGATCGCGACCTACATGGTGATCGACTCGCTCGCAAGCACTGTCGGCGACAAGCAGACAGCCAAGCTGGCGCGCGACATCCTGCGCGACGAGGAGCGCATGCAGAAGTTCCTCGCTGGCCTACTGCCTGAGCTCACGGCCGGCGTCGCCCACGACGAGATCCCGATCTCCGAGATGCCCACCGGCGCTGCGGCGGGCAGCGCGAGGACCTAGGCGAGCGCGTCTGCCGTCGCTGGCGTTCGCACGTGCAGCGGAGCGCGCCCGCGCTTGCCCGCCGGCTCCACGATCCCGATCATCCGCAGGCAGTACAGCGTGCGCTGCGCCAGCAGCGTGCTGCACCGCAAGACGGCGGCGAGCTCGCGAGTGCTGAACGGCTCACGTGGCAGCGTCGGCAGCGCCGCGAGGATGTCCTGCGGCGTCCGCAGGGCGACCCGATCGAGCACCTCGACCAGCCGTCGCTCCCCCGGATCTCGGGTGCGCCTCCGAGTCGTCGTCGGCTGCCCGCGGCGGACGTGATCCTCACGCAGCAGCAGCACCTCGACCGTGAGGTTCGGGTGAGTCAGCAGCAACGGAAACGCGACCAGCTTGTCGAACACCTCCACCGCCGTCGCCCGCTTCGGCGACCGGCGCGCCCCGAGCACCTGGCCGTGCTCGTCGACCCGAACGATCCGGCGCTCGGCCGCGACCGGGTGCACGACGCGGATGCGGTGCTCGTCGAGCAGCGCGTCGAGCTTGTTGCCGAGCGCGCCGAAACCTCCCGTCTGGACCTCGACCAACTCGCCGTCAGCACGGACCAGGTCGACCACGAACCGTCCCACCGGCACCTCCAGGCGGTCGCCCGGCTCGGCCAGCAGCGCCTTCACCGCGGCGTGAAGCGGACCCTCGCGCATCACTCCGATACCCGGCACGACGGCACAGGCTACGTGCAACCACGGGCGGCGTTCTATAGCCTGCCGCGATGGCCGACCTCCCGACGCCGTCCGATCGAGCCGAGGACCACGCCGCCAGCGCGAACGGGGCAGTGGTCGAGGCGCACGAGCTGAGCCGGGTCTACGGCGAGGGCGACACGGCCGTGCACGCGCTGCGCCGCGTCTCGCTCGCTGTCGAGGGCGGGATGCTGACCGCGGTCATGGGGCCGTCGGGCTCGGGAAAATCGACGCTGATGCACCTCCTCGCGGCGCTCGACGCGCCAACCGAGGGCTACGTCACGATCGCCGGAACCCGGCTGAGTGAGCTCAGCGACACCGAGGTCACGAAGCTGCGCCGCGAGCACATCGGCTTCATCTTCCAGTTCTTCAACCTGCTCCCGATGTTGACGGCGGAGCAGAACATCGTCCTGCCGCTGACCCTCGGAGGCCGGAAGCCGGAGGCCGAGTTCTTCGACGACCTGCTCGGTAAGGTCGGCCTGCAGGACCGCCTCAAGCACCGGCCATCGGAGCTCTCGGGCGGTCAGCAGCAGCGGGTCGCGATCGCCCGGGCGCTCGTGAGCCGGCCGAGCGTTGTCTTCGCCGACGAGCCGACCGGGAATCTCGATTCGAGGACGGGTGGCGAGATCCTCGACCTGCTCCGCGGCTCGGTTCGGGACTACGGGCAGACGCTCGTCATGGTCACGCACGACGCGCGCGCCGCGGCGACCGCCGATCGGATCCTCTTCATCGCGGACGGCAACATCGTGAAGGAGCTGCGCGGCGCCGACGAACATCAGGTGCTCGCGGTGGTCGAAGAGATCGCGCTGCGATGATCGGGGTCGCGCTCCGCGGCATGGCCGGACGCAAGTTCCGGACGGTGCTGACCGCGATCGCGATCGTCCTCGGCGTCGCGATGATGAGCGGCGCCTACGTGCTCACGGACACGATCGACAAGGCGTTCGACGCCATCTTCGTCGAGTCGTACGCAGGGACGGACGCGGTCGTCAGCGGCAAGGGCGCCGACATCAGCTTCGAGGGCGAGCAGTCGGAGCCCCCTCCGATCCCGGAGGACGTGCTCGAGCAGGTCCGGGGAGTCGACGGCGTCGACGCGGCGACCGGCACGGTGACCGACTTCCAGACCAAGCTGCTCAAGCCGGACGGCGAGGCGATCGACACGGGGGGCGCCCCCTCGTTCGCGTTCGGCATCGACACCGCGCCCGAGTACGAGCGCTTCAATCCGCTCAACCTCGTCAAGGGCCGCTGGCCGTCGGGCTCGGAAGAGCTCGCCATCGACGAAGGGGTCGCCGACGACGAGAACCTCGCCATCGGCGACCGGATCGGCGTCGCGGCCCTCGGCCCCGCCCGGGAGTACGAGATCGTCGGAATCGCGAGGTACGGCGAGGTGAGCTCGCTCGGCAGCGCCACGTTCGCCATCTTCGACATCCCGACCGCCCAGACGCTCCTCGACAAGAAGGGCGAGCTCGACGCGGTCCAGGCCGCCGCGCAAGGCGGGATCGCCGCCGAGGAGCTCGTCACCCGCATCCGGCGGGAGCTCGGCAGGGACGTGACGGTGCGGTCCGGAACCGAGCAGGCGAACGAGGACTCGGATGACGTCGCAACGTTCACCACGATCATCCGGTACTTCCTCCTGACGTTCGCGGGCATCGCCCTGTTCGTCGGCGCCTTCGTGATCTTCAACACGCTCTCGATCACGGTCGCGCAACGGACGCGCGAGTTCGCAACGCTGCGAACGGTGGGCGCGTCTCGCCGGCAGGTGCTGGGCTCCGTGATCCTGGAGGCGCTGGTGATCGGCCTGCTCGCGTCGGTCATCGGACTGTTCGCCGGGCTCGGGCTCGCGGTCGGCCTGAACAAGCTCTTCGTCGCGCTCAACCTCGACCTGCCGCAGACCGAGACCGTGTTCGCCACCCGGACGATCATCGTCTCGCTGCTGGTGGGGACCGTGATCACGCTGATCGCCGGGCTCTCGCCGGCCTTGCGTGCGACGCGGGTGCCACCGATCGCTGCCGTCCGCGAGGGCGCGAAGCTGCCGCGCTCGGCCCTCGCTCGCTTCTCGCCCTACATCGCGGTCGGGACCGTCCTGCTGGCCGTGCTCGCGCTCTCGTACGCGATGCTCGCGCCCGACCTGGCCACCGGCAACCGGTTCATCCTGCTCGGCATCGGCGTCCTGGCGCTGTTCGTCGGCGTGGCCCTGCTCTCGTCGCGCCTCGTCGTCCCGCTCGCCCGCGTCGTGGGGTGGCCGGCGCGCCGGATCGGCGGCGCCGCCGGGACGCTCGCCGAGGGCAACGCGATGCGGGACCCCGGCCGTACCGCCTCCACGGCGGCCGCGCTCATGATCGGGATCGCGCTCGTGACGTTCGTCGGTGTGCTCGCGCAGGGCCTCCGCGTCTCGAACAGCGCCGCGATCGAGGAGCAGATCCAGGCCGATCTGGTCGTGACCTCGCAGGACGGGTACTCGGAGTTCCCGGCTGCGGTCGGCGACGCGGCCGCGGACATCGAGGGCACCGACGTCGTCAGCAACGTGCGCCAGGACGTCGCGGAGCTGGACGGCTCGGGAGGCAACCTGACCGGACTCGACGGCTCGATCACCGAGGTCTACGACATTCGCTGGACAGAAGGCTCGGACGAGGTGCTCGCGAGCCTGGGCGAAGACGGAGCGATCCTGCCGGACGACGTCGCCGACGACAAGGACCTCGCCGTAGGAGACTCGTTCGCCGCTCTGACGACGGAGAACGAGCGACGGAAGTTCGTCGTCCGCGGGATCTACGACGGGAGCCCCTTCTATCCGCTGCTCGGGACCGCGAGCATCTCGCAGGAGGCCTTCGACGAGCTCTACGAGCGGCCGCGCAACCGCTTCACGCTGATCAACGTGCCCGGCGCCCCCGGCGAGGCGCAGAAGAAGAGCGTCGAGAGCGGCCTCGAGGCCTTCCCCGACACGCGCGTCCAGACGCGCCAGGAGTGGATCGACAAGGAAGACGAGGAGATCAGCCAGTTCCTGCTCCTGCTGTACGTGCTGCTCGCGCTGTCGGTGATCATCAGCCTCTTCGGCATGGTCAACACGCTCGCGCTGTCGGTGTTCGAGCGGACCCGCGAGCTCGGGATGCTGCGGGCCGTCGGCATGACGAGGCGTCAGGTGCGCCGCATGGTCCGGCACGAGAGCGTGATCACGGCCCTGATCGGCGCTGCGCTCGGGTTGCCGCTCGGGATCTTCCTCGCGCTGCTCGTGACGCAGGCGCTAGGGGAGTACGACCTCCAGTTCGCCATCCCCACCGGCGCGCTGATCACGTTCGTGATCGTGTCCGTCATCGCCGGGATCGTCGCGGCGATCCTGCCCGCTCGTCGCGCCGCCCGGCTGCGCGTCCTCGAAGCCCTCCAGTACGAGTAGGCGCGACGGTCCGGGCGTTACCATCCCCGGAGTTGAGCCAGTCCGCCAGGAGAACCAGCGGCAAGACGTCCAAGGGATTCACGGACGACGAACGAGCCGCGATGAGGGAACGCGCCCAAGAGGTGAAGGCGGCCGCGCGCCGCGGCCCGCGCGCGGGGAAGGCGGACGGGGAAAGCGACGTGCTCGCGAAGATCGCCGAGATGCCGGAACCGGATCGCGCCATGGCCGAACGGCTCCACGCGATCATCAAAGCCAGCGCGCCGGCCCTCTCACCCAGAACCTGGTACGGGATGCCGGCGTATGCCAAGGACGGCAAGGTCGTCTGCTTCTTCCAAAGTGCGCAGAAGTTCAAGTCGAGGTACGCGACGTTCGGCTTCAGCGACAAAGCGAACCTCGACGAAGGCGCCATGTGGCCGACCTCCTTCGCGCTGAAGCGGCTGACCGCCGCCCAAGAGAAAGAGATCGGCGCGCTCGTGAAGAAAGCGGTGAGCTGAGGACTTAAGCCTCAGCCGCGCCTCCGAGCCGTCGGTGGCAGCCCGCGGGAGCTCAGCCACTCGACGAAGACGTCGACGGTCTGAGCCAGTGACGCGTGGACCTGGTAGAGGTGGCCGGAATCCGGGATGAAGTGCTGCGACACGTCGCAGCCGCAGTGCGTCTTGTAGTACTCGAAGTCCGCGCGGGCGTCCGGCGGCGGAGCCGTCGTGTCGTGGTCGCCCGACGAGAGCAGCACCGGTGTACCCGGCCCGATCTGTGAGATCGCGACGTCGTTCTCGGCGAGCTTGGCGGCCAGGTCGGCGATCTCACCGTACGGCGACGGGATGAACGGCGGGGTGCACGCGATGTCGACGACCGACCGGACCGCGCCCGGTGGGTAGACGTTGAAGGACTCGCACTCCGAGCGCTCGTGGAAGAAGTCGAAGTAGTCGGGATGCTCGCCGTTGGGAGTGAAGCCGCCGCCTTCGGAGCCCTCGGACTCCTCGCTGCTCGACGCGGTCGAGCCGACGATGCTGGTCTGGATCATCGCGGCCACGTCGTGGTAGGTGCCGGGGTACCCGGCGACGATCCAGCCGCCGGCGCTGTGGCCCAGGATGGCCACCGTCGGGTTCCGCATGCCGCCCGGAGTCGCGGCGGCGCAGTTGTCGGTGGCCGTCGTCGAGTAACCGCCCGTCTTCACGTCCTGGACGACCTCGATGCAGCATCCGTCGATGCTCGCGCGTGGTCAGCGTCGCGCCGCCACCGGGCATGTCGAAGTAGTTGCTGCGCGCATAGCCGAGGCGGTCATACGAGTAGACGACGTAGCCGGCGCTCGCGAGCGCGCGTGCGGTGGACCACGTCGGCGAGAAGTCCCAGTTGGCGGTCGAGGAGGCGATGCCGTGGACGAGCACGACCGCGGGGGTCGACGACGTCGCGGACGGCGTCGTGTAGCGCTTGCCGTAGAGCTGACGGGGGAGGCCGACGGGATCCGTCACCGGCAGGCACACCGTTGCAACCCGCAGCTTGGGATCGAGCTTCATCCTGGGCTCGGCCGCGCCGGCCGCCGGCGCGAGAGCGAGCGCGGCGATGATCGCGGCGCCGAGCATGAGGAGCATTCGCGGGCGTTTCGGCATGGGGCTGCCCATACCCCGGCCGCGATCGGTTCCAACCACCCGTGGGATGGCCTCAGGCGAGGAGCAGGTGGGAGTCGCCGAACTCGTGCCAGCGGTAGCCGTGCTCGAGGGCCTCGGCGTAGGAGCGCTCGACGAGCTCGCGGCCGGCGATCGCCTCGAGGATGAGCAGGTGGCTGGCGTCGGGGTCGTGCCAGCCGGTGACGATGCCGTCGACGACCGCGACACCGCGCTCGGGCGTGACCGTCAGGCGGGTCCAGCCCTCGAAGGGGTGGACCTGACCGTCCTCGCCGGCGGCCGTCTCCAGCGCGCGCACGACCGTGGTGCCGACCGCGATCACCCGCCGGGCGGCGTTGACCGCGGCGGCGGTCGCGGCCGGGACGCGGAAGCGCTCCGGATACGGCGCCTCGCCGCGCTCGAGCGAGGAGACGCCGGCGTGGAGGGTGAGCTCGGCGACCGCGATCCCGCGCGCGCCGAGCGCGTTGAGCACCCGCCGGCTGAACGGCCGTCCCGCGCTCGGCATCTCCGCGCTGCCCGGCTCCGCGGCGAAGACGGTCTGGAGGTCGGACAGCGGCACCGGGCGCGGCAGGTGCCGGTACCGGATCGGCTCGCCGTGCTCGGCGAGGTAGTCGAGCAGCGGGAGCTGGAGCCGCAGCCGCGCCGCCCATAGCCGGCGCCCGCCGAGGTAGGGCGCGAGCAGCTCGGCCTGGCCGTCCCCGGGCAGCGCGATGCGCTCCCCCGCCCGCACGCTGCGGTCCGGCGCGCCGCCGTCGCGCAGCTCGACGACCCAGCGCTCGTAGCCGTCCTCCGGCCACGGGCCGTCCCACTTGGGGAGCGGCGTGGAGAGGTGGAGGCGGCGCCCGCCGGGGAGAGGAAGGGCGGCCGGGAGCGTGGCAGAGCTGTTGACGACGAGCACGTCGCCGGGTTCGAGAAGGTCGGGGAGGTCGCGGAAGCCGCGGTGCTCGAGGCCCGCCGGGGAGGCGGCGAGGAGGCGGACGCCGTCGCGCTCGGCCGGCGCCTCGTCGGCCTCCAGGCGTGCCGGCAGCTCGAACGCGAGCGCCGCGCTCATCCGGCGGCCACGGTGGATGCGTGGTAGCGCCCGCTCGGCGCGTCGCCGAACACGACGGCCAGCAGCCCGGGCACGCTCGCCTCGGGCGGCGGCCGGTCGGAGATGTCCTCGCCCGGGAACGCCTCCTGCTGCATCCGGGTGTTCATGTCGCCGGGGTCGACGGCGAGGAAGCGCAGCTCCGGATGCTCCGCTGCGAGCGTCCGGGTGACGTGCTCGAGCGCGGCCTTGGAGGAGCCGTAGCCGCCCCAGCCCTCGTAGGCCTCGACCGCGGCGTCGGACGTCACGCTGACCACGGACGCGCCCGGGTGCAGCGCCGGGAGCGCAGCCTGGACGAGCGCGAGCGGCGCGAGGACGTTGACGCGGTAGACGTGCTCGAGCACGTCGAGCGGGTAGTCCGCGAGCGGCGGCTGCGGGCTCGGGCCGAGGACGCTCGCGTTGTTGACGAGCAGGTCGATGCGCGGACCGGCGGCGGCCACCAGCGCACGGCGATGCTCGGGGTCCGCGACGTCGCCGGGGATGGCGGTCACTTCGGTGACGGCGGCGAGCTCCTTCCGCGCCTTTTCGAGGTCGTCGGCGCCGCGGGCGTCGATCACCAGCCGCCACGATCGGCGCGCCAGCTCGCGGGCCAGGGCGAGGCCGAGGCCGCGCGAGGCGCCGGTGATCAGTGCGGTGTCCACGGCTCGTCACGCTAGGCGCGCGGCGGCCGGCTTCCCATTGGGAATTGGTCGTAGGTCTGAGGACCTAGGTCCCCCTCAATGCCGCCGTTGACGTTCGCCGGGGCTAACCACCAACCCCTCCCGGACCGCGTAGAGCGCCGCCTGCGTCCGATCGGCCACCCCGAGCTTGGCGAGGATGCTCGACACGTGGGCCTTGACGGTCTTCTCCGCCAGCCCCAGCTCGCGCGCGATGACCTTGTTCGCCATCCCCCGCCCGACGAGCGAGAGCACCTCTCGCTCGCGCGGCGTCAGCGGGTCCCCCGCCACCTCGGCGAGCAGCCGTGCGGCGACGCGCGGGTGCAGGAGCGCCCCGCCGCCGTGGACGGTGCGGATGGCATCGACCAGCTCGGCCGGCTGCACGTCCTTGAGCAGGTAGCCGGCCGCGCCCGCGCGGACCACCGGGAACACGCGATCGTCGTCGATGAAGCTCGAGAGCACGACGGCCCGCGTGGCCGGGACGCGCTCGCGCAGCAGCCGGATCGCCTCGACGCCGTCCATCCGCGGCATCACGAGATCCATGAGGACCACGTCGGGCGCGAGCCGCTCGGCCAGCTCCACCGCCTCCTCGCCGTCCGCCGCCTCCCCCACCACCTCGATGTCCTCCTGGAGGTCGAGGAACGTCCGCAGCCCCTGGCGCACGACCGCGTGGTCGTCGGCGATCAGCACGCGGATCATCGCGGCACCTCGAGCGTCACCGTCGTCCCCTCGCCGACGCGCGACACGACCGCGAGCGTGCCGCCGAGCGCCCGCGCCCGCTCCTCCATCGAGGTCAGCCCGAGCCGCCGCGAGCGCAGCGCGGGGTCGGCTGGATCGAAGCCCGCGCCGTCGTCGGCCACCACCACCAGCAGGCGGCCGTCGCGCGCCTCCATGCGCAGCTCGATCCGCTCGGCGCCCGCGTGCCGGAGCGCGTTGGCCAGCGCCTCCTGGGCCACGCGCAGGACGTCGGCCTCGGCGTCCGGCGCGCAGGCGGCGGAGCCGGCGATCCGCAGCTCGATCTCCCGCCCGTGCACCCGCCGGAGCATCTCGACCTGCTTGCGCAAGGTGGCCGCTAGTCCCTCCTGCTCCAGCGACAGCGGCCGCAGCTCGAAGATCAGCTCGCGCAGCTCGGTCAGCGCCTCCTGCGCCAGCTCGCCGAGCCGCGCGACCTGCTCTCCGGCGGCTGCGGAGTCGCGGTCGAGCAGCGTGGCCGCCGCCTCGGCTGTGAGCACGAGCCCGAACAGCTTCTGGGAGACCGAGTCGTGCAGCTCGCGGGCCAGCCGGTTGCGCTCCTCGACGATGCTCAGCTCTCGCCCGCGCTCGGCCAGCCGCGCGTTCTCGATCGCCACCGCGGCGTGCGCGGCCAGCATCTCGATCAGCCGCTGGTCCTCGGTCGTGAAGTCCTCCGCTCCCTCGCGGTCGGTGAGGTAGAACGCGGCGATCACCTCGCCGCGGGCCACGACCGGCACGCCGAGGAACGAGCGCATCTGCGGGTGCGCGCTCGGCCACCAGCCGCGGAAGCGCGGGTCGCGCCGGATGTCCGCCGTGCGGTGCGGGTCCGGCGACTCGAGCATCGCGCCGAGCAGCCCGTGGGTGCGCGGGAGCGGGCCCATCGCCGCGATCAGCTCGTCGCTCATCCCCTCGGTGATGAACTGCGCGAACGCGCCCTGCCCGTCCGGGATGCCGAGCGCCGCGTAGCGCGCGGAGGCCAGCTCGCGCGCCGCCCGCACGAGGCGCCGCAGCACGGGCTCGACCTCGCGCTCGGCGGCGATCGCCAGCATCGCCTCGCTCATGGCCTCGAGGGCGCCGCGCTCCATGTAGCCACGATACGACGGCGGTATGGTCCCCGGCATGGCTGACATGGGCTCATCGCTGGACCGCTTCGCGGAGGTGGAGACCGGGGAGGCGTTCACCCCGCAGAACCCGCGGCTGCTGAAGGTGGAACTGTCCGAGACGTCGGTGATGGCCCGCAGCGGGTCGATGGTCGCCTACCAGGGCGACGTGCGCTTCGAGCACAAGGGCGGCGGGCTCGGGAGGCTGCTCAAGAAGGCGGCGACCGGCGAGTCGCTGCGGCTGATGGAGGCCACCGGCTCGGGCGAGCTGTTCCTCGCCAACCAGGCGATGCTGGTCCACGTCCTGCGGCTGACCAACGACGCGCTGACCGTCAACGGCGCGAACATCCTCGCGTTCGAACGGGGCATCGACTGGGACATCACGCGCGTCAAGGGCGGCACGGCTGGGATGCTGGCCGGCGGCCTCTTCAACGTCGCGCTGCACGGGACCGGCATGGTCGCCCTCGTCTCCGACGGCGAGCCGCTGCGGCTCGACGTCAGCGAGGCGCCGACGTTCGCCGACCCGTCGGCGGCGATCGCCTGGTCGGGCTCGGTGACGACCAACCTGCGCGCCGACGTGCAGGCCAAGTCGCTGATCGGGCTCGGCTCGGGGGAGAGCTTCCAGCTCGGCTTCTCGGGCAGCGGGTGGGTGCTCGTGCAGCCCTCCGAGGGCCGCATCGTCCAGACGTCGTCGTAGTGCTGGGCCTCCCCGACGGCGTCCGCGCCGCCCTGTTCGACCTCGACGGCGTGATCACGCAGACCGCCAAGGTCCACGCGCAGGCGTGGAAGCAGATGTTCGACGAGTACCTGCGCGAGGTCTCGCAGCCGCCGTTCGCCCTCCCCGAGGACTACGAGCGCTACGTGGACGGCAAGCCGCGGCTCGACGGCGTGCGGTCGTTCCTCCAGTCGCGCGGCATCGAGCCGGACCCCGAGCTGGTGGACCGGCTCGGCACCCGCAAGAACGAGCTCGTGCTCGACCTGATCAGGACGCAGGGCGTGGAGCCGTACGAGGGCTCGGTCCGCTACGTCGACGCCGCCCGCGACGCGGGGCTGCGGCGCGCCGTCGTCTCCTCGAGCAACAACACCCGCGAGGTGCTCGAGGCGACCGGCCTGCTCGACCGCTTCGAGGCGATCATCGACGGCGTGTACGCCGAGCGCGAGGGCCTGAAGGGCAAGCCGGCGCCCGACGGCTTCCTGGCCGGCGCGCGCGCCCTCGGCGTCGAGCCGGGCGAGGCCGCGGTCTTCGAGGACGCGCTGGCGGGGGTCGAGGCGGGCCGCGCCGGCCGCTTCGGCTACGTGGTCGGCGTGGACCGCACCGACCACGCCGACGAGCTGCGCGAGCACGGCGCCGACGTCGTCGTGCAGGACCTCTCGGAGCTCCTGGAGTGATCGGCGAGGACGTCTTCGCGGTCCAGCCGTGGGCGGTCCACGAGCGCGAGCTGGACCTCGACCTGCTCCCGCAGACCGAGTCGATCCTCGCGCTCTCCAACGGCCATATCGGCCTGCGCGCGAACCTCGACGAGGGAGAGCCGACCGGCACGCCGGGCACGTACCTGAACGCGTTCTACGAGACGCGGCCCCTGCCCCACGCCGAAGACGCCTACGGCAATCCGGAGGACGCGCAGACGCTGCTCAACGTCACCAACGGGAAGATCATCCGCCTGCTCGTCGACGACGAGCCGTTCGACATCCGCTATGGCGAGCTGGTGCGCCACGAGCGCGTGCTGGACTTCCGCGAGGGCGTGCTCACGCGCGAGGTCGAATGGATCTCGCCCGCCGGCCAGGGGATCCGCCTGCGCTCCACCCGCCTCGTCTCGTTCGTGCAGCGCGCGATCGCCGCGATCCGCTACGAGGTGGAGCCGATCGACGCCGACGCCCGGATCGTCGTGCAGTCCG
This sequence comes from uncultured Solirubrobacteraceae bacterium, assembly GCA_963730535.1. GTDB lineage: Bacteria > Actinomycetota > Thermoleophilia > Solirubrobacterales > Solirubrobacteraceae > DASSUW01. Next base: position 73,774 of record CAVSRU010000018.1, read on the forward strand.
AGCTGGTCGCCAACGAGCCGCTCCCCGAGGCGACCAAGGACCCGCGCATGGCCGCCGTGCTCGAGAACGCACTCGTGCCGATGCAGCACGGCCACCACGGCCTGCGAGCCGGCCTCGTGCACCGGACGCGCAGGAGCGGACTGCTGATGGCGGCGGGCATGGACCACGTCGTCGACGGCCCGGAGGGGACGGTCACCGACTGCGAGAGCGAGGCCGACCTCGCGCGCATGACGGTCACCACCGAGCTCAGCCCCGGCCAGCGGCTGGGCCTCGTCAAGCTGCTCGCGTACGGGTGGTCGAGCCGGCGCACGCTCCCGTCCGTTCGCGACCAGGTCGAGGCCGCCCTGTCGGCCGCCAAGCGCACCGGATGGGACGGCCTGCGCGCGTCCCAGCGCAAGTACCTCGACGACGTCTGGGACCGCGCCGACGTGGAGCTCGAGGGCGACGCCTCGCTCCAGCAGGCGGTGCGCTTCTCGTTCTTCCACGTCCTCCAGGCCGCCGCCCGCGCCGAGAACCGGGCGATCCCGGCCAAGGGGCTCACCGGCCGCGGCTACGACGGGCACAGCTTCTGGGACATGGACACATTCACGGTGCCGGTGCTTACCTACACCGTTCCCGACGCGGCCGCCGACGCGCTGCGCTGGCGCCATTCGACGATCGACCTGGCGGAGGCGCGCGCCCACGAGCTGAGGCTCCAGGGCGCTGCGTTCCCATGGCGCACGATCCGCGGGCAGGAATGCTCGGGCTACTGGCCCGCAGGGAGCGCGGCCATCCACATCAATGCCGACATCGCGGACGCGGTGCGGCGCTACCTGGCCGCTACCGAGGACGAGGCCTTCGAGGAGGGGCCGGCGCTCGACATCCTGGTCGGTACGGCACGGCTGTGGCGCTCGGTCGGCCACCACGACGCCCGCGGCGGCTTCCGGATCGACGGCGTGACCGGGCCCGACGAGTACCACGCGCTGAGTGACAACAACGTCTACACGAACCTGATGGCCGCGCGGAACCTACGCACAGCCGCCGAGCTCGCGGTCCGGCACCCCCAGCGCTCGGCCGAGCTGGGTGTCGACGAGGAGGAGATCGCCAGCTGGCGAGACGCCGCGCACGCGGTGGTGATCCCCTACGACGAGGAGATGCGCATCACCTCGCAGGCCGAGTCGTTCACCCGCTACCGGCACTGGCCGTTCGACGAGACGCCGGCCGACGAGTATCCGCTGCTCCTGCACTACCCCTACTTCCTCCTCTACACCTCTCAGGTGATCAAGCAGGCCGACCTCGTGCTCGCCCTGTGGCTGTGCGGCGACCAGTTCGACGCCGAGCAGAAGGCGCGCGACTTCGACTACTACGAGCGCATCACGGTCCGCGACTCGTCCCTCTCGGCGTGCATCCAGGGGATCGTGGCCGCCGAGGTGGGCCATCTCGGCCTCGCGTTCGACTACTTCACGGAGACGTCGTTCATCGACCTCCGCGACCTCGCGCTCAACACGAAGGACGGCGTGCACCTCGCGGCCCTGTCGGGCAGCTGGCTGGTGGCGGTGGCCGGCTTCGGCGGGATGCGCGACCACGGAGAGACACTCTCCTTCGCGCCGCGCCTGCCCCACCCCCTGACCCGGCTCGCGTTCCGGCTGACCTACCGCGGGCGGCGGCTACGCGTCGAGGTCAACGGTGGCGGCGCGCGCTACGAGCTCCTCCAGGGCGAGCCGCTCGACCTGCTCCACCACGGCGAGCCCTTCACGCTCAGCGCCGACGAGCGGCAGGAGCTCCCCGTGCCGCCGATACCACCCCGTCCGGCGCCGCCACAGCCCGCCACGCGCCAGCCGCTCTGCAGTCACGAGGAGGTGTAGGCGGCGATCGCCGCCTGCCCGAAGGCGATGCCGCCGTCGTTGGGCGGTAGGCGCTCGGGGACGAGCACGCGCAGGCCGGCGGCGGCCAGCCGCTCGGAGGTGCGCTCGAGCAGGCGGCGGTTCTGGAACGAGCCGCCGGCGAGCACCACGGCGTCGACGCCGCGGTCGGCGGCGAGGTCGGCGCACGCGCGAGCGGTCGCGTCGGCGAGCCCGTGGTGGAAGCGCGTCGCGATCACCCCGGTCGGCACCCCACGAGCGACGTCGCGGTCGACGGCGAGGATCGCGTCGCGCGGGTCGAGCACGCCGGCCACCGGCTCGAGCGGGTAGGCACCCCGCTCGGTGCCGTCGCAGGCGGCCTCGAGCTCCATCGCCGCCTGCCCCTCGTAGGAGACCTCGAGCCGCAGCCCGCAGAGCGCGGCGACCGCGTCGAACAGGCGGCCGACCGATGTCGTGACCGGCGACGCCGTGCCGGTCTCCGCCATCCGCGCCACCGTCCGCCAGCGATCCGGATCGACGCCGCGCAGCGGCCGCGCGTCGCCGCCCGCCACCGCCCGCCAGGCGCACGCCATCCGCCACGGCTCGCTCGCCGCGCGGTCGCCGCCGGGCAGCGGGACGGGCCACAGGTGGCCGGCACGCTCGAAGCCCCGCAGGCCGCCGAAGAGGATTTCGCCGCCCCACACCGTGCCGTCGGTTCCGAGGCCCGTGCCGTCGAAGATCGCGCCCACGGCGGGCCCGGTCTCGCCGTGCTCAGCCAGGCATGCGGCGAGGTGGGCGTGGTGGTGCTGCACGGCCACGTGCTCGACGCCCTCGCGGGCGAGCGCGTAGGTGGTCGAGAGGTAGTCCGGGTGCAGGTCGTGCACCACGACCTCGGGCGCGACCGCGAACAGCCTCTCGAAGTGCGCCACGCCCTCGGAGAAGGAGCCGAGCGTCTCCACGTTCTTGAGGTCGCCGATGTGGTGGGACACCCAGGCGCGCCGGCCCCGGGCAACGCAGAACGCGCTCTTGAGCTCGGCGCCGCACGCGAGCACGTGGCGGGCGGCGGGCACCGGCAGCGCGAGCACGCTCGGCACCGCGCCGCGCGAGCGCCGCAGCGGGAGCGGCCGCCCGCGCGCGACCCGCAGCACCGAGTCGTCGGTCCGCGTCTCGATCGGGCGATCGTGGCCCAGCACCACGTCCGCGATGCCACCCAGGCGCTCGCGCGCGTCGTCGTCCCGGTAGGCGATCGGCTCGTCGGACACGTTGCCGCTCGTCATCACCAGCGGCTCGCCCACGCCCGCCAGCAGCAGGTGGTGGAGCGGGCTGTAGGGGAGCATCACCCCGAGCTCGGCGGAGCGCGGGGCGACCGCATCGGCGACTCTGGCGTCACGCCGCCGCGGGGCGAGCACGATCGGCCGGTCGCGGCCGCGCAGCAGCGCCGTCTCGACCGGCCCCAGCGCCACCAGCCGCCCGGCGGCGTCGAGGTCCGGCGCCATCAGCGCGAAGGGCTTCTCCTCGCGGTGCTTGCGCGCGCGCAGGCTCGCGACCGCCCGCTCGTCGGACGCCACGCAGGCGAGGTGGAACCCGCCGATCCCCTTGACGGCGACGATCGCGCCGCCGGCGAGCGCATCCACCACCTCGTCGAGCTCGTGGTCGAGCCGCGGCCCGCAGTCGGGACACGCGTTGGGCTGGGCGTGGAAGCGGCGGTCGGCGGGATCGTGGTACTCGGCGGCGCAGCGCCCGCACATCGCGAAGCCCGCCATCGTCGTCAGCGGGCGGTCGTACGGCACGCCCCGCACGATCGTGAAGCGCGGGCCGCAGTCGGTGCAGTTGATGAACGGGTAGCGGTGGCGGCGGTCGCCGGGGTCCAGCAGCTCGCGCAGGCACGCCTCGCAGGTCGCCGCGTCCGGCGACACGAGCGCGTCGGCGGTCGCGCCCGTCGCGCTCGAGACGATCGCGAATCCGGCCTCTCCCCGGGCCGGCACGATCTCGGGGACGACTGCGTCGATCACCGCCATCGGCGGCGCCTCGGCCGGCAGGCGGACGAGCAGCGCCTCGACGGCCTCCGGTGCTCCCTCTGCCTCGATCACGACCCCGCGCTCGTCGTTGCGCACGTAGCCCGTGACGCCGAGCTCGGTCGCCAGGCGATGGACATAGGGCCGGAAGCCGACTCCCTGCACCACCCCCTCGACCCGCACCCGCACGCGGCGGAGCGTGACGTTCACTCCCGCGGGCGCGCGCGGAGCTCGGTGAGCACGAGCCCGAAGAGCACGTGGTCGGCGATGAAGACGGCGCGCTCGTTGCCCTTGGGCCAGTTGCGCTCGATCCCGAGCAGCGGCGCCACCGCCGCGTCGAAGCCGATCCACACGAGCACCCCGTACACCGGGCCCGACCACGGCTTCATGCGCACCGCCTCCGGAAGCAGTCCGTACACCGCGCCGAACGCCGCACCCATCGCCCAGTGGACGAGCTCGACGATGGTCCCCGACCTGCGGCCCGTCTTCTTGCGGGCGAGCCGCCGCGGAGGATCCTCGCTGATCAACCCGGCGTGCTTGGCGAACACGCGCACGCCGGTCATGGCCATCGCCCCCACGACACCGCGGAACATGGCGTGGATCATCCGATCACCTCGCACAGGACGTGGTAGGCGCTGGCCTGCGCCTCCTGGATTCGGGGGATGTGCTGCGAGCGAGTGATCACCACGTGGTCGGCCAGACGCTCGGCCGCGATCCGGCCGCCGTCGTAGCCGACCAGCGCGATCGTGACCAGACCCCGGCGGCGGGCCTCCGCGAGCGCCGCGATCACGTTCGCCGAGCCGCCGCTGGTCGACAGCGCGACCAGCACATCGCCGGCTCGCCCATACGCGATCACCTGCCGCGCGAAGATCGCCTCGACGCCTACGTCGTTGGCGATGGCACTCAGGATCGCCGGATCGGCCGTCAGGTCGATCGCCGCGCGGCCGCCGCGCTCGAGATCGGCCACGAGATCCGTCGCGTCGGTCGCCGAGCCACCGTTGCCGAGGGCGAGCACGCGGCCGGCTCGGCGCAGCGCCTCCGCGGCGGCCAGCAGCGTTTCGCGGTTCTCGGTCAGCGTCTGCGTCCGCAGCTCCCCGATCTCCTCGGCCTTCATGAGGATCGATCGCCGCACGTCCTCCACCACCGCCTCATGGTCGGTCTCCTTCTCGCCGAGGAACGGGTAGAGGAAGCTGGCCGCGCCCGTGTCGTGCACGGTCCGCTCGCTGTGCTCGAGGAAGACGTGCACGAGCTCCCACAGCACGTGATACGCCGTCTCGACCAGCTCCTGGCGGATGAAGGGGTCGTCCACCGGCGGGTCGAGGTCGATGGACAACGCCGGCGTGTCGGGCACCTCGACGCCGAATGCGATGACCATGTCATCGGGCTCGGCGAGCAGCTCGAGCTGACGAGCGGTGACGGCGAGCGCCGGCAGCGCCCGCTTGCCGACGATCACGGGATGCACGAACTCCACCGCCACATGCCGGGCGTCGGAGACGTCCCCGATGGCCAGCAGCCGGCCGCCGCGCGCGAAGCGCTGGGCCATCTCCCCGCACAGCCGCGCGAGCCGCTCGGCCTCGGCGGCGAACCACGCGGCATTCGCCTCGCGGCGCCGGTCGACGGCGACCGCCTCCATCAGGCGGGCACCTCCCGCCGGGCGGCGAGCTCGAGCAGCCAGTCGCGCCAGGCGTCGACCCCCTCGCCGGTGCGCGCGCTGACCAGCATGCGCGGCACGCCGGGGTTCACCGCGTCGAGGTTGTGCTCGAACTGCTCGAGGTCGAAGTCGAGGTGCGGCAGCAGGTCGATCTTGTTGACGAGCACGAGCTCGGCGGTGCGGAACATGAGCGGGTACTTGAGCGGCTTGTCCTCGCCCTCCGTGACCGAGCAGACCATCGCCCGCGCGTCCTCCCCGACGCGGAACTCGGCCGGGCAGACGAGGTTGCCGACGTTCTCGATCACCAGGAGGTCGAGCTCGCCGAGCGGCAGCGAGCCGAGCGCGGAGCGGACCATGTTGGCGTCCAGATGGCACTCGCCGCCGAACCCGGGATCGGTGTTGAGCTGGGTCACCGGCACGTGCAGGCTCGCGAGCCGGTCGGCGTCGTAGCTGCCCTGCACGTCTCCCTCAAGTACGCCGGCCCGCACGCCGTCGAGATCGCCGAGCACCCGCTCGAGCAGCGACGTCTTGCCGGACCCGGGCGCGCTCATGAGGTTGAGCACGCGCACGCCGGCGCGGTCGAAGTCGTCCCGGTTCGCGCGCGCGATCGTGTTGTTGGCGTCGAGCGCGTCCTCGACGACCCTGACCTTCACGCGGTGCATGCCGCCTCCTCCACCTCGATCGACTCGACCTCGAGCTCGTCGCCCGCGACCACCTCGCCGCGCCCGCCGCACGTGCAGCGGAACAGCGCGTCCTCCGGATCCCACTCCCGCGCGCAATCCGCGCAGCGCAGCCGCGCGGGCACGAGCACCTGCTCCAGCCGCGCGCCCTCGCACAGCGTCTCGCGCGTCACGAGCTCGAAGTAGAAGGCCAGCGAGTCGGGCACGACCTGGCGCAGGTGGCCGATCCGCACGGTCACGACCGTGACCCGGCGCCCGGCCGCATGCCGGAGCGCCGTGTCGACCACCGCGCTGGAGACCGACAGCTCGTGCATCAGCGCCGGTAGGCCGCGTCCGTCCGCAGCTCCTCGATCGTGTCGACGACGAGGTCGACCGCACGGCCGACCGCCGTCTCGACCGCGGGGCTGAGGCCCATGCCGATGTCCTCGATCGCCGCCGGCTCGCACGCGATGACCACGACCTTGCCGGTGAAGCCGCCGACCGCGGTCACGAACCGCAGCACGGTCTTGGGGTCCATCCCGTGCGGGTTGATCGCCTCGCCGTCCTCGATCGCGCCGCCGAACTCGTCCGGGTCGGGCTCGATCACGTACAGCGTGCCCGGCTCGCCGCCCTGGCGGCTGACGTCGAGCAGCACCAGCGCGTGGTAGCCGCGCATGATCTCGTAGGCCAGGTCGAGCCCGCCGGAGCCGAACTCCATCACCGTCACCCCGGACGGCAGCTCGCGCTGCTCGAGCCGACGTGCGACCTCGCCGCCGAAGCCGTCGTCCTGCATCCAGGCGTTGCCGACGCCCGCGACCAGGATCTGCTTCTCGTACCGATCACCCATTGGCATCCTCCTCGCGATGTTCGCGAAGCGAACTCGCAAGGGAATCGGCGCCAGCCGATTTCCCCACCTCGCTGGGATCGAAGAACAGGTACCGGCCCATCTCGCGCAGCAGGTCCTGGCCGGGGTCGTCGTCGACCGTGACGGCCAGGTGCACGCGGCCGTCGTAGTCGAGATAGATGCGCTCGATCGTGGCCGTCCGGCCGCTCACGAGATGGTCCTGCGCGGTGCGCTCCGCCCGCAGCGTGACGCTGTCGCCGGGGCGGTAGGTCACGCCGTCCACGGTGGCCGACCGCTCCCCCGGCGGTTCCGCCATCGTGACCCGGCCGTGCAGCGCCATCACGTCCTCCGGCGTGGCGGCCGCCGCCCGCGCCAGCATCGCCCGCACCGCCGGATCCTGCTGCGCCGCCTGCTCGCGCTCGGCGTCGGAGAGGGCGAGGACGTGCAGCAGCAGCGCCTCCTCGATCTCCGTCGAGTCGAACAGGCTGCCGCGGCTCTCGGGCGCGAGCTGCGGGTGGTCGGGCAGCATGATCGCGGCGCCCAGCACGGCGTCGTCGGCCTCGGAGGCGAGCACCGGCCACGTGTTCACCTGCTCGCACTCGGCGACCGCGGCGGCGTGCGGGCCGTCGCGGTCGAGCGGGGAGACGAAGCGCCCGCCGTCGATGTGCGCGGTCACGTGCGTGGAGAGGAGGCTGTGGGCGAGCGCCTCGGCGCGCTCGAGCCCCTCTGGCACCTCGGTCGTGTTGTGCACGCACAGGGCGAGCCGCACCGCGCCGCCCTCCAGCCGCGCGGCCGACAGCCGCGCGCGGCCCTGCAGACCGTCGAACTCGAACGGCAGCACCGCCGACTCGCCGACAGGCGTGGCCGGCAGGTCGAGCCGGCGCGGCGTCGCCTCGTGGCGCGGCCCGGACCCCTGGAGGAAGCGGACGGTGCCCGTGAACGTCGCGTCCTCGGACGCCTCGGCCACGACCTGGATCCGGACGCGGTCGTGGCGCGCCTTCGTCCCCACCGTGCACGCGGGCGGGTAGACGATCCCGAACGGGGTCGGCGTCGCGTTCTTGGTCGCCCCCGGCGTGTAGGGGAACAGCGCGTAGCCCTCGTAGAGCAGCGTGTCGACGAGCTGCTCGAGGTCGGTCATGCGAGCAGCTCCGCGACCGCGGCATCGAGGGACGGGAGGCCCCGCTCGGCCTTGCGCGCCTGAAGGGCGTCGAGCGTGCCCTGATCCAGCCGCACCCACCCACCGCCGGGGTAGTAGAGCGCCATCATCGCCTTCCACGTGTCGACCGGGAGCATGAAGCGCGCCGCCGAGCTCCACGGGACCATGGCGATCTGCGACTCCGGGTGCAGGACGGTGCCGCTGAAGTGGAACGTGAGCGGGATCTCGCCGTCCGGCAGCGAGTAGAAGTACTTCGCGGCGGCGACGTCGAGGTCGTAGGTGCACGGGACCACGAGCTCGAAGTCACCCGCGTCCTCGAAGCCGGGCACGAGCGTGCCGACCTGCGTCCACAGGAAGCTGCGCGTGGTCGCCGCCCAGCGCTCGGGCGCGCCGAACAGGTCGACCAGCCGCTCGCGCGTGGCCTCGTCGTAGGTGCGCCGCGCCGGGTCGACCATGATCTGCGCCGACAGGGCGATCCCGTGGACCGGCCGCTCCTCCTCGACCTGCAAGCGGAAGCGCATGGTCGGGGCGACCGCGTGGGCGACCGGCTCCGCCGCGACGACCTCGAACCTCATCGCAGCCCCTCGAAGTACTCCGCCACCGCGTCGCGCATCGCCGGCCCGCCGGAGATCCCCTCCCAGGTCGACTTCACGACGCCGACGAGCCGGTAGGCGACGTCGATCGGCGCGATCACGTGCTGCGGCGGCTCGGCCATGCGGTTGACGATCAGCGCCTCGGTGTCGGGCTCGAGCCCGGCGAGCACCGGATTGGCGGCGCACACCTGCTCCCACGCGGCCAGGTCGAGCTCGGACTCCGTCGCCCCGGCCGGGCTGGGATAGAGCGCGACGACGCCGTCGGCGACCGTGCTGTGCATGAAGAACGCCAGCGAGATCGGGATCTGGAACGACGCCCACTGCTCGTCGGTGATGACGACGTCGTCGAGCCGCAGCGTGCGGTTGCCGGCGGGGCGGAACTCGGCGTCACCGGAGCGCACCGACCAGCAGGTCCCGCACACGCACAGGATCCGCCGCTCCGAGAGGTGCAGCAGGTGCTTGTGTTCCTCGGGCAGGTCGCGCCCGCACAGCTCGCACGCGGTCTCGTCGTGCTCGGGCGCGGCGGCGGCCGCCGCCGCGACGCGGACGTGGCCGTTCTCGCGCAGCAGCGGCACGGGTTCGAGCTGGAGCCCGGCGCCGTCGGTCGACCGGCCGGCACGCGGCAGATCGAAGCCGTTCCCGCACGCCGCGCATGTCAGCGTCCCGAGGATCAGCACCGCGTCGTCGAGCGGCGCGCCGCACGACGCGCAGGCGTTGCGGTAGGCGAGCAGGCTGCCGTCGACGTTCGCCAGCAGGAGGTCGTCGACGCGGGCCACGGCGCCCACCGGCACGTCGCCGGGGATCTCACGCCAGTCGCGGCGGGCGACGGGCGCGACGGGCGCCGCCTCCACGCCGTCGAGCTCGACGCCGGCGAGGTCGGGCGCGTGCTCGTCGAGCGCCTGCATGATCGCGTGCTCGAGCGTGGAGGCCGAGGCCGGGCAGCCCTCGCAGCCGCCCAGCAGGCGCAGCCGCGCGACGTCGCCGTCGAGCGAGACCAGCTCGACGCCGCCGCCGTGCGACTCCATGTACGGCCGCACGGTCTCGAGCGCCTCGCGCACGCGCGTCTCGAGGTCGACCGGGTAGAGCCCGTGCAGGAGCATCAGGCTCGCCACCTCGGGGTCCTCGGCGAGCCGCGCGCGCTGGGCGTCGTCGAGCACGGCGAAGACCCGCGCGAGGCCTTCGCCGTACATCTCCATCAGCTCGGCGACGAGCGCGTCGGCGCGCGGGTCGCCGACCGCGTCCAGGCGCCCCGCGAGGTCCGAGCCGAGAGCTTCCTCGCGATGTTCGCGAAGCGAACTCGCAAGGCCAAGCTTGCTTGGCCCGGTCACGCCAGCGCAGTGGGTGTGTGCATCACCTTCCGGACCTTGCCCTTGCCGGTGTACATGTGCACGCCGCACGGCAGGCAGGGGTCGAACGAGTGCACCGCCCGCATGATGTCCACGCCCTTGAACTTGTCCGGGCCGTTCTCCTCGAAGATCGGGGTGTTCTGGACCGCGTCCTCGTACGGGCCGGGCGTGCCGTACACGTCACGCGGGTTCGCGTTCCAGGGGGTCGGCGGATACGGCTGGTAGTTGGCCACCCTGCCGTCCCGGATCACCATGTGGTGCGAGAGCACGCCACGGGCCGCCTCGTGGAAGCCGACGCTGACCGCGTTATCGGGCACCTTCACGTGGTTGGCGCTCTTCGTGCGGCCGGCGCGCACCTCGGCCAGCGCGTGCTCGAGGTTGTAGAGCCCGACGAGCGCGGAGAAGGCCTGGTGGTAGGACCGCGCGCGGTCGCGCTCGATCGCGTTCGACTTCTCCGGGATCTTCCACTCGAGCTCCATCTCGGGCATGAAGCCGGTCTTCGGGAGCACCATCTGGAGGCTCGAGCCGGTCGCCTTCACGTAGCCGATGTCGACCAGGCCGGCCTTCGCGGTCACCCACTGGCGGGCGAACGGGCCGCCGCCGGTGTCGGTGGCCACGTACTTGTCGTTGCGCTTGTCGTACATGCGCGGGGACACGACCCACGAGTACTTGTCGGCGAAGTCGCGCGCCTGCGGCTTGGGCAGCGTGACCTTGTTCCACGGGTGCCGCTTGTCGACCGGGTTGCCGAGCGGATCCTGGGTGACGAACGTCTCCTCGTTCGTCCAGTCGTCGAAGTAGCTCGAGCCGAGCAGGATGCGGATCGCGAGGTTGATCTCCACCAGGTCGGTGGTCACGAGCTCGCCGTCGAACACGAGGCCGGGGGTCACGTACCGCGTGCGGCCCCACTCCGTCATGTCCTTGTAGTCGTAGCGCAGGGTGTCGACGTCGTCGAACGCCCCCCAGCAGATGATGTCGGTGTTGCGGTACCCGACCATGTCGTAGCCGGGCAGCTCCTGGAGGAAGAAGTCGTAGATGTCGTCGTGCATCGGCACGGTGCGCTTGCAGTAGTCGATGTAGCGCATCAGCCGCACGTAGTAGTCGGTGCACGTCTGCGACGTGATGTCGGCGCTCACGCCACCCGGCATGATCGTCGAGGGGTGCGTGTGACGGCCGCCGAACAAGCAGTACATCTCACGCGTGTAGCGGGCCACCTGGAGCGTCTCGAGGTAGAACTCGCCGGTGAACGGGTTGAGCGCCCGCATGATGTCGGCGATCGTTCTATATCCGTGTATGTCTCCGTGCGGGGACGCGGTCTTCTCCGCCTTCGCGAGCAGTGCCGGGTTGGTGTCCTTCACCATCTGCTCGCAGAAGTCCACGTTGCACATGCAGTCGTTGTAGATCGCATGGTCGAACATGTAGTCCGCGAGCTCGGCCAGGTTGTAGGCGCAGTTGCCGAGCTTGGGCGGGTAGATGCCGTAGGCCATGTTCTGGCACAGCACCGAGGTCGTGCAGTGGTTGTCCCCGCAGATGCCGCAGATGCGGCTGGTCAGGAAGTGCGTGTCACGCGGGTCGATCCCCTTCATGAAGATGTCGAACCCGCGGAAGACCATCGACGTGCTGTAGCACTTGAGGACCTGCTGGTTGGTGAAGTCGATCTCGGTATGGATCCCCAGGCTCCCGACGATGCGGGTGATGGGGTCCCACGACATCTCCTTGACGGTGACCTTCTGCTCGGTCCCCGGAGTCTCGATCGTCGCCATCGCTCATCCCCCTCCTACCAGCGCTTCTGGTAGCCGCTCAGTAGCTCGTTTCCCGGTTTGCGCCACTCCGGCTCCTTGTCGTACTTGCGCTTGATGTTGAGGTTGCGGCCGAGCCGCAGCAGCGGCCCCCAGGTGAAGCGCGCGGCGTTCGAGGAGACCCTGCCCATCGGGTCCTCGTCCATGAACGGCATGTACTTGTCGGGGAACCCCGGCATGGTGCACGCCATGCAGATGCCGCCCACGTTCGGGCACCCGCCCATCCCGTTCACCCACCCGCGCAGCGGCACGTTGCACTTGACCACCGGGCCCTTGCAGCCGAGCTTGACCAGGCACCGGTGGTCGGAGCCGTACTCGGTCGCGAAGTTGCCCGACTCGTAGAACGCGGCGCGGTTGCAGCTCTCGTGTGCGGTGCGCTCGAACAGCCACTTCGGGCGCCCGGCGTCGTCGAGCTCGGGCACCGGCGCGCGGCCGGCGAGCGCGAAGACGAGATACATCAGCGTCTCGGTGGTGTTGTCGGGTTGCGCCGGGCAGCCGGGGATGTTGACGATCGGGATCCCGGCCTTCGACTTCCAGTTCCAGCCCAGGTAGTCGCGCAGGCCCATGGCGCCCGTCGGGTTGTTCTTCATCGCCGGGATGCCGCCGTAGGTGGCGCACGTGCCGACCGCGACGACCGCCGCCGCCTTCGGCGCCAGCCGGTCGATCCACTCGTTCGTCGTGATCGGCTGCCCGGTCTCCGGGTTGTCGCCCATGGCGGCGAAGTAGCCGTCGCCGCTGAGGTTCTCGTTCGGCAGCGAGCCCTCGAGGATCAGCACGAACGGGTCGAGCTTGCCGGCCTCGGCGTCGTACCAGGCCTGCATGAACTCGGCTCCCTGCTCGAACGCGAGCACGGGGTTGTGCACGACGACCTTGGGCATGCCCGGGATCGCCCCGGTGATGATGTCCTCGAGACTCGGGTTGGTCGCCGACGTCATGGCCACCGAGTCGCCGTCGCAGCTCAGCCCCGTCGTCATCCAGATCACGTGCGCTGTGATCGCCTCGGTCTCGCTCTGCTTCGGTGCGAACTCGACTGTCGCCATGGCGCTCCTCTCAGCAGATCCTGGGCAGCGGGTCGCCGACCAGCTGGTCCATGACCCGTCGTCCTCCGAATGCCGTCTCCACGAGGACCATGCCGGGCGGCTCGGTCCTCACCTCTCCGATCTCCGCCGCCCGCTCGCACCCCTCCACGGCGCGCAGCGCGGCCAGCGTCTCGTCCACCACGTCGGCCGCGACGAAGGCGACGAACTTGCCCTCGTTGGCGACGTACATGGGGTCGATCCCCAGCAGCTCGGCGGCGCCCGCCACCGCCGGGTCGACCGGGACGTCGCCCTCGCGGACCACGATCGCCACGCCCGCCGCGCGCGCGATCTCGTTGAGCACGGACGCCACGCCGCCGCGCGTGGCGTCGCGGATGCAGTGCACGTCAGGCCCGAGCATGGCGTCGACCGCCGGCCACAGCGAGCGGGTGTCGGACTCGATGTCGGCGTCGAGCCCGAGGTCGCCGCGGGCCAGCATGATCGCCGTGCCGTGCTCGCCGATCGAGCCGGACACGATCACCCGGTCACCGGGCCGCACGGCGCCCGGCGAGAGCTCGGCGCGCGGGTCGCGCACGCCGACGCCGGTCGTGCACACGTACATGCCGTCGGCGTGGCCGCGCTCCACCACCTTGGTGTCGCCGCTGACGATCGTCACGCCGGCCGCGGCCGCCGCCCCCGCCATCGCCGCCACCTCCGCGCGCAGCACGTCGGCGTCCAGCCCCTCCTCGAGGATCAGCGCCAGGCTCAGCGCGAGCGGCCGGGCGCCGGCCACCGCCAGGTCGTTGACCGTGCCGTTGACGGCAAGCTCGCCGATCGAGCCGCCCGGGAAGCGCAGCGGCTTGACCACGAACGAGTCGGTGGTGAGCGCGATGCCGTCGCCGACGATCGCGGCGTCGGCCAGCTCGTCGAGCCCGAACGCGGGCGCGAGCAGCCCTTCGATCAGCGTCTGCGTCGCCTTGCCGCCGGCGCCGTGGGCCATCGTGATGCGCTCGTCCTTGAAGCGCGGGCGCTTCGCGCGCGCGGTCTCGATGATCCCGAGGATCCGCTCCTCCCGCTGGGAGACCGTCACACGACCTCCTTCTCGCGCGCGAAGCGGCCGTAGTTGTAATACGCCGCGCATGCGCCCTCCGGCGAGACCATGCAGGTGCCGATCGCGTGCTCCGGCGTGCAGGCGGTGCCGAACACCTTGCACTCCCACGGCTTGATGACGCCCTTGAGCACCTCGCCGCACTGGCACGCCTTCGGGTCGGCCACGCGCACGCCCGGGACGCTGAAGCGCGCCTCGGCATCGAGGTCCGCGTACGCGTCCGACAGCCGCAGCGCCGACTGCGAGATGAAGCCCAGCCCGCGCCACTCGAAGTGCGGCCGCAGCGCGAACACCTCGGCCATCGCGGCCAGCGCCCGCGCGTTGCCGTCGTACGGCACCACGCGCGTGTACTGGTTCTCGACCTCGCAGCGGCCCTCGGTGAGCTGGGCGAGGATCATGTGGATCGCGTGCAGGATGTCGAGCGGCTCGAAGCCGGCGATCACCACCGGGCGGCCGTAGTCGGCGGGGATGAACTCGAACGGCCGGGCGCCGACCACGGTCGACACGTGACCGGGGCCGATGAAGCCGTCGAGCCGGAGGTCGGGCGACTCGAGCAGCGCCCGCAGCGGCGGCACGATCGTCACGTGGTTGCACATGCAGGAGAAGTTCTTCATGCCCTCCGCGCGGGCGCGCATCAGCGTGAGCGCGGTCGACGGCGCGGTGGTCTCGAACCCGATCGCGAAGAAGACGACCTCGCGGTCGGGCTCGGCCTTGGCGATCCGCAGCGCGTCGAGCGGCGAGTAGACCATCCGCACGTCGGCGCCCTGCGCCTTCGCGTCGAGCAGCGTGCCGTTCGAGCCGGGCACCCGCAGCATGTCGCCGAAGCAGGTGAAGATCACGCCGGGCTGGCGCGCGATCGCGATCCCGTCGTCCACGCGGCCCATCGGGATCACGCACACCGGGCACCCGGGGCCGTGCACGAGCTCGACGTTCTCGGGCAGCAGGTCGTCCACCCCGTAGCGGTAGATCGAGTGGGTGTGGCCGCCGCAGACCTCCATGACCTTGTAGTGGCGGCCCGGCTCCACCACGCCGAGGATCTGCGCCGCGACCTTCTGGCCCAGCGCGCCGTCGCGGAACTCGTCGACGAACTTCATCAGAGCTTCACCAGCCCAACGTCGGCGTGGACGAGCAGCCGGTCTCCCGCCTGGACGTCGTCGAGCAGCGCCACCTCCACCTCTCGCTCCTCGCCCTCCGCCTCGCAGACGGCGAGCGACTCGTGCACCTCTACGACCCGCATCTCGACCGCCACGTCGCCGCAGGTGATGCAGTGCGCGTCGTGCGGGTCGCAGGCGCTCATTCGATCGCGCTCGCCTTGAGCTCCTCGAGTTCCTGCTCGTACTCGGCGCCCATGTTCTCGAGCAGGCGGCGGGTGGCGATCGCCTCCTCCTCGTCGACCTTCGAGAGCGCGAAGCCGACGTGGATCAGGACCCAGTCACCCTCCTGCGCGCTGTCCCCGCCGACGTCCAGGAGGCCGATGTTCACCGTGCGCCGCACGCCCGCCACGTCCACGGTGGCGAGGCGGTTCGCTGCGTCTATGACCTCCACGATCCGACCAGGGATGGCCAGGCACACAGGGATCCTCCCTCGGCTCCCGGGCAACCTATCGCTTGTGACGAAAACTGCAAGGTGAGATCAGCGGCGACGTCAGGCAGCGAACCGTGGCCGGAACCTCGTAGCATCCGGCCTCGCTCATGGCGGAGGTCCTCTTCTTCATCGCCGCGATCGGCGCCGTAGCCGGCGCGGTGGGCACCGTCTCGCTGCGCAATCCGTTCTATGCGGTGCTGGCGCTCGTCTGCCACCTGCTGGCGCTCGCCGCCCTCTTCCTCCTGCTGCGCGCCGAATTCGTGGCCGCCGCCCAGGTCGTCGTCTACGCCGGCGCCGTGATGGTGCTCTACGTCTTCGTCGTCGCCTACGTGGGCGGCTCCGGCGAGCCGCTCAGCGTCGCCGGCGGGGCGTCGCTGCGCTTCGCGTCGATCCTCTTCGCGCTCGTGCTCTTCGTCGAGCTGACGATCGCGCTCGTTGGGACCGCACTGTCGGCGCTGGAGACCGAGGGCGCGGGATACGCCTCCGGGTTCGGGACGCCCGCCGAGGTCGGCGAGCTGTTCCTGACCAAGTTCCTCGTCGCGTTCGAGATCGCGTCGCTGCTGTTGCTCATCGCCGCCGTCGGCGCCGTGATCCTCGCGCGCCGCCGAGCCGGTCTCGGCGAGCCGGGCGAGGTCTCGGTCGCCGACGTCATGCGCGGCCGCGAGATCACCGCGTCCGACCCCGCTGTCGGCTCGATGCTCGAAGCGGCCGGGCCGCCCAAGCGATGAACCTCACCTGGTACCTCGTGGTGTCGGCGCTCATCTTCTCCATCGGCGCCGGCGGCGTGCTCGTGCGCCGGAACCCGCTCGTGATCCTGCTCTGCATCGAGCTGATGCTCAACGCGGCCAACCTGGCGCTCGTCGGCTTCTCGCGCGCGCACGGGAACATGGACGGGCAGATGTTCGCCCTGATCGTGATGGTCGTGGCGGCCTGCGAGGTCGCCGTCGGCCTCGGGCTGATCGTCGCGCTGTTCCGCCGCCGGCTGCCGATCGACGTCGACGAGCTGCGGGAACTTCAAGGATGAGCCTGACGACCTACGGGTGGCTCGTGCTCGCGTTCCCGCTGGGGGGGACGGTGCTCATCGGGCTCACCTGGCGGCTGCTGCCGGCCCGCGCGCACGGGATCCTCGGCACGCTGGCCATCGCGCTCTCGTTCGCGGCGGCCGTGCTCGCGTTCTTCGAGCTCGAGTCGCTCGGCGAGGAGGAGCGCCAGGTCGTCGCGGTCGGGTGGAACTACGCGGTCGCCAACGGGGTCGACGCCAAGGTCTCGATCCTGATCGACCCGCTGAGCACGCTGATGATGCTCGTCGTCTCGGGCGTCTCGATGCTCATCCACCTCTACTCGGTCGCCTACATGGGCGGCGACCGCGGCTACACGCGCTTCTTCGCGTACCTGAACTTCTTCGTGTTCAGCATGCTGCTGCTGGTCCTGGCCGCGAACTTCTTCCTGCTGATCGTGGGCTGGGCGTTCGTCGGTGCCGCGTCGTACCTGCTGATCTCGTTCTGGTACCGGCGCACGACGGCCACACAGGCCGGCATCAAGGCGTTCGTCATCAACGTGGTCGGCGACGTCGGCCTCGTGCTCGGCACCTACTTCATCTTCCGCGGCACGGGGTCGCTCGACTTCCTGACCACGTTCGAGGAGGTCGGGACGGCCTTCGGGCGCAACGACGGCGACCTCGTCGCCGGCTGCCTGCTGCTGCTCGTCGGCGCGTTCGCCAAGTCGGCCCAGGTGCCGCTCCACACCTGGCTCCCGGACGCCATGGAGGGCCCGACGCCGGTCTCCGCCCTGATCCACGCGGCCACGATGGTGACCGCCGGCGTCTACCTGATCGCGCGCATGCACCCGCTGTTCGAGCAGGCGCCGATAGCGGCCGACGTGGGGGCCATCCTGGGCTGCGCCACGCTGCTCATCGCGGCCACGATCGGCCTCGTCGTCACCGACCTCAAGCGCGTGATCGCGTACTCGACCATGTCGCAGATCGGCTACATGGTCATGGCCGTCTGCTCGGCCGCCTACGCGGCGGGCATGTTCCACCTGATGACGCACGCCTTCTTCAAGGCGCTGCTCTTCATGGCCGCCGGCTCGGTGATCGCCGCCATGGCCGGCACGCAGAACCTCGACCGCATGGGCGGCTTCCGGAGGGCGATGCCTTTCACGTTCGGCTGCATGGTGATCGGCGGCCTCGCGCTCTCCGGCGTCCCGCCCTTCTCGGGCTTCTTCTCCAAGGACGAGATCATCGCGGTGCTGTTCGCGCGCGAGGACTGGCACGTCGTGCTCGGCCTACTCGGCTACGTCGGGTCGTTCATGACCGCGATCTACACGTTCCGGATGATCTTCCGGGCGTTCGCGGGCGAGCCAGTGGCCGAGGCGCGCGAGCTGCTCGACCACGGCCACCTGTACCACCCCGAGCACCCGACGAACCCGATGACCGGCGAGATCGAGGACACCGACGTCGGCTTCCCGAGTCCGGAGCACCACATCGCCGAGCGGGAGGCGCCGATGAAGGCGGCGATGGGCACGCTCGCCCTGCTCGCGCTCCTCGGCGGCGCCGTGCAGATCCCGAGGCTCAACGAGGCGCTGCACCACTTCCTCGAGCCGTCGTTCCACGACTCGCGCTTCTACGAGGAGCTCGAGCCCTCCGGCGCGCTCACGACCGTCGGCCTCCTGATCGGCGCGGCGATCGCGCTGCTCGGCATCTTCGTCGCCTACACGCCTCTGGGTGCGGTCGCCCGAGCGCCCGCACGCGCTCCAGCAGCGGTTCGCGTTCGCCGCACCGGCTCTTCGTCAACAAGTGGTACTTCGACGAGGGGATCGATCTGCTCGTGGTCCGCCCGATGGCGTGGTTCGGCCGCTTCGCGAGCTCGACGTTCGAGCGGGCCTTCGTCAACGGCGCGCTGGTGGGCGGGACCAGCGGCCTCGTCCGCCTCGGCTCGGCGGCCGTCCGCCGCGCGCAGAACGGCTACCTGCGCTACTACGCCGCGCTGCTGCTGATGGGCATCACGACGCTCGGCGCCTACTTCCTGATCTCCGCATGACGATCCACCTGTCGATCCTCATCTTCTGGCCGCTCCTGCTGGCGGTGCTGGGTGGGGTCGCGCCACGCGGCGTCGCGCCGCTGTTCGCGGTCGTCGGCGCCTTCGTCCCGCTCGGCTACGCGGTGATCATGCTCGCCGACTTCGACACCGGGGCCGCGGCGCTCCAGTACGTCACGGACGACGCGTGGATCGACGAGCTCGGCATCCGCTACTCGCTCGGCATCGACGGGCTCAACCTGTGGCTGGTGGCGCTGACCACGCTGCTGTTCGCGGCGTCGGCGCTGTGGGTCGCGCTGCGGCCTCCGGTCCGGGCCAAGCTGTTCGCCCTCCACTTCGGGATCGCGGAGACCGCGGTGCTCGGCGCCTTCGTGGCCCAGGACCTCGCGCTCTTCGTCCTCTTCTTCGACCTCATGCTGGTGCCGTTCTACTTCCTGCTCGGCCAGTGGGGCGGCCCAGACCGCGTGGCCGCCGCCGTGAAGATGGTCGTCTACACGCTGGTCGGGTCGCTGCTCATGCTCGCGGCGGCGGTGGCCACCGCGGTGCTCTCTTCCCCCGGCGAGCTGACGTTCGCGCTCGCCGACCTGCGGGAGAACCTGCTCGGCGAGGGCACGCAGAAGCTGCTGTTCGCGGCCTTCGCCCTCGCGTTCCTGATCAAGATGCCGAGCTTCCCGTTCCACGGCTGGATGCCCGACGCCTACCGCAACATGCCGCTCCCGGTGCTCGCGGTCTTCTCCGGCGTGGTCTCGAAGGTCGCGGCCTACGGCTTCCTGCGGATCGCGCTGCCGCTGTTCCCGGAGGCCGTCGCCGACTGGCAGCTGATCCTGCTCATCATCGCGCTGCTTTCGATCGTCTACGGCTCGGTGGTCGCCTTCACGCAGACGAACATCCGCCTCATCCTCGGCTACTCGTCGATCGCCCAGCTCGGGTTCATCACGCTGGGGATCTTCGCGCTCGATCCCGAGGGCCGCGGGGCGCAGGGCGCGCTGCTCCAGGCCGTCAACCACGGCCTGGTGGTCGCGCCGCTGTTCCTGATCGCCGCGCTGCTCGCCGCCCGGGCCGCGGGCTCGGAGGACCTGCGTGACATGGGCGGCATCGCCACGCGAGCGCCGGTCCTGGCCACGCTGTTCCTGATCGTGACGCTGGCCACGCTGGCCATGCCCGGCTCAGCCAACTTCGTCGGCGAGTTCTTCATCCTCCTCGGCGTCTTCCAGTCCAAGCTGGCGGTAGCGATCATCGCCTCGACGGGCGTCGTGCTCGCCTCGGTCTACGCGCTGCGGCTCTACATCCGCTCCATGCACAACCGCGAGGGGCCGGCCGTCACGTCGTTTGACATGGGGCTGCGCGACGCGATCGTGCTCGTCCCGCTCGTGCTGGCCGTCCTCGCGTTCGCGGTCTACCCGCAGCTCGCGCTCGAGGCCGGTGAGGGCGCCGTGCAGGCCGTCACGGAGGCGGTGGCGCGATGACGCCGCAGGCGCCGAAGATCGACTGGGAGGCGCTCTCCCCGCTGGTCGCGCTGGCGGCCGGGGCCTGCATCGTGCTCCTCGTGGGGCTGCTGCGCGGCCGCTTCGCCCGCCGCCACCTCACCCCGGCGCTGACGGTGGTGACGCTGGGCGCCACCGCCGGGCTCGGCGTGTGGCAGTGGGGCGTGAACGCGTCGATCATCGAGGGGGCGCTGGCGATCGACGACCTCACGCTGTCGCTGACGATGGTGTTCGTGGTCGGCGGCATCGCCGCGGTGCTGCTCTCGTGGCGCTCGTCGGCGGCCGAGGAGGCCGGCGAGGGCGAGTACTACGCGCTGCTGCTCAGCTCGGTGCTCGGCATGGTCGTGCTCGTCGCCGCCCAGAACCTCGTGACGCTGTTCCTGGGCTTCGAGCTGCTCTCGATCCCGCTCTACGTGCTGTGCGCGACGCACATGCGGCGCGAGCACTCGCTCGAGTCGGGCCTCAAGTACCTCATCATCGGCTCGGTCGGCTCGGCCACCCTGCTGTACGGGCTCGCGTTCCTGTACGGGGCGACGGGCTCGACCGACTTCTCGGGGATCGCCGCCGCGGGCGCCGAGATGAGCGACGACGTGCTCTTCCTCACCGGCATCGCGCTGGTGGTGGCCGGGCTGGCCTTCAAGGCGTCGGTAGCGCCGTTCCACCAGTGGACGCCGGACGTCTACGAGGGCGCGCCGACACCCGTCACGGCCTTCATGGCGGTGGCCACCAAGGCCGCCGCGTTCGGCGTGATGCTGCGGCTCTTCGACGTCGCGCTGATCGACGCGGCGACGGCCTGGGGACCGGCGCTGGCGACCCTGGCCGCGGTCACCATCGTCGTCGGCAACGCGGGCGCGATCGGGCAGTCGTCGCTGAAGCGACTGATCGCGTACTCGTCGGTCGCGCAGGCGGGCTACATGCTGGCCGGCGTGGTGGTGTCGACGAGCCTCGGCGTGCAGGCGACGGTCTTCTACCTGTTCGGCTACACGGTCATGAACCTCGCCGCCTTCGCGGTGATCGTGGCGCGGGAGCGGGAGACGCCGCTGGGTGACGACATCTCCTCGCTGTACGGGCTGGGGTCGACGCGGCCGTGGCTCGCGTGGCCGATCACGATCGCGATGCTCGGCCTCGCCGGCCTCCCGGCCACGGTCGGCTTCTTCGGCAAGCTGTATCTGATCCGGGCGGCCGTGGACAACGACTACGGCTGGCTCGGCGCGGTGATCGTGATCGGCTCGGCGATCTCGCTCGTGTACTACCTGCGGGTCATCGCCGCCGTCTGGATGCGGTCGCCGTCCGAGGCGCCGGTCGCCCGCGTGGCGGTGGCCGGTCCCGGCGGGCGGCCGGCGATCGCGGGCGGATCGCACGAGGCCGACGCGCCTGCGGCGGCGGAGCGGCGGGTCACGCAGCTCGAGGTCCTCTTCGTCGGCGTGGTCTGCGCGCTCGCCACGATCGTCTTCGGCATCTTTCCCGAGCCACTGTTCGACGTCGCCCGCGACGCGGGCGCCGCGCTGACGAACCTGGTCTGAGCCTGGGGGCGAGCTTTCGCCGCGCCCGCCTACGGGTGGCGTGGGCCGGGAGTCGGGTCAGGCATCGATCGAGTACGCGGCCGTGCTGGGGCTCGTGGCGGCCGCGCTCGCCGCCGCGGGCACGGCCGGCGGGCTGGACGGCGTGGGGCGCGCGGTCGCCTCGGGCCTGCGGACCGGCGTCTGCATCGTGGCGGGCGACGTGTGCCGGGCATCGGACGCGGAGGCGGCGGGTCTGGAGCCGTGCACGGTGCACGAGCGCTCGCGCGGGAGCGCCGGGACGGTCGTGCTGGCGTCGGTGCGGCTGGGCGGCGGCGGGAAGTGGACCGTCGCGTCGCGCTCGGACGGGTCGGTGCTCGTCACCGAGAGCGAGGACCGGGCCGTGGGCGCGTCCGCCGGGCTCGGCGTCGAGGCGAGCCCGCTGGGGATCGAGGTCGGGGTCGAGGGGCGGTACGAGCTCGTGCTGGGGTCGGGGCGCACGTGGGAGCTCCCGGACGCCGAGGCGGCGCGCCGGTTCTTCGCGGCGCCCGCCGAGTCGCGGCCGCCGCCGACGTGGCGGTTCGGCCAGGCCGACTCGGTGCTGGCCGGCGGTCTGGTCGCCGACGCGGCCGGGGTGGAGCTGACCGGCGTCGAGACGTCCGTGCACGCGGCGGCCGGCGCCCGCGTCGGCCGCGGGCGCACGACGCTGTACTTCCGCGGCCGGCTCGACGGTCCCGGCGCGTGGCTGTGGACGCCCGCCGGGACCCGACGAGCGCCAGGCCCGACGACGGGAGACGTGGTGGTCGAGCTGACGCGCGAGCGCGGGCGGCTGCGCGAGCTGGCGTTCCGGACGGTCGAGCCCGGCGGGCGGACCGGCGAGGTGGTCGAGACGGTCGGGCGGCTCGACCTGCGCTCGCCGGCGAACCGCGCGGCGGTCGACCCGCTGCTGCGCCGGCGGGCGCCGTGGCCGCCGGCGGTCGCCCGCGACCTGCGCGCGGCCGCGCTGCGGACCGTCCAGGCGGGGACCGTCGAGCGAGCGGTCTACGGCGTGCGCGAGGACGCTCACGAGCTCGACGTCGAGGTGCGGCTCGGCGTCGCGCTCGGGATCGACGTGGAGCGCGTCGACGTCGAGCGCCGGCTGCTCGAGGCGTCGGCGTGGACGCCCGGCTCCCGCGAGCGCGAGCGCGTCGACTGCGAGTGACGCCTCAGGGCCGGGCGGCGCCGAGCTTCGCGTGCGGGCGGAGGTTCGGCTCCAGGTCGCCGCCGAGCGCCGTGAGGGCGAGCGCCCGGCCGAGCGCCGGGGCGTGCTTGAACAGGTTGTTGCCGGCGACCGCGAGCAGGGCGCCGTGCTCCCAGACGGCGAGGCCGTCCGGGCTCCAGGGGACCTCGGTCACCCAGCAGTGGCGGATGTCGATCGGCGACGGCTCGAGGCCGGGGAGCGCCAGCTCGACGTAGGCGGTGGTCCGGTCGGTCAGGGTCCCGAGCGCAGCGGGGTCGACGAGGCTCCCGTCCTCGTGCACCGGCGTCTCGCCGAGACCGACGGCATAGGTCTCGTTGCCGGGGAGGGGGTCGCCGTACGCGCCCCGCCCGTCCAGCAGGCACGCGAGGCGCGCCGGGGGCTTGCCGCGGACGCGGTAGGTGAGGCGCACGTGCGCCGCCTGGCGGACCGGGAGCGGGAGCCCGGCGCCGCGCGCCAGCGCCACCGTGCCGCGCCCGGCGCACAGCACGACGCGCTCGTGCTCGGCCCACACGCCGCCCGCCCGGACCTCGACCGCGCCCGCGGGCGTCTCGCGCACCGAGACCACCTCGTCGTGCACCAGCGCGTCCCGCACCGCGTCCGTCAGCACCTCGATCGTCGCGTGCGCCCAGATCACGCCGCCGTCCTCGTCGACCATCGCCGGCGCGTCCTGCGGCGCGAGCAGCGGGAGCCAGTCGGCGAGCTCGCCGGGCTCGAGCGCCCGCGCCCGCACCCCGCCGTCCTCCTCGAGCACGGCGAGCCGCCGCTCGACCGACGGGCCGACCGCGACCACGCCGTCGCGCGCCAGCAGCTCCTCGCCGAAGTGCTCCTCCCACTCCCGCCACATCGCGCGCGACTCGCGCGCGAAGGCGACCATCCGCCGGTCGTCGTGCGCGTGGCGGAAGATCCGGGATTCGCCGCCCGACTGCCCGTTCCCGGGCACGCCGCGCTCGTACACCACCACGTCCGCCCCGCGCTCGTGCAGCGCGAGGGCCGTGGACAGGCCGACGATCCCCGCCCCGATCACGCCGATCGTCACGCTGCGGATCGTAGATCGTAGATGGGCTAAACGTCCGCTTCGTTCACCCACGAGCTCGCTGCCGCCGATACCACCCGCATGAACAAGCGAATCATCGCCACGGTGCTGGGCGCCGCCGCCCTCGCCGTTCCGGCGGCCGCCGTGGCCGACTCAAGCCACAAGCACGTCGGCAAGACGGTCGTGAAGGGCAAGGGGAAGGGCAAGGCCAAGAAGGCGAAGAAGGTCATGTTCGTCTTCAAGGGAACCTTCACCGCCCCCGGCACGGTCGCGGTCCAGTCCGGCAACGCGCACGTCCGCAAGGGCGGCTACGTCGGCAAGACGGTCGAGTTCGACCTCGAGAACGCGAAGATCGTCGTGGCCGACACCAACGCGGACGGCAAGCGCGACGTCGCCGACGTGACGGACGGCGACCGCGTGCTCGTCCAGGCGCGGATGCTCAAGCGGACCAAGTACGTGGCGCCCGTCGAGGACGAGGCCCCCGAGGCCGAGGCCACCGGCGACCAGGCCGCGGAGAGCGAGGGCGCGATCGTCGCCCGCAAGCTGATCGACCGCACCAACGCGCCGGGCGAGGTCGCCGAGCCCGCGCCCGTCGAGTAGCCCCACGGGTACGCCTGCGCGGCCGCCGGCTCACTGCACCGGCGGCCGCACTCGGCGACTATCGCGGCTGCTTGCCTCCCTTGCGGCAGACCGTCACGGCCTTGCGCTCGCCGCGCTCGATGACGATCTGCTCGGTGCCGATGAGCCTGCCGTTCGGCCGCGTGCAGGTGACCGTCCAGGCCTCGATCCCGGCAGGCACGATGACCTCGGTGCCCGGCACCGAGCCGAACACCTCGAGCTTGCCCGTCCAGCCGCCCGTCGCGAGCCAGTTCTGGACGGACAGGATGTAGTGGCCGGGCTCGGGATAGTCGTACACGAGCGCCTCGTCGGCGGTCCCGCTCGTGCTCGACGCCACCGCGTTGTCCGGCGACTTCGAGCCCTTGTAGAGGTAGAGGTCGTAGTCGTCGCCATCCTGGCCGTCGATCAGCGCCCTGATCTGGCGCGCAGCGTCGGGCGTCACGTCGAACTCGAAGTCCTTCGTGCCGACCGCCGTGGTCGCCCCCGCGGCGGGCGGGAGCACCGGCGTCGCCGACGAGATGTCGATCGTCTGCGCCGGCGTCGGCTGGACCTCGCTCGACCGCGACTCCTTGCGGACGATCGGCCGCGTGGACGGGTTCACGTGCCACTCGAAGCGCCCGTCGGCCCCGACGGTCATGCTCGTGTCGAGCGCGTCGTCGAAGAGGATCGGGTCACCCACCGAGCCGTCCTCCTGGATGACCGGCGAGGTCGAGGTCTTGAACGCCTTCTGGGCCCGCACGATCGCGCCCGCCGGGGCGGTCCCCTCGAGGATCCCGTGCCGCGACGTGTTGGCGGTGCTCTCGAGCGCCTTGTAGTAGGCCTCGCGGTTGCCTCCGCCGGTCGGGTACTTGCCGTAGTACTCGGCGATCACGCCGAGCGGATAGGCGGGGTGGAACCCGACGCCCACGAGCGTCTGGTCCTCGTACGCCTTGCCGATCTCGAACGTGAAGCCGAGGCCGCCGGTCGCGTAGTAGCTCCAGTCCTCGGTCGTGCCGGTCGTGTCGTAGAGCTCCCAGCTCTTCTGGCTCGTGTAGCCGTTCTCGGCGGCCATCGTGTCGCCGAGGTCCTTGTAGATCGGCTCGTCCGGCGGGGAGCCCTGCGACTTCAGGCCCGGCGGGCGCAGCACGAGGTCGGAGTAGGTGTGGTTGGTGATCAGCGTCGCGACCTGGCGCGAGGAGACGAGCTCGCGCACGTTCTGCGTCTCGGGCTCGGAGAACGGCGCCGCGCCGCGGTAGGTGTCGTTGTTGGCCGCGAAGCTCGCACCGCCGCCGCCCCAGAAGCCGCCGTAGTTGCGGTTGGGATCGACCCCGAGTGCGCGGTTCGCCTGTAGGCCGCACTCGCCCGCCGCCGGCGTCGCGAAGTCCTGCACGCGGCAGTTCTTGCGCTTGTAGGCGAAGCTCGGGTCGACGACCGGCTGCTGCGAGTCGATCGGCGCCTCGCGCGAGAGGTTGTAGCCGTCCGGGTTGACGATCGGGACGACGATGACCCGCGTCTTGCCGAGCAGGTCGACCGTCCGGTAGTCGCCGGCCTTGTAGGCCTTCACGAGCTCGATCGCCCACTCCATCGGCATCTCCGCCGACGGCCACTCGCGCGCGTGGTGCACGCCCATCTGGAAGAAGACCGGCTTGCCGTCCTGCGCGCCCACGTCCGTACTGATCTCGATCCCCTCGACGGCGCGTCCCTCGAGCGTCGGGTGGTTCAGCGTGACCGGCTTGACGAGCGTCGGGTTCTGCTCGACGAGCGCCTTCATGTCGGCCTGGAAGTCGGGCAGGCGCCGGTAGCTGGTCCGGCCGCTCGGCAGCGGCTTGACGTCGGTCGGGGCCGCCGCGGTCAGCGCCGCGCGGTCGGCTGCGACCACGTCCGGCGTGATGACGCGGTACGTCAGCCCGGCCTGCGTGAGCTTGGCCAGGTCAGAAGTGCCGAACGCCAGCACGTCCTGCACGCCGGGTCGCGCGTGCTCGGTCTGGTCGACGCCCGTGGCGTCGAGCGCGTCGCGTGCCGCCGGGTACGGGAGGTTGACCCGAACGAGCTGGATCTTCTCCCCGGTCGGTCCGGGCAGCGGGAGCGACCGCGCGGTCAGCCGCGCGCTGTCGGTGGAGCCGGAGCGCCGGCACGCCTGGACGATCAGGGTCTGGCCGCCGGCCGCGACGCCCTCGGCGACCTCCGTGGAGCCGAACGACGCCGAGCCGGCGACGAGCTTGCCGGTGCGGCTGTCGAACACCCCGAGGTCCCAGTCGCCGCCCTGGGCGGACAGGTTCGCGCGGACGAGCCCGTTGGCGCTGGCGGTCACGGTCCGCTGGACCACGCCGGCGCCCGAGGCTGGCTTCGAGACGCAGTCGCGCCGCTGCGCGTCCGCGCTGGTGATCGTCGTGTCGACGAGGTCCGCAGCGGCGACGGCAGGGGCCGCCGCGACGAGGAAGGGCACGCACAGGGCGCCCAGGAGAACACGATTCATGAAGGTCCCCAACGAGATTGAGCGGGCAAACTTGCGTGCCGGCACAGCCCTCCCGCCGGCGTTGCAGCGCAGGTACCCCGGCCGCCCGCAGCTGAATCTCGAACCGTCTAGGGGCCGCGCTAGGGTGGCCGTCCGTGCGCTACCCGTCCGACGATCTGACCGCCGCGGAGCGGGCTCGGCTCGCGCCTCACGTGACCGATCTGGACGGGCCGGTGTTCGCGCTCGTGAACCTGCCGGAGACCGTGAAGGGCGCGCTGTTCGCCCGCTATTCGCGCTATCCGGGAACGCTGCGGCGGCTGTTCCTCGACGAGTTCGCGGACTCGCTCCCGGAGCACCCCGGCGGCGACGCCGGAGAGGGGCGGCGGGCGGCGGAGCTGTTCGAGCGGATCTTCGTCGGCTACGGGGACGACTCGGTCGCCCAGCTCGGCGGGGCGCACGTCGCGTGCGAGTGGGTCTCGAACATCGTCACCAAGACGCTCCAGCGCCCCCGCCTGGCCGCGTACCTCGAGCAGTCGACGCGGTACATCGCGTACGACGCGCCGATGCCCGGCGGCGGCTACCGCTACTACCGCGACGCCGAGCTGGGGCCCGAGTACGAGGCGGCGATGGACGCGCTGTTCGGCGCCTACGCCGAGGCGCTCCCGCGCGTGCGCGCGTGGGTGGACGACACGTTCCCGCGCAGCGACGGCGAGCCCGAGTCGGCGCGCCGGCGGGCCGTCAACGCCAAGGCGCTCGACCTCCTGCGCGGGCTGCTGCCCGCCGCCTCGCTGTCGCACATGGGCATCTACGCGACCGGCCAGGCGTACGAGCAGCTGATCCTGCACCTGATGGCCGACCCGCTGCCCGAGGCGCGCGCCTACGGGCAGATGATCCTCGACGCGATCAAGGCCACGATGCCGAGCTTCGTCTCCCGCGTCGAGCGTCCGGAGCGCGGCGGCGAGTGGGTCGGGTACCTCGAGCGCCGCCGCGAGGCGACCGAGCGCTGGGTCGCGCGCCTAGGGCTCGACCGGCGCGAGGCGGCGGCCGAGGACCGCCCGTCGGTGCGGCTGCTGCACGTGGACGGCGACGAGGACCAGCTGCTGGCCGCGCTGCTGTTCGAGGCCACGGCGGCGGCCGAGGAGGAGACGCTCGAGACCGTCCGCGGGCTGTCCGACGACGAGCGGGCGCGCGCGCTCGCCGACCTCGTGGGCGAGCGCCGCAACCGCCGGCACCGCCCCGGCCGCGGCTTCGAGGCGCTGCGCTACCGCTTCGAGGTGGTCTCGGACTACGGCGCGTTCCGCGACCTCCAGCGGCACCGCATGCTCACGGTGCAGTGGCAGGCGCTCACGCCCGACCTCGGGGCGGCGATCCCGGAGGAGGTGGCGGCAGCCGGGTGCGGCGACCTGTACGCCGGCGCGCTCGAGCGCTCGCGGAGCGAGTACGAGCGGCTCGCCGCCGCCGGGCTGGCGTCCGCCGCGCCGTACGCGCTCTGCCTCGGGTACCGGATGCGCTACGTGCTCGACCTCAACGCCCGTGAGGCGATGCACCTGATCGAGCTGCGCTCCGGCCGCGAGGGCCATCCGAGCTACCGCGCCGTCGCGCACGAGATGCACGCCCTGATCGCGGAGCGCCATCCGGCCGTCGCCACCGCCATGGACCACGTCGACCGCTCGTCAGAGCCGCGGCTCGAGCGGATCCTGTCCGAGATGCGGTCGGAGCGGCGGCGGGCGGGAACGGCAACGGCAACGGCGCATTGAGGGGGAGCATGAGGTGTGCAAAAGGGACAACCGCGACCGTGGAAGGGTTGCTTGTCCGGTTAGGTGCCGTAGCGGCACCTAAGTGGACACGCGGCCCGATCGCGGGATGGGTGTGGCCGGTTAGTAGCCGTAGCGGCACCTAAGTGGACACGAGCCGTGATTTCGCTCACGGCGTGGCCAGTTGCGTACGCCGGAAGGCGCCCGCCCCCGCCGCCCCCTCCCGTGCTCCCCTCAATGCCGCAGTTGACGTCCGCCCCGAGTCACCGCGGCCGCGGCGGCAATGCCCACCAGGCCCGCAATCGACCGATCGGCCCTAACCCCTGGGCCAACGCGCGCCGCAGCGCGCGCCGCTCGGCGGCCGTCGGCGTCCGTGGAGCGGCGCCGTAGCGTGACGCGCTGAGGGCGCGCAAATAGGCGGTCGCCTCGGCCGAGGCGCCGAGGCTGCGCTCGAGCTGCTTCAGCGTGGTGCCCGTCGGCAGCGGGCGGCCGGCGCGGCGGAGGGCCGCCTCGAGCTCGGCGACGGCACGGTCGAGCGGGGTCAGCAGCTCGCGTTCGCGCCGGCGGCGCACGACGGCCACCGCCGCGCCGATGCCGGCCGCGGCCACGGCGGCGAGCAGCGTCCAGCCCCACCACGCCATCCCGCCGCCGTCCGCGCTCGCCGCGCTGCCAGGCGCCCCGCCGGCCTGGACGTCGAACAGCAGGTCCGGCCGCAGGTCGCCGCCCCGTCCGCCGCCCGCGCCGTCCCCGGTCCCGTTGCCTTGCTGCGCTGCCGAGTCGCTGACCAGCGGCGACGGCGCCGATGCGTCGATGGCGGCGATCTGCGAGCGGGCGGGGGTCGAGTCGGGCGTCGGGTCGAACGTCACCCAGCCGAGCTGGTCGAACCATGCCTCGACCCACGCGTGCGCGTCGGTGTCGCGGACGATCCAGGCGTCGCGGCGCTTCGAGAAGCCGCCGGGGCTGAAGCCCGTCGCCACGCGCGCCGGGATGCCGCCCATGCGCAGGAGCAGGGCCATGGCGCCCGCGAAGTGCTGGCAGTAGCCGTCGCGGGTGTCGATCAGGAACGCGTCGAGCGGGGCGCGCCCCGGCGCCGCGGGCGTCGGCCGCTCGGAGTAGCCGAACCCGCTCGTCAGGTAGCCGTCGACGGCGAGGATGTACTCGAACGGCGTGTCGGCGCCCGCCCGCAGCTGCTGCGAGAGCTCCCATGTCCGCCGGTACACCGACCGCTGCATCCAGCGCGGCGTGGCGCCGTAGATCGTGCGGCCGAGCTCCGGGAAGGAGACGAACGGCTCGTCGGGAGAGCCGAACGGCCGGAAGCGGACGACCCCGCTGTCGACGCGCTCGCCGCCCACCCCGCCGACGGAGGCCGCGGTCGGCCCCCGGCCCGGGAGGAACGGCACGGTCACCGCCAGGTCGCCGGCCCGCGCCGGCTCGAACCCCGTGACGTCGGCGGCCCGGAGCTCGCCCGGCGTCGGCGTCGGCGTGTACGCCTTGACCCGGTAGGAATCCCCGCGCCGCAGCTCGGTCGTCGCCACCCAGCGCCCCGCCTCCTGCGCCGGCTCAAGGCGCTTGGTCGACGACTCGACCTCCATGATCGCGCCCGGCGCCGGGACCTCGTACGTGCGCATGCGCCGCACCGAGACCTCGATCTCGTCGAGCCAGCCCGGCCGGTCGCGCCAGTCCTCGCGCACCTCGGACTTCACGTCGGCTTCCTCGCCGCTGACCGGCCCGGCGTCCACCCACGCGGCGCCGTCGAAGCTCTCGAGGTTCTCGACCTTCCAGTAGTGCGGCTCGTCCGAATGCACGCGCATGACCTCGTTGCCGTCGCGCGGCCAGGTGATCGGCCCGTAGCCCTGGGACCAGTTGAAGCGCACCGGGTTGTCGGGCCCGAGGCCCTCGGCGAACGCCTTGTAGTCGAACCACGGCTCGCCGCGGTCGGCCACGGCGGCCAGCGGAAGCGCCCCCGCGAGCGCGACGCCGAGCAGCGCCGCCACGCCGGCCCCCGGCCGCAGCGGCAGCCGGTCGAGCCACAGGAAGCAGACCGTGAGCGCCGCCATGGCAAGCCCGAGCAGCAGCGGGCGCGTGCCGCCCATCGCGATCACCGGCGAGACCACCAGCACGAGCAGCGCCGCGAGCGACAGGAACGGGTAGCCGCGGGCCTGGGGGCGGGGCCAGCAGGCCACCAGCGCCGCCACCACCAGCATGAGCGCGCCGGAGACCTGGAGCGCGAGCCGCGGCCACGGGTCCGCGCCGGCGTACGGCAGGCGCACCGTGCCGAGCGACTGCAGGCCGCCCGCCACGCCGTCCACGAGGCCGGCCCAGTTGCGCGGGCGCAGCAGCTCGAGCTCGATTCCCGACACCGCGAGCGCGCCGAAGAGGCTCGCAGCGACCACCGCCAGCACGCCGGCGCCCTGGCGCCGCGGCGGCAGCCGGTCGCACGCCAGCACCCCGGCTCCAGCCCCGGTGGCGACGGCCGCCCACAGCAGCGCGCGGCCCGAGCTCAGGCCCGCCACCATCCGCTGCCACTCCAGCGCACCCAGCGAGGCGAGCGCGGCGAAGCCCACCAGGCGCGCCGCCCAGACCGGCAGCAGGGCGGCGGGCGTCTTCACCCGGACTCCAGCTCCCGCTGGCGCAGCTCGATCCGCCGGATCTTCCCGGTCAGCGTCTTCGGCAGCTCGTCGACGAACTCGATCCGGCGCGGGTAGGCGTAGGCCGACAGCCGCTCGCGCACGAACTGCTGGATCTCCCCGACCAGCTCGTCGGACCCCTCATGGCCCGACGCGAGCACGATGAACGCCTTCACGACGTTGCCGCGCCGCTCGTCGGGCGAGGCGACGGCGGCGGCCTCGGCCACCGCCTCGTGCTCCAGGCACGCGGACTCGACCTCGAACGGCCCGATCCGGTAGCCCGCCGCGATGATCACGTCGTCGGCGCGGCCCTCGTACCAGACGTAGCCGTCCTCGTCGAGCCGCGCGGCGTCCTTCGAGTGGAACCACTCGCCGCCGAACGTCTCCTCGGTCGCCTCGTCGTTGCGCCAGTAGCCGAGCGGGTAGTGCGGGTTCGAGCGCGCCCGCAGGCAGATCTCCCCGCGCTCCCCCTGGGGCACCGGCTGCTCGTCCTCGTCGAGGATCTGCACGTCCCAGCCGGGCATCGGCTTGCCCATCGAGCCCTCGCGGACCTCCATGAACGGGTAGTTCGCGACCAGCGGATAGGACTCGGTGAGCCCGTAGTAGTCGAGCACGGTGAGGCCGTACTGATCGCGGAACCAGCGGATCGCCTCCGGGTTCAGCGGCTCGCCGGCCGAGCACACGCGGCGGAACTTCTGCGGGTAGCGCTTCCCGGCGTCGGCGATCGACATCATCGAGCGCATCGCGGTCGGGGTCGTGAAGACGTTGGTGGCCTCGTGGCGAGAGAGGAAGTCGAGCTGCTTGTGCGGGTCGAAGCCGCCCTTGCGCTGGAAGACGAGCTGCACGGCGCCGAGCCGCCACGGCCCGAGCAGCGGAGCGATGCCGGCCGCCCACGCCCACTCGCCCATGCCGTGGAAGCGCTCGCCCTCGCGCACGTCGTGGCAGTAGACGAACTCCTCGTGGGCGAGCAGGTAGCGGTGCGCGTGGAGGATCCCCTTGGCGAGCCCGGTCGTGCCGGAGGAGTAGTAGAGCTGCGCCGGGTCGTCGGCGGCCGTGTCGACCGCTTCGAAGTCCGGTTCGCCCTGGGCGAGCAGGTCCGTGTCGAGGATCAGCGTCTCGGCCGCCTGGGCGCGGCCGGCGTTCGCCTCGTTGGTGACGAGCACCTTCGGCTCGGAGTCGGAGATCCGGTGGCGGATGCCGTCGTCCCCGTAGAGGACCGACATCGAGAGCAGGATCGCGCCCGCCTTGTAGGTGCCGAAGAACGCGGCGGCGGTCTCGGGGGTCGGGGGGAGCAGCATGGCGACGCGGTCACCCCGCTCTACACCGTGGGCACGCAGCACGTTCGCGAACCGGTTCGACCACTCCTGGAGCTCGCCCCAGTGGATCTCGCGGACGTTGCCCTCGAAGTCCTCGTGGATCATCGCCAGCGCGTCGGGCGGATGCTTGTCGCAGCAGTCGGCGGCGATGTTGTAGCGCTCGGGGACGCGCCACTCGTGCGCGGCGACAGCCTCCTCGTACGACCCGATCTCCAGCGTCATCGCTCCTCCCTCGACTCGCCTCGTCAACTGACGATACTGATGGGGTGCCCGCCCTTCGCGCATCAGACGATGACCGCGAGCGCGCCGTGGCGGCGCT
This sequence comes from uncultured Solirubrobacteraceae bacterium, assembly GCA_963730535.1. Lineage (GTDB taxonomy): Bacteria > Actinomycetota > Thermoleophilia > Solirubrobacterales > Solirubrobacteraceae > DASSUW01. The sequence goes on from CAVSRU010000018.1 coordinate 106,721, forward strand.
GCACCACCACGCGTCCGTCGGGCGCCTGACGGTCGACGAGCTCGACGAGCGGACAGCCCGCGCCTACGCGGCGCGCTGGGTCAGCGAGCTGGCAGAGCTGCAGGCCGACCTTCCGAGCGAACCCGCGCCGCAGCCGAGCGCTCCCGCCCGCCGCGCGCGGCGACCGTGGTTCCCGGGCCGCGCGAGCTTCCACGTCCGCTGGCACTCTCCGGCCGACGCGCGCGCCACGATGCGCGAGCTCATGGCCGACGTCGTGCCGCCGATGGAGCGCTCCGGCTACGACATCACGCAGCGCTGGGACGGCCGCCTGCGCTTCGAGCGCGAGTCGCGCCCGGTGTGGACGTTCGTGGTCGCCATCCTCGTGTTCCCGATCGGGCTGATCGCGCTGCTCTACAAGGACCGCGAGCTGGTCACGATCGACCTCGACGAGTTCGACGACGGCACCACCCAGCTGGTCGCGAGCGGGGTCGCCCCGCTGCCGATCCGCCGCGCGTTCGCCGACTTGCAAGACTGACCGCGGTGCGGGCGGCACTCGTAACCGGCGCGGCGAGCGGCATCGGGCGCGCGATCGCCGAGCGCCTGGCTGACGACGGCTGGCAGGTCCTGGCCGTTGATGTCGAGCCGGACTCGGGGCCCGGCGAGCCGTACGCCGCCGACCTCACGACGCGGGAGGGCAACCGCGGGGCGGTGGCCGCGGCGCTCGAGCGCTTCGGGCGCCTCGACGCGGTCGTCCCCAACGCCGGCTTCCAGCACGTCGCGCCCGTGGAGGAGTTCCCCGAGGACCGCTGGGACGCGATGCTGGCGCTGCTGCTCACGAGCCCGTTCCTGCTCGCCCGCGCCGCGTGGCCGGCCCTGCGCGAGAGCGGCGATGGCAGGTTCGTGGCGATCGCGTCCGTCCACGGCCTCGTCGCCTCGCCCTACAAGAGCGCGTACGTGTCCGCCAAGCACGGCGTGCTGGGGCTCGTGAAGACGCTGGCGCTCGAGGGCGCCGAGCACGGCATCCTCGCCACCGCCGTGTGCCCCGGCTACGTGCGCACGCCGCTCGTGGAGAACCAGGTGCCCGCCCAGGCGCAGGCGCACGGCGTGTCCGAGGACGAGGCGCTCGAAGACGTCATCCTCGCCCCCCACGCCGTCAAGCGCCTGATCGAGCCGGCCGAGGTGGCCGACACCGTCGCGTTCCTGCTCGGTCCCGGCGGCCGCGCCTTCTCCGGCGCGGCCGTGACCATGGACCTGGGCTGGACGGCGAGATAGTTTTCGCCCTCCGGTCGCCGGAAACCCCACCCGTCGACCTGCGGGCGACGTTACTCCTCGTCCCCTCGTTCCTTGATCTTGCTCTCGAGCTGCGACATGACGTCCGGGTCGCGGAGCGTCGTGACGTCGCCGAGCTCGCGGCCCTCGGCGATGTCGCGCAGCAGCCGGCGCATGATCTTCCCGGAGCGGGTCTTGGGCAGATCGTCGGCCCAGATGACGCGCTTGGGCCGGGCCAGCTTGCCGATCCGCTTGGCGACGTGCTCGCGGATGTCGCCGATCAGCGCGTCGTCGCCCTCCTGCGTGCCGGAGAGCGTCACGAACGCGGTGATCGCCTGGCCCGTGTCCTCGTCCTGCTGCCCGATCACGGCCGCCTCGGCGACCTTCTCGTGCGAGACGATCGCTGACTCGACCTCGGCCGTCGAGAGCCGGTGGCCGGAGACGTTGATGACGTCGTCGACGCGGCCGATGATCCAGAAGTAGCCGTCCTCGTCGCGGCGCGCGGCGTCGCCCACGAAGTAGGTGTCGCGCCCGTACTTGTCCCAGTACGTCTCGACGAAGCGCTCGTCCTCCTTGTAGAGCGTGCGCAGCATCGACGGCCACGGCTTGCGGATCACGAGGTAGCCCTGCTCGGTGCCGGCGTCCTCGCCATCCTCGGTCAGGACCGCGGCCTCGACGCCGGGCAGCGGCTTGCCGGCCGACCCCGGCTTGGCGTCCTGGATCCCCGGGAGCGTGGTGATCATGATCGCGCCGGTCTCGGTCTGCCACCAGGTGTCGACGATCGGGCAGCGCTCGGCGCCGATCACCGTGTGGTACCAGAGCCACGCCTTGGGATTGATCGGCTCGCCCACCGTGCCGAGCAGGCGCAGCGAGCTGAGATCGTGCCGGCCGGGGTACTCGGCGCCCCACTTCATGCAGGCTCGGATGGCGGTCGGCGCCGTGTAGAAGAGCGTCACCTTGTAGCGCTCGACCAGCTCCCACCAGATGTCCTTGTCCGGGTAGTCCGGCGCCCCCTCGTACATGACCGACGTGCAGCCGTTGGCGAGCGGCCCGTAGACGATGTAGGAGTGCCCGGTGACCCAGCCGACGTCGGCCGAGCACCAGTAGACGTCCTCGTCGGGCCTGAGGTCGAACACGTTGCGGTGCGTCCATGCGACCTGCGTGAGGTAGCCGCCAGTTGTGTGGAGGATGCCCTTCGGCTTGGCGGTCGAGCCGCTCGTGTAGAGGATGTAGAGCGGGTGCTCGGCGTCCAGCGGCTCGGCCGGGCACTCCTCGTCGGCTGCCTCGACGACCGCGTGCCACCAGAAGTCGCGGCCGGGCTCCATCGAGCACTCGGTGTTGGTGTGCTGGACGACGATGATCGTCTCGAGGTGCTCGAGGTCGCCCATCACCTCGTCGACCTGGTTCTTGATCGGCGCGGTCTTGCCCTTGCGCCGCGCGCCGTCGACGGTGATCAGCGCCTTCGCCTCGGAGAACTCCATGCGCTCCTTGACCGACTCGGGCGAGAAGCCGCCGAAGACCACGTTGTGCGGAGCGCCGATGCGCGCGCAGGCGAGCATGGCGACCGCGACCTCGGGGATCATCGGCAGGTAGATCCCGACCACGTCGCCCGGGCCGATGCCGCGGTCCTTGAGCGCGTTGGCGAACCGCTGGACGTCGTGGAGCAGGTCGGCGTACGTGACGTCGCGCTCCTCGCCCTCCTCCCCGCGCCAGTGGAACGCGACGCGGTCGCCGAGGCCGGCCTCGACGTGGCGGTCGACGCAGTTGTAGGCGACGTTGAGCTTGCCGCCCACGAACCACTTCGCGAACGGCGGGTTCGACCAGTCGAGCACCTGCTCGGGCTCCTGCGCCCACTCCAGCGCGCGGGCCTGCTCGGCCCAGAACCCCTCGGGGTCCTGCGAGGCCCGCTCGTAGACGTCGGGGTCGGAGATCACGGCATGGCTCGCGAACTCGCTCGAGGGCGAGAACGTCTCCTGCTCCAGCAGGTCCTCGAGCTGGGCCTCGAGCGACGCTTCAGCCATGCCGTGTCTCCTTTCCGTGGTCTAGTGGCCGACGAGGGCCTTCTCGGACTTCTCGGAGCCTAGCCCCGTCTCGGACCTGACGTAGAGCTCGTGGTACGTGCGCTCGTTGCCGCGCTCCGAGCTCAGCATCGTGCCCAGCCAGCAGCCGATGAAGCCGAGCGGGATCGACACGATGCCGGGGTTGGCCAGCTCCCACCCGATCGGCGAGCCGGTGACGGTGTCCGCGCCCGGCCACACCTTGGGCGACACGATCACCAGTGCGATCGAGCTGATGACGCCGAACAGCACGCCCGTGACCGCGCCCGTGGTGTTGAAGCGCCGCCACGTGAGCGCCATCAGCAGCGCCGGGAAGTTGGCGCTGGCCGCCACCGCGAACGCGAGGCCGACCATGAACGACACGTTCAGGCCCGAGCCGCCGATCACGGCCACGAGGATCGCGATGCCGCCGATGGTGATCGCCGCGATCTTGGCGACCACGACCTCCTCGTGCTCGGAGTCCTTGCCCTTGCGGATGATGTTGGACCACACGTCGTGCGACACCGCTGCGGAGGCCGACAGCACGAGGCCGGCCACGACCGCCAGGATCGTGGCGAAGGCCACGCCGGCGATCACGGCGAGGAACAGGTCGCCGCCGAACGTGCCCTCGCCGCCGCCGAGGAAGAGCGCCAGGTTCGGCGCGGCGAGGTTGCCGCCCGTCCCCGCCGCCTCCACGCCCGCCTCACCGAGGAAGGCGCGCGCGCCGAAGCCGATGAACGTGGTCAGCAGGTAGAAGAAGCCGATCAGGAACATCGCCCACACGACCGAGCCGCGCGCCGCCTTGGCGTTCGGCACGGTGAAGAAGCGCATGAGGATGTGCGGCAGGCCCGCCGTCCCGAGCACGAGCGCGAGCCCGAGCGAGACGGTGTCGATCGGCGAGGACAGGAACGTCCCCGGGCCGAGCGAGAACGTCGTCTCCGGGCCCGTGTTCTCCTCGGCGCGGTTGAACAGCTCGATCGGGTTGAAGCCCACCTTGCCGAGCACGAAGATCGACATCACGGTGATGCCGGCCATGAGCAGCACGGCCTTGATGATCTGCACCCACGTCGTCGCGACCATGCCGCCGAACACGACGTAGCAGAGCATGAAGACGCCGGTGAGGATGACCGCCGGCGTGAAGCTGATGCCGACGAGGGCCTGGATCAGCACGCCCGCGCCGACCATCTGCGCGATCAGGTAGAAGGCGACGACGGCGAGCGTGCCGATGGCCGCCGCCGTTCGGGCGGGGCGCTCGCGCAGCCGGAACGACAGCACGTCGGCGATCGTGAACTTGCCGGCGTTCCGCATCCGCTCGGCGAGCAGGAACATGACGGTGAGGAAGGCGACGAGGAACCCGATCGAATACAGGAACCCGTCGAACCCGTAGAGCATGATCAGGCCGGCGATGCCCAGGAATGAGGCTGCCGACAGGTAGTCGCCGGAGATCGCCAGGCCGTTCTGGACGCCGGTGATCTGACGGCCGGCGGCGTAGAAGCCGACGGCGCTGCTGGCGCGCTTGGACGCCCAGTAGGTGATGCCGAGGGTGATCGAGAGGACGATCGAGAAGATCACGACCGCCTCGACGTTGATGGCCGCGAAGAGCCTCATCGGGTCGCCTCCGTGGTCGGCGTGGCCGCCGGCTCGCGCTCGAAGCGCGGCTCGGTGGTGAGCTCACCGCGCTCGGCCATGTCGACGACGCGCTTGGCGAGCGGGTCATAGTCGCGGTCCGACCGCTTCAGGTACATGATCCCGAGCACGAAGACCATCAGGAACTGCGTGAGGGCCAGGCAGTAGCCGACGGTCAGGCCCTCGTAGACCGACGACGCCATGAAGTCCTGGGCGTAGCCGGCCAGCAGGATGAACCCCATGTAGTAGGACAGGTAGAAGATCGTCGCCGGCAGGACGAACGCGCGCCTCTTGTGCACGAGCTCCTGGAATTCGGGCGATTGCTCGATCCGCTCCCAGTCATGGCTGGGTTGGTGGTGCGCCTCCATCGTTCTCCCCTCTCGCGAATACAGCGAAAGTCCTTGTACCCGCTCCCATAGGATCAGCCACCATGCCGGAGCTGGTCGAGCGCGAGCGCGAGGTCGCTGCCCTCCACGCGCTCGTCGAGGCCGGGCCGCGCGGGGAAGGGCGCGCGGTGCTGATCGAGGGGCCCGCGGGGATCGGGAAGAGCGCGCTGCTCGCCGATGCCCGCCACCGTGCGGCCGAGACCGGCTCGCTCGTGCTCGCGGGGCGCGGCTCGGAGCTGGAGCGCGAGTTCCCGTTCGGCGTCGTGCGGCAGCTGTTCGAGGCCCTGGTGGCCGATCCGGCGCGCGCCGAGCGGGCGCTGGCCGGCGCGGCGGCCCCCGCGGCGGCGGTGTTCGGCGCGCCGGACGCGGCCACGGACGGCGACGTGTCGTTCGCCGCGCTGCACGGGCTGTACTGGGTGGCGCTCAACCTGGCCGCCGAGCAGCCGCTCGTCCTCGCGATCGACGACCTGCACTGGTGCGACCGCCCGTCCCTGCGCTTCGTCGCCTACCTGGCGCGGCGGCTCGAGGGCCAGCCGATCCTGGTGCCGGCCACCGTGCGCAGCGCGGAGCCGGGGACCGACGTCGCGCTGCTCGCCGAGATCGCCAACGACCCCGCCACGGTCTCGATCCGCCCGGCCGCCCTGAGCGCCGAGGCGGTCGGCGAGCTCGTGCGCGAGCGGCTGGGTCCCGAGGCCGAGGACGCCTTCTGCACCGCCTGCCATCGCGCCACGGGCGGCAACCCGCTGTTCCTGCGCCAGCTGCTGACCGCACTGGAGACCGACCGCGTGCGCCCCGACGCCGCCCACGCCGGCGTCGTGCTGGAGATCGGCCCGCGGGCCGTCTCCCGCACCGTGATCATGCGGCTGTCGCGGCTCTCGGAGGACGCGATCGCGGTCGCGCGCGCGGTCGCTGTCCTCGCCGAGAGCGCGACGCTGCCGGCCGTCGCCGCGCTCACGGCGCTGGACGACGGGCGAGTGGCCGACGCCATCGGCGCGCTCGCGCGCGCCGAGATCCTCCGGCCCGACCTCCCGCTCGGCTTCGTCCACGGGCTGGTCCGCGACGCCGTGTACCAGGAGCTGCCACTCGGCGAGCGCGAGCTCCAGCACGAGCAGGCGGCGCGCGTGCTGCGCGAGGCCGGCGCGCCCGCCGAGCAGGTCGCCGCGCACCTGCTCTCGGCTCCCCATCGCGGGCAGGAGTGGGTGGCCGCTGTGCTGCGCGAGGCGGGGCGGGCGGCGGTGTCCCGCGGCGCGGCGGAGAGCGGCGTCGCCCACCTGCGCCGGGCGCTGGCGGAGCCAGCACCCGAGGCATGGCGTCCGGCGCTCCTGCTCGAGCTCGGGCTGGCCGAGGGCATGGTGGACGGGCCGGCGGCCGTCGAGCACCTGACCGAGGCGTTCGAGCGGCTCGAGGATCCGCCCGCCCGGGCGGTCGCCGCCCACGCGCTAGGCCGCGCGCTGCTCTTCACCGGCTCCCCCGCCGACGGCGCCGCGCTGGCCGAGCGGGCAGTGGCCGAGCTGCCGGAGGAACTCGAGGACGACCGCCGCGGCCTCACCGCGTTCGCGCTGGCCGCCGGTTACTTCGGGGTCGGCGGCGCCCGCACGCTGCGGCGCTTCGACGCCTACCGCGACCCGCCGGCGCCGGACTCGGGCGTCGGCGTCAGGATGCTCGCCGCGCCGGCCGCGCTGTGGTGGGCCTACTGCGGCGAGGGCACGGCGGCCGAGTGCGCTGCGCTCGCACGGGCCGCGCTGCACGGCGGCAGGCTGACGGCGGCCGACAACGGGCTGCTCTCGATCCCCGGGATCGTCACGCTCGTGCTCGCCGAGGACGGCGCGGCCGACGCCGCGTGGGAGGTCGCTCACGTCGAAGCCCACCGCCGCGGCTCGCTGCACGCGATCTCCTCGCTGCACCTGTGGCACGGCTTCGCGCTGCTCTTCGAAGGCGACCTGGAGGCGGCCGAGGCGTCCTTGCGCGAGGCGCAGGTGGAATTCGAGGACTGGGGCTTCGGCGCCGTCGCGGGCATGTACACCGGAGCGTTCCTCTCGCGGGCGCTGATCGATCGCGGGCGCCGGGACGAGGCGCGGGCGCTGCTGGAGGCGGGGCGGGCGATGGTCGACGAGTCCGACGGCGGGCGCTTCTGGCGGGTGGCGGAGCTGGACCTCCTGGTCGCCGAGGGCCGCGACGAGGAGGCTGTGTCGCGGTCGGAGGAGTACGCCCGGCGGCACGGGCACGTCGTCCTTCCCACCTCCGCGCACTGGCGGTCGGCGACGGCGCGCGCGCTGGACCGGCTGGGGCGCTCGGACGAGGCGATCGCGCTCGCCGAGACCGAGCTCGCCGACGCGCAGAAGTGGGGCGCTCCCGGCACCGTCGGGCCGGTGCTGCGGGTGCTCGGCGGCCTTCGCCGCGACACCGCGCTGCTCGAGCAGGCGGTCGCGGTGCTCGAGGGCTCGCGCGCGCGGCTCGAGCACGCCAAGGCGCTCGCCGACCTCGGCGCCGCGCTGCGCCGCGAGCGCCGTCCCAGCGACGCCCGCGAGCCGCTGCGGCGCGCGCTCGAGCTGGCCGACGCGTGCAGCGCGGACGCGCTCGTCGAGCACGTGCGGGCCGAGCTCTACGCCACCGGCGCGCGGCCGCGCAGCGCGGCGCTGGGCGGCGTCGAAGCGCTCACGGCCAGCGAGCGTCGGGTGGCGGGCTTCGCGGCCAACGGGGACAGCAACCGCGACATCGCCCAGGCGCTGTTCGTGACGCCCAAGACCGTCGAGGTCCACCTCTCGAACGCCTACCGCAAGCTGGGGATCCGCTCGCGGCGCGAGCTCGCCGCGGCGCTCGAGCCGCACTGACCCGCGGGAAAGATTGGGGACGCCGTTTGGGGTGTGCCCCGATGCTTCGGCGCGACGGGCGCGCGATCCTTCACGCATGAGCTCACGCGCGGTCACCATCACGCTCGAGCTGCACCAGGCCGGCGAGGAGCTCGGCGGCCGCGCCAGCGACGGCGTCGGCGAGCGCGAGTTCTCCGGCTGGCTCGGGCTGCTGGTGGCGATCGACGCGCTGCTCGACGCCGCGCCCGAGGTCGTCGAGGCGCCCTAGCCTGGATCCACCGATCATCGTGGATGACTCACGGTCGTAGGCCCGGTCAGGCGTCGATTGGCCGAGCATCGACGTGGCGGGTCACTTGGGTGCTCGGCCGATCGGCGGATGGCCGTGCCTAGCGAAGCGGCGGCGAGGCCTCTGGCCGAGACAGGTGCGGTGAGGCGCCGCGAGAATCGGTGGATCCAGGCTTAGCCCCGGCGCTTGCGCTTGCGCTTCTTCGAGCTCGAGCGCCCGCGTCCGGCCGGCACGGCCTCGGGTGGCTCGGCCTCGGCCTCGGCCTCGGGGCGCACGATCCCCTGCTTGCGGTCCTCGGCGGCGCGGCGGCGCTGCGCGGCCTCCATCGCGGTCGGCCATGGCTCCGCCCTGCCGGTACGCCAGGCAGGCGGCATGCCGCCCGGCACCGAGCCCAGCATCAGCAGGCCGACGCCGACGATCCAGAACGACTGCACGACCGGCAGCGGCATCAGCGGCAGGATCGTGAGGACCGCCGCGATGATCCCGAGGAAGCCGAGGAAGCGCGTGAGAAGCCCCACGCGCATGGCGTTCAGCGTGACCAGGAACAGGCCCGCGACGAGCGCGAGCGGACCGATCTGCCCCAGGATCTCGGCGGTGACGAGCAGCGAGCCGCCGCCGACCTCGCGCGCCGCGTCGACGGTCTGCGGGCCGTCGAGGAAGTCGGAGATCGCGAGCATCGTGCCGACCGCGCCGGCCACCGTCGCGACCGCGGCGAGCGCCGCGCCGACCAGCGGCAGGTAGACCACCAGCCGCAGCAGCTCGGGGCGGCGGGCGCGCGTCGCCACGGCCAGGAAGGTGACCGCCCAGCCGAGGGCGAGCAGCGCGATGGAGCGGACCGTCGCGGAGCCGACGATCGTCAACGCGTGCTCGTCGTAGTACTCGAAGATCGCGGTCTTGAGGCTCGGCTGCGTGCCGATCGGTCCGGGCTTGAACGCATCGGTGAGCGACTCGAGGAAGCCGGCGCGCGGCGTGTCGCGGAGGCCGAGGCCGGCCCACAGGTAGCCCGCCAGCGTGAGGAACCCGGCGACGATGGCGGCGATCGCCGCACGCGGCCGCTGGCGCGCCTCCCAGGCGAGCTGCTGTTCGGGTTCGGCGGTGATGGCCACGGGGCCCCTGATCCTAGACGGCCCTGCCGGGGGGTCCGGGCAGCGTCGCGCGCGCCTCGGGGTCCCCGATCCGGCGCGGTGGCTCGGGGTCGATCTGGTTGCGGCCGGCGACGCGCGAGACCTGCTCGCCCGCGAAGAGCACGAGGTCGAGCGCCGGGGCGGCGAGGCGGATCAGCGACTCGATCCGCCGCTGGAGGGCGAGCTGGCCGGGGGTGCGGTGGGCCACGGCGCGCGATTGTAGACTCGCGCGCTGTGCTGATCCGGGAGGTCATGACCGAGTCCGTCGTCACTGCGGCGCCCGAGCGGACCGTGCGGGAGATCGCGGAGCTGATGCGCGAGCGCAACGTCGGCTCGGTCGTGCTCGTCGACGGCGACCGGCCGGTCGGGTTCGTCACCGATCGCGACCTCGCGCTGTCGGTCATCGCGGACGGCCGCGAGTTCGGCGACCACGTGGCCGACCACGCCTCGGCGCCGGTGATCACCGCCGAGGGTGAGATGGAGCTCGAGCAGGCCGGGGAGCTGATGGTCCGCCACGCGATCCGCCGGCTCGTGGTCGTCGACGGCGACCGGCTCACCGGCATCGTCACGCTCGACGACCTCGCCTCCCGGACCGGCGACGCCGAGCTGGCCAGCCAGCTCGCCTCCCGCGTCACGCGCGCGGTGATGCCCGACTTCTTCTTCCACGAGCGCGGCGACCGTTAGGATCAGTGTCATGGAGGGCTTCGGCGGCTTCTTCAACGATCCCGACTTCCAGAAGCGGCTGCAGGACATGGCCGAGCAGATGCAGTCGTCCCAGAACCTCGCGTGGGCTGACAACGCGATCAAGCTCGCCGTCGACATGACGGTGGCCGCGATCAACCGCGTGAACCTGCAGGGCAACGCCGAGGAGCAGGCCAAGCAGGTCCGCTCCGTCATGGCCACGGTCTTCCCCGAGGCCGTGACCCTGGTGCGCGAGGCGCGCCAGGGCCTCTCCTAGGCCTTGGCGGGCGCCTCCTCCGCGCGGGCCGTGCGCCCCTGCGCGATGACCTCCTTGAACGAGCGGATCTTGAAGATGAAGACGAGCGCGGCGAAGCCCATGCCGAACGTGAACGCCGCGATCGCGATCTGCTGCCCGACCGAGTAGGCGGCCACCGTGGCGCCGGTGGCGGTGCCGGCGAAGACTTTCACGAGCAGCGCCTGCTGCACGCCGGCGCCGCCGGGCGTGAAGGGAACGAGGGCGGCGACCGCGTTGACGCCGAGCACGAGCAGCACGTTGCGCACCGAGCCGCCGACGTTGAACGCCTCGAGCAGGAAGAAGAACGCGGTGAAGCGGAACAGCCACCCCGCGAACTGCACGGCGAACACCTCGCGCAGGTAGCGGCGGCGGTCGAAGAGGATCGTCAGGCCCTGGCGGACGCGATCCCAGAAGGCCCGCACGCGGGCGGAGAGCAGCGCGAAGCCGGCGAGCACGCCGATGCCGAGCACGGTGAGCGTGAACAGCGCGAAGCGCGGGTGCTGGGCGAAGAACGCGAGGTCGAAGGCGGGCAGCGAGGAGAAGTCGGGCGGCTTCGGAAACGCGCCCTGGGTGAACGCGAAGGCCAGGACCGGGATCGCGATGCAGAGGTCGTAGACCTGCTCGACCGCGAAGCTCGACGCGACCGCCGGGTAGCTCGAGTTCGGCACCGACGACTTGGTCAGGAACAGCCGCACGACGTCGCCCCCGCGGGCCGGGACGACGCTGTTGAAGCCGTAGCCGGCGATGTAAGCGCCCCAGATGTAGCGGAACTGGAAGCGCTCGTCGGGATAGGCGGCGCGCAGGATGTGGAATGACGCGCGGGCGCGCAGCGAGAGGTAGATCCCGAACGCGACGAGCGCGATCAGCAGCGACAGCCACCGGATCGCGGCCAGGCTGTCGAAGAAGTTGCCGACCGCGTCGAAGAACGCGGAGAACGAGTCGCCGATCGACGCGAGGGGCACCCCTACAGCGTACGGTCGGCTCAGACCTCGATCCCGCGCCCCGGCACCGGCGAGGACTGCACGATCGAGGTCGTCGTCTGCCCGAAGGCGACGAAGCGGTCGATGACCTCCTCGAGGTGCTCGACGTCGCGCACGTGGGCCTTCATGAAGAAGCAGTCCTCGCCCGTGATGCGGTGGCACTCGACCACCTCGGGCGTCTCCCGGGCGAGCTCGGCGACCTTCGCGATCTCGCGCGGCGCGGGGCGGACGCGGATCACGACGCCGAGTGCGAAGCCCAGCGCCCGCGGGTCGATCCGCGCGTGGTAGCCGGTGATCACGCCGTCGCGCTCGAGCCGTGACACCCGCTCGGCCACGGCTGGCGGACTGAGGCCGACGCGGCGCCCGAGCTCGGCGAGCGAGACCCGGCCGTCCTGCTGGAGCTCGTCGAGGATCCGACGGGTCGTCGCGTCGTTCTCCCTTTGAATCGTCAGCATCTCGCTGAGGATACCGGCGATCGTCCCTTCTGCATAGGCTCTTGGGCGGCGAACCTGTGGTCATGCCTCCGCAGGGGTATTTCGCGGTCAGCGCGGTCTTCCACTACCTCGGCCCGGCGTTCGCCGTGCTGCTGTTCGCGCGCGTCGACGTGCTGGGCGTGGCATGGCTGCGGATCGCCGCCGCGGCGGCCGTCTTCGCCCTGTGGCGGCGCCCGTGGCATGCGCTCCGGCGGGTGGATGGCTCCGGGCGCCGGCTGCTGCTCGCGTGGGGCACCGTGCTGGCGGCCATGAACTGCTGCTTCTACGTGGCCATCGACCGGCTTCCGCTCGGGACGGTGGCGGCGATCGAGTTCCTCCCGGTGATCGTGCTCGCGGCCCTCGGGGCGCGGACGGCGAGGAACGTGGCCGCGCTGCTGCTCGCCGTGCCGGGCGTGTACCTGCTGACCGACGTCCGGCTGGCGGGCGAGCCGCTCGGCGTCGCCCTCGCGTTCGCCAACGCGCTCCTGTTCGCGCTCTACATCGTGCTCGGCCACCGGGTCGCCCAGCGCGGCGCCGGGATCGACGGCCTGGGGCTCTCGATGCTGGTCGCGGCGGTGGCGGTCACGCCCGCGGCGGGCTGGGCCGCGGCGCCCGCGTTCGGCGATCCGGTCGCGCTCCTGGCGGGCGCCGGGGTCGGCATCTCGTCGTCGGTCATTCCCTACGTCTGCGACCAGCTGGCGATGGCGCGGCTCACGCGGGCCGCCTACGCGCTCATGGTGTCGCTGCTGCCGGCGACCGCGACGGTGATCGGGATCGCCGTGCTGGGCCAGGTGCCGGCCGTGCCGGAGGTCACCGGAGTAGCGCTGGTCGTGGCCGGCGTGGCGCTGCATCGGGAGCCCGCCAGGTGAGCACGGGCGCGCGGCCCATCAGCGTCTCGAGGCTCGCCACGCGGAGCCGCCACGGGACGAGCTCGATGACGCCGGCGTCGGGATCGGACGGGCCCGCGGGCCAGATCTTGTAGGGGTCGTGGCCGAGCGGCTCGGGGGCGGCGCGGAACCGGTCCCATGCGTGCTCCTTCTGGTCGACGTCGTGCGTGAGCTGGGTGGCGAGGGTGCCGTGCGGGGGCGGCGCGTCCGGCCGCCTCGGTGACTCTGGCGAACGTCAACTGCGGCTGGGTAGGGAGGCTGGGGAGCCGGCGACTGTGTGCATTTCGTCGACCTCACAAGCCCGGGCGCGGTGAAGTCGACGTTATGCCCCTATAGCGTGCATTTCGTCGACCTCACGCACGCGGGCGGCGTGGAGTCGACGTTATGCACCCTGATCGCGGCCGATCTCCTCGCTCTCCCTACCCAGCCGCCGTTGACGTTCGCCGGCGGAGACCGGCTACTTGAGCAGCCGGGAGAGGCGGCGGTCCTTCAGGACCCGGTCCTCGGTCTGGCAGTGGGGGCAGTAGGTCATCACGTAGTCCTCGTAGAAGACCGCCTCCAGCACCGTCTCGCAGCGTGGGCACGGCTCGCCCTGGTGGGCGTGCACGCGCGTCGGCTTCGGGAACTTCTCCGGGAGCGGGAGCTGCACCTGCTCCTCGTAGACGTCGAGCACGCGGCCGAGCTCGCCGACCATCGCCTCGCGCAGCGCGGCCGCCTCCTCCTCGGAGAGGTCGTCGCCGCGTTTGAACGGCGACAGCCGGGCCTCGTGGAGGATCTCGTCGACCCACGTGCGCCCGATCCCGGTGACGACGCGCTGGTCGCGCAGGAGCGTGTGCAACGGCCGCGGGACGTCGAGCAGCTCGCGCAGGTCTTCCGGCGGGTCGGGCCACGCCTCGGGCCCGAGGCCGTCCAGCGACTCGTCGCGCTCGAGCCCCTCCGGCGTGAGCAGCTTCGCCCACGCCCGCTGGCGCGTGCCGAACTCGCGCACCCGCAGCTCGCGGTCGCCCGGGAGCCGCAGCAGCACGCGGGAGGTCTTGTCCCGCAGCGAGGCGCGCTTGTCGAACAGCTGGAGGCGCCCGGCGCTCATCAGGTGCAGCAGCAGCGTCAGCGGCCCGTAGGAGGCGGTGTCGACGTCGAGCATCAGCAGCTTGCCGCGCCGCCGCACACCCGTGAACTGCGCGCCCGTGAGCGCCGAGAACGGCGGGTCGAACGTCTTCAGCGCGTTGATCCCGGGCGTCATCGCCGACTCGATCGTCTCACCCGGCAGCGCCTCGTCCAGCCGGCGGGCGACGATCTCCATCTCGGGCAGCTCAGGCACTCAGAAGACGTTACTGCGCGTCGTGCGGCCGCAAGCGGCGTGCGAGACCGGGGTAGTCGAGCACGAGCCCGTCGGCGTCGACGTCGAACTCGGTCGTGAAGCCCGAGGTCAGCGCCTCGTAGCGCCAGCGTTCCCCTCCGGCCAGCGGCGTGTAGCGCTGCGGCAGCGGCTCGACGGTCAGCTCCGGGATCTTCACCCACGCGGCCGCCGTCTCCGCTCCCTCGCCGAGACGGCGGATCGGCAGCGAGTTGGTCAGCGGGCTCGGGTAGACGTCGACGTCGATGCAGCCGTCGAGCTCGGGACGGTCGGCCCAGTGCCCCTCGCCGTCGGCCTCCAGCCGCAGGACCCGGTGCTCCGGCCCGAGCACGATCACCTCGACGTGTCGCGTGCGCCACTGCGCATCGCAGCGGACGCGGAAGTGCGCGCGCACGTTGTCGGGCGTGAGCAGGTCGCTGTCGGCGAACACGCCTTCGGGCCCGATCGTCACCCAGGCGCGCTCCATCCCATGACCCTCCCAGCGCTCCCAGACGACCTCGAGCCGCTCGGTCATCTCACGCCGCCAGCGCCTCGAGCACTTCGTCGTCGTGGGTCTTCGGCGACGCCTTCGGGATCACGTGGACGACCGTGCCGTCGCCGTCGATGATGAACGTGGCGCGGGCAGCCCCCCAGTACGTCCTGCCGTACCTGGACTTCTCGATCCAGACGCCGTAGCGCTCACAGACCGCGTGGTCCTCGTCGGCCAGCAGCGTGAAGTTGAGCGACTGCTTGCCGTGGAACTTCTTGACGGCGGCGACCGGATCGGGCGACACACCGATGACCACCGCGCCAGCGGCGTCGTACTCGGCCGCGCGGTCGCGGATGCTGCACGCCTGCGTCGTACAGCCCGGCGTGTCCGCCTTGGGGTAGAAATACAGTACGAGCGTCCGGCCCCGGAAGTCGGCGAGCCGCACGGGGTTGCCGTTCTGGTCCGGTAGCGCGAAGTCGGGCGCTCGAGTCCCTTTCTCGATCATGGCCCCGCACCCTAACCGGGGGTGGTGCCTAGCGGCCGTCCGATCGCTCATCGGGCGACGGCCGGCCGAGTTGACCCCCGAGGCCCCGTCGCATCCTTCCAGAGCAGGCGTGCTGAGCAACGCGAGCCGATGATCGCGAAGGGGTTCACTTCCCAGAGAATCCGTCCGTGTCGCCGCAAGGCGAGGCAGGCGGAGACGATCGAGTTAGCGCGACAAACTTGAACGCGGCAAAGCACGACCTGGGCGCGTCTG
Source organism: uncultured Solirubrobacteraceae bacterium (assembly GCA_963730535.1). Classification (GTDB taxonomy): domain Bacteria; phylum Actinomycetota; class Thermoleophilia; order Solirubrobacterales; family Solirubrobacteraceae; genus DASSUW01. The sequence goes on from CAVSRU010000018.1 coordinate 122,133, forward strand.
AGTCTCCGTGTCGACGGGCGATCCGATCTCGCATCCGGACGCCAGTCGCTGCCCCCTTTCACCGGGGGCAGTGCGTCTCGGGGCTCCTCTCCCAAACGCTCCGTCCGCCGGGGCCGAGGCTACAGCGGCCTAATCCGCGCGGAACCTCTCGCCAGCGGAAAGGAAGTGATGCGGCGTCGCGCGAGTACCGCAGTTTCAGCCGTTGCCGTTCAAGACTGTTCTCGGGGTTCGGGATTCTCGGGGTTCGCGGGCGAAGCCCGCGCTAGTCCAGCTCTTCAAAGAGAGTTCAGTCGTTGGCCGCAACCGCAACTAATTGGGTTTCCCTGGCGTCCGCTGGCATCGCGCTCGTCGCCCTCGGCGTGACGCTGTGGCGCGAGCTGCAGGAGCGGCCCGACATCGGTCTAGAGCTGCGAGTGGTAGCGCCCCCAAGGGCGCTACCCGTCATCAAAGTCTTGGTGACGAATTCTGGGCGACGTCCGGCGACTATTGGACCGATCTCTCTCATGTGGGACATCGAACTACCGTCCAATGTCCACGCTGAGTCCCAGGGCGAGATATTGGTCAGCTCCGAGCCCTCGGAGCGATACCACCTGGACGCAGGAGCCGCAGTAGTCGTCACGCGCGAGCTTCCGACGGGTCTTGCTATTCACGCCGAGACGCCACTGCGTCCAGTTGCATACGCCGGCCGCAAGCGTGCATATGGAGTGCCGAGGCCGATTATCGCCATGGTGGCTGCTGCGCACCCCGAAGAGACCGCCCATTGGCGCGGCCCTCTGCCCGTCGCCGACGACCTCCTCGAACCGCTCGGTGCGCCGCCACGGTCCAAAGCCGTGACGGCCTGGTGGAAGTTCTGGCGTCCATCGCACGAAAGGCGGACGAAGACGTTCCCGGTCAAGCGGCCGTCCTCGAGCGCGTACTGGACGATCTTCTTGCCGCCGGGACACTGGGGCCGCGACCGGCCGGGGGAGGGCGGGTGGATGAGCTCGCCGCCCGATATCGATGTCGACCATGAAAGAGCCGAAACGCCGAACGAGCCTTGAACTGGCGTCTTTGCGCGCTCGCGTGGCTGGGTGTAGCCGTCAGGACTTCTAAGAACCGGCGGGGGCGTTCACGGCGTCGACTTCGCTGGAGCGCGAGGGCCTGTTGGTCGTCGAGTTCCCGCAGACGGACGTGCGGATGATCCCGGCGTCTCAGACGTTGCACGCGGCGATCGTCGAGCGGCGCCTGGTCGTGCCGGCCAACCCGGAGCTAGCCCGTCACGCCTCCGACACGATCGCGAGACATGGACGTCGGGGCTGGCGGATCGACAAGCCCCGCAAGGAAGTGAACATCGACGCGATCGTCGCGCTCGCGATGGCCGTCGACCGCGCCGAGAACCAGCCCGCGCCCGTGGAGTTGGTCGGATGGCTGTGATTCAGCCCTGTCCGGCGGCATGCTGCGCCTCCCGATACCGCGCCGCCTTGCGCTCCCAGGCTCGCGCTTGCTTCACCGCCCAAAGGCGCCAGAGGCCCATAAGCACAAGGACAAGGCCAGACCAGAGTGCGAGAAGGGGCCATCCCGCACTGCGAACGGGACGATCTTCGTCTTCTCGCCTAGGTCGGACCCGACGGTCAGTCTCGCCGATCGGCTGCGGGGCAACTCGAACCGTTTCAGCGGTCCAGCCACTCAGGAAGTATGTCCTGCGAGGCGTCTCTCCGACGACGATCTGGTCCAGCGGCCGCCCGGCAACGAGCATGAGGCAGAAGGCCAGTGCGACCGCGCCTCCGAGCGCCCGCCGCCAGTCAGTCGGGTCTCGGGGCGCCCTCCCGTATGCGAGCAGGACGCCGAGCAACAGCAGGCCAATCAGGCTGCTGCCCCAGTCAAACGGTCCGGGGATCGTGAAGGAGACAAGGACCCCCGCGATCACCACGCCGATGACCGCAGCCTCCTGACCTACTTGGGATTCGTTTGACCGATCCACCGCGCCCACTTGAGGATCAGCTTCAACATCATGCGCCTCAAATCCTGCCTCGGCTGCGGTCGACTCAGCCCCCAGAGCCGGTGCTCGTCGTGCCGACGCGCGAGCCCCTATCAGCGGTCGGCGTGGCGGATGCTCGCGCGTGAGGTCGTCGAAGACCACGGCGGCGTGTGCTCCCGGTGCGGATCAACGCACTACGTCTCGGCCACCACGTCATCTCGCGAATTGAAGGTGGCGCCGACCACCCATCCAACCTCGAGCCGCTGTGCGCGTCCTGCCACGCTAAGGAGCCCCGATGAGTGACGTACCGTCCGACCACAAGCAGGCTACGGTGCGGCCGGAGAAGTCCGCCAGCGCGACCTCCTCGCCGTCCTGATTGGGCAGCGTGAACTGGGGCGCCTTCTCGCCGGCTTCGATCATCCGCGAGACAGTACCGTGGCGCCTCATGGACCCCTGGGTGCAGAGCGCGGCCGCTGAGATCGGGCGCCGCGCCGTCCGCGAGCTGGAAGCGCTCGTCGGCGTCTCGTCGCCGTCGGGTGACGTCCAGGGCGCGGACGAGTGCGCCGCCGTGTGCGCCGCGCTGCTCCCCGACGAGGCGGAGATCGAGCGGATCCCGTGCTCCTCTCCCGACCACGCGCCGGACCTGCTCGCCACGCTGCGCGGCGCGGGATCGAGGCGGCTCCTGCTGCTCGGGCACCTCGACACCGTCGTCGCGCACGACCGCCACCGCGCGCTGCACCGCGAGGGCGGCAAGCTGGTCGGCTCCGGGGCGGTCGACATGAAGGGCGGCGACGTGCTCGCGATCGGCATCATGCGCGCGCTCGCGCAGGCGCCCGGAGACCTACGACACGACCTCGCTGCTGCTGGTCTGCGACGAGGAGTGGCGGACGCGCGACCTCGCCCACCTCGCCCGCTTCGCCGGCTACGACGCGTGCCTGTGCTTCGAGGGCGGCGAGCAGACCGCCGACGGTGAGGACGCGGTGGTGGTGCGCCGCAAGGCGGCCGGCACCGTCCGCGTGACCGCCCGCGGCCGTGCCGCCCACTCGGGCTCGGCGCCCGACCGTGGTCGCAACGCGCTGCTGGCGCTCGCCGCCGCGGCCCAGGCCGTGGCCGCCTGCCACGACCCGGCCGGCCCTGACCGCCTGACCTCCGTGCCGACGATCCTGAACTCCGGCGAGGCGTTCAACGTCGTGCCGGGCGGCGGCGAGCTGTTCTGCGACTGCCGCGCCGACGAGCTCGACGCGATCGAGCGCGTGCTCGCCGCCATCCCGCCCGAGGTCGGGGGCGCCGAGCTGCATCCCGAGCTGATCCGCCGCTGGCCGGGGATGCACTCGGAGGCGGCCGTCGCCCCGGTGCTCGCCAGGGCGGCGGAGGCGCTCGGCCGGCCGGTCCACCCGGCCTCGCGCGGCGGTGCCAGCGACGCGAGCCACTTCGCCTCCGCCATCCCGGTCACCATCGACGGCCTCGGGCCGCGCGGCGGCCGCGCGCACAACCCGGAGGAGTTCGTGCACGAGGACTCGCTGACGCCACGCGCCGAGGTCGCCCTCGCCGTCGTCGCCGCGGTCCTCTAGCTGCGGGCCAGCGACTCGAGCTCGCGCGGGCGCAGGAGGGCGAGCAGCTCGCCACCCGTGCGCACCGCGCGCACGACCGCCACGCCGCCCTTCTTGAAGTCCACCCGCCCGCCGGTCATGTCGTGCACGACCTGCGTGAACGACGGGTCGTGGCCCACCACCAGGACGCGCGCATCCTCGCCGTGGGCCATCAGCAGCTCGAACGCGTCGTCGGCCGTGAAGCCGTCGGCGAGCTGGTCCGCGACCTGCGGCTCGATGTTGAGCGCCCGGCACGCGAGCTGGGCCGTCGCCAGCGCGCGCAGCTTGGGGCTCGTGTAGCAGGCGTCGAACTCGACGCCGAGCCGTGCGAGCCCCTCCCCCGCGGCGACGGCCTGGCGCTCGCCGCGAGCCGTCAGCTCGCGATCGGCATCTGGCTTTGACTCGTGGGGGACTGCCTCGCCGTGGCGAAGAAGCCAGAGCTGGGGCGCCATACGGCCGTCACCTTACCTGCGCCGACCCGCTCCTCGAACAGCCAGTAGGAGATGGCCCGGTACGGGTCGTCCGCCCCGTGGACGCCCCCCTCCGGAGCGGGGGCGTCCTCGATCTGGACCTTCGTGAACGGCACCTGGAGCCACCCGCCCCAGACCGTCACGTCGCCGACGGGGAGCATGCGGCGCTCGCCGAAGCGCTGCATCCGCACGACTATGAGCTCGACCTCCCAGCCCCCGTCGTCGGGCCACGTGTCCACGACCTCGCCGATCTCGTCCCCGGAGCAGTCCAGTACTCCGAGCCCCATGAGGTGATGCCGGGACACGTTCATGGCAAATAGATCGTCCTCGCTGGCCGCTCGGCCGATCGGGTCCCGGCCCTATTCGACATCCGTCCAGGAGGGCCTTAACCCTGCGACATGCGTCCAGATCAGTACGACCGGACTGCAGGCCCGGTGCGCCGCTGGCCGCTCTTGGCCGTCCAGTGCACGCGGTAGAGCTGACGGTTGCGATGGCGCACGCGCAGGCCGTAGACGCCCGTGGCCGTGGTGGTCAAGCGCCGCAGGCGAAGCCAGGCGCTCGACCCGGGCCGGCGCACCTGGATCTCCACGCGCGTCGCCGTCCGCTGCGGCCGCAGCAGCCCCCACAGCACGTCGCTGCGCCCGTAGCGCTCGACGGCCAGCGGGTTGGCGAACGCGCGATAGGCCGGCTTGGCCCGCCCGTCGCTGGTGCGCAGGCCGCTCTCGAACCCGCGGAAGCGGTAGCCGTCGGGGCGCGGGGCGTCGTCGCGCATGAGGTACTGGGAGAACTGCGCCACGCGGCGGTTGACGTAGGCGATGTGCTCGGCGATCGCGTAGTCGGCGGGCTGGCGCTCGACCGGGACGCCCGACTCCTTGTCGGGGTACGACTGGATCCCGAACTGCGTCAGGTAGATCGGCAGCCCGCGCGGGATCCGCCCGGTCCGCCCCGCGCGATCGAGCGCGCGGACGAGCCGCGGGAGCACCCCGATCGTCACGTCGTCCTTGTGCGGCGGCTCGTAGCGCGGCCCCTGCTTGGACGTGTAGGCGTGGTGGGCGTAGCCATCGGCGCGCAGCGGTACGCACGAGCCGATCGGCTCGTAGTCTTTGTCCAGGCACGCGACGCCGCGCAGGAAGCGCAGCGGGTGCACGGTCGTGCTGTCGCCCCGCGGCGCGGTCTCCCCGAGCAGGATCGTGTCCCGCCGGTTGCCGGGCACGGAGCGGATCGCCCGGTACGCGGCGCGGTAGAGGTTGCGGTAGTGCGACGGGGAGAACGGCTTGTCCTTGCGGTACTGCGGCATCAGGAACTGCGGCTGGTTCGGCTCGTTCCAGATCGACCAGAGGTCGACCTGCTCCCCGTAGCGCCGCACGAGCGCCTTCACCCACTGCTCGAACAGCCGCGTGCTCGGCCGGTCGACGTCCCCCTCCTTGCTTGCCGTCGCCCAGGTGGGCACCGGCCCGCTCGGCGTGAGCATGACCGCGATGTCCTGGCGCCGGGCGGCCGCCACCAGCGCGTCGAGCCGCGTCCACGTTCCCCGCGGGTAGGCCTCGGGATCGGTCGCGTCGAAGTCCGGCTTGCGCTTGCGCGTGGGCGCCGGCGCGAAGTCGCGCCAGTAGACGACCTGGCGGACCTGGGTGACGCCGAACGCACCGATCTGCCGCAGCGTCTCCGCGCGTGTGTAGTCGAGCAGGTCGGCGGGCGCCTCGAACGACATCACCTGGCGCGGCGACGCGGCGGCCCCCGCCGGCAGGACCAGCAGCGCCAGCAGCGCGATCGTCGTCAGGCTCGCTCTCATCCGTGAACGGCCCAGGGTACGGTGGCGGGCCGGTGAGCGCCATCGTAGACACGCCGGAGGAGGCCGCCGCGCTCGAGCTGCCGCCGCTGCTCGTGCGCCGGCCGCTGGAGGCGTTCCTCGACGCGGCGGGGCTCGGCGAGGGTGCGCTGGAGGCCGAGCCGGTCGGCGACGGGCACTCCAACGTCACGTACCTCGTGCACCGCAACGGTGGCTCGTGGGTCCTGCGGCGGCCGCCGCGGCCACCGCTCCCGCCCTCGGCCCACGACGTGCTGCGCGAGGCGCGCCTCCTGCGCGCGGTCGAGGAGTCAGACGTCCGCACGCCGCGGGTGCTCGCGACCTGCGACGACCACGCCGTGATCGGCGCCCCGTTCTACGTGATGGAGCGGGTCGACGGGGAGGTGCTGACCACCGCGGTGCCGCGCGCGCTGGCCGGCGAGCACGCGAAGATCGGCGCCGAGCTGGTCGACTCCCTGGCCGAGATCCACGCGGTCGACTGGCTGGCGTGCGGGCTGGAGGGCTACGGCAAGCCGACCGGCTATCTCGAGCGCCAGCTGCGCCGCTTCGGGGGCCTGTGGGAGCACAACCGCACGCGCGAGCTGCCGGTGATGGAGCGGGTGACCGAGTGGCTCGCCGCCCATCGCCCCGAGTCGGCCGAGGCGACGATCGTGCACGGCGACTACCGGCTCGGCAACACGATGTTCGCGCCGGCCGCTCCCGCCCGCCTGGTCGCGATCTTCGACTGGGAGCTGGCCACGATCGGCGACCCGCTCGCCGACCTCGGCTACCTCGTCGCCACCTGGGCCGAGCCGGGCGATGACGAGGACGCGCTGTTCGGCCTCGGCGCGGTCACCCGCGAACCGGGCTTCCCCAGCCGCGATGAGCTGGTCGCGCGCTACGAGGAGCGCACCGGCCGCTCACTGCCCGAGGTGCGCTGGTACGCGACGCTCGCGCTCTGGAAGTCGGCCGTCTTCCTCGAGGGCTCCTACAAGCGGCGCCTGGCCGGCACGACGGAGGACGCGTTCTTCGACCGCCTCGAGACCGGCGTGCCGGCGATCGCCGAGCGTGCCTGGCGGACGGCTAACGGCGGCGGGGCCGGCCGTAGAACAGCCGGATGAGGCGGCCCATCAGCGTCGACGCGCGCGACCCGTACGGGAAGTAGTGCAGATCCCGCTTCGGCGCCAGCCGCGTGACGTAGAGCGCCTGCTGCCGGGTGTACTTGCGAATGCCGCCGGCCCCGTGGCGCACGCCCATCCCGGACTCCTTCCACCCGCCCATCGGGAGCTCGTAGGCGTAGTAGTTGAGGTTGGCGTCGTTGATGCAGGCGAAGCCGCTCTCCAGCCGGCGCGCGATCGCCTCGCCGCGCGCCCTGTCCCGGGTCCAGACCGATGCGCCCAGGCCATAGGGCGAGTCGTTGGCCAGCCGCACCGCTTCGTCGGCGTCCGCGACCTTCATGACCGGCAGCGTGGGCCCGAACGTCTCCTCGCGCATGGCGGCCATCGAGTGGTCGACGTCCGCCAGCACGGTCGGCTCGTAGAAGCGCCCGTCCCCGTCGCGCACGTGGCCGCCGGTGGTGACCCGCGCCCCGGCCGCGCGCGCCTCGTCGACGTGGCGGCGCACGATCTCGAGCTGGTCCGGGAAGGTCATGGCACCGACCTCGACGCTGCCCGGGCCGGCGGGGACGCCCTGCCGCAGGGCGCTCACGCGCTCGGTCACCGCGTCGACGAAGCGGTCGTAGACGGGAGCCTCGACGTACACCCGCTCCACCGACACGCACGTCTGGCCGGCATTCTGCATCGCGTAGTAAGTCGCGGCGTTGGCCGCCCGCTCGAAGTCGGCGTCGGCCAGCACGATCATCGGGTCCTTGCCGCCCAGCTCAAGCGAGACCGGCGTCAGCGTCTGCGCCGCCTGCGCCATCACCTTCTTGCCCGTCTCCGTCGAGCCGGTGAACATCACGAAGTCGACGGCGTCGACGATCGCCGAACCGACGCCCCCGCCCCCGACGGCGATCTGCAGCACGTGCTCCGGGACCCCGCACTCGCGCATGCCCTCGGCGAGCTGCAGCGACGTGAGCGGCGTGATGTGTGAGGGCTTGAGCACGACCGCGTTCCCGGCGGCGAGGGCGGGGATCGCGTCGCCGAACGAGTTGGTCAGCGGGTAGTTCCACGGGCCGATGACGCCCACGACGCCGACCGGCTCGTAGCGGACGACCAGTCGGCGCCCCATCGCCATCAGGGTCCTCGGGCGGATGCGCTCGTCGGCCAGGTACTTCGGCGCGCGGCGAGCCCAGAAGCCGAGCGCGCCGGCCCCGTACATGATCTCGGCGAACGCGGCGTCCTCCCACGTCTTGCCCGTCTCCTCGACTAGCGTGCGGGCAACGCTGTCGGCGTTGTCGACGAGCCACTTCTGCATCCGCAGCAGGACGCTGCCGCGGCCGTCGAAGCCGAGCGCCTCCCAGCCGACCTGGGCGGCGCGAGCCCGCTCCACCATCGCCGGCACGTCGTCCGGCGAGACGGCCGGCACGCTGCGGATCACCCGGCCGGTCGCCGGGTTCTCGATGTCGATGGTCTCCGTCGCCTTGGGCTGCTCGATCGTCGCCATGCCCGCAGGCTAGCCGTCAGGCGTTAGCGGCGAGCCGCTCGATCCGGGCTTCCTGCGTGGGCCGGTCGCGCGCGTCGGTCGGCAGCGCGCCGATCGTGTCGACCACGTCCATGCCCTCGCGGACCTCGCCGAACACCGTGTGCTTGCCGTCGAGCCACGGCGCCGCCGCGGTCGTGACGATGAAGAACTGGGAGCCGTTCGTGTCCGGGCCGGCGTTCGCCATCGCCAGCGCGCCCTTGACCACCTTGTGGTCGTTGATCTCGTCCTTGAACGTGTAGCCCGGACCGCCGGTGCCGGTCCCCTGCGGGCAGCCGCCCTGGATCATGAAGTCGGGGATCACGCGGTGGAAGATCAGCCCGTCGTAGAAGCCCTTCTCCGCCAGGTTGCGGAAGTTGCTCACCGTCTCCGGGGCGTCCTCGTCGAACAACTCGAGGACGATGTCCCCGTGATTCGTGGTCATCGTCATCTGCGACATACAGACATGCTAAGGCGCTCGCCCGAGCTTGCGAGGGTGAGTAAGCCGCATTCGGTTTCTGCTCAGGGGCGTGCGGGCTCGATGCGCAGCGTGTGCCCCCTGACCGCCGTGCCGTCGACGGCGCCCGCCACGCGAGTCGCCTCGGCGGCGGGCACCTCGAGCAGCGCGAAGCGCTCGAGCACGCGGACGTTGCGCACGGCCTCGCCGTCGAGCCCTGCCTGCGACGTGACCGCGTGGATGAGGTCGGCCTCCACCAGCCCGGCGCTGCGGCCGCCCGACGCGATCAGCTTGGTGAAGTCGCCGTTGACGATGCCGACCTGGTCATGCGGCTTGCGGTGCCGGCGCGGCGGCTCCGTCGTGCGCACGGGCGCCACGTGGGCGCCGTCCGTCCAGGGCGCGATCTGCGTGCCGGCATGCTTCTCGATCGCCTCGAGGTCGCGCCGCTGGCGCGGCTCGATGAACGTGATCGCGCGGCCGGAGCGGCCGACGCGCCCCGTGCGGCCGATCCGGTGCACGTAGACGTCCGGCGAGGTCGGCACGTCGAAGTTCACGATGTGCGTGACGTCGACGATGTCGAGCCCGCGGGCGGCCACGTCCGTGGCGACCAGCACGGGCAGCCGGCCGCTCTTGAAGGAGATCATCACGCCGTCACGCGCGCCCTGCGACATGTCGCCGTGCAGCGCCTTGACGTTCATGCCCTTGTCGCGCAGCGTGCGGTAGAGCTGCTCCGTGCGGATCTTCGTGCGCGCGAAGACGATCGCCTGCGTGGGACGCTCGGCCTCCAGGACGCGCACGAGCGAGCTCACCTTGTCGGCCGGCTTGGTCTCGAGGAAGAACTGCTCGACTGTGTCGATCGTGAGCGTCGCGGCCTTGACCTTGATCATCTCGGGGTCGTACATGTGGCGCTCGGCCAGCGCCCGGATCGGCCCCGGCATGGTGGCGCTGAAGAGCGCCGTCTGGCGGCCGTTGGAGGTGTACGAGAGGATCTTCTCGACGTCCTCGAGGAACCCAAGGTCGAGCATCTCGTCGGCCTCGTCGAGCACCACGTAGCGGCACGAGTGCAGCATCAGCGAGTGACGGGAGATGAGGTCGAGCACGCGACCGACGGTGCCGACCACGATCGGCGCGCCGCCCTTCAGGTACGCCTGCTGGTCGCGGATCGGCGCGCCGCCGAACACCGCGACCGGGTTCACGCCCTTGGGCTCGCCGTACGCCCGCAGCGCCTGCGTGACCTGGATGCACAGCTCGCGCGTCGGCGTGAGCACGAGCCCCTGCACGTCGGGGTCGTCGGCGTCGACCGACTGGATCATCGGCAGCCCGAAGGCCGCCGTCTTGCCGGTTCCCGTCTGTGCCTGGCCGATCACGTCGCGGCCCTCGAGCAGCACGGGGATCGCCTGCTCCTGGATCGGGCTCGGCGTCTCGTACCCCACGTCGCGCAGCGCCGTGAGGATCTCCTCGGAGAGGCCGAGGTCCGCAAAGGTCGTCATTCCGAGCGTGCAGCTTATGACGCGGCGTCGGGGCCGGGCCGAAGCCCGGCCCCGTGACCGCTATTCGTCCTGCGGGCCCGACGCGCTGCCGGGCGCGAGCTGGAGCGCCTCGGCGACCGCGATGTCCGCGTCGTAGAGGCTGCCGTCGGCCAGCCCCTCGATCACCGACATGCCGGCGTGGAAGGCCGTCTTGGCGAGGTAGCCGCTCGACTTCTGGCCGATGTCGCCGCGCATCTCGATCAGCACCGACGCCGAGCCGAGCAGACCGTACGCGTTGCGGGAGATGCCCGGCGGTGTCGTGCCCGGATAGCGCGAGAAGTTCGCGTACCCGTACCGCTGGATCCCCTGCAGGAGCGTCGAGACGACCTGCTTGGACCGGTAGATGACGTCGTCGAACTCCGGGCGGATGCCGAGCTGGTCGGCGGTGGCCGTGGCGTTCGGCCACAGCGTCGACCCGGTGACCATGTCGCCGTTCGCGTCGACCGGCGTGCCCTGGTGGTGCAGGTCGAGCACGACCTCGACAGTCTCCGCCCCGCCGGCCGCGTCGTAGGCGTTGCGCACGGCGAGCGCCTCCGGGACCGGGTTGTCACCCTGCCCCACCGCGACGGGGCCCGTGTTCGGGTCGTCGAGCGGATCGCTGCGTAGGTACGAGTGGTAGCGGTTGATGTCGAACCCGCGGCCGGGCTCGTAGAACGCGGGACACGGCGCCGCCGTGCAGAACGGGTCGACGTTCTGGCGCCACGGCTCGCCGATCGGCGTCGCATCGAAGCCGTCGATGTTCACGCGTGGGATGACAGTCACGGTCAGCTCCTCGCGGATCGCGCGCGCCGCCCCCGCGTTGCTCGTGAGGGCCTTGACGATCTCCACCGCCGAGTTGCTGACGACGTACTCGTTGCCGTGCTGGTTGGCGATGATCACGATGCCGCGGTCGCCGCTGCCGATCGTCACGATCGGGATGCCGCGCCCGCTGCCCTTGGCGCGGTAGGGCGAGTACGTGAGCCGCGCCGCGCCGTGACTCGACGCCACCGCGCGCTCGAGCGTCGACACGAGCTGCGGGTAGTCGCGGATCGAGGCGAGCGACTCGTTCTGGCCGGGCTGCGACCACGGTCCGCCCGGGTTGGTCTCCGGCGGCGCGGCCCCTGCCGATGCCGCCTGTAGCGCCGTGGTGAGACATGCGACGGCGAGCGCCGCACATGCGCGTCTGATGGGCATGTTCCCCCTCCCGAAGGGTGATGGTTCCCGCCTACCGGATACCCTGCCCGCCGCAAATGACGCTCACCGTGGTCGGATCCATCGCGTTCGACGCCGTCGAGACGCCGACGGGCCACCGCGATCGCCTGCTGGGCGGCGCGGCCGTGCACTTCTCGCTCGCCTCGTCGTTCCTGGCCGAGACGCGGGTCGTCGGGCCGGTCGGCGACGACTTCGGCGACGCCGAGTACGCCGTGCTGCACGAGCGCGGGGTGGTGACCGACGACATCGAGCACGTCCCGGGCGGCAAGACGTTCTTCTGGGCGGCGCGCTACGAGCGCGACCCGAACGTGCGCCACACGCTGCAGACCGACCTCAACGTGTTCGCCGACTTCGAGCCGAAGCTCTCGGAGGCGTCGCGCGCGGCGGAGACCGTGTTCCTCGCCAACATCCACCCCGATCTCCAGCACGCCGTGCACGAGCAGTGCCCGGACGCGCGCTTCGTGGCCATGGACACGATGAACATGTGGATCGAGGTCACGCGCGACTCGCTCGCGCGCACGATCGCCGGCGTCGACTGCCTGATCGTCAACGACGAGGAGGTCAAGCAGCTCACGGACGAGCCGAACCTCGTCCGGGCCGCGCGCGCGGTGCACGAGATGGGGCCGCGGGTGGTGATCGCCAAGCAGGGCGAGCACGGCGCCGGCATGTACACGCCGGACGGCTTCTTCGGCCTGCCCGCGTACCCGACCGCCGACGTCGTGGACCCGACCGGCGCGGGCGACACGTTCGCGGGCGGCTTCATGGGCTACGTCGCCGCTCACGCGGGCCAGGAGCTCTCCGACGAGCTGCTGCGCCGCGCGATCGCCTACGGGACCGCGATGGCGTCCTTCAACGTCGAGGCGTTCGGGACCGAGCGGATGCAGACGCTCACGGGCGACGAGATCGCCGAGCGCGTGGCCGCGCTCCAGCGGGTGACGCGCTTCGACGCGGCGCCCGTGCCGCTGCGCGCCTGAGCTCCTCACGATCGGCTCATGAATCCCTCATGGAGGGCGGCCTGAGCGCACCTAGCGTTCACGGTCCCCCGACCAGGAGAGATCTGCGATGTCAATCGAAACGATCGACGAAGCCGGCGTGATGGCGTTCCTCGAGCGCATCGTCGACGAGATCGGCGCGGCGCTGAACGTGCCGATGACGGTGATCGGCGACCGCCTCGGCCTGTACCGCGCCATGGCCGACGGCGCCCCGGTCTCGCCGATCGAGCTCGCCGAGCGGACCGGCACCCACGAGCGCTACGTGCGCGAGTGGCTGGCCGGCCAGGCGGCCGGCGGCTACGTCGCCCACGACCCCGACGCCGGCACCTACCGCCTGCCCGCCGAGCACGCCGCTGTGCTCGCCGACGAGGAGAGCCCCTTCTACCAGGGCGGCCTGTTCCAGTCGACCAGCGCGGCCATCCACGCTCAGGACGACGTCACGGCCCGGTTCCGCAGCGGGGACGGGCTCGGCTGGCACGAGCACCATCACGACGTGTTCGAGGGGGTCGGGCGGATGTTCGGCGTCTCCTACCGCACGTTCCTCGTCGAGGAGTGGATCCCCGCGCTCGACGGCGTCGAGGCGAAGCTCCGCCAGGGCGCGCTCGTCGCCGACGTCGGCTGCGGGCTCGGCATCTCCACGGTCCTGCTCGCGCAGGCCTACCCCGCGTCGCGGTTCGTGGGCTTCGACTACCACGAGGAGTCGCTCGCGCAGGCCCGCCGGAACGCCGAGGAGGCGGGCGTCGCCGACCGCGTCGAGTTCCGGGCCGCCACGGCGACCGACTTCCCGGGCTCCGGCTACGACCTGATCGCGTGCTTCGACGCGCTCCACGACATGGGCGACCCGCAAGCCGCCGCCGGCCACATCCGCGCGGCGCTGGCCGACGACGGGACGTGGCTGATCGTCGAGCCGAACGCCGGCGACTCGGTGGCCGAGAACCTGCACCCGATCGGCCGCCTCCAGTACGGCTACTCGGTGCTCGTGTGCACGCCGGGGTCGCTCTCGCAGCCGGGCCGCGCCGGGCTCGGCACGGCCGCGGGCCAGGCCCGCCTGTCCGAGGCCATCCTCGGCGGCGGCTTCGGAGAGGTGCGCCGGGTCGCCGAGACGCCGTTCAACATGGTGCTCGAGGCTAAGCCCTGAGGCGGTAGCCGACGCCGCGGACGGTCTCGAGCGTGTCCGCCCTGTCGCCCAGCTTGCGGCGCAGGGCGGACACCACGACGTCGACGACGTTCGAGCCGCCGTCCCAGTCGTAGCCCCAGACCTCCCGCAGCAGCTCGGCACGCTCCACCGCCCGGCCCTCGCGGCTGCGCAGGTGGGCAAGCACGCCGGCCTCGAGCCGCGTCAGCCCCTCGACCTGCAGGTCGTCAGCCCGGACGTGGAGCTCGCGGGCGCCGAGCTCGGCGAGCCAGCCGTCGACCGACGCGGGCCCGAAGTCCAGGCTCACGGAGTCGGGGACGCCCTCCAGCGGCAGGTAGCCGATGACCAGCGAGCAGGAGGAGTCGGGATCGATGAAGTCGACTGCCGGGGCGTAGACGCGGCGAAGCTCCGGCCGCATCTCCACGTGCCGGCGCGTGATGTCGAGGAACAGCGCGGCGGCCGACGGGCCGTAGGCGGCCACGCTGCGGCGCATGAAGAGGACCCGCTGGTCGCGCGGGACGGGGGTGCGGCGCAGGTGCTCGCGCCAGGCGCGGGCCAGCGGATCGCGGTCGAGCAGCCGCGGGCTGACCGCGGCGGGCTCGGCGATGATCGCGAACCCGGTCACGGCGTCCCGCTCGTCGCGGGTCACGACGAACGCCTCGGGGACCGCCTCCCACCACGCGCGCAGGAGGTCGAAGTCGGGCGCGAGCGCCGCCATCGCGTCGAGGTCGGCGGCGCACGCCGGGCCGACGCGGTGCTCTCCGGTGACGGGCGGGAAGAAGACCTGGCGCACCGCCTGGTCCTCGATCAGGTAGAGGATGTCGGCCGTGTAGCGCCACAGGTCGCGCTTGGGAGCGCCGCGCAGCTCGGCCCGCAGGCGGTCCCAGGCCGCGGCGCGCAGGCGCCAGTACTCGGGCGGGTCCGCCGCGCGCAGGAGAGCGGCGGTCGCCGCGCGGATCGTGTCGTGCACGACGAGGCCGTGGGGGTCGAGCTCCACGAACGGCAGCGCCCGCAGGCGAGCGTACGCGGCGGCGGCGTCCTCGCCGGGGAGCATCGCCTCGAGCAGCGAGAGCGTGGTGCGGCGGGTGAGGGCGGCGGCGTCGAGCGCCCGCCGGGTCGGCTCGTCGAGACCGTCCAGGTAGAGGCGGGCGAGCTCCTCTCCGACGGCCCCGGCGGCGATCGCCTCGAGCGCGACGCCCGGCCGGTCGCGCAGCGCCCAGGCCGCGAGCTGGAGGCTCAGCGCGTGGCCGCAGCAGAGGGCATTGATGCGGCGCGCCGTGCCGTGGTCGACCCCGTTGCCGCGCAGCAGCGCGACGGCGTCCTCGTGCGGCAGGTTGCTGACCGGGAGCAGGGACAGCAGCGAGCCGTACGCGCGCCAGTGGGCGGACGGCGCGTCGCGCCCGGCCAGCACCACGCGCACGTGGGCAGGGAGCGCAGGGACGAACGCGCGCGCAATCCAGTCGTCGATGGCCAGGAGGAGCTCGTACGTGTCGATGAGCAGGACCACGCGCTCGCCGCGGGCGCCGAGCGCGGCGGCCGCCTGCTCGACCGACGTGGCGCCGATGGCGGCGAGGAAGGACTTCCGGGTGGCGTAGACGGTGTGCGCATCGATCAGGACGGTCTCGGCCCCCGCCTCGTGCGCATCGGCCTCGAAGGCATGCAGCAGCGTCGTCTTGCCGACGCCGCCGAGGCCGTGGACATGGGCCACGATCGCCCCGCCGTCCTCGAGCAGCTCGCCCAGCCGCGCCCGCTCGCGCTCACGGCCGACGATGGCGCTCGATCGTTCCTGCAGGAGGGCTCCGAGCGTCGCGGACATCGGCCCGGGAACGTACGGGTTGCGCGCTGGGCGGTCACTGGGGCTAGCACGACTCTCGCGCGCGGAACCGCCGGAAACGGGTAGCCTGACGATGTGGGCTGGGCGATGCTCTACCTCTTCGTCGTCCTCAAGCTGCCGATCCTCGCGGCCGGCCTGATCATCTGGTGGGCGGTGCGGCAGGAGGTCGAGCCCGAGGACGACTCCGGCGGTGGCGGCGGTCGCCGCCGTCCCCATCCGCCTCCGCGGCTCCCGCGCGCCCCGCGCCGCGGCCCGCACCGCGAGGCCGCGCCGCCCTCCCCGCCGCGCACGCGTGCGGTCGTCGGGCGCGTACGCGAGCCGCTGGGCTGAGTGCCAGACTTTCGCGCGTGATCACGTCCGTCCTCTCTGACGGGACGATCCGGCGGCTCGTTGACGAGGGCCGGATCGGCATCGAGCCCTGGGATCCGGCGCTCGTCCAGCCCGCCTCGATCGACCTGCGGCTCGGCGACTCCTTCCGCGTCTTCCACAACCACCGCGTCACGGCCATCGACCTGCGCGACCCGCCGCGAAATCTGACGGAGGAGGTCGTCATCAGCGAGGGCGACCCGTTCGCGATCCACCCAGGCGAGTTCGCCCTCGGCCGAACTATGGAGACCGTGCGTATTCCAGACGACATCGTGGCGAGGATCGAGGGCAAGGCGCTCGCGCTCGACACGAAGGTGCCAACCCCGCACGGCTGGAGGACGATGGGCGACCTCGAGGTCGGCGACGAGGTCTTCGACGGCGACGGCCGTCCGACACGCGTGGTGGCCGTCAGCGACGTCCTTTACGACCGCGAGTGCTTCGAGGTCGTGTTCTCGGACAGCATCGCGGTGGTGGCCGACGCGAACCACCAGTGGGAGGTGCGTACCAAGAACGATCGGCGGCGCGGCGATCCACCGCGGATCCTCACGACCCGTGAGATCGAACGCACGCTGAAGTACTCGTCGGCGGAGTACAACCACCACGTTGCGCAGGCAGAGCCCGTCGAGTACCCCGAGAAGGACCTGCCGATCGACTCCTACGTGTTCGGCATCTGGATCGGCGACGGGACGAGCACGAAGGCGGAGATCACCACGTTCGACGAGCCGGTGCTGGAGCAGATCGCGGCGGCCGGCTATGCCGTCGCCCCTGCGAGTGCGCCGCTCGCATACCGCATCGGTGGCACAGGACGCTCCCGGGACGCGCGGACGGGCCGCTACTGCCCGAATGAGTCGCTCAACAGCACCCTCCGGGCGATGGGTCAGTTCGGAAACAAGCACATCCCAGCGGACTACCTCCAGGGCAGCGTCTCTCAGCGGCGCGCCCTCCTCCAGGGACTGGTGGACAGCGACGGGCACGTCGACGAATACGGGCGCTGTGAGCTGGTGACCATGACGCCACCGCTCGCGAACCAGTACTGCGAGCTCGTCGCCAGCCTGGGCCACAAACCGCATCTCACGATGAAGACGGCCACGCTCGACGGACGGGCGTGCGGGCTGGCGTTCATGGTCAAGTTCACGCCAGACCAGCCCGTCTGCCGGCTACCGCGCAAGCTCGCGAGGCAGAAGCTCGGTGGGACGTTCCGTCGAGGCCGCGCGATCATCGACGTGAGCTCGGTCGAGAGCCGACCGATGCGGTGCATCGAAGTCGCCTCACCTCGCGGCGTGTTCCTGATCACCGAGGCATTCATACCCACCCACAACAGCTCTCTGGGACGGCTGGGGCTGATCGTGCACGCCACGGCCGGCTTCGTCGACCCGGGCTTTGCGGGCTCGCTGACGCTCGAGATCACCAACCTCACGCGGGTGCCGATCAAGCTCTACGCCGGGCTCGCGATCGCGCAGCTCTCGTTCATGGCGCTCGACGCCCCCGCCGAGCACCCGTACGGGTCCGAGGCGCTGGGCTCGCACTACCAGGGCCAGTCGGCCGCCACCGAGTCCCGCTACATGCGGTAGCTTCCGCCACCGTGCTGCTCACGACGCTGATCGCCGCCGCCGAGGCGGGCGAGGAGGAGAGCTCGAAGACGCTCTTCTACGTCATGGGCGGCGTGCTCGCCGCCTTCGCCGTGATCATCTCCGCGATCGGGATCCGCCGCCACGACACGTTCCCACCAAGCCGCGCCGCCGCCCGCGGCGTGATGGCCCTCGCCGCCGTGCTCGTGCTGCTGACGATGGGCGCCGCCGTAATCACCGGGTAGCCGGTCCGGAAAGTAGTGGGTCTGGAAAGTCTCGCTATACGGGACTTAGCAACCCCACGCGAAAGTGGAGTGTCGAAACCGTGACACCCCTCGCCTCCCTACCCAGCCGCCTTTGACGTTCGCCGGCGCGACGCCGCGCGACGAGTCGCAAGCAAGTTTGAGGCGCCGCGTAGCCCCATGCCGCACAATGAACGGCATGGGCACCGAGGAACACACCACTGCGAGCGGTGACGGCCTCGCCACGGCGGCCGAGACGCTGACGATCACGGACAACCGGACCGGGCGGACCTACGAGGTGCCGATCGAGGACGGGACCGTCCGCGCGCTCTCCCTGCGCGACATCAAGGTCGACGACGACGACTTCGGCCTCATGACCTACGACCCGGCGTTCATGAACACCGCGTCGTGCCGCTCCGCCATCACGTACATCGACGGCGACCGGGGCATCCTCGAATACCGCGGGTATCCGATCGAGCAGCTCGCCGAGCAGTCGACCTACCTCGAGGTCGCGTACCTGCTCGTCCACGGCGAGCTCCCCACCCAGGCCCAGCTCGACGACTGGACGCACGAGATCACGATCCACACGTTCGTGCACGAGAACGTGAAGAAGTTCATGGAGGGCTACCGCTACGACGCCCACCCGATGGGCATGCTGCTCTCCTCGGTGGGCGCGCTCTCCACCTTCTATCCGGACGCCTCGCAGATCAAGGACCCGGAGATCCGGTACTCGCACGTGATCCGGCTGATCGCGAAGATGCCGACGCTCGCCGCCTTCGCCTACCGCCACAACATGGGGCAGCCGTACGTCTATCCGGACAACGACCTGCGCTACCCCGGCAACTTCCTCAACATGCTCTACAAGATGACCGAGCTCAAGTACCAGCCGGACCCCCGGCTGGAGCGGGCGCTCGACATCCTCTTCATCCTCCACGCCGATCACGAGCAGAACTGCTCGACCTCGGCGGTCCGGTCGGTCGGCTCCTCCCAGGTCGACCCGTACTCGGCCACCGCGGCCGGCGTGTCGGCTCTCTACGGGCCGCTCCACGGCGGCGCGAACGAGGCCGTGCTCCGCATGCTGCGGCGGATCGAGAGCACCGACAACATCCCGGACTTCATGCAGGGCGTGAAGGACGGCAAGGAGCGCCTGATGGGCTTCGGCCACCGGGTCTACAAGAACTACGACCCGCGCGCCAAGATCATCAAGAAGGCGACCGACGAGGTGTTCGAGGTCACGGGCACCAACCCGCTGCTCGACATCGCGCTCGAGCTCGAGCGGATCGCCCTCGAGGACGACTACTTCGTCTCCCGCAAGCTGTACCCGAACGTCGACTTCTACTCGGGCCTGATCTACGAGGCGCTGGGGATGCCCGTGGGGATGTTCCCGGTGCTGTTCGCGATCCCGCGCACCAGCGGATGGATCGCGCAGTGGCTGGAGATGATCGACGACTCGGAGCAGAAGATCGCGCGCCCGCGACAGATCTACACGGGCGACCGGGAGCGCGACTACGTGCCGATCGGCGATCGTAGGTAGTAAATTGAAACCGTGCAGTACCGCATCCGACCAATCGCGCCGGACGACAAGGAGCTGCTGGCCAGGGGCCTGAGCCAGCTGAGCCTGGAGAGCATCCGCAAGCGCTTCCTCGCCGCCAAGCCGCGCTTCACCGCCTCGGAGCTGCGCTACCTGACCGAGGTCGACGGCGTGAACCACATCGCGCTCGTCGCGGTGCTGGCGGGCGATCCCGACCAGCTCGTGGCGGTCGCGCGCTGCGTGCGCCTCCCCGACCGGCCCGACACGGCCGAGATGGCCGTCGTCGTCGGCGACCCGTTCCAGGGGCAGGGCGTCGGCCGGGCGATCACCAACGTGCTCGCCGACGCCGCCGTCGGGGCCGGCATCCGCCGCTTCGCGGCCACCATGGCGGGCGACAACGAAGCCGCGCGGCGCCTGATGCACACGTTCGCGCGGCGGCTCGACGAGGGCCGGATCTCCGGCGGCGTGCGCGAGGTGCTCGTAGAGCTCGCGTAGGCCCCAGTACCCTGGGGCGCTTCGGTGCCTCCTAAGCGCTCCCTCGTGTCTACGGCCACCCACACGGTGGGCCACGTGCTGCACATCGAGTCCGAGCGCGCGCGGTCGTACCTAGACGTCACCAGCGCGCTGCTCGTGATCCTGAGCTCGGACGGGGTGGTGTCGCTGCTCAACCGCCAGGGCCGCCACGTGCTCGAGGACCCCCACGGCGAGCTCGTCGGGGCCAACTGGCTGACCGAGGTGGTGCCGGCCGAGGAGCGCGAGGCCGCCCGCGGCGCGCTGCTGCGGCTGCTCGCTGAGGAGGACGCCGTCGAGCACTACGAGAGCGACGTGCTCACGCGGTCCGGGCTTCGGCGCCGGATCGCCTGGCAGGTGACCTGCCTGCGCGACGCCGACGGCCGTCGCGTCGCGGTGTTCTCCGGCCAGGACATCACCGAGCGGGTGCGGGCGGAGGCGCAGCTGCGCAAGCTCGCGTTCTTCGACCCGGTGACCGGGCTGCCGAACCGCGCGCAGCTCGAGTCACGGCTGCGCGCCGCCGTCACCCGCGCTCGCCGCCGCGGCCTGGCGGTCGCGCTCCTGCTCATCGACCTCGACAACTTCAAGCTCGTCAACGACTCGCTCGGCCACACGGCCGGCGACCGGCTGCTGCGCCGGGTGGGCGCGCGGCTGCGCGGCGTGGGCGGCGACGACGCGCTGCTCGCCCGCCACGGCGGCGACGAGTTCCTGCTGCTCGCCGGCGACCTTCCGCGCGAGGAGGCGGCAGCGGCGGCGCGAGGCCTGGCCGACGAGCTCTCCACGCGCCTGGCCAAGCCGTTCTCCGCGGCCGGGATGGAGTTCCACGTGGAGGCGAGCATCGGCATCTCGCTGTTCCCCGACGACGCGGACGGCGCCGAGGAGCTGCTCCAGCACGCCGACGTGGCGATGTACCAGAGCAAGGGCCGCGGCCGGGCCGCGTGGACGCTCTACACCGGCGTCACCCGCGAGCCGCTCGAGCGACTGGCGCTCTCCACGCGACTGCGGCGGGCGGTCGAGCGCCGGGAGCTCGAGCTGCACTACCAGCCGATCGTGTGGACGGCGAGCGGGCGGCTGCACTCGATGGAGGCCCTGATCCGCTGGCAGGACCCCGACCGCGGGCTCGTGATGCCCGACGAGTTCATCCCCGCGGCTGAGGAGATGGGACTGCTCGAGCCGATCGGCGCGTGGGTGATCGAGGCGCTGGCCGCCCAGATCGGCGAGTGGCAGGCGGCGGGCATCGAGCCCCTTGTCTCATTCAACGTCTCACCGCGCGAGCTGCACCGGCCCGACTTCGCGAGCGAGCTGGGCGAGCGCCTGCGCGTCGCGGGCGTCGATCCGGCGCTGCTGACCATGGAGCTCACCGAGTCGGCCACGCTGCGCGAGCCGGAGCGCATCGGGCCGCTCCTGCGCGACCTGCGGGCGCTCGGGCTGCGGCTGGCCATCGACGACTTCGGCGCCGGCTGGTCGTCGCTCTCGCGCCTGCGCCTGCTGCCCGTGCAGACGCTGAAGATCGACCGCTCGTTCCTGCGCGAGATCCCCGAGAACCCTGAGGCGGGAGCGATCGTGCGCGCCGTGATCGCGCTCTCCGACGCGCTCGGGATGACGACGATCGCCGAGGGCGTCGAGCTGCCCGTCCAGCAGCACTTCCTCGCCGCCCAGGGGTGCCCGCTCTCCCAGGGGCGGCTGTTCGGCGACGCGCTGCCGCCGGCGGAGATGACCAAGCGCCTGCGGGCCGAGAGCGCCTAGCGTCCGTGCGCTGGACCCTGGTGGTCCCGCCGCTGGCGGTCGTCGTGCTGGCGCTGACCTGGGGCCGCGACCTCGGCTGGGCCCCCAACGTCGTTGTCGGCGTGATCCTCGCCGCCGCCGTGCTGTCGGCCGTCCACCACGCGGAGGTGGTGGCGCACCGGGTCGGCGAGCCGTTCGGGTCGCTCGTGCTGGCCGTGGCCGTCACGGTCATCGAGGTCGGGCTGATCGTGACCCTGATGATCTCCGGCGAGCCCTCGGAGACGTCCACGCTGGCCCGCGACACCGTGTTCGCGGCGGTGATGATCACGCTCAACGGGATCGTCGGCCTGTCCGTGCTCGTCGGGGCATTGCGGCGGCACGTGGCCGACTTCAACGCCGAGGGGTCGGGCAGCGCGCTCGCCGCCGTCGCGACGCTGGCCACGGTCTGCCTCGTCCTGCCGAGGTTCACCGAGAGCGAGCCCGGCCCGGAGTTCTCGAGCGCCCAGCTCGCGTTCGCCGCCGTTGCGTCGATCGCGCTCTACGGCCTGTTCGTCGTGGTGCAGACCGTGCGTCACCGCGACTACTTCCTGCCCGTGGAGGCGGACAGCTCCGAGGACGCGCACGCGCCGCCGCCGGCGGAGCGCGAGGCGCTTGTCAGTCTCGGGCTGCTGGTGGTCGCGCTCGTGGCCGTCGTGGGCCTGGCCAAGACGATCTCGCCGGCGATCGAGGACGGCGTCGACGCCGCCGGCTTCCCGCCCTCTGCCGTCGGCGTGGCGATTGCGCTGCTCGTGCTGGCCCCGGAGTCGCTGGCCGCCGTCCGCGCAGCCCGCCGCGACCGCGTGCAGACGAGCTTCAACCTCGCGCTCGGGTCGGCGATGGCCAGCATCGGGCTCACGATCCCGTCGATCGCGGTCGCCTCGATCTGGCTCGAGGGACCGCTCGAGCTCGGCCTCGGCGACACGCAGTTGGTGCTGCTGGCGCTCAGCGTCGTGGTTGGCGCGCTGACAGTGCTGCCAGGGCGGGCGACGCTGCTCGAGGGCGGCGTGCACATCGCGATCTTCTGCTCCTTCCTGTTCCTAGCGGTCAACCCGTGACGAACGTCAACGGCGCTGGGTAGGGAGAGTGAGGGGGCTCGCCCGCTCAAGCGCGCGGCCTGCTTTCCCGATGCTCACCAGATGCGGCCGTTCCGGTCCCTGCGCGCCCTCCTCCTCGACGTTCCCCCTGCTCACGGGCGGATCATCGTCCGTGCGATGGAGGAGGCC
This sequence comes from uncultured Solirubrobacteraceae bacterium, assembly GCA_963730535.1. Taxonomy (GTDB): domain Bacteria; phylum Actinomycetota; class Thermoleophilia; order Solirubrobacterales; family Solirubrobacteraceae; genus DASSUW01. The sequence goes on from CAVSRU010000018.1 coordinate 144,896, forward strand.
GGCTGGCGGCTGCGGGTCGAGCACGCGGACGGCGCGGACGAGCTGACCGCCGCGCTTCAGCGGCGCGGCTGGGGCGCCGTGCTGTACGCCGGCGACGGCCCGAGCCCGGTCCCGGCCCGCAAGGCGCTCGCGCTCGTGCGGCTCGCCGATCCCCACCTGCCGTTCCTCGCCGTCTCGCCGTACGTGCACGCCGGCGACCTCGCCGCGGTCGTGCGCGGGCTCGACGGCGCGGCCGCCGTGGTGCCCGACCCGGCGGAGCTCCCGCGGGCCCTGCGGCGCGTGCTCGACACCACGCGGCTGCGCCGCCGCGTCGGCAGCGCCCATCGCTTCCTCGCCGCCCAGCAGGCGATCACCGACCACGTGGCCGCCGGGCTCGAGCCGGACGAGCTCGTCGCGCGGGCGCTGGCGACGCTCGGCGAGACGCTGGAGTGGAGCTGCGGCGCCGCCTGGCGCCCGTCCGCCGAGGGCGGCGAGCTGCGCTGCGCGGCGACGTGGACGCCCGCGACCGCCTCGCCGGAGGTCCTCGCCCTCTCCGAGCGCACCCGGGAGACCGTCTTCGCGGCCGGCCAGGGCCTCCCGGGCCGCGTCTGGGCGTTCCGGCGCCCGAGCTGGGTCGCCGACGTGAGCACGGGCGGGGACGAGCCGCGTGCCGCGGTGGCCCGCCGCGCGGGGGTGATGACGGCGGCCGCCTTCCCGATCGCGATCGCCGACCGCTGCGCGGGCGTGATCGAGTTCTTCTCGCACGGGGTGAGCGCCCCGAACGCCGAGCTGTCGGCGATGTTCGCCACCGTCGGCGGCCAGCTCGCCCAGTACCTCGGCAACCACGCTCCGGCGGCCGACGGCGCGCGGCGCTGGCTCGACGCCGTCGAGGCGCCGCTGCTCGCGCTCGACGCCGAGGGACGGGTCCTGCTCGCCAACCGCAACGCGTGCGCCCTGGCCGGGCGCTCGGAGGACGAGCTGCTCGGTGTCGCGTGGGCCGATGCGGCGGTCGCGGATGGCGAGCGTGAGGTCGTGCGCGCGGCGCTGGCCGCCGGCGAGCGGGTCGAGCACGAGGTGGACGGCGACCGCGTCGTCTCGTGGCAGCTCTCGCCGCTCTCCGAGGCCGAGGGCGTGGTGGGCACCTGGGCCACCGGCACCGTGCGCGCTGCGGTCCTATCTTGAGCGTGTGCGCCGTCTTGCGCTGACCTTCCTGGCCGCCGCCGTGCTCGCCGCCGGGTGCGGGGAGGACGACGAGCAGCCTGCCGCCAAGCCGGGGGTCGCCGACCTCCGCGTGCAGGTCGACCCGGACGGCAAGGGAAGCCGGCCGGCCCGGAGCACGACCGTCCGCTGCTCCTCGGCCGACGAGTCGCCCCAGTGCGAGAAGATCGCGGCGCTGCGCCTGGCCGACATCGAGCCGCCGTCCCGCGCGATCGCGTGCACCGAGCTGTACGGCGGACCGCAGACGGCGACGATCACGGGCACGCTGCGCGGCGAGCGGGTCGACCTAAAGCTCTCCCGGGTGAACGGCTGCGAGATCGCGCGCTGGGAGGCGGCCGGCGCGCTCCTGAAGTGAGCGGCTGGCGAGTGACGGTCCGCACCGGGCCGCGCGTCGAGAAGCTGCGGGCGCCGACGCGAACCGCGGCACTCGAGCTGCTGGAGACCGAGGCCCGCGCCGCGGCCGCCACGACCCGCCTCGGGACGATCGACGCCCGCTTCCGCACCTTCGAGCCCAAGGATCAGGTCGCGACCCGCGCCGAGCTGCGCGGCCCGGGCGTCCGGGCGGGGATCGACGTCCGCGGCGACGGCACCGTCCAGGCGTGGTGCGGGCGCCTGCGCCGCGAGGCGCTCGAGCCCGCGCCCGGCGAGGATGCGTACGACGCTCTGCGCCAGGCTCTGGAGGGGACTTGATTTCCGTGGCCGGATCGCAGAGTGTCGACGCTAGTGAGACGGTTTCGGTTCGGGCGACCTTCACCCGCCATGGTGGTGGCGATCGTCGCGCTGTTCGTGGCGCTCGGCGGCACGGGCTACGCCGCATTCAAGCTCCCGCCCCACAGCGTCGGCCAGAAGCAGCTCAAACGCAACGCGGTCACGACGGCCAAGATCGAGAACGGCACGCTGCGCCTCAAGGACTTCTACCGCCGCGACCTGAGGCGGCTGAGGCGCTCGTCGGCGGGGAACGACGACTTCGAGAACTTCGACGACTTCGAGGACTTCGACGATCCTCAGCCGCCCGACGACGGGGGTGACAGCGAAGCCGACGCCGCCACTGGCGCGGCACTGCTCACGGGTGGGGCTGGAGGTCTCCCGGATTCGGGCGAACCGGCCGAGCGAGCACCGCTCACCGGCTCAGGCAACGCGAACCTGAGCGCGACCCAGGCCGCCTCCCTGTCGCCTGATCGCGACTTCGACCTCAGCGACCTCAGCGTGGCACTGCTCAACGATGTTCCGAACGGCGCATCGGTCGCGCTCGAGATCGTGACGCGGCCGCTCGGCGATCCAGCGGAGACGGTGGTGATCGGCTGCACGGTCACCGGAACAGCGGGCCCGTCCGACCGGACGTGCGCGGCGCCGGGACCGAACCCCTTGCCCGTCAACCAGCTCGTCTATATGCGGATCACGGTCACCGGCGCCGGCGCCGACCTCGACCGGGCCTACTGGGGCGTCAGCGTCGAGCCGTAGCGGCTGAGCCAGCGGGCGTGCTCGCGCCAGGCCGGGACGCGCGACTCGAGCAGCGCCCAGAACCGCGGCGAGTGGTCCATGACCTCGAGGTGGCAGACCTCGTGCTCGACCACGTAGTCGAGGATCGCCTCGGGGGCGAGCAGGAGCCGCCAGTTGAACGACATCGCGCCGCCGGACGAGCAGGACGCCCAGCGGGTGCGCTGGCCGCGGATCGTGAGCCTCGTGTACTCGGTGCCGGCGCGGGCCACCGCGGCATCCAGCCGCGGGGCGATCTCGGCGCGGGCGGCGCGCCGGTACCAGCGCTCGATCGCCGCCTCGGGATGGCGGTCGGGCACGAGCAGCGCGTCCCTGCGCCGGTGCGCGCGCGTCCGCCCGCGCTGGGGGACCAGCACGAGCTCATCGCCCAGGTACGGCACCGTCCCCGGCGTCCGCTCGACCTCCGCGGCGGCGCGGGCCAGCGCGCGGCGGCGACGCTCGATCCAGGGACGCAGCTCCCGCACCGCCTCGTCGGCCGCCTTGGCGGGAGCCCGCTGCGGCAGCGTCACCTGCACGGCGCCGTCGCTCTCCACGCTCACGCGCACCCGCTGGGCGCGCGACGACCGCCTGAGGGTGTACTCGGTCACGGTTGCCATGATGGCGTCCATGGCGGACTGGACCGTGCGGCTGCCTCCCGGGGTGCGGGAGCCCTACGCCGTGTACATCAACGGCGTGCGCCAGGAGCCGGGGCGCGACTACGAGGTCCGCGGCCTCGTGCTCGTCTTCGACCGTCCGCTGGCCAAGGAGGGCCGGCTCGGCTTCTGGCGCTGGTTCTGGGGCGCCTGGGGAATCGGCACCTACCGCAAGAACGACCAGGTCGACATCACCTGGGAGGTCGACGGCCAGCCCCGCGTCGCCCACGCGGTCGACATCGTGCCGCCAGACCCGACAATCCGGTAGCGTCGCGGATAGTCACATTCATCGTCCATCGGAGGGCTGATGACAGGGAGAGGGGTTCTCGCGGCAGGCGTGGCGGCCCTGGCGCTACTGGTTCCGGCGACCGCGACCGCGGCACCACTGCCGCCGGGCGCCGTAGCGTCGGACAACCTGGAGTACGTGAAGTGGGTGCCCGACACCCGCCTCGTAGTGGAAGGCAAGTTCGACCGCGTCCGGGGGACGGACGTGCTCGTGCTCACGGGCCGCTTCGGCTTCAAGACGCTCGACGTGAGCGATCCGACGAACCCGCAGCCGCTCGACTCGTTCATGCCCGACGGCATCGATCCCAACGCCGGCTACTGGCAGGACGAGGACATGGAGCTCGACACGAAGCGCAAGCTGATCATCGGCGCGCTCGATCCTCGCCACAACGACACCGACCCGGCGGCGACGGGCTGCCCGCACCTCGATAGCGACGCCGTCCGGGACCCGGACTGCAAGAGCGGCTTCTACGTCATCTCGTACGCCGACCCGGCGAACCTGCGACAGGTCGGCGACTTCGTGTCGCTCCCGGCGGGCCACACGGCCAGCTGCATCCAGAAGTGCAAGTACATCTGGACCGGCGGCCCGGCCCGGCGCAGTGACCAGGACTGGCTCGGAGCGATCATCAATCCGGACCCGACTCAGCCCATCACGCTGAGCAACCGCGTCATCGGCGACGGCCGCCCGATCTGGGTCACCGATCTGCGCGATCCGGCCAATCCGAAGGTCTCCGACGAGCCGGTCGACCTGTGGCGCAACGACGGCTACACCGACTACTCGCACGACGTCGACGAGGACGAGCGCGGGATCGCATGGATCTCCGGGCGCGGCGGAATCCGCGGCTTCGCCACGAAGGGCCGCCACCGCGACCCGTACCAGAACCGCTGGCGTGAGGCGACCCCGTTCGACCCGATCCTGGTCGCCGGCGGTGGCCTCAAGTGGGACCCGACACCCGGCCGGAAGGGCGTCGCTCAAGCTACCGACTTCATGCATAACTCTGGCCGGCCGACGGACCGCTGGGTTCGGGCGGAGGGCGTGAAAAAGGGCAACGTCCTGATCGGTACCGAGGAGGACTTCACGACGCCGTGCGGCGAGAGCGGTCGCATCGTCGCCGCCGACCTCACGGACTCCTGGGGCGGCGAGCCGGCGCAGCAGTCCACTCGCGCCAACCCGTACCGGATGAACGTGCTGGACTCGTTCCATCCGTTCCTCGACACGCCTGAGACGGCCAACCCGGCGCTCGGGTGCTCGGCGCACTACTTCGAGATCGAGGGTCCGCTACTGGGCGCCGCCTGGTACGGGCAGGGCCTGCGCCTCGTGGACATCCACGACGCGGCGGACATGCGGCAGGTCGGCTACTACCGGGTGACGAACCCGGACCAGAGCACGCCGCCCTCGATGACGGACCCGTCGTCGAACTCGTGGGACGTGGCGTTCAAGTCAGATCGCAAGAAGGGCCGCGCGTACAAGTCGCATCGCCGCGGCAGCGATCTGATCTACCTGTTCGACATGAGCCGCGGCGTGGAGGTGCTCCGCCTGAAGAAGGGCGCGCACAACGCCAGCCGCTACAAGAAGGTCACGGCCCCGAGCGTCAAGCGGGACCGCACCGCCGCCCGCGTGGTCGGCGGCCTCGGAGCCAGGAGCTCCGCGAAGGGCAGCTTCTCGTACGTCTGCCCGCTGTTCGCGACCTCCTGACGCGACCCCGGTGGGGCGCCGTGCCTACGCAGGCACGGCGTCCCGCCACGGGGCGAGCGCGCGCAGGGCGCTCAGGATCGCCCGGGTGGCGGGGGACTTGTTGAGCGTGTAGAAGTGGATGCCGGGGGCGCCCTTGGCGAGCAGCTCGGCGCACTGGAGGGTCGCGTAGGCGACGCCGAAGTCGGCCACCGCGCCGGGCTGGTCGGCGCGCAGGCCGAGCTCGCGCAGGAGCGGGCTCGGGATCGTGGCGCCGCACATGTCCGTGAAGCGCTTGATCTGCTCGAAGTTGGTGATCGGCATGATGCCGGGGACGATCGGCACGTCGACCCCGATCTCGCGCGCGCGGGCCACGAAGTCCCAATACGCGGCGTTGTCGAAGAACAGCTGGGTGATCAGGAAGCGCGCGCCGGAGTCGACCTTCTCCTTGAGGTAGCGGAGGTCGCTCTCGGGCGACTCAGCGTGGATGTGGACCTCCGGGAAGCACGCCGCGCCGATGGCGAAGTCGTAGTCGGAGCGGATCATTTCGATCAGCTCGCGCGAGTAGGACAGGCCGCCCTCGGTCGCCGTCCACTCGGTCTCGCCGGCGGGCGGGTCGCCGCGCAGGGCGAGGACGTTCTCGATCCCCGCGTCGCGCATGAGGTCGAGCATCGCGCGCAGCTCTTCCACCGTCGCGCCCACGCACGTGAAGTGGGCCATCGCCTCGAGCCCGTGCTGGGCCTTGATCGAGCGCACGATGTCGACGGTCTTGCGCTTCTGCTCGGTCGTGCCGCCGGCGCCGTAGGTCACCGACACAAAGGTCGGCTCGAGCCGCGCCAGCTCTCCCAGCGCGCGGCCGAGGTTGCGCTCGCCCTCGTCCGTCCGCGGCGGGAAGAACTCGAACGAGAACGAGGGCTCGGATCCCCCGACGAGGTGCTCGTCGATCCGCATCGCGCGAAAGTCTAGGACCAGCGGCCCGGGCTGTCGCCCGTGTGCGAGGCCTCGCCCAGCTGCTCGAGGTGCGTGAGCCAGCAGAGCGTCTTGTTCAGCAGCCATGCTGAGGTCGCGTCGGTGAACGCTTCGCCGTAGACCGCCCGGGCGACCTCATACGCGGTCGTCGGCTCGTCGCCGGCCAGCGCCGCCCGCACCGCGGCGAGGCGCTCCGCGACTAAAGCCCGGTTGGCCTCGATGTGCCCCGGCACGTCGGTGAAGGGCCGGCCGTGCCCCGCGAGCGCGAGGCGGGCGTCGAGCCCCGCGACCTTGTCGAGCGAGGCCAGGAACTCCCCGACCGGGTCCGGTGTGTAGCCGAAGTCGAAGTAGAGCGAGACGCGGCCGAGCAGGTGGTCGCCCGAGACCAGCAGCCGGCGCTCGGGCTGGTAGAGACACACGTGGGAGGGTGCGTGGCCGGGGGTCTCGACCACCTGCCAGTCGCCGAGGTCGCTGCTCACCGTCACGCCCTCGACCAGCTCGCGGTCCGCCCGCAGCGTGCCCGCCTGCCCCGTGCCCTGGCTACGGCGCTGCTCGACCCATCGCCGCAGCGGCTCCTCCGGGACCCCGCTCTGCCGCGCGACCTCGATCCGGCGTAGGAGCGCCTGCTCGGGGTCGGCCGCCGTGTGGTGGGCGTGGTTGGGGTGCAGCCACACCTCGCAGCCCGCCCGCTCCGCGACCGGGGGCGCCTGGCCGCAGTGGTCGACGTGCGCGTGGGTGCACACGACGAGCCGCACGTGCTCGACGCGCAGGCCCGCCTGGTCGAGCGCCCGCTCGAGGTGCGCCATCGACCCCGGCTCGTGCATCCCGGTGTCCACGAGCACGATCCCGTCGCCCGCCGCCAGCGCCCAGGCGTTGCAGTGCGGAACGCCCGGCCACGGCAGCGGGAGCCGCAGGCGCCACACGCCGGGCAGCACCCGCTCCCCCCTGCCCACCTCCCGGCTCCGCGTCGGCTTGCGCACGAACGGAAGGTAATCGAGTGCGGCTTACTCGGCACTCGCAAGCTCGCGCGAGCTAATCGAGTGCGGCTTACTCGCACTCGCAAGCTCGCGCGAGCGCCTTAGCATCCATGCGCATGCCGCGCGACCGGAAGCTCAAGGCGCCAACCGCCGAGTACCGCTCGCCGGACGGCGACGTGCTCGTCCTGCGCGGCTCGATGTCCCCCGGCACGCGGCGCGAGTACGCGGCCACGCTCGCGGGGTCGCCGCTCTCGCGCGAGGACGCGTGGCATCGCGGCGTCGAGTTCCTGTTCGAGCGCCTCGCGGTCGGCTGGGCGATCGCCGGCACCGAGCCGATCACCCGCCAGAAGGAGCTGCTCGGGCGCTTCCGCATGGCCTCGCAGGGCGAGCGCGCGTGGATCCGCGACGTCCTGCGCGAGCACGTGGCCGAGCACTTTCCCGACCTCGCCCCGCCGTGATCGACCCCGCGGCGTTCGCGGCGCTCCTGTGCGACTACTGCGTGCGGCCCGAACCGGACGACCAGGTGGTCGTGCGCTCGACGACCCTCGCGGCGCCGCTGCTGCTCGAGCTCCAGCGGGCGCTGCTCGAGCGCGAGGCGTGGCCGCTGCTGCGCGTCTCGCTGCCCGGCCAGGAGCGCGGCTTCTGGGACGCGGCTCGCGACCGGCACCTCGACGGCTTCCCGGCCGTCGACCTCGCCGAGGCCGAGGGTACGGCCGCCTCGCTCGCCATCCACGCGCCCGAGAACACCCGCGCGCTCGCGGGGGTCGACCCGGCGCGCACCGCCCGTGCCGCGCGCGCCCGCGACCCGGTGCGCGAGGCCGCGCTGCGGCGCCGCTGGTGCGTCACCGTGTGGCCGACGCCCGCCGCCGCACAGCAGGCCGGCATGGCGACGGAGGACTTCGCCGCCTTCGTCCGCCGCGCGCTGTTCCTCGACCGCGACGACCCGATCGCCGCCTGGCACGAGCTGCGCGACCGCCAGGCCGCGCTGGTCGAGCGCCTCTCGTACGCGCAGGAGATCCGGATCGAGGCCGAGGGCACCGACCTCACGCTCTCGGTCGCCGGCCGCACCTGGATCAACTCCGACGGCCGCCGCAACATGCCCTCCGGCGAGGTCTTCACCGGCCCGGTCGAGACCTCCGCCGAGGGCCGCATCCGCTTCGACGTGCCGTCCAGCCCCCGTGGCGTCGAGGTCGCCGGCATCGAGCTCGAATTCCGCGAGGGCGTCGTCGTCTCGGCTGGTGCCGACCGCGGAGACGACGTCCTCCAGGCCGCGCTCACCACCGACGACGGCGCCCGCCGCCTCGGGGAGCTCGGCATCGGCACGAACTTCGGCATCGACCGCCCGGTCGGCCAGATCCTGTTCGACGAGAAGATCGGCGGCACCGTCCACCTCGCGCTCGGCCGCTCGTATCCGGAGACCGGCGGCACCAACGAGTCGGCTCTCCACTGGGACATGATCTGCGACCTCCGCGAGGGCGGCCGCATCACGGCCGACGGCGAGCCGGTCGACGTGAGTCCCGAAGCGCAACGCGAGCCCTAGCGACTCGCTTGTGCGGCCAGCCTCACCGATGCGTGGGGTGGCAGCGCGGTGGCTGCTTGGCGTGGCTCCGAGCAGACTCTCAGCGTGGCCTCGTCGGCCGTAGCCCCTGCCCGTCCCCTGGTGTCCGCCGCGCGCCTGCGGCGGCTCGGAGCCGAAGCCGCGTACTTGGCCCTCGGCCTCCTCTCCGGCACGCTCGCCTTCTGCGTCTGGATCACGGGCGTGACGCTGTCGATCACCCTCGCGCTGCTGATCGTGGGCCTGCCGGTGGTGCTCGCCACCTTCGCGCTCTTCCGCCTGCTCACCGAGCTCGAGCGCAAGCGGGCGGCGCTGGTGCTCGGCGCGCCGATCCCCTCCGCGTACCGGGTCCACGAGGGCCACCTCGGCCGGCGGCTGCTGGGGACGCTCACCGACCCGCAGAGCTGGAAGGACCTCGCCTACCTCGGCCTGTTCGGGATCGTCGGGTTCGTGTGGGGCACGGTCTGGCTGACTGTGTGGGCCTACGCGCTCGGCAGCCTCACGGCCCCTGCGTGGTGGTGGGCGCTCCCTGACGACGCGACCTATCTGTGGTTCACGCTCGACAACACGACGGAGATGCTGATCGCGCCCGTGATCGGGGTCGTCCTCGTCCCGGTGGCGATCCTGCTCCAGCGCGCGCTGGCCGTCTCGCAGGCGTCGCTCGCGCGCTGGCTGCTGGCCCCGTCGCTCGCCGCCCGCGTCGAGCAGCTCAAGCGCACGCGGGCCGCCGCCGTCGACACGGCGGCGTCCGACCTCGAGCGGATCGAGCGCGACCTGCACGACGGCGCCCAGGCGCGGCTCGTGGCCCTCGCGATGGACCTCGGGATGGCCGAGGAGCGCTTCGACCGCGACCCCGAGAGCGCTCGCGAGCTGGTCGGCGAGGCGCGCGAGGAGGCCCGGCGCGCGCTCGCCGAGCTGCGCGACCTCGCGCGCGGGATCCGGCCGAGCCTGCTGACCGAGCGCGGCCTTGCCGCGGCGATCCAGGCGCTCGCGGCCCGCTCCCCGATCCCGGCCACGGCCCACGTCGACGTGGCGGTCAAGCCGGCGCCGGCGATCGAGACAGCTGCGTGGTTCGTGGTCTCCGAGGCGCTCGCGAACGCCGCCAAGCACAGCGAGGCAAGCCACGTGAGCGTGTGGCTGACCCGCCAGGCAGACACCCTCCGCGTCGAGGTCGTCGACAACGGGCGCGGCGGGGCCGACGCGGCGGGCGCCGGTCTGCGAGGGCTCGCGCAGCGCGTGGCGGCGCTCGACGGGACGCTCGAGGTGTATAGCCCTCGCGGCGGGCCGACCGTCGTGCAAGCATCGCTTCCGTGCGCGTAGTCATCGCCGAGGATCTCGCCCTCCTGCGCGACGGGCTGGAGCGCCTGCTGCGCGACAGCGGGATCGAGGTAACGGCGGCGGTCGACGACGGGCCCGGGCTGCTGGACGCCGTCGAGACGACCGCGCCCGACCTGGCGATCGTCGATGTCCGGCTCCCGCCCGCCTTCCGCGACGAGGGCGTCAAGGCCGCGCTCGAGCTGCGTCGCCGGCGGCCGGGCTTCCCGGTACTGATCCTGTCGCAGTACGTCGAGCGCACGTACGCGGCCGAGCTCCTCGCCGACGGGTCCGGCGGCGTCGGCTACCTGCTCAAGGATCGCGTCTCCGACGTGCGCGAGTTCGTGGACGCCGTGCGGCGGGTGGCGGCCGGCGGCATGGCGCTCGACCCCGACGCGGTCGCCCAGCTCGTGGCCGGCGCCGAGGAGGGCCCGCTCCGGCGGCTTTCCGAGCGCGAGCGCGAAGTGCTGTCGATGATGGCCGAGGGCCGCACGAACCAGGGCATCGCCGCCGAGCTCGAGATCACCCCCTCCGGCGTCGAGAAGCACGTCGCCGCGATCTTCACCAAGCTCGGCCTGCCGCCCGCCGAGACCGCCCACCGGCGCGTGCTCGCCGTGGTCGCTTGGCTCAACCCCTAGGCTGCGTCCGAAATGCGCCGCACGAAGATCGTCGCCACCATCGGCCCCGCCTCGCGCGACCCCGAGGTGCTGGTCCGCGTGGTCGAGGCCGGGATGGACGTCGCGCGGCTGAACTTCTCCCACGGGACCGCGGAGGAGCACGCCGAGACCGCACAGCTCGTGCGCGACGCCGCCGGCCGCGCCGGCCGCCAGGTCGCGATCCTCCAGGACCTCCCGGGGCCCAAGCTGCGCATCGGCCCGCTCGTGGACGGCATCGCGGAGCTCAAGCCCGGCGACAACCTGACCTTCGTGTGCGGCAACGGCTTCGTCGGTGACGCCCAGCGGATGGCGATCACCTGGGGCGGCCTCGCTGACACCGTCGAAGCCGGCGAGATCGTCTACCTGGCCGACGGGGCGGTGCGCCTGCGGGTGACCAGCACCCGGCCCGGCGACGGCGAGATCGACGCCGAGGTCGAGGTCGGCGGCGCCGTCGCCTCGCGCCAGGGGCTCAACATCCCGGGTGAGACGGCCGCGCTCCCGTCGGTCCCCGAGGAGGATCTCAAGCACGTCGCGACCGGCGAGAAGATCGGCGTCGACCTCGTCGCGCTCTCGTTCGTCCGCCGCGCCGAGGACGTGACGTCCCTGCGCAAGCACACGCGCCTGCCGCTGATCGCGAAGATCGAGAAGCCGCAGGCCGTGCAGCGCGCGGAGGAGATCGTGCGCGCCGCCGACTGCGTGATGGTCGCCCGCGGCGACCTCGGCATCGAGATGCGGATCGAGGACGTCCCGATCGTCCAGAAGCAGGTGATCGCGCTGGCCGGCGCGCTCGCCCGCCCGTCGATCACGGCGACCCAGATGCTCGACTCGATGGTGCGCTCTTCACGCCCCACGCGCGCCGAGGTGACCGACGTGGCCAACGCGATCCTCGACGGGACCGACGCGGTGATGCTCTCCCAGGAGAGCGCCGTCGGCCAGTATCCGGTCGAGTCGGTCGCCATGCTCGCCTCGATCGCCGAGCGCACCGAGCTGACGGCGCCGTACCGCGAGTGGAACGAGCGGCGCGTGCGGCGCGACCGCCGCGATCCCGCCTACACGCTCGCCTACACAGCCTGCCGCGCCGCGCACGAGCTGGGGCTCGCCGCGCTCGTGTGCCCGACGCTGAGCGGCCGCTCGGCGCGGCTGATCTCCGCGCACCGGCCGACGGCGCCGATCTACGCGCTCTCCCCCGGCCGCGAGACCGTCCGCCGCTGCGCGCTGATGTGGGGCGTGCAGGCCGCGTCGATGCGCCGCTACAACACGACCGAGGACCTGATCGCCGCGGCCGTCAAACGGGTCGTCGAGCTCGGCTGGGTGAAGCCCGGCGAGCGCGTGGGCGTGACCGCCGGCCTCCCCTCCGGCAAGCCGGGCACCACGTCGTTGCTGCAGATCCAACAGGCCTGAGAACGGTTTCGCCCTGCCGGTCGCCGGAACCCCACCCGGCGACCTTCGGGCGACGTTACGGTACGGCGTAGAAGTCGGCCTCAGCCGCGCCCAGCTCCGTCACCGGGTCGTCGCCGTACATCCACTCGCGCGCGATCCGGTGCCAGTTCGCGCGCGCCTCGAGCTGGGAGAGCACGGCGAGCGTGAGCAGCTCCACGCGGCGCCCGAAGAGATGGTCGGCCGGCAGCGTCTCGTGGCGCATCTGCCCGAAGTGCGACGACCGCGGGTCCGACATCTCGATCATCACCTCGGTGGCGACCTCGGGGTGCAGGTGCACCTCCTCGTCGAGCACGTACCACCACGTGGCGTCGAGGAACTGGGCCAGCAGCTTGTCGGGCCGGAAGCGATCGGGCTCGCGCAGGAAGCCGGTGCGGCTGAAGATCTCGTGCAGCCGCTCGCCGTCTCCCTCGTGGCCCGCGCGCTGGCACTCGAGCTCGATCTCGATCAGCTCGGCGGGCATCACCTTGAAGAGCCCGAAGTCCAGGAACGCGACGGAGCCGTCGGGCTGGAGGAGGAAGTTGCCCGGGTGCGGGTCGCCGGAGAACTGGCGGTGCCGGTACATGCACCCGAAGAAGAAGCGGAAGATGATCTCGCCGACGCGGTCGCGCGTGTCCTGGTCGAGCTCCTTGATCGCGTCGAAGCCGAGCCCGGTCACGTACTCGCTGACCAGCACCTTCTCGTGCGAGAGCGAGGTGATGACCTCGGGCACGCGGATGAACGGGTGGCCGCGGTAGATGCGGGAAAGCGTGCGCTGGTGCTGCGCCTCGAGCTCGTAGTCGAGCTCGTCGCCGATCCGGGCGCGGATCTCCTCGGCGGTGCTCTTGACGTCGAGCCCGGGCGCGATCCGCTTCATCAGCCGCAGGATGATCCCCAGGTTCTGCATGTCGGCCCGCACCGCCTGAGCGACGCCCGGGTACTGCACCTTCACGGCCACGTCGCGGCCGTCGGGCAGCCGCGCGCGGTAGACCTGGCCGATCGAGGCGGCGGCGATCGGCTCGGGGTCGAACGCCTCGAAGACGTCATCGATCGACTCGCCGTACTCGCCCTCCATCACCTTGCGCATGTCGGTGAAGCGGACCTTGGGGGCGGCGTCGCGCAGCTCGCCGAGCTTGCGCTGGAACTCCTCGCGGTGCTCCTCGGGGACGAGCCCGACGTCGAGGAAGCTCATCACCTGCCCGAGCTTCATCGCGGCGCCCTTCATGGTCCCGAGCGCGGCGACGATCTGCTCGGCCGCCTCGAGGTTGCGGCGCTCGAGCGCAGCCTGGCGGCCGTCCTCGGTCCGTGCGATGTTCGCCGCCCGCGTGCCGAGGTGGCGCGCAGCCTGACCCGCCGCCAGCCCGGAGACCCGCGCGGTGCGGGCGACGCGCGAGGTCGGGATCTTGTCCTTGGCCATCAGTGGTTCCTCCCGTGGGTCCCGGCGCCCATGGGCGGCCGCTGGCGCCGCCTGGCAAGGACGCAGGCCCGCAGGAATCCCTCTGGGATTTCAAGGGTCGAGGACACAGTCAGGCGGTGATCAGCGGTCGATCCAGGGGTGTCGGGGCTCGCGGGAGGGGCCACTACGGGGTCACGGTAGGCGCTGGAGTGGCCTCCTGTGCGCCCGGTGTGGCGGTCGGCGGCGGCGTCTCCGTCGGGGTCGCCGTCGCGTCGGGCGTGGGCGTCGCCTCGGTCGTCGACTCCGGCGTCGCGTCCGGTGTCGGGGTCGGCGTCGCCTCCGTGTCCTGGCGATCGCCGCCGAAGAACGTCGTGCGCCCCGAGTCGCGCGTCGCCGCGCCGCCGAACACGAGCTCGGACATCGTGAGCGCCGTGACGGCGAGCACGAAGGCCACGAGGCCGGTGATGACCGCCAGGCGCCAGTGGCGGCGGATCGGCAGCCGCTCGCGGAGGCCGAAGAGATCGTCGCCACGCTCGGTTTCGACCCGCTCCGTCGGCGGCAGCGGGTCGAACGGCTCGTCCAGCGCGCCCGGATCGAACGGGTCGGACCCGGGCCGGGCGCCGGGTAGCCGTGCGACCCGCGACGTGGCGGTCGTGATCTTCTCGGCCGGGTGCCTGAGCCCCTCGGAGACGAGCGCGACGATCACCGGCGTCATCGCCGTCGCCACGAGCGTGCCCCGGTCCCAGATCATTGGCACGACGACCGCCGCCGCCACGGCCGCGGCGGCCGAGATCCCGAGCGTCTGGATCGAGATGCCGCTGCTCTTCTGCTGCGCCATCCCCCCTGTTCTAGCGGCTCACCTTCGACCCGGGGACGATGTCGTCGGAACCGTCCGGCCAACGCACCCAAGCTTTGTGGCCGCCGTCGTAGTCATCGCCCAGCAGGATCAGCGTTGCCGGCTCGCCGAGTGCGGTGCACGGCTCGGAGCCCTCACCGTCTACGCCCCGCCAGATGCGCACGAAGCGGTTGGACTCGAGCTCGTCGGCGACCGTCGTTGGGTCGGTGTGGCCCGGGCGGATCGTGGTGTCCGGCGGGAGCGCGAGCAGCACGTCCATGATCGAGCGCCGGAGGTCCTCGTAGCCGGTCGAGCCCGGCGCGCGAACGCCGCCCACCGAGCCCTTGAACAGCGTGTCGCCGGTGAACACGTTGCCGTCGACCACCAGCGACAGCATCCCCGCCGTGTGGCCGGGGGTATGGAGCGCGCGGACGGTGAGGCCGCCGATCTCGAGCTCGTCGCCGGGCTGCAGGTCGCCGGTCGTGCCGGGCACGCGCTCCTCGGGGTGGGCGAGCACCTGCGCGTCCGGCCAGCGCTCGAGCAGCTCCCCGAGCTCCGCGACATGGTCGTGGTGGTGATGGGTGAGCAGCACGTGGGTCACGGTCAGATCCAGCTCGTCGGCCTTGGCCAGCAGCGGCGCGACCGGCCCGCCCGCGTCGACCAGGAACGCGTCGCTGCCTGGCGCGGCTGCGACGAGATAGGTGTTGGAGAGCCACCCGGGGCTCATGGACCGCTCTACGATCATCGGGCTCATGGAACTCATTCATACCTGCTACCGCATCGGCGACATCGACCGCAGCGTCGCCTTCTACGAGGCGCTGGGCTTCGAGGAGCGCCGCCGGATGCCGATCCGCGACGAGGCGATCAACGTCTTCATGGGCCTCCCGGGGGACGGCGATCGGCTCGAGCTGACCTACAACCACGGCGTCGACTCCTACGAGCTCGGCACCGGCTACAACCACATCGCGCTCACCGTCGACGACATCGACGCGACGCTCTCGCAGCTGGGCGAGAAGGGCATCGAGCCCGAGAAGCCGCCCTACCAGGTCCGCGCCGGCGGCTCCCGGATCTGCTTCGTCCGCGATCCCGACGGCTACAGGATCGAGCTGATCGAGCGCTAGGCGAAGGTCAACGACGGCTGGGTAGGGAGGCTGGGGAGCCGGCCGGGTGTGCAGAAACCGGCCACGGGCGCCGATCGGGAGGGCGGTTGGCCGGTTGTACACCGCCCCGCGTCGGGAAAACGGACACGCGCCGCCCGAGAGCGCACGGTTGTCCGGTTTGCGTACATAACCGGCCACGGGCGGGCCCGAATCGAGGCCCATGTCCACTTATGAGCCGCCACGACTCCTAACTGGACAACCACCACCCACGACCGGCGCGATTGTCCACTTCTGGACACCCGCGATCCCCTTCCCAGCGCCGTTGACGTCCGCCGGTCCGACCCCGGCGGCGGACAGCCTCGACCTCCCTCGCCCAGCGACCTAGGTGCCGCCGATCCGGCGCAGGCCGCCGGCTAGGGCCAGCAGCGTGCTCTAGATCCTGGCCGAACGAGGGGGAGCCGCCTCTGCACGGCGGCTACGGTCGCCCGATGACCACACGCACCCTGGCGCTGGCCGCCGTCTTCGCGCTCCTCCTTACGGCGTCGGCTTCAGCCGCCAAGCCCGGTCCGTACAGCGGGGTCTCGACCAACAAGGAGATCTACTTCTACGGCGACCTCGAGCCGCGGACGGACAAGGGCACGGTCACGTTCAAGGTCAAGTCGAACGCCGTCAAGAAGTTCAAGCTCAAGGGCCAGATGATCATGTGCGGCGCCACCACCGCCACGGTTCCGGTCTCGGTTGCGAAGATCGAGCTGAACGCTGCCGGCAAGGGGAAGGCCACCTACACGGACCCCAACGTGGGAGCGTTCACGGTGAAGATCAGGGTCCGCGACAACGGCAAGGCCTCCGGCAGCATCACGCCCACCGGGCTGTGCCGCGGCAAGGTGACGTTCTCCGCGAAGCGGACGTAAGTCGCCGCCGGGGCTAGGTGCCGCCGATCCGGCGCAGGCCGCTGGGTAGGACCTCCAGCACGGCCACGCTGTGCGCGCCGGCGCGCAGCGACTCCGGCGGCACCATCGCTGCGTACTGGAGCCCGCCGGCGTCGCGGTAGACGCGCGTCGTCGCCGCGACGCGCCCGTCCACGGCGACCGCGAGCACCGCGTCCTCCTCGAGCCCACTGACGGCGCCCGAGACGAACCCGGGCAGCACGTCGTCGTCGCCGGCGATCGCGCGGTAGTCGCCGGGCCCGTCGACCGTGGCACGGGCGCCGGCCCCGTCGCCGGCGGCGTCGACCCGGCGGCCGAGCAGGTCGGGCCGCGGGCCGATGGCGTAGACCCCGTGGCGCAGCAGCTCGCGCTCGCGGCGCTCGCGCGCGGTGCGGCGCTCGACCACGGTCGCCAGCGGCTGCGCGCCCTTCCGGAGCCCCACGATGTCGAGCGTGATCGGCGTCGACGGATCCGCGGTGCGCTCGTCGGCCGGCCTGCCGTCGGTCCTCCAGGGGACGTCGACGCCGGCCGCCTTGGCGATCGTCGGCAGGATGTCTACCGTGCGCACCGCGGAGTCGTCGACCGCGCCGGCGCGCTGTCCGGGGCGCTTGACGATCACCGGAACGGAGGCGATGTCGGCCCAGTTGGCGTTCGTGGGCTGGCGGCGCGGCTCTCCGGCCCGGAACGAGGAGCCGTGGTCGGAGGTCACCACGATCACGGCCTTGTCATAGAGCCCCAGTGCCCGCAGCCGGTCGAAGAACCGCCCCACGAGGAGGTCGGCGTACTGCGTCTGGAGCACGTGGCGCTGGAAGCTCTGGTCGGGCAGCCATTGGCGGTCTGACCAGCGCTCCGCGAGCCCTGGGAGGTCGAAGCGGTGGATGAGGTAGGCGCGGCCGTCGGGGAAGTAGCGGAACGGGACGTGCGGCAGCTCGGAGTGCATGAACACGAGCGGCGGGCGCTGCGCAGGCCGGCCGAGTGCCGCGCCGAGCCGCTCGAACATGGCGGGCGTGTTGTGCTCCTCGATGCGCCCGAGCCGCCGGTTGGCCCGCCGCCAGCGATGCCTCCGGATTGCCTGCTCGCCGCCCTGCTCGGCCGCGCCGCCGTCGAAGCCAGCCCAGACGCGGTCCACGGGAGGCAGCCCGTCGCGCAGGTCGTCGGGAAGCACGAGGTGCTCGACGACGACGGCGAGGTCGCCTGCGAGCGACTCCATCCGGGTCCGGGCCGACGGTCGGGACTCGGGGCACAACTCCGCCGGGCAGAGGTCGGTGATCGGCTCGACGGCGTGGATCTCGTGGCTACGGCGGAACAGCGTGAACAGGCTGCGAGGCTGGTCCGCCGCGGTCGGCACCACGTTGGGACCCGGGTGTACGCCGGTGAGGATCGACGGCACCGCCTCCGGGGTGTCGATGGCCACGGTCGTGGCATCGCGGTACCACGTCGCGCCCTTGGCGAAGCGGGCGAGGTTCGGGAACGACCGGGCGTCGATGCGCTCGCCGTCCATCAGCGTCGAGACCGGGAGCTCGTCGAGGACGATCAGCACGATCGGGGTCGCGGACCGGGACGGTCCGGTGACCGACGCTGCGGCGCCCGACGGCAGCACCAGCTCCGACACCGGGGAGATCGCCAGGAAGAGGGCGATGAAGACGAGCGGTGCCGGCGCCAGCACGCTCAGGAAGCTGCGGACGACGGGCGCCCGCACGTAGGCGAAGGCGGCGGCTGCGCCCAGCGCCGCCGCGACCGCCACCGCAAAGGCCGAGCCCGCCAGGAGATCGCCGAGCGGCGGCAGCAGGAAGGCGGCGACCAGCAGCGCGATCAGGACCAGCAGCAGCCCCCGGCCGAGCGCGGGCGAGAGCCGCCCGGCCGCCCACACGGCCGCCGCGCCCACGAGCGGCGGCACGAGGCCGTAGGCGAGCGCGAGGACGACGATGTCGAGCCTCGTGTTGCCGCGGGCGACGAAGAACTCGGGGCTGTCGCCCAGCAGGCCGAGCAGCGGCTGCACGAACGCGAGCCCCCACAGGCCGCCAAGGTGCAGTGCCGCGCGGCCGAACCCGATGGTCGTGCCGGCGCGGTCCGTCGACGTGTCTGCGTCGGCGCCCACGGGCGCGGAGACGTCGAGGCCGGTCACCCCCGCGGACGCGCCTCGTACAGCGTGCGCGTCTGCGAGACCGGCTCCGTGCGGACGATCTCGAAGCGCTCGGCGAGCGCCGCCTCGAAGCCGGGTTTGTCGTAGTCCGGGTTGGCGTCCTCGGGCTTGCCGCTCAGCAGCTTCTGGACCATCGGGTCGCCGCGATCCGGGAACTCGATCACCAGTGCCGTGTCGAGCGAGGCCAGCCAGCCGACGAACTCGCGCACCGGGACGTTGCCCGTGATCGCCACGTGGTGCACGAGCGCGAGGCAGAGCGCCAGGTCGGGAGTCCCGCGGCGCTCGAGCGGCGCCCGCTCGAGGCCCCGCCATCCGAGGCCCGGCGACGGGTCGGTGACGTCGAGGACGAGCGGGAGGATGTCGGTGCGGCCCTCCTCGCGCAGCGCCCGGTACAGGGCGTCGACGGTCGCGTGGTCGGCGTCGAGGGCGATGACGTGATCGGCCGACTCGGCGGCGATGCGCGCGTACGTGCCGTCGTTGCAGCCGATGTCCCAGGTCAGGCCGCCGGGCCGCCGAGCCGCCGCCTCGCGGACGAACTGCGCCTTGTGGGAGGCCGACTCCTCGTCGTAGGTGTTGTGCTCCCCGTAGCCCGTCCACGCCGTCTCGCCGGCGCGCCACCGCAGCCCCCGGACGAGCTTCTCGAGCTTGTGCAGGTTCGCGTCGAGCAGCGCCTTGCTGAACCCGGCCCGCCGCATCTCGCGCTTGACCTCGCGGCCGGCGACATCCGCATAGCGCGCCTCGAGGCGCGCGTGCAGCACGACGTTGGCGAGCACCCCCTTGCGCAGGCGGTCGCGCCACGACGAGAGCACCGCCCGGGCGTCGTGCGGCGGGATGCCCCCGATCGCCCCGCGCAGCGGCGCGTGGAACGGCAGGTCCTTGTACGCCTGGAGCATCAGCGGATACAGGAACAACATGCAGAACTGGCGATAGCCGGCCCATGGCTCGCCCTCGCGCAGGCGCTCGAACGAGCCGACGTCGACGAACACGGGCCGCACGCCGAGCCACTGCACGTTGTAGGACGAGGCGTCCTTGAGCGTGAGGTCCGCCTCGAGGGCGCGGCGGTTGAGCCCCAGCTGCAGGAGCGCAGCGTCCTGGAGCATCGAGAACGTCCACTCGTACGGATACGAGACGAACGGGACGCGCGCGTGCCGCAACGCGGCGGCGGCTCCGCTCGCGAGCCCCGAAGGGAGCGCTTCGAGGTCGATCCGCTCGGTGGCGACGACGGTCCCGTCCTCCTGGAGCTCGCGCCACAGCGCAGTGGCGAGCAGCGCGTCCCAGTCGGCCAGCCCGTCCTCGCTGAGCACGCGGAACACCCCGCCGGGCGTCACGAGCACCCGGCTGTCCGGATCCCGGAAGGAACCGACCTCGACGCTCGCCTCGGTCGCGAGGTTCGCGCCCCGCGCGGCCATCAGCGCTCCGGCTCGGCCTGGCTCAGCTCGGGCTTGTCCTTGCGGATGTGCAGCAGCCGCAGCAGGCGGCCCCAGTAGAGCCTGGCGAAGACGCCCGCAGCCGCGACGCCCCCTACCAGCAGCTGGACGAGCATGCTGCCCGTGCCCGGATCCAGGTACGCGACGAGGTTCATAGAGCGTCCTTGGTAGCGGATAACAAGGGGGCAACAATAGCTGCGCCGCCTCCGATGCCAGACTGGGGCGATGAGTGAACGGCGCCTCGCGGTCGTCGACCTGGGGTCGAACTCGTTCCGCCTCGTCGTGTTCTCATGGGATGGGAATCCCACCCACCCCGGCTGGTGGAAGCGGACCGACGAGATCCACGAGGCGGTCCGGATCGGCGAAGGGCTCGATGCCGCCGGCGTGCTCGCTCCCCAGCCGATGGAGCGCGCGCTCGAGACCGTGGAGCTGTACGCGCACTTCTGCCGCGCGGCGGGCATCGACGACGTGCGGGCGGTCGCGACCTCGGCGATCCGCGACGCGACGAACCGGGACGAGTTCCTCAGCCGCGCGGCGCTCGACGTGCAGGTGCTCTCCACCGAGGAGGAGGCCTTCTACGGCTACCTGGCGGCCGTCAACTCGACGACGCTGACCGACGGCGTGGCGCTCGACCTTGGCGGCGGCTCGATGCAGCTCACGCGGGTGGAGGGCCGGCGCGCCACGGAGATGCGCTCATGGCCGCTCGGCGCCGTCCGCATGACCGAGCGGTTCCTCGACAAGGAGCCCGTCAAGCCCAAGCACCTGAAGGCGCTGCGCGCGCACATCGCCGAGGCGCTCGAGGGGTTCCCGTGGCTGGACCGCGCGCTGGCGGGCATCGGCGGCACCGTCCGCAACCTCGCCGCGGCGGCCGTGGTGGTCGAGGACCTGCCGTCCTTCGGCGTCCAGGGCTTCCCGCTGCGCCGCGCGACGCTGGACCGGCTGGTCGAGCAGCTCGCCGAGCTCACGCCGGCCGAGCGGGCGCGCGTCCCGGGGATCAAGCCGGAGCGCGGCGACCTCATCCTCGCGGGCGCGGTGGTCGTGCAGTCCGTGATGGAGGCCGGCGGCTTCGACTGCATGGAGACGACCGAGGCCGGCCTGCGCGAGGGCGTGTTCTTCGGCTCGCTGCTGGCCGACCGCGACCCGCCGCTGTTCGAGGACGTCCGCGAGGCGTCCGTGCGCAACCTCGCCGCCCAGTACCACGCCGACCGCGCGCACACCGACCACGTCGCGCGCCTGGCGCTGACCATGTGGGACGCGCTCGAGGCCGGCAACGGCACCAAGCGCGAGCTGCTGTGGGCGGCGGCCATGCTGCACGACATCGGCACGGCGGTCGACTACGACGACCACCACAAGCACTCGCGCTACCTGATCCTCAACGCCGGCCTGCCCGGCTTCTCCCCGCGCGAGACGGCGATCATCGGGCAGATCGCGCGCTACCACCGCAAGGGCTCGCCCGGCGACGGGCCGTTCGGCCCGATCATGCGCAACGGCGACGCGAGGCTCATCCTCCGCTGCTCGGCCGTCCTGCGGCTCGCCGAGCAGCTCGAGCGCTCGCGCGACCAGGCCGTCGACAGCCTCGCGGTCGAGGTCCACGACGACTGCGTCGAGCTGGTGCTCGAAGCCCACGAGGACGTCGCCGTCGCCCGCTGGGCGGCGCTCAAGCAGCGCGACCTGTTCGAGGAGGCGTTCGGGAAGCGGCTGGAGATCAGCGTGGGTCGCTCGGTGGCTGAGCCGGCCCCGTCGTGACCAGCTCGCGCTCGGAGACCGCCTCGACGACCTCCTGCTCGGCCTCCTCGCGCCCCTCGTCCGGCTCGGCGTCGCAGCTCACGCGCATCATCCCGGTGGCGACCTTCTCGTCGCCCACCACGGCGAGGCCGCAGATGACGTCACCCTCGTCCCAGCCGAGCCGCTCGAGGTCGAACCACGAGAGGTGGACGCGGTTGGCGGTGCCGCCCCACGGGCAGCTCGAGTTGTGGACCTCCTTCGCCTTGCAGACGATCTGCATGTTCTTGGCGGAGGCGTCGAGATTGGCCACGTCCCAAGGGTACCCTCAGCAGCCGTGACGTTCCCACCCGGAATCCTCGCGCGCGGGCCTTGGCAGCGAGGCCAGGTGGAGGTCCGGTGGCACGACGAGTCGTTCGAGCCCGCGCCCGGGCAGAGCGCCCAGGCCGACCGGGCGATCGCCGCGCTCGAGGACCGCGGCTCGCCGACCCACGACGGGCTCGCCGCGCGCCTGTGCGCCTACGAGGCCGACCCGGAGGCGCTCCGGCTCGAGCTGCAGCCCGTCCGGTGGTCGCTGCGGCTCGGCGACGACGCGGACGGCTCGCTCTCCGTGCTGTGCGTGGCGCGCGACGCCGGCGGCCGCTGGCTGGCCGGCCGGCGCGCGCCGTGGGTGGCCACGTGGCCGGGCCGGTGGGCGCTCGGCGCCGGCGGCTCCGTGGAGGTCGGCGAGGACCCCGTCGAGGCGCTGACCCGCGAGCTCGAGGAGGAGTGGTCGGTGCAGCCGGAGCGGCTCGCGGTCGAGGCGCTCGTCTCCCTGCCCACCGGGCTGGTCATGCTCGTCGGCCAGGCGTGGCTCGCGGCGGGCGCCCAGGTGGAGCGCGACGCCGAGCACGACGCGCACGCCTGGTGGCCCCCGGAGCCGGAGGCATGGCCGGCCGAGGCCGACCCGGTGCTGCGCCACATGGCCACACTGCTGGCTCCGTGATCACCTTCACCCGGCTCAAGTACCTCTCGTTCGCGCACTCCGGCGTCTACCTGGCGCTGCTCGCGCTGTGGCTCACGGACGGGCCGGCGACCGCGCGCACGGTGCTCGGCTGGGCCCACGGGTTCGGGTGGATCGGGATGTCGCTGCTGTGCATCGCAGCCGTCCGGCTGCGCGTGATCCCGCTCTGGCTGGCCGTCATGGTCGCCGTGGTCGGGGGCGTCGGCCCGTTCGCCGGAAGCATCGGCTTCGTGGTTTGTGAACGGCGCGCTGCAGCGTCCAGAGGCCCGTTAGAACGCGGTATGGTCTAACGCCAGCGATGGCGGTCAACACCACGGTGGAAGTGACCATGCCACAGATGGGTGACTCGGTCTCCGAGGGCACCGTTCTGGAGTGGCATAAACAGGAGGGCGACCACGTCGCCGAAGACGAGGTACTCGTCGAGATCTCCACCGACAAGGTCGACGCCGAGGTCCCCTCGCCCGCCGCCGGCACCGTGGCCAAGATCCACGTCGCCGAGGGCGACACGATCACCGTCGGCGCCGTGCTCGCCGAGATCGCTCCCGGCGACGGCGGCCCCCCGGCGGCTGCTGCGCCCGAGGCGGCGGAGGAGAGACCGCGGGGGAGACCGCGGAGCCGGCCGGTGAGACGCTCGACATCGTCATGCCGGCGATGGGCGAGTCGGTCTCCGAGGGCACGATCCTCGAGTGGGCCAAGCAGCCCGGCGAGGCCGTCGAGGAGGACGAGACGGTCGTCGAGATCTCCACCGACAAGGTCGACGCCGAGGTCCCCGCCCCCGCGTCCGGCACGATGGCGGAGATCCTCGCGCAGGTGGGCGACACGGTGACCGTCGGCCAGGTCATCGCGCGCATGACCACGAGCAACGGCGCCGCCCCCGCCGCCGCCAAGGCACCCGAGCCGACGAGCGAGCCGGCGCCCGAGGGCACGGCCGAGCCGGCGAGCGCCCCGCCCCCGGTGCCCGACGGCGTCAAGGCCACCCCCGTGGCGCGGCGGATCGCCGAGGCGCTCGGCGTCGACCTCGCGGACGTCAAGGGCAGCGGTCCCGCCGGCCGGATCTCGAAGGCCGACGTGCTTGCAGCCCAGCGAAGCGGCGACGAGCGCTTTGCGCGAGGCAGTGGCAACGGTGCAGCACCTGCGGCGGCCGCCGAGGCCACCCCGCTCAAGGGCGCCAGCGCGGTGCTCGCCCGCTACATGGACGAGTCGCGCGCCATCCCGACCGCCACGTCCTTCCGCACCATCACCGTCACCACCCTCGACGAGCGCCGCAAGCAGCTCAAGGCCGAGGGCCAGCGGGTCTCGTTCACGCACCTGATCGCCTACGCGGTCGCGCGGGCGGCGACCGAGCAGATGCCGGTCATGGCGCGGGCCTTCCAGGAGATCGACGGCAAGCCCCACGTGCTCGACATCGGGCAGGTCAACCTCGGGATCGCCGTCGACGTCGAGCGAAAGGACGGCGGGCGGACGCTGATGGTGCCGGTCATCGATGACGCCGGCCGCCTTGCGTTCGGAGACTTCCTCGCCGCCTTCGGCGACCTGATCGAGCGCGCGAGAGAGAACCGCCTGACCGCCGACGACCTCCAGGGCGCGAACCTCTCACTCACCAACCCGGGCGGGATCGGGACGATCGCCTCGGTGCCACGGCTGATGCAAGGCCAGGGGACGATCGTGGCCACCGGGGCGATCGGCGTGCCGCCGGGGATGACGAACGTGGCGGGCGCCGAGAAGGTGATGACGATGACGTCGACGTACGACCATCGCATCATCCAGGGCGCCGAGTCGGGTCAGTTCCTCCAGGTGGTCGAGCAGTACCTCCAGGGCGAGCACGGCTTCTACGAGCAGGTGTTCTCCGACCTCGGTGCGCAGCTCACCGCCCCCACCGTCGTCCCCACCAAGGCCGCGCCGGCGGCGGCGCCGGCCCCCGCCGAGGGCGCCGTCCCGAGCGAGCAGCTGCTCCAGGCGGTGCAGGCGGCCACCTCGCTGGTCAAGGCCCACCGCACGCACGGCCACCTCGCGGCCAAGCTCGACCCGCTGGGCTCCGAGCCCGAGGGCGATCCCGCGCTCAACCCCGAGCCGCTGGGGCTGACGCAGGAGATCATGGAGCAGATCCCGGCCAGGATCCTGCGCACGTACGTGCCTGGCGCGACGCTGGCCGACGCGCTGCCGCACCTGCGCGACACCTACTGCGGCACCATCGCGTACGAGATCGAGCACATCGCCTCGCACCGCCAGCGCATGTGGCTGCGCGAGAAGATCGAGTCCGGCGCCTTCCGCGCGCCGCTCTCGGCCGACGAGAAGCGCAAGCTGCTGCGGCGGCTCACCCAGGTGGACTCGCTCGAGCGCTTCATGCACAAGGCCTACCTGGGCCAGAAGCAGTTCTCGATCGAGGGCCTGGACATGACGGTCCCGATGCTCGACGAGATGATCCAGCTCGCGGCCACGGCGGGGGCGCGCGAGGTCGTGCTCGGCATGGCCCACCGCGGCCGGCTGAACGTGCTCGCCCACAACCTCGGGCGCGCGTACGAGACGATCTTCCGCGAGTTCGAGGGCGCCTCGTCGATCGAGGCCGTGACCACGATCCCGCAGGGCGGCACCGGCGACGTCAAGTACCACCACGGCGCCCAGGGCACCTATCAGCTCGACGGCGACCAATCGGTGATCGTGCGGCTCGAGTCCAACCCGAGCCACCTCGAGTACGTGTCGCCGGTCGTCGAGGGCGCCACCCGCGCGGTCCAGACCTCGCGCAAGGGCCCGCACGCGTCGCTCGACACCAACGCGGCGATCCCGATCATCCTCCACGGCGACGCCGCGCTGCCCGGCCAGGGCGTCGTGTCGGAGACCCTGAACCTGCAGGCGCTCGACGGCTACACCGTCGGCGGCACGCTCCACATCATCCAGAACAACCAGGTCGGCTTCACGACCGATCCGGACGACTCGCGCTCGACGCGCTGGGCGTCGGACCTCGCGAAGGGCTTCGACGTCCCGATCATCCACGTCAACGCCGACGACGTCGAGGCCTGCGTCTCGGCCGTGCGCCTCGCATTCGCGTTCCGCCAGGAGTTCGGCCATGACGTGATGATCGACCTGATCGGCTACCGCCGGTTCGGCCACAACGAGGCGGACGAGCCGGCCTACACGCAGCCGGAGATGGCGGCCATCATCAAGGGCAAGACGCCGGTCCGCGACCTCTTCGCCGCCGAGCTCGTCGAGGCCGGGGTGATGAGCCAGGAGGAGGCCGACGTCCTCCAGGGCGAGATCTGGGAGTCCCTCACGCGGCGCCACAAGGCGCTCAAGGAGGAGCTGTCGACCGCCGGGGCCGAGCAGCCGACCGGCGGCTACGAGCTCGACCGCTCGCCCTCGCCCGAGGTGCGCACGGCGGTCGACGCCGACAAGCTGCTCGCCCTGAACGACGACCTGCTGAAGGTCCCCGAGGGCTTCACGGTCCATCCGAAGCTGATCAAGCAGCTCGAGCGCCGCCGGGAGACGGTCGGGCCGGACGGCGGCATCGACTGGTCGCAGGCCGAGGCGCTGGCCTTCGCGTCGCTGCTCGACGAAGGCACGCCCGTGCGCCTCACCGGCCAAGACACCGAGCGCGGGACCTTCTCCCAGCGCCACCTCGTGTTCCACGACGCCAAGACCGGCCAGCGCATCTCGCCGATCCAGAGCCTGCCGGGTGCCAAGGCGCCGATGGAGCTGCACAACACGCCGCTGAGCGAGATCGCATGCCTGGGCTTCGAGTACGGGTACTCGATGGAAGCGCCGGAGACGCTCGTGCTATGGGAGGCGCAGTTCGGCGACTTCGTGAACGCCGCGCAGGTGGTGATCGACCAGTTCATCGTCTCCGCGCTGTCGAAGTGGGGGCAGACGACGCGGCTGACGCTGCTGCTCCCGCACGGCTACGAGGGGTCGGGGCCGGAGCACTCCTCGGCGCGGCTCGAGCGCTTCCTGATCCTGGCCGCCGAGGGCAACATCCGCGTCGCGAACCTCACGACGCCGGCCCAGTACTTCCACCTGCTCCGCCGCCAGGCGCGGGTCGCCAAGCAGCGCCCGCTGGTGATCATGAGCCCGAAGTCGCTGCTGCGCCTGCCGCAGGCGACCTCGCGGATCGAGCACCTGACGGAGTCGCGATTCTTCCCGGTGCTGGCCGAGCCGCGGATCGACGAGGAGAAGGTCCAGCGCCTCGTCCTCTGCACCGGCAAGATCTACTACGACCTCAAGGGCCACGCGACGCGCGAGAACAACGAGGGCGTCGCGATCTCGCGCGTCGAGCTCCTCTATCCCTTCCCGCAGCAGCAGATCCTCGACGAGGTGGCGCGCTACCCGAACCTGCGCGAGGTCGTGTGGGTGCAGGAGGAGCCGCGCAACATGGGGGCCCGCGCGCACATGTCCCCGCGGCTGCTGCACATCCTCCCGTCGCCGCTCGAGTTCGGCTACGTCGGCCGGCCCGAGCGCGCGTCGCCGGGCGAGGGGTACCCGGCGGCCCACACGGTCGAGCAGACGCGGATCATCCGCACCGCCCTCGACCTCACGCAGCCGGTCTCGGTCAACCCGGAGAAACTGCCGGGCGAGCGCTGACGTCGTATCTCGGCGGCGCCACACGTGCGCGACGATGCCGTGATGCCATCCCGCACCGACCTCGTCCTCGCCCGCATCCGCGACACGCCTCCCGGCTTCGTCCGCGCCTACGGCGACGTATCCCCCGGCGCGCCGCGGTTCGCGGGGACCGTGCTGGCGGGCATCGACGACCCGACGATCCCGTGGCACCGGATTGTGCGCGCCGACGGCTCGCTCGCCAAAGGCGCGCGCCAGCGGGCGCTGCTGGAGGCCGAGGGCGTGCCGTTCCGCGGGGATCGCGTGGACATGCGGGTGGCGCGACTGCCCGCGTAGTGAGGGACCACTAGCCTGTGGCCGCATGTGGTTCCAGCGGGAGATCACGCTGCGCCCGCGCCCGCGCGGCTTCCACCTCGTGACCGGCGAGATCGAGAGCGCCGTGCCCGAGCTGCGGGAGATCGCCGTCGGCCTCGCGCACCTCTTCATCCGCCACACGTCCGCCTCGCTCACGCTCAACGAGAACGCGTCGCCCGACGTGCGGCGCGACTTCGAGAGCTGGTTCGACGCCGCCGTGCCCGAGGACGCGCCGTACTGGACGCACACGGTCGAGGGCCCCGACGACATGCCGGCCCACATCAAGGCGTCGCTGCTCGGCCCGGCGCTCTCGCTCCCCGTCACCGACGGCCGCCTCGCGCTCGGCACCTGGCAGGGCGTCTACCTCTGCGAGCACCGCGACCGCGGCGGCCCACGTTCGCTGCTCGTCACGCTCCTCGGCGAGACCGGCTAGCCGAACAGCGTGAGTGCGGGTACGCGCTCGCCCCGGAGCTCGGCGAGGTCGACCTCGACCCACGCGAGCCCGCGGGCCTCGGCCAGCACGCGCGCCTGGGGCTTGACGACCTGGGCCGCGAGCACGCCGCGGCAGTCGGCCATCGCGGGATCGAGCCGGATCCGCTCGAGGTAGCGGCAGAGCTGCTCGACCGCGTCGATCGTGCCGACGCGCTTGATCTCGACCGCGATCCAGCCGTCCTCGCCGTCGCGGCACATGAGGTCGACCGGCCCGATGTCGGTCGGCCACTCGCGGCGCACGAGCCGGAAGCCCTCCCCGCACCACCCCGGCGCGTCGGCGAGGAGCACCTGGAGGTCGGCCTCCACTCCGTCCTTCTCGAGCTGCGCGGCGTCGAAGTCCATCGCGTGCGTGACGTCGGACAGCACCTCGGCGAGCTCGATGTCCAGCCGATCGTCGCCCTTGAGCTTGCGCACCACGATGCGGCCGTCCTCCTCCTCCACGACCGTCGGCGGCGTCATCCAGTTCAGCGGCTTGTAGCCGCCGGCGTCCGCGTGCACCAGCACCGACCCGTCGGCCTTCAGCATCACCAGCCGCAGCGCCTCGGGCAGGCGCGCCGACAGGCGGCCGGAGTACTCGACGGAGCAGCGGGCGACGATCAGGCGCATCGGGCAGATGACGCTAGAGGCCGTACCGGACGGTGCGCCCGGTGGGGCCTGGGGGCTGGGTACCGCAGTAGGGTCCACGGCGTGGGGGCGGAGACCGCAGGGCATCTCGTCGAACTCGAACACGTTCGCAAGAGTTTTGGCGACAACCTCGTGCTCGACGGCATCGACCTCACGATCGACCGCGGGGAGGTCGTGGTCATCGCCGGGCCGTCGGGCTCAGGCAAGTCGACGATGCTGCGCTGCATCAACGGCCTCGAGGGGATCGACGAGGGGGACGTGCGGTTCGACGGGGCCTCGCTCGCCAAGGCGGGGCGCAACGTCAACCGCATGCGGGCGGAGATCGGCATGGTCTTCCAGCAGTTCAACCTCTTCCCCCACAGGACGGTCATGGACAACCTCACGATGGCGCCCGTCGAGGTGAGGGGGCTGGACAAGCGGGCCGCGCGGGCGAACGCGGACCGGCTGCTCGAGCAGGTCGGCCTCACCGAGAAGGCAGGCGCATTCCCGGCCGACCTCTCCGGCGGCCAGCAGCAGCGCGTGGCGATCGCCCGCGCGCTGGCCATGGAGCCGAAGCTGATGCTCTTCGATGAGCCGACCTCGGCGCTCGACCCGGAGATGATCCGCGAGGTGCTCGACGTCATGCGCGACCTCGCGCGCGACGGGATGACCATGGCCGTCGTCACCCACGAGATGGGGTTCGCCCGCGAGGTGGGCGACCGCATCGTGTTCATCGACGACGGACGGATCGTCGAGCAGGCGCCGCCGCAGGAGTTCTTCGCCGCGGCGAAGAGCGAGCGGGCGCGTGACTTCGTGGACAAGATCATCCATCACTAAGGGAGGCGGGTATGAAGAGAACACGCTGGGCACTGCTGCTGATGGTGCTCGTCGTGGGCCTGTTCGTCGCGGCGTGCGGGGACGACGACGAAGAGCAGCCGGCCACCGGCGGGGAGTCCACGCCGGCCGCCGAGGCCGAGGAGTTCCCGGCCGACAGCACGCTGGGCAAGATCCAGGAGGCGGGCGAGATCAAGATCGGCGTCAAGTACGACGTGCCGCCGTTCGGGTTCAAGAACCCGCAGAACGACGAGATCGAGGGCTTCGACGTCGACTTCGGCAAGGCGGTCGCGGAGAAGCTCGGCGTCGAGCCGCGGTTCGTCGAGGCGATCTCCGACAACCGGATCCCGTTCCTCCAGGACGGGCGCGTCGACCTCGTGCTCTCGACGATGACGATCAACGCCGAGCGCGCCCAGGAGATCGAGTTCTCCGAGCCGTACTACATCGCCCGCGGCCGGATCCTCGTGCCGAAGGACTCCGACATCACGGGCGTGGACGGCCTGGCGGGCCGCAAGGTCTGCACGGCGCTCGGCTCCACGTACGAGGAGACGCTGAAGGAGCAGGCGCCGAAGGCCGACCTGCGGCTCGTCGACACCTACTCGGAGTGCCTGGAGCTGGTGCAGAACGGCGCCGTCGACGCGGTCTCGACCGACGACGTGATCCTCACCGGCATGATCATCCAGGACGACACGCTCAAGCTCACCGAGGGTGAGCCGCTGACCACCGAGCCCTACGGCGCGGGCATCAAGAAGGGCGAGACGGAGGTCAAGGAGTTCGTCGACGGCGTGCTCGAGGAGTACAAGTCGGGCGGCGGCTGGGCCGCGTCCTACGAGAAGTGGGTCGGCCAGTACACAGGCGAGCAGCAGGAGCCGCCGACGATGACGCTCGAGGAGGCGATCGAAGCGACGTCGTAGCCGTATGGGCGACCTGATCAGCGTCCTCACCGACAACTCCGACGAGTTCCTGTCGGGGTTCTGGGTGACCGTGCGCCTCGTGGTGTTCTCGTTCGTGATCGCCATGGTGGTGGGGACGCTGGTCGCCGCCCTTCGGATCGCTCCCAACAAGGTCCTGCAGCGGCTCGGCGGCGTGTACGTCGAGACGTTCCGCAACACGCCGCTGCTCGTGCTGCTGTTCATCTCCTTCGCCGGCCTCCGCCGCGCCGGGGTGGACATCAACGCCTGGGTGGCCGGGATCGGCAGCCTCGGCCTGTACACGGCCGCGTACGTCGCCGAGGCGCTGCGCTCGGGCGTCTTCTCGGTCTCCAAGGGCCAGATCGAGGCCGGGCTCTCGCTGGGCTACACGTACGGGCAGACCATGCGCCGGGTCGTGTTCCCGCAGGCCTTCCGCACGGTCATCTCGCCTCTGGGCTCGCTGATCATCGCGATGATCAAGAACTCGGCGATCATCGGCGTCTCGCTGCTCGCGCTGCCCGACCTCCTCAAGCAGGCGCGCATCGTGCAGTCGCGCACGTTCGAGACGAACGAGACCTTCTTCTGGGCGGCCGTCGGCTACCTGATCCTCACGGTCGCCGCCACGCTGGTCGTCCGCTCGCTCGAGAAGCGCTACGCGATCCACCGATGAACTACATCTTCGACCCCGACAACTGGGAGTGGCTGGTCACCGGCAACAACCTCCGGTTCATCCTCGAGGGGCTGCTGATCAACCTTGAGATCGCGGCCATCGCGATGGTGCTCTCGCTCGCCGCCGGTCTCGCGCTCGCCCTCCTGAGGCTGTCGCGGATCGGACCGGTGAGCTTCGTGGCCGGGGTGTGGGTCGACGTGTGGCGCAACCTGCCGCTGATCTTCATCCTCCTCTACCTCCTGCTCACGATCCCCAGCTCGTGGCAGGAGACGTACGCCGACACGATCCCCTCGTGGTTCCCGGAGGGCCTCCAGTCAGGCGCCGTGCTGGCCGCCATCCTCGGGCTCGTCCTCTACAACTCGGCGGTCATCGCCGAGATCATGCGGGCGGGGATCCTGTCGCTGGACCGCGGCCAGGCCGAGGCGGCCCGCGCGCTCGGCATGAGCTACGGCCAGACGATGCGCCACGTGGTGCTGCCCCAGGGCCTGCGGCGGATGGTGCCCGCGACCGTCGGTCAGCTGATCACGCTCAACAAGGACACGACGCTCGTCTACATCCTCACGATCCAGGAGGTCGTGCGGCACGGGCGGATCGTCACCGGCTTCAACTTCTTCGGCGGCGTCCAGGCGCCCGTGCTCCAGGTGTTCCTGTTCATCGGGCTGCTCTTCATCCTCATCAACCTCGCGCTCTCCCGGCTGTCGCGCCGGCTCGAGGTGCGGGAGGCGCGGCGCACGGCCGGCCCGCGCATCAGGGTCGCGGTCGAGGAGCAGGCGGCTTAGCCGCCTCGGTGAGCTCCCGCGGTGCGGTGGCGAGCACGCGCTCGCGCAGGTCGCGGACCTCGGGGTCGGGCGCGAGCGCCAGGGCGCGCTCGCAGGCCTCCAGGCAGTCCGAGACGCGGTCGGTGCGGGCGAGTGCATGCGCGTACCGCGCCCAGGCGGTGGGCGACTCGGGCGCCAGCGCCGTCGCCTGCTCGCAGGCCGTCACCTCGGCGCCGACGTCGCCCATCAGGTTGGCGACGAGCGCGAGGTCCAGCAGCCCCTGCTCGCTCGGGCCCGCCTCGCGGGCGCGCTCGAGCGCCTCGCGGGCGCCCTCGCGGTCGAAGGTGCGCAGCCGCAGGCGGCCGAGCCGCTCCCATGCGGACGGGTCGCCCGGGCCGTTGGCGACCTCGCGCTCGGCCGCGTCGACGGCCTGGGAGAGCGACCCCATGTCCTCGTAGATGCGGGCGGCGTAGCGGAACGGGGCGGGGCGCCGCGGGTCCTCGCGCGCCCAGTCGCGCACCGCCCGGGCGGCCGCCGAGTAGTCGCCCGCCTGCCAGAACGCGAGCGTCATCAGCCGCAGGACCGCCGTGTTGCGCGGCTCCGCGTCGCGCGCGTAGACCAGCCGGCGCGCGGCGAGCGCGAAGTCGCCCTCGGCGAGCGCGTGCTTGGCGGCGGTCATGAAGCGCTCGACCCGCTCCGCACCCGGGTCGGGCTTCGAGAAGTCGACGAACTGGAGCGACCCGGCGGGCACCGTGCGCACGCCGAGGTGGAAGCTCACCCGCGCCCACTGCTGGATGTCGTCGCCCCCGCCGGTGAAGTAGATGCCGTTCACGGTGCCAACGCCCCACTCGGGATACGAGAGACAGCGCGCGTACCGGTGCACGACCGAGTGGTCGGGGACCTGGGAGGCGAACGGATCGTGCTTGGAGCGGTCGGTCTCCTGCTCGCGGCGCCGCTGCTCTTCCTCGTACGCCCGCCGGCCTTCCTCGGCCCGACGGCGGCGCGCCGCGGCGGCGCTGACCTTGACCGCGTTGCGCGTGACGCGGCCGCCGCGCGAGTCCTCCGCCAGCGACGCGAGCTGGTCAGCGGCCTCGTTGATCGCCTTCAGGTGCCGCTCGTGCTCGAGCTGACGCCCGGGCGGGGCGACGTCGGGATGCCAGACCTTGGCGAGCTTGCGGCGCGCGAGCTGGATGTCGCGCTTGTCGAAGGGCGGCTCGATCTCCAGCAGGAGAACAGCCTGCTCGATGTCCAGCACGTTCGCCATGACCCAGGTACGGTAGCGGCGCACGCGGCCCGGTGAGCGTCACGCGCGTCACCGGACCGGGCCGCCGTCACGGTTCTAGAGCTTCCAGCCCATCACGGCCTCCCATCCCCCTCGCAGGTGCAGGACCTCAAACATTCAGAGCTTCCAACCCATGTCGGGCCTCCTTACTACGGCAGCCGCGGCGGGTCGCCGAGACCGCAGGCTTGCATGATCAGATCTGCCGGCCTCCGGCCGGCGAGCGTCTCCCTCGCTCCATTCGACCGCCGCATGGGCGGGCCCTGCCCGACGGCCGACGAGTCCCAGTTGCTTCCCTGCCGTACTCTACGGCGCTATCGGTCCGGGCTCCACGTCGCCGCTAATGACGCAATAGTCGCGGTTCGAGGTTGTCGAACCTGCCAACAACGCACTACCTTCCCGTTGTGATCATCTGGCTGGCCGTCGTCTTGTGGCTCGTGATCGTTGCCTGGTCGCT
Organism: uncultured Solirubrobacteraceae bacterium; assembly: GCA_963730535.1. GTDB lineage: Bacteria > Actinomycetota > Thermoleophilia > Solirubrobacterales > Solirubrobacteraceae > DASSUW01. The sequence continues at coordinate 178,524 of CAVSRU010000018.1, forward strand.
CGCGCTGATGCGGGCCGCGGGCGCTCGCGACCGTCCGCAGCGCCGCGCTGAGCCACGCGTGCTGCGCGAGTCGCACGCCGGCCTCGCCACGCCAGGCCGCCGGCAGGCGCTGCTCACCGTCGAGGCGCTGGTGCTCGCCGGGAGCCTCGGTGCTGCCGCGTGGTTGTCCGATGCCGAGCAGTGGAGCGATCTGAACCTCGTCGGCCTCCTCGCCGTGCTCGCCTGGGGCGGCGACTTCCTGACGCTGGAGACCAAGCGCGCGCGGATCTCCGGCTCGTTCCTCGGCCTCGTGCTGACGATGGCGGTGCTCGGGCCCGCGCCCGCGGTGTTCATCGGCCTCGGCTGCGCGATCACCGACGCACTGCACTCGCGCACGCGAGGGAGCCTCGTGCTCGGCAACGCGGCGATCTACACGCTCTTCCCGCTGATCGGCGCCCTCATCCTCAGCAACGTCGGGCCGGACATCAGCGAAGAGAAGGGCGGCTTCGCGCTCGCGGTCTTCCTGGTCTTCTGCCTGACCAACGTCCTCAACTTCACGCTGGTTGCCGGGCACATCGTCCTCACGCGCGGAGGCTCGCTGCGGGAGATGTTCGAGCGCGTGTTCATCCCCGTGATCCCGTGGGAGCTCGCCACCGGCTCGATCACGGCGGTGGCCGTCTACGGCTTCAAGGAGTACGGCACCGCGGTCATCGCGCTGTTCGTGCTCGCCCTGGGCGTGTGCCAGCTCCTGCTGCGCTCACTGCTGCGCGGCCACGAGCACGGCGAGGAGGTCATCCGCCGCAAGGACCAGCTCGACGTCCGCCACGAGGGGATGGTGGGCTTGCTGCTGGAGACGCTCGCGCTGCGTGACCCGACCGCCGCGCGCCACGCCGCCGCCGTCGCCCACTACGGGCGCGAGCTGGCGGCCGCGGCCGGCCTCGGCGAGCACGCGCAGGCCGTGGTCCACACCGCGGGGCTGCTGCACGACATCGGCAAGGAGGCGCTGCCCGACCACATCCTGCTGGGCCGCAGCGAGCTCGAGGAGGCCGAGCGGCGGCTGGTCGAGCGCCATCCGACCGACGGGGCGCGCCTGCTCCTCCGCGTCGAGGGTCTGGGCGAGGTGGCCAACGCCGTGCTCGCCCACCACGAGCGGATCGACGGCCGCGGCTACCCCGACGGGCTGACCGGCGACGACATCCCGGTCGCCGCCCGCATCCTCGCGATCGCCGAGGCCTACGACGTGCTCACGGCGCCGGACTCCTACCGCGTCCCGCTCAGCGCCGCCGAGGCCGAGGACGAGCTGCGCCGCGTGGCGGGCAGCCAGCTCGACGGCCGCCTGGTGTGGCTGTTCGTCACCCAGGTCCTGCGCGGCAAGGTGATCGACCACGCCGGCCACATCGCCGACCTCGAGGCGGAGCTCCAGGTGCAGCGACGCGTGCGCGGCGTGCTCGACCAGCCGCTCGTGCTCGGCCCGCCGGCTCTCTAGAGCGCCGCCGGCCGCAAGGACAGCTCGTACTCGGCGACGACCGCCGGGTCGGAGTCGTCGCACAGCAGGTCGACGCACTCCTGCTCGGAAGCAGTGCGCACGCCGTCGGCGGTGACCACGCGGGCCACGCGCAGGCCGTCGGGCGTCAGGCCGTGCTCGGCCGCCACGGCCTCGAGGTCGGCCTGCTGCACGCCGGGCTGCACCCACGCGATCCGCCGCACGGCGTCGATGTGGATGGCCTGGAGCGCGCTGAGGTCGAGCAGCACGCCGCCTTCGCCGCCGAGCGCCAGGCCCTCCTGGCGGGCGTAGGCGAGAGCAGCCGCGATGTCCTGCACGGTCGCGCAGCGGATGGTCAGGGGAGTCGTCGTATCGAGGAGAAGCGCCATGCGAGCAGGATCGCCGGGTGGGCGCGTCGCCGCATCGGGGGTCTCCCTAGTTCGAGCTACGCAGCCCGCGGGAGCGGGCGTGCGAGCGGGTCGATGGCGGCCGTCACCAACCCCTCGAACAGCACGCGGTGGCGCGCGAAGCCGGTCAGGCCCTCGGCGTGCCACTGGACGCCGACCACGAAGCGCGGCCCGGGGTCCTCGATGCCCTCCACGATCCCGTCGGCCGCGTGTGCGACCGGGATCAGGTCGCGGCCGAGGTCGTCGACGGCCTGGTGGTGGAAGGAGTTCACGCGCAGCGGGGCCGTGCCGACGAGCGTGGCGAGGCGTGAGCCGGGCTCGACGTGGACGGTGTGCGTGGTGGCGGTCGCGGGCTCCGTCTGGCGGTGGCCCGGCAGGTGCTGGTGCAGCGTGCCGCCGCGGGAGACGTTGAGCGCCTGCGCCCCGCGGCAGATGCCGAGGATCGGCAGCCCGCGCGCGTCCGCGCCGCGCGCGAGGGCGAGCTCGAAGGCGTCGAGGCTCGGCTCGGTCGGCCCGACCTCGTCGTGGCGCTCGATCGCGCCGTAGGCCCCCGGGTCGAGGTCCGGCCCGCCTGACAGGCAGATGCCGTCGAGACGCGCGAGGAACGCGGCGGCGTCACCGAGCGGCGGGAGCACGACGGGCAGCGCGCCGGCCGCCTCGATCGCCCGCAGATAGCTCATCCCGAGGGCCATCTCGGCGTGTGGCGGCTCGCCGTGCCGGCGCAGCGTCCCCGCGCCGCTCGATCGCAGCTCGGAGGTCGTGACGCCGATCAGCGGCTTCATACCCGATTTATCGCCCAGAGCAGGGGGAACTTGGAATGGACATTCGGACAGGATCGCGGGCCCGCCAGTCGACATCCGGGAGGGATCTCATCCTCCGACGCCGCATGTCGAGCCAGTACGTCTTCACCATGTACAAGCTGTCCCGGACGCACCCGCCTGACAAGCAGGTGCTCAAGGACATCTCGCTGAGCTTCCTCCCGGGCGCCAAGATCGGCGTGCTCGGCCTCAACGGGTCGGGCAAGTCGACGCTGCTGCGGATCATGGCGGGGCTCGACAAGGACTACCGCGGCGACGCCCAGCTCGCTCCCGGGGCGTCGGTCGGCATGCTCGAGCAGGAGCCGCAGCTCGACGAGTCCAAGGACGTGCGCGGGAACGTCGAGGACGGCGTAACCGAGCTGCGTGGCCTGCTCGACCGCTTCAACGAGCTGGCGGCCAACTACTCCGACGAGACGGCCGACGAGTTCGCGCGGCTCCAGGAGCAGATCGACGCCGCCGACGCCTGGAACCTCGACTCCCAGCTCGACCAGGCGATGGACGCCCTGCGGCTGCCTCCTGCCGACGCCGAGGTCTCGCGCCTGTCGGGCGGCGAGCGGCGCCGCGTCGCGCTCTGCCGCCTGCTGCTCAGCGCTCCCGACCTGCTGCTGCTCGACGAGCCGACCAACCACCTCGACGCCGAGTCGGTGGCCTGGCTGGAGAAGCACCTGGAGGACTACAAGGGCACCGTCGTGGCCGTCACCCACGATCGCTACTTCCTCGACAACGTGGCCGGCTGGATCCTCGAGCTCGACCGCGGCCACGGCATCCCGTTCCGCGGGAACTACTCGAGCTGGCTCGAGCAGAAGCAGGCCCGGCTGGCTCAGGAGGAGCGCTCGGAGTCCGCGCGCCAGCGCACGATCGCGCGCGAGCTCGAGTGGGTGCGCACCAACCCCAAGGGCCGGCGCACGAAGTCGAAGGCGCGCCTGGCCAACTACGAGCGCCTGCTGGCCGAGGAGCGCAACGTCAAGCTCGACCAGGTCCAGATCCACATCCCGGCCGGGCAGCGGCTCGGCGGCGACGTGATCGAGGCCGACGACGTGCGCAAGGGCTTCGGCGACCGGCTGCTGATCGAGGACCTGTCCTTCTCCCTGCCGCCCGCCGGCATCGTCGGCGTGATCGGGCCCAACGGCGCCGGCAAGACGACGCTGTTCCGCATGCTGGTCGGCGAGGAGCAGCCGGATGACGGCTCCGTCAAGCTCGGCGACACGGTCGACCTCGCCTACGTCGACCAGTCGCGCGACGCGCTCGACCCCGACAAGACCGTCTGGGAGGAGATCTCCGACGGCTACGACAACATCAAGGTCGGCGATCGCGAGATGAACTCGCGCGCCTACGTGGCCGGCTTCAACTTCAAGGGCTCCGACCAGCAGAAGAAGGTCGGCTCGCTCTCGGGCGGCGAGCGCAACCGCGTGCACCTGGCCAAGCTCCTGCGCCGCGGCGGCAACGTGCTGCTGCTCGACGAGCCGACCAACGACCTCGACGTTGACACGCTGCGCGCCCTCGAGGAGGCGCTGCTCGCGTTCCCCGGCTGCGCGGTGATCATCTCCCACGACCGCTGGTTCCTGGATCGCGTGGCCACTCACGTGCTGGCCTTCGAGGGCGACTCGCAGGTGCGCTGGTTCGAAGGCAACTTCGAGGCCTACGAGGAGTGGCGGCACGAGCAGCTGGGTGCCGACGCCGACCGCCCGCACCGGATCACCTACAAGAAGCTCACCCGCGCCTAACCCCACCGCACCTCGAAGCGGTGTCTGGGGTTGATCAGATCAACGTGTTGCTACTTTGCTCGCCCTGATGGTGTCGGTCATCGCCTGCCTGGTCCTCGGGCTCGTGCTGCTGGCGTCGGCGATCCTCAAGCTCGCGGATCCCGCGGGCACGCGGGCTGCGCTCGCCACCTACGGGATCCCCGCCCGCCATGCGGCATGGGCGGTGCTCGTGGCGGTCGAGGGCGCGCTCGGCGTGGCCGTGGCCGCCGGGCTCGACGCCGCCGCCTACGCCGCCGCCGCGCTGCTCGCGGTCTTCTGCGGCGCCCAGGCCGTAGCGCTGGCGAGCGGCCGCGGGGGCGCGCCGTGCGCCTGCTTCGGCGCTCGCGGCCGCATCTCGCGCGGCTCGGTCGGCCGTGCTGCGGTGCTCGCCGCCGCCTTCGCCGTGCTCCCGCTCCTGCCCCGCAGCGAGCCGACCACCGAGGGCTGGCTCGCGATCGGGCTCGGCGCCGCGCTGCTGGGGATCGCCGTGCTGGCCGTCGCGCTGCTCGCGCTGGCCCGCGAGGTCGGTGTGCTGCGGCTGGCCATGGACCCGCGCAGCGGCGCGCTCGAGGTCCCGCACGAGGGCCCCGAGGTCGGCGCCCGGACCACGCTGGCGTCGCGCTTCGAGCTGACGCCCGGACGCCTCGGGCTCGCGGTCTTCTCGTCCGACGGCTGCGGCCTCTGCCGCGCGCTCGAGCCCGAGGTGAGCGCCTTCGGCGCCGACCCGCGGGTGGATCTGCGGCGCTTCGACGAGGTCCGCGACGCCGACGCATGGGCTGCCGCCGACGTCCCGGGCAGCCCGTTCGCCGTGGCGCTCGACGCCGACGGCACCGTGCTCGCCAAGGGCACCTTCAACTCGGGCGCGCAGCTCGAATCCGTGCTGGCCGCCGCCGAACGCCGCCGGGGAGCCGTCCGTGCCTAGCTTGAGCGACCGCGTCGCCGCCGGCTCCTCGCGGCGCGGCTTCCTCTCCCGCGTCTCGGGCGCCGTCATGGGCCTCGCGGGCGCAGGCACCGTCGCCGGCCTGGTGTCGCCCGGCGAGGCGGAGGCCTACCACTTCTGCGGGCACATCTACACGACGGACTCCTGCCCGCACCCCACGGGGCTGCCGCGGATCGACAAGCGCGGGTTCCCCCTGCGCGCGGCCGACGGCCACGCGGTCGACGACCTCGGACGGCTCGTCGACACGGGGAACCGCCCCGTCGACGAGGACGGGCGCCCGCTGACCGACGTCGACGGGCGCCAGCTCCCGGTCGCCACCCGCACCCGCGTATGCGACGTGGTGGCCGAGACCTACGACATCGAGACCGCGATCGACGGCGCCTGGTACCGCTGCTGCGGCGGACGCATCCGCAAGCTCGTCGACTGCTGCTCTCTGAGCCCCCGCCGCATCAACGGCGACGCCTCGCTCACCGGGTACTGCTACCGCGGACGAAAGGTCTTCTGCGTCATGTACTACGACACCAACGTCAAGTGCTAGATGCCCTGCTGATCGTCGCCGCGGCCGCCGCGGGCGTCACCGGCGCATGGTCCCCGTGCGGCTTCTCGATGGTCGAGACGCTCGCGCCGCAGGGCTACGCGGGCCGCATGCGGACCACGCTGGCGGCGTGCCTGACGTTCTCCGCCGGCGCGCTCGCCGGCGGTGCCGCCACCTTCGGCGGCCTCGCGCTGCTCGGCCAGGCGCTGGGCGCCGGCGGAGCGGCGGCGCTCGGCGTGGCCGCCGCGATCGCGCTGGCCGCGGCGATCGGGGAGGCGCGCGGGGCGCGCATCCTGCCGCAGGTGCGCCGCCAGGTCCCCGAGTCGTGGCGGCGGCGCATGCCGCTGCCGCTGGCCGCCGGGCTCTACGGCGTGCTGCTCGGCCTCGGCTTCACCACCTTCATCCTCACCTTCGCCGTCTGGGCGCTGGCCGGCGTCAGCGTCGCGGTCGGCGACCCGGGGCTCGGCCTGGCGATCGGCCTCGCGTTCGGCGCCGGCCGGCTGCTGCCCGTCGTCGTCCTCGCGCCGGCCGCGGCCACCGAGGCCGGGACGGCGTTCCACGCCGCGATGGCGGAGCGGCCGCAGATCCTGCGCTCGCTGCGGGCCGTCGATGCCCTCGCGCTGGCAGCCTGCTGTGTGGCGCTGGTGGCCTGATGGCGACCGCGAGGCGGCTGGCGCTCTACGGGAGCGACCCGAGCGTGGACGACGGGCTGGTGGCGTGGCATGTGGGCGGCCAGCCCGGCGTGCTCGTGCGCGACGGCCAGACGCAGCGCGTCGACGGCGTGCACCCGGCGGTCGGCGGCAGCCGGCTGGCCGTCGTCCGGGAAGGCGTGATCGAAGTCAGCTCGACCTCCGGGCCGGAATTCCGGGCCACGATCCCCGCGCCCGGGGCCGACGCGGTCGCGGTGTCGGCCGCCTGGGTCGCCTGGCGCGCGCGTGACGGCGATGCCGACGCGATCGTCGCGGCCCCGCTGGCCGGCGGCGAGCCGCGGCTCGTGCTCCGGCTCGAGGAGCTGGGGCGGCCGGCGCTCGAGGGCGGCCGGCTCGCCTTCCACGCGGCCGGGCGCCGCGGCGGGCGCATCGTCCTCGCCGACCTCGACGCCGGCACGCGCCGCGTCGTCCGCCGGGAGCGCCGGGCGCTGCTGCTCAACCCCTCGCTGCACAACGGCCAGCTGCTGTACGTCCGCGCCCACTACCGGCGCCAGGAGCTGCGCCTCGGCGGCCTCTCCCGCCGCTCGCCCCGCCGCGACCAGCGTGTGTGGTCCACGACCCCGACCGGCTTCCGCGACAACGGCTACGAGCGCGGCCGGCGCGACACGCGCCACAACCACCGCAAGCTCCCGCCGCGGCCCCGCCGCGGCCTCTCGGCAAGCCTGTGGACGACCGCCCTGGCCGCGGACGCCGCGTACGTGACGCGGCTGCGCCAGGCCGCCGGTAAAGCCCTGGTGGCCGAGATCCTGCGCGTGGACCGCTAGCCCGCGGGGTAGGGCTTCCTCGTCACACTTCGGGAGGAGCATCGATGCTGCGCAGGCACACGCGCGTGCTGATGGCCGCGGCCGTAACGGCCGCGCTGGCAGCGCCCACCGCCCAGGCGGGCCACGAACAGAGCCAGTTCGAGAAGGAGCCGACCGCGGTCGGCAGCGGCGGCGCGGCCGCCACCGTCGACGCGCTCGCCACCAAGGCGGCGATCGACACGATGCGGCGGGGTGGCAACGCGGTCGACGCGACGGTCGCCGCCGCGGGCGTGCTCGGGGTCACCGAGCCGTTCTCGGCCGGAATCGGCGGCGGCGGGTTCATGGTCATCCGCACGCCGCACGGCAAGGTCACGACGATCGACGGCCGCGAGAAGGCGCCGGCCGCGATGCGACCAGGCACGTTCATCGACGCCGGCCTCCTGGGCGCGCTCAACAACGCGCGCTTCACCGGCCTGTCGGCCGGCGTGCCCGGCACCGTCGAGCAGTGGGACCAGGCGCTCGACCGCTACGGGACGAAGTCGCTGCGCAAGCTCCTCCGGCCGGCGATCGACGTCGCCCGCGAGGGCTTCGTCGTCGACCAGACGTTCTTCGACCAGACGCAGGGCGTGGTCGACTTCTTCGACGACATCCCGTCCACGGCGGCGATCTACCTCGATCCCGACGGCACGCCGCGCGACGTCGGCACCACGCTGCGCAACCCCGACCTGGCGCGCGCGTACGAGCGCATCGCCCGCTACGGGCCGCGCGCGTTCTACCGCGGGCGGATCGCGCGTGCCATCGCCGAGGCAGTGCAGCACCCGCCGAAGGGACCGAACGCCAACCACGCCTGGCAGCCCGGCCTGATGACCGAGGACGACCTGCGCGACTACACGGCGCCGTTCCGCAGGCCGACCCGGATCGACTACAAGGGGCTCGACGTCTGGAGCATGGGCCCGCCGTCGAGCGGCGGGTCGACCGTCGGCGAGGCGCTGAACATCCTCGAGGGCTACCGGCCGCTCGGCGCCGACCGCACACAGGCGCTGCACCGCTACCTCGAGGCCTCGCGCTACGCGTTCGCGGACCGCAACGCCTACTTGGCCGACCCCGACTACTACGACGTGCCGCTGCGCTGCCTGCTGTCCGACGCGTTCGCTGCGGAGCGGCGGGCTCTGATCACCGAAACGGCGGCCACGAGCCCTGTCGCGCCTGGCGACTGCCCGACGCGCGGCCACGTGGCCGTGGCCGGCGAAGGCCCGTCGACAACGCACCTGACGGTGGCCGACTCGCGCGGGTTCGTCGTCTCGTACACGTTCACGATCGAGTCAACCGGCGGCAACGGCATCGTCGTCCCGGGATGGGGCTTCCTGCTCAACAACGAGCTGACCGACTTCAACTACGACTCGACGACGCACCCGAACCGCGTGGACGGCGGCAAGCGGCCGCGCAGCTCGATGGCGCCGACCATCATCACCCGCGACGGCCGGCCCGTGCTGGCCGCGGGCTCGCCGGGCGGGTCGATGATCATCACGACGGTCCTCCAGGTGCTGCTCGAGCGGCTCGAGCTCGGGAAGTCGCTGCCGGAGGCGATCGCCGCGCCGCGCGCGTCGCAGCGCAACACGGCCATGACCGATCCCCGAGCCGGGCTTCATGGCGCCGGAGACACCGGGCTGATCGCAGGCCACGGGGCCACGTGTTCGGCGCCCCGGTCGGAGATCGGTGCCGCCACCGGGATCGAGTTCCTACGCGGCGATCGCATGCTCGCCGCCGCGGAGCCAGTCCGGCGCGGCGGGGGCAGCGCCGCCGTGGTCAGGAACCGCTGAGGTAGTCCTCGAGCACCGGCAGGAGGGCGCGGGCGTCGTCGACCACGGCGTCCGCGTCCGCCAGCGCCTCGATCGCGAACGGGCCGGTGGCGACCGCGGCGACCCGCACGCGGTCGGCGCGGGCGCACGCGATGTCGCGCGGGGTGTCGCCGATCACCACGGTCCGCTGGCGGAGCCAGCCGCCGGCGCGGGCGCGGGCGATCGGCGGCAGGTGGGCGCGCGAGGCATGGTCGGATCCGAAGCCGCCCTGCCCCGGCTCGAAGTAGTCGCCGATCCCGGCGCGGGCCAGCTTGAGCCGCGCCACCGGCTCGAGGTTGCCGGTCACCAGCGAGAGCCGGAAGTCGGCCTCACGGCCCGCCAGCTCGCCCAGCAGGTCGACGACCCCGGGTGCCACGCGCTCGGAGAGGTCGGGCGGACACAGCTCCGCGAACGCCTCGACGGCGGCGGCCTGCACCTCGCCCCAGCGCGCGTCGAAGTCCCCATCGGTCACGCCCGCGGCGGCGAGCAGGTCGCGCACGATCGCCCCGTCGGTGCGCCCCGCCGCCTCGACGCCCTCGCCGTCCGGCAACGTCACGCCGTGCACGTGCTCAGCCGCCGCGCGCAGCGCGAGCGCGTGCTCCACCGAGGCGCGCTGGAGCAGCGTGCCGTCGATGTCGAAGAGGAGCAGGAGCCCGCTCAGCGCTTCAGGTCCAGGCCGGGCTCGAGGCGCCGGGCGAAGGCGGCGATCAGCTTGGCGGCGTTCTCGACGTCGTCGAGCTGGACCATCTCCACCGGCGAGTGCATGTAGCGGAGCGGGATCGACACCACGGCCGACGGAATGCCGGCGCGCGAGACGTGGAACGCATCGGCGTCGGTTCCGGTGGCGCGGGCGGAGGCGGCCACCGTGAACGGGATGCCCTCGGCCTCGCCGGCGCCGTGCAGCAGCTCGAACACCGTCGGGTCCAGCGTGGAGCCGCGCTGGAGCACCGGGCCGGAGCCGAACGGGTGCTTGCCGAGCTCCTTCTCGTCGGTGCCCGGGGCGTCGGTGGCGAACGTCACGTCGACCACGACGGCGATGGCGGGCCGCAGCGAGTACGCGGTCGTGTGGGCGCCGCCGAAGGTGATCTCCTCCTGGGCGACGGCCACCGCCGCCACGTCGCCGGGCGCGCCGCCGGCCTCGGCCACGAGCCGCGCCGCCTCGAGCGCGACGAAGCAGCCCAGGCGGTTGTCCATCGAGCGCGAGAGCACGCGGCCGTTGGGCAGCTCGACGGGCTCGCCGGCGATCACCGCGACGTCGCCGATCCGCACGCGGGAGCGCGCGTCGTCGCCGTCCTTGGCGCCGATGTCGATGTGCAGGTTCTTGAGCTCCGGCGCCTTCTTGCGCTCCTCGTCCTTGAGCAGGTGGATCGGCTTCTTGCCCACGGCGCCCGGCACACGACCGTCGCGCGTGATGACCTCGACGCGCTGGCCGACGAGGATCACGGGGTCCCAGCCGCCGACGCCGGTGAACCACAGGAAGCCCTCGTCGTCGATGTGGTGGACGATCAGGCCGATCTCGTCGATGTGCCCGACGACGGCCACGAACGGCCCGTCGCCGGTGCCCGCCACCCGCGCGACCGTCGAGCCGACGGTGTCGTGGGCGATCTCGGCGAACGCGCCGGCCGCCTCACGGAACACCGCGGCCGCGGGCTGCTCGTAGCCCGACGGGCCCGGGAGCGGTCAGGAGCTTGCGAAGCGTGTCTGGCAGCGGCATGAAGCCGCGCAGCTTAGCCTGCGAGCAGGCCCCGGAGGACGAACTGCAGGATGCCGCCGTGCTTGAAGTACTCGACCTCCTTGGGGGTGTCGATGCGCACGCGGGCGGTGAACTCCTTGTCGTCGGCCCGGACGGTGACCTGCTTCGCCTCGCCGCCTTCGACGCCGGAGATCGAGATCTCCTCCTCCCCGGTGAGGCCGAGCGACTCGGCCGAGTCGCCGTCCTCGAACTGGAGCGGCAGAACGCCCATTCCCACGAGGTTGGAGCGGTGGATGCGCTCGTACGACTGCGCGATCACGGCGCGCACGCCGAGCAGCCGCGTGCCCTTGGCCGCCCAGTCGCGCGAGGAGCCCGATCCGTACTCGCGCCCGGCGAGCACCACGAGCGGGGTCCCCTCCTCGGCGTACTTCATCGCGGCGTCGTAGATCGACATCTCCTCGCCGTCCGGAAGATGGCGCGTTAGCCCTCCCACCAGGGGATCCCGCCCACCCAGGAGGTTGCGGAGGCGGATGTTCGCGAACGTGCCGCGCATCATCACCTCGTGGTTGCCGCGCCGCGACCCGTAGGAGTTGAAGTCCTTGTTCTCCACGCCGTGCTCGTTGAGGTAGCGAGCCGCCGGCGAGTCCTTCTTGATCGCCCCGGCCGGGGAGATGTGGTCGGTGGTCACGGAGTCGCCGAGCACGGCGAGCACGCGCGCGCCCTCGATGTCGCCCACCGGCTCGGGCTCGACCGGCAGGTCGTCGAAGAACGGCGGCCGGCGGACGTAGGTGGAGTCGTCGGCCCACGCGAAGCGGTCGCCCTCGGGCACCTCGAGCGAGTTCCAGCGCTCGTCGCCGGCGAACACCTCGCCGTAGGACGAGGTGAACATGTCGCTCAGCACCGCCGCCTCGACCGTGTGGGCGACCTCCTCGGCGGTCGGCCAGAGGTCCTTGAGGTAGACGTCCGCCCCGTCGCGGTCCTGCCCGAGCGGCTCGTCGAGCAGGTCGATGTCCATCGTCCCGGCCAGCGCGTAGGCCACGCACAGCGGCGGCGACGCGAGGTAGTTCATCCGCACGTCGGGGTTGATGCGCCCCTCGAAGTTGCGGTTGCCGCTCAGCACGGAGACGACCGCCAGGTCCTCGGCGTTGACCGCCTCGGAGATCTCGTCCGACAGCGGCCCGGAGTTGCCAATGCACGTCGTACAGCCGTAGCCCACCAGATGGAAGCCGAGCCGCTCCAGATACTCGGTCAGGCCCGCACGGTCGAAGTACTCCGTGACGACCTTCGAGCCCGGCGCCAGGGAGGTCTTCACCCACGGCTTGACCTCGAGGCCCCGCTCCACGGCGGCCTTGGCGAGCAGCCCCGCGCCGATCATCACCGACGGGTTCGACGTATTCGTGCAGCTCGTGATCGCCGCGATCACCACGTGCCCGTGGTCGAGCTCGGTCTCCGTGCCGTCCTCGAGCCGCAGCACGGCCGGCGAGCTGACCCGCTCGGAGACCTGGAGGCCGCCCGTGCCGCCGCCCGCCGCCGGCTCGGGCTCAGGGGCGTGGGAGCCGTTGCCGTTGGAGCCGGGCGGGTCGGACGCGGGGAACGACTCGGCGCTCCTCTCGTCGGCCGCCGTGACCACGCCGTCGTCGTCGCCCACCATGTCCTGCAGGGCGATCCGGAACGAGGCCTTGGACTCGGTCAGCGCCACGCGGTCCTGCGGGCGCTTCGGGCCGGCGAGCGACGGCACGACCTGCCCGAGGTCGAGCTCGAGCGTCTCCGAGTACGTCGGCTCCTCGCTGTCGGCGTCGTGCCACATGCCCTGCTCGCGCGCGTACGCCTCGACGATCTCGATCTGCTCGGCCGATCGCCCGGAGAACTCCAGGTAGCGCAGCGTCTCGGCGTCGATCGGGAACATCGCGCAGGTCGAGCCGAACTCCGGGCTCATGTTGCCGATCGTGGCGCGGTCGGCCAGCGGCAGGTTCGGCACGCCGGGGCCGTAGAACTCGACGAACTTGCCGACCACCCCGTGCTCGCGCAGCATCTGGGTCACGGTCAGCACGAGGTCGGTGGCGGTGGCGCCCTCGGGCAGCTCGCCCTCCAGCCGGAAGCCGACCACGCGCGGGACGAGCATCGACATCGGCTGGCCGAGCATCGATGCTTCGGCCTCGATCCCGCCGACGCCCCAGCCCAGCACGCCGAGGCCGTTGATCATCGTCGTGTGCGAGTCGGTGCCGACCAGCGTGTCCGGATACAGCGTGCCCTCGTTCTCGAAGACGACGCGGGCCAGGTACTCGAGGTTGACCTGGTGCACGATCCCGGTGTCGGGCGGCACGACCTTGAAGCCCTCGAACACCCCCTGGCCCCAGCGCAGGAACGCGTAGCGCTCGGCGTTGCGCTCGAACTCGCGCTCGGCGTTGATGCGGAACGCGTCGCGGGTGCCGAAGACGTCGACCTGCACCGAGTGGTCGATCACCAGCTCGGCCGGCACCAGCGGGTTGATCTTCGACGGGTCGCCGCCGAGATCGGCCATCGCGTCGCGCATCGCCGCCAGGTCGACCACCGCGGGCACGCCGGTGAAGTCCTGCATGACCACCCGCGCCGGCGTGAACGCGATCTCCTTCGAGGGCTCGGCGGAGTGGTCCCAGGAGGCGATCGCCTCCACGTCCTGCGCCCGCACCGCGACCCCGTCCTCGTTGCGCAGGAGGTTCTCGAGCAGCACTTTCAGCGAGAACGGCAGCCGGGCGACGTCGAACTTCGACTGCAGCGCGTCGAGGCGGTAGATCTCGTAGGTGCGCCCACCGACCTCGAGCTCGGCGCGGGCGTCGAAGGAGTTCTCGGGCATAGCCCTGAGACTACCCCGGCAGGCTCAGCGACCCCTGTCCGTAGTCGACCCGCTCGGCGTCTCCGTCCTTGGCGTGCCAGGCGACGGTGAGCGGCACCTCCTCGCCGGGCGCCAGCAGGGCGATCCGGCCCGTGCGCTGGAGCTCGCTGTCCGGCACCTGCTCGGGCCCCCGGCCGGCCCACAGCGCCTTGCCGAACGCCTGGAGGAAGACCGGCGTCGACGCCACGGCCTCGCCGTCGCCGTCGAGCAGCCGCACGTCGGCGAGGTCGACCCGGATCGCGTGGAGCCCGTCGTTGCGCAGCGTGGCGGTGAGGACCCGGTCCCCGGGGAGCGTCGGGTGCGTGAAGACGTCGGCGTCCCCGGACCACTCCAGCGGCCCCGTGCGATCCCCGCCGCCGAACGCGATGAGGGCGATCACCAGCGCCGCGAGCACGGAGCCGGTGAGGAGCAGCGCCGCTGTGCGGCGGCTGAGGACGGGCGGAGCGATCCGCGTGGAGAGGGTGGTCATTGCGAATTGCAACGACCCGCGCTCGGAAAACCTGCGGTCAGTGCATTTCGGACGGCACGCGCGGCCGTCCGGTCATCTCGAAGACCCAGAAGTCCTCGCCCATGACCGGAACGGACACGTTGTAGACCGGCACCGCGCCGACCTGGCCCTCGAAGCTCCCGGCGTGCGCGTGCCCGTGGAGCACGAGATCCGGGGTGTGCTCGAGGATCGGAGCGGCCAGCCGGTCGGTGCCCAGGAACGTCCAGATGTCGCGCCGCTCGCCCTCGAGCGTCTGCGTCGTCGGGGCGTAGTGCAGCAGGCCGATGCGGAACGGGCACAGCGCGATCGCGCGCAGGCTCTCGTCGAACGCGGCGACCTCGGCGATTCCCTCGGCGTAGACCGCGCGGAGCAGCGGCTCGCCGAAGTCGGGGAGGTGCGAGCCCACGAAGCCGCCGACGAAACCCTTGGTCCCCGCCACGCCGACCTCGGCGCCGCACAGCTCGAGGATGTGGTGCGAGCGGTCGAGCACGACGATACCGGCCTGCTCGAGCACGGCCCGGACCTCGTCCTCGCGACCCGCGTGCCAGTCATGGTTGCCGAGCACGGCGAGCACGGGGGTACCGAGGTCGCGCGCCGCGTCGGCCAGGATCGCGGCCTGCTCGGGCTCGCCGTGCGTCGTGAGATCGCCGGCCAGCAGCACGAGGTCGACGCGGCCCCGCAGCCCGTCGAACGCCGCGCGGGCGCGCTCGGCGTCGTCCTCCCGGCCGTAGTGGACGTCGCCCGCCGCGGCGATGCGGATGCGACACTCGTTCGGCTCCGCGGGCTGTGTCGTGGAGCGGATCGGCATTCCACCACGCGGGTACCCACCTCGTCATGGCCTCAGACGACGAGCAGCCGTTCGCCGATATCGAGCACGCGCTCAAGCGCGCGAGCGCCGCGCTGCGAGACGCAGGCGTGCCGTTCCTGCTCGGCGGCAGCCTCGCCAGCTGGGCGCGCGGCGGGCCCGAGACGCGCCACGACCTCGACCTCATGATCCGCCCCGAGGACGTCGAGACGGCCCTCGAGGCCATGGCGGAGTCCGGCATGCGCCCGGAGCGCCCGCCCGAGGACTGGCTCGTCAAGGCGTGGGACGGAGACACGCTGGTCGACCTGATCTATTGTCCCAAGGGTCTGCCCGTGAACGACGACCTGATCGCACGCGGCGAGGAACTCTCGGTGCTCGGCATGGAGATGCGCGTGATGGCACTCGAGGACGTGTTGGCGACGAAGCTCATGGCCCTCACCGAGCACTCGCTCCGCTATGAGGGGCTGCTGCAGATCGCTCGCGCGCTGCGCGAGCAGATCGACTGGCCGGCGGTGCGTGCCCGCACGGATTCCTCGCCGTTCGCGCGAGCGTTCTTCACCCTCGCCGAGGGGCTGGATATCTTGCCCCCGGCACGGGGTTCCACCGCGACACAGGGAGGCTAGGCGCCAGCCATGGCAGTCACCACCATCACCCGCAGCCGCCTCCGCAGCCTGGCCGAAGTGCATCCCCAGCGGGGCCGCGTGCTGTCCGTGTTCCTGAACCTCGATCCCTCCGAGTTCGCCACCCCGGCGGCCCGCTCGACCGCCGTCACGTCGGTGATGACCAAGGCCGCGCATCGCGTGGACGAGGCCGACGGGCTCGACCACGACGAGCGGGAGGCGCTGCGACAGGACATCGAGCGCGTGCGCGAGACGCTCTCGTCGTCCGACATCGCGGGCAACGGCACGCGAGCGGTGGCCGTGTACGCGTGCGGTGAGGTGGACCTGCTGGAGGTCGTGCGCCTTCCCCGGCCCGTCGACTTCGCCGTCGTGCTCGACCGCTCGCCGTACCTCGAGCCGCTGGTGGCCGACGCCCACGAGGAGCAGTGGGCCGTGCTGCTCGTCAACCGCCGCAACGCCCGTCTCTTCCTGGGCGACGGCGGCGGCTTCGACGAGACCGACCGGATCGAGGACGACGTCCACTCCCAGCACGACCAGGGCGGGTGGTCGCAGTCCCGCTACCAGCGCGGGGTCGAGAAGGAGAAGGACGACCACCTCGTGCACGCCGCCGAGGTCGCCTTCAGCCGCTACAAGGATCCGGGCTTCGACTGCCTGCTGCTCGGCGCGCCCGACGAGCTCGTGAACGAGGTCAAGCAGAAGCTGCACCCGTACCTGCGCGAGCGGACCGCCGGCCGCCTGCAGCTCGACGTCGAGAACTCCTCGCTCGACGACGTCCGGCGCGCCGCCGGCGCCGAGATGGAGGAGTGGCGGCGGCGCTCCGAGCGCGAAGCGCTCGACCGCCTCGCCGAGGGCGTGGGGCGGGGCGGCCGCGGCGCCGCGGGCCTGTCGGCCGTGCTCCAGGCGCTCAACGAGGCCCGCGTCGAGATCCTGCTGATCGGCGACGGCTTCCGCTCTCCCGGCGGCCGCGACCCCGAGACCGGAATGCTCCACCCCGGCGACCAGGGCCCGGACGGCCGTGCGCTCGAGCACTGCGAGAACATCGTCGAGCTCGCGGTCGAGAAGGCGATCGAGCAGTCGGCCAAGCTCATCAAGGTCCGCCACCACGACGATCTCGGTCCGCTCGGCGGGATCGGCGCGGTGCTCCGGTACTGACGAGGCGCGGCCCCTGATGGCGGCCCCGGAGCGGCTGATGCGGGAGCTTCGCCCGCACGTGGCCGACGAGCGGGTCCTCGCCGCCATCGCGGTGGTCCCGCGCGATCGCTTCGTGCCGCCCAACCTGCGAGAGGACGCATGGGAGAACATCCCGCTGCCGATCGGGGCCGGGCAGACGATCTCGCAGCCACTGGTCGTGGCGCGCATGTGCGAGCTGCTGGCGCTGCGCGGTGACGAGACGGTGCTCGACGTGGGCACCGGGTCCGGGTACCACGCGGCGCTGCTCGCCCGCCTGGCCGCCCACGTGTACTCGATCGAGGTGCACGAGAAGCTCTCCCGGATGGCGGCGGCGAACCTCGCGGCGGCCGGGGTCGACAACGTGACGCTCGCGGTCGGTGACGGACGGGCGGGACTGCCGGAGCGCGCGCCCTTCGACGCCATCAACATCGCCGCCGCGGCCGGCGGTTCGATCCCGCCCGCGCTGGCCGACCAGCTCGCCGAGGGAGGCCGGCTCGTCGCTCCGGTCGCGAACGGCGAGCAGCGGCTGGTCGTCGCCCACCGCACGGCGGACGGCGTGACGCTCCGGCGGCTCGAGCGCGTGCGCTTCGTGCCGCTCGTCAGTCGACGCGGCTGAGGCGCGGATTGGGCCGCAGCTCGCGGCCGACCTTGCCGCCCGGCCGGCCCTCGTAGAGCACGACGTCGGCGGTGAAGTCGTTCGCTCCGCGGATCAGCGACGAGCCGACGCCGTACGCGTCGACCGGCACGCCCTCGGCCTCGAAGGCGCGGATGCGGTCGGCCGTGAAGCCTCCCGAGACGACGATCTTCACGTCGCGGAAGCCGTGGGCGTCGAGCTCGGTGCGCACGAGCTCCACGAGCTCGGCGTTGACGCCGGTCGGCGCGGCGTCGCCGTGGCGGCGCTGGAGGGCGAGGTCGGCGAGGCGGTCCGAGGTGTCGAGCCGGATGCCCCACAGGTCGTCCCCGAGCGCCTCGGCGACCTCGAGCGCGGTCTGCACGGAGTCGTTGGCGAAGTCGACGAGCACGGTCACGTTCATCTCGTGCGCGAAGCGCTCGGCGAACTTGCGCGCCGCCAGCACGGTGTCGCCCCCGTAGGCGGCAATCAGCCCGTGAGGGACCGTGCCCACCCCGCGGCCGCCCCACCACGACGCCTGCGCGTCGGTCGACACGCCGATCGCCCCCGCCACGTGCGCCGCCCAGCCGTCGCCGGTCTGCACCAGCCAGTGGTCGTGGCGCGCGGGGAAGTACAGGATCGGCTTGCCGGCCGCCGCCTCCACCACCTCGCTGACGTTGCGCATGATCAGCGTGCGCCGCGCCATGCAGCCGAGGTAGACGGTCTCCAGATGGGCGAACTGGGAGTAGTCGCCCTCGATCGTCATCACGGTCTCCCAGGGCTCGACGGCATCGCCCTCGTGTAGCGCGTACACCTCGAGGTCCTTGAAGGTGTTGACCCAGCGCCCGTCCGCGCCGCGGTAGCCCGAGCACTGCTTGACCACCGCGACCGCCTCGTCGACGCCGCCGAGGATCGACTCGTTGCGCTGGAAGACCTGGAGCAGCACGCGCGGGTGGTGCTCGTCCTCCTCGAGCAGCTGCTTCGCGTGGTTGAAGTAGGCGTCGGAGTAGTAGCCGCTGCGGATCTTCTCGACGGGGAGGCGGAAGACCGAGGGCGCGAGCCGCCGGCGCTCGGTGGTCGACATGCACCGCAGTATCGCGCCAAGTTCGTGACCACCGACGCGCCTAGCTCCGGATGGCAGGTGAGCAGACCCCCTACACCGGAGGATCGACCATTGTCCGCCTCATCACTCGTTCGTCGCGTCGCCCCACCCGCGGGCGCCGTGGCGCTGCTACTGGCGTTCGCCCCTGCCGCCTCCGCCGCGCGGGTTGATCTCGCGGGCGGCGACACGAACGTCCGCCTCGACCGCGGGACGCTGCGCGCCGCGGGAGGCGCCGGCATCGCGCTCGCCCCCACCGGCGCCGCCGAGGCCACCGGCCGGCGCGTGCGCTTCCCGATCACCGGCGGCCGGCTCGACCCGGCGACGGGCGCCGGGCGCGTGGACCACCGCGGCGGCCTGCGCTTCTCGCGCAACGGCCGCAGCGTGAAGCTGACGCGCTTCCGGATCCAGGGTCGCTACCTGTCGGCGCTCGCCGGCGGGGACCGCGTCCGGATCCTGCGCCTGCGGGCCGGCGACGCGCGCGTGCGCCGCACGGCGACCACGACGACCGTCTCCGGCGTCCGGCTCGAGCTGACCCGCACGGCCGCGCGAGCGCTCAACGCCGCGCTCGGCACCCACCTGTTCGCGCGCGGCATCGTGCTCGGCACGGCGCGCGTGCACGCCCAGCTCGGCGAGCTGTTCATCCAGGACGGCTCGACGTCGCTCGCGGTCGATCCCGGCGCGGCCTCGGCGCTGGCCTCGCAGGGCATCGTCCCGGGGCTGATCGCGCCCGCCTCCGCGAACTCCGACGGCTCGCTCGCGTTCCCGATCACCCGCGGGCGGGTCGACGCCGCGACGTTCGCCGGCCTGATCCGGCACTCGGGCGGACTGTCGCTCACAAAGGGGTCGACGCGCGTGGAGCTCACGCGGTTCGACATCGGGATCGACGGATCGCCGCGGCTGACCGCGCTGGTCGGCGGCTCGCGGGTACCGATCCTGAACCTCGACCTGTCGGGCCTGACGCAGGCGGTCGACGGGCTCGACGTGACGCTCGGGAACGTGCGGGCGACGCTGACCGCCCAGGCGGCGGCCGCGCTCAACCAGGCCTTCGGCACCACGGCCTTCTCGGAGGGTCTCCTGCTCGGCGTCGCGACGGTGCGCGCCGAGCTCTAAGAAGTTCCCACCCACCCCCGGCCGCGGGGGGCTTCGCTAGCCTCCCGCGGCCGTTGAGCCTCCTGCAGTCCATCGTCCTCGGCATCGTCCAGGGCCTCACCGAGTTCCTGCCGATCTCCTCGAGCGCCCACCAGCGCATCGTCCCCGCGCTGCTGGGCTGGGACGACCCCGGCGCCGCCTTCACGGCGGTGACGCAGCTCGGGACCGAGGCGGCGGTGCTGATCTTCTTCCGCCACGAGATCTGGGCGATCGCGACGACGTGGCTGCGCTCCCTGCGCGATCCTCGGCTGCGGGCGACGACCGAGGCCCGGATGGGCTGGTACCTGATCGTGGCCACGATCCCGATCGCCATCCTCGGCTTGGCGTTCGAGCACCAGATCGAGAACGGCGCGCGCAACCTGTGGCTGATCGGGACCACGCTGATCGTCTTCGCGCTCGTGCTCGGCTACGCCGACCGCCACGGCCGCCACGAGCGCACGATCGAGCAGCTCTCGACGCGCGACGGCGTGCTGATCGGGCTCGCCCAGTCGCTGGCGCTGATCCCCGGCGTGTCGCGCTCGGGGGCGACGATGAGCGCCGGGCTGCTGCTCGGCCTCCAGCGGCCGGCGGCGGCCAAGTTCGGCTTCCTGCTCGCGATCCCCGCCGTCGTCGCGAGCGGCGTGTTCGAGCTGAAGGGGATCATCTCGGGCGAGGAGGGCGGCGACGAGCCGATCGCGTACGTGCTGATCGCGACGGCGATCGCCTTCGTCATCGGCTACGCGGCGATCGCGTGGTTCCTGCGCTACCTGGCGCACCACTCCGTGCGCTTGTTCGTCGTCTACCGGCTGGTGCTCGGCAGCCTCGTCCTCGCGCTCGTGGCGGCGGGCGCCATAAGCTGATCGGCCATGGCCAAGGTCTTCGACGAGATCGGCGACGGGCTGCGGGAGTTCATCGAGGCCCAGCCGGTGTTCTTCGTGGCCACCGCGCCGAGCGGCAGCGGCGGCCACGTGAACGTCTCGCCCAAGGGCGGCCACGGGCTGTTCCGCGTCACCGGCCCGCTCGGCTTCGCGTACGTCGACCTGATCGGCAGCGGCGTCGAGACGATCGCCCACCTGCGCGACAACGGCCGCATCACGGTCATGTTCGCCGCCTTCGAGGGGCCGCCGAAGATCGTGCGGCTGCACGGCACGGGCCGCGTCGTCGAGGCCGACGAGGAGCGCCTCGCCGACTTCGACGTCTCGGATGCCCAGCGGACCGCGGTGCGCTCGGTGATCGAGGTCGACGTGGAGCGCGTGTCCGACTCCTGCGGCTTCGTCGTCCCGCGGATGGACTACGTCGGCGAGCGCGACCAGCTCTACCGCTTCGCCGACAACCGGGTCCGCACGCAGGGACCGGACGCCATGCGCGACTACGTGGCCGCCAAGAACGGCCACAGCCTCGACGGGCTGCCGGGGCTCGTCAGCGACGAACGCCGCTGACGAGCAGGTACTCGCGCACGTGCGCGACCTCGCCGTTGGTGCGGAAGTTGGACTCGAAGAAGTCCACCCAGGCGTCGTGAAGCTCCTGGCGCCGGTCGGCGGGCAGCGCCTCGGCCAGCGTCTTCGTCGGCCCGTAGCTGTTGGAGAAAAGCTCCCAGAACGCCTCGCCGGACGGCAGCCGCGCGATCGAGACCTGCTCGGCGATGTCGAGCTCGAAGGCGTCGCCGAGCAGCTCCTTCACGCGCGCCTCGTCGCCCCAGGCGAACGGGCTGCTCGGAGGCGGGGCGGGCTGGAACGGCGCCATCATCTTGAACATCCGGCCGAGGCCGCCGGTCGGCGTCCAGCTCGCGAGGGAGATCCGGCCGCCCGGGCGGGTCACGCGCGCGAGCTCGCGGGCGGCGGCCTCGTGGTCGGGCGCGAACATGATCCCGAGCGTCGAGGAGACGGCGTCGAAGCTCGCGTCGTCGAGATCGAGCGCCTCGGTGTCGCCGACGCGGTAGTCGATGTCGAGGCCCAGCTCGGCGGCCCGCTGCGAGGCGGTCTCGATCAGCGCCGGCGACAGGTCGACGCCGGTGACGTCGGCGCCGCGGGCGGCGGCGAGCTCGGCGACGGCGCCCGTGCCGCACGCGAGGTCGAGCCACCTGAGGCCGGGCTGCGGGGCGAGCTGCTCGATCACCCGTTCGTGGATGTCGGTCAGCGTCTCGGTGATCCGCTGGTAGGGCCCGTTGCCCCACATCACGCTCTGACGCTGCTTCAGCTCCTCGTAGGCCATGCGGCTTCCTTTCGATCTCGGGTCGTGGAGCGAGGCTACGCGGGAGCCCGCCGGCGAGCATCAGCGGAGTTGCCGTGTTTTTCGTCCGGACTGCCGGGTTGCGGCCCGAGCAGGCCCAGCTCGCTCGCCCGCCGGGCCGCGTCGGCGCGCGAGCGGCAGTCGAGCTTGCGCAGGAGGTTGCGGACGTGCATGTCGACCGTGCGCGTGCTCACGAACAGCTCGCCGGCGATCTCCCGGTTCGTGCGGCCCACGGCCAGCAGTCGCACGACGTCGAGCTCCCGGCGGGTCAGGCCTTCGCTCGAGAGCTGCTCGGCCTGCCGGCGGCTGAGGCGGCGGTCGGCCTGCTCGCCGAGCTCGGCCAGGCTCGCGGCGATGCGGCGGACGGACGGCTGGGCCTTGAGCCGACGAGCGGTGCGGTAGGCACTGACGAGCCGCTCCACCGCCTCCTCGCGGCGGCCGGCGGCGACCAGCGCGGCGGCGGCACGGCGCTCGGACTCGAGCCGCTCGAACGGCGCGCCGACCCCCTGCAGGAGCTCGACCGCTCGCTCGAACTGCGTCGCCGCCTGGTCGGCGTCGCCGTCGAGGAGCGCGGTCTCGCCGAGCGCGTGAGCGAGCGCTGAGACCGCCTCGGGCTGCCCGGCGTCGGCGGCGATCTGCGCGAGCGCCGCGGCGCACGCGCGCGCGGCGGTGGCGTCCTGGCGCTCGGCGAAGAACGTGGCCGCCCACCGCAGCGGCGAGATCGCGTAGTGGCGCTCCTCCGTCTGCTGCCAGCGCTCGAGGATCTGGTGGCAGCGGTCGCTCGCCGCGTCATGCGCCCCCTCCGCGTGATCGGCGAGCGCGAGCCCCCAGGCGGACAACAGCTCGGCGGCCATCAGCTCGATGCTCCGGGCCACCGAGGCCGACTCGAGCAGCAGCGCGCGGCCCTGGCGAGGCTCGCCGCGCAGGGCGAGGATCGAGCCGAGCGTGACGCCGGCGGCGGCGCGGGCGTGCGTCGTGGCCTCGGGCGACGTGACGACGTCACGGCAGACGCGCGCGGCGCGGTCCCACTCGCCGGCCTGCCGGAGGACGACGGCGAGGCAGGCGAGGCACAGCTGCGCGGTCGGCTCGAGGCCGCTCGCCGTGCAGAACGCGAACGCGTCGTCGTACGTCGCGCGGGCGCCCGCGTAGTCGCCGGCGTGCTCGAGCGAGTCGGCGAGCCGCTGGTAGATCTCGGCGGCGGCGGCGGTGAGGTTGCTCTCAAGCGAGGTGGTGAGCGCCGAGCGGACCAGCTCGAGCCCGTGCGTTCCCTCGCCGGTACGTGCCCGCACGTTGCCCTCGAGGCCGCGCAGGCGGACCTCGAGATCGACCCGGCCCGCGGCCTGCGCGTCGGCGCGGGCGAGCTCGATCACGCGCAGCGCGGCGCGGAAGCTCGCGGCCGAGCGCAGGTGGCTGGCGGCGGCGAGCCGCTCGGCGGCGGCTTCGCCGCGCTCGTCCGCCGCGGCGAAGGCGACGGCCGCCTCCTCGCGGGTCATCAGCGCCTCGTCCCAGCGGCCCTGGACCTCGAGCGCGCCGGCCAGCCGGCGCGACGCCTCGGCGACGGCACGCGGATCGCCCTCGCGACGGCGTCCCTCGACGACCTCGCGCCACGTGCGGACGGCCTCGCCGGGGTCGGCGGCCAGCTCGGCGCAGCGGGCGAGCTGCTCGAGCGCGTCGAGCCGGCCGCTCTCGTCCTCGCCGTCCGGCCACAGCTCGAGCGCCCGCCGGGCCGCCCTCGCCCCGTCGTGGTAGGCGTGAACCGCGCGAGCGGCGTCGGACGCCGCCAGCAAGCAGCGCCGCGCCTGCTCCGGCTCACCGGCCTGCGACCAGTGCTCGGCGAGGATGCCCGGGGGCGTCGCCGTGGTTTCGAGCCGCTGCGCGACCCGCCGGTGCAGCGCGCGCCGCTCCAGCCACGGGATCTCCCCGTAGAACGCGTCGCGCACGAGCGCGTGGCGGAACGCCATCTGGCCGGGCGGGCCGTCGACGAGGATCCCTCGGCGCACCGCCTCGTCGGGCCACTCCGTCAGGTTCGCGATCGCCATCACCGACTCGACGTCGAAGGTCTGGCCGGCCACGGACGCGACCGCGATCGCCGCACGGCCGGGGCTCGACAGCCCCGCCGCCCGCAGCAGCACCGCGTCGCGGACGCTCTCCGGCAGCGGCAGGTCGGCGCCGTCGAGCAGCTCGAGGCCGGCGGAGGCCTCCTGAAGGCGCTCGCTCGCGGCGAGCGCCAGCCCCAACTCGGTCACGAAGAAGGGGACGCCGTCCGTGCGATCGACGATCGCGTCCTGAAGCGACGGTGCCGCGGGGGCGCCGAGCACGCGCTCGAGCAGCGCCGCCGTGGACTGCCGGTCGAGCGGCTCCACCGCGATCTCGTGCAGCCGGCCGTCGCGCCGCAGCTCCGTGCGCAGCCGCCGGATCGGGTGCCCGCGGGCGACGTCGTCGCTCCGGTAGGCGGCGACCAGCAGCACCGGCTCGCCGTCGAGCGAGCGCGCGAGGGCCGGCAGCAACTCCAGCGTCGCGTCGTCGGCCCACTGGAGGTCGTCCAGGAAGATCGCGAGCGGCTGTCGCGCGGCGGCGATCGCCAGCACCGACCGGATCGCCTCGAACAAGGTCGCCCGGTCCGCAGCCGGAGCAGGCTCGCCGAGCTCGGGCAGCAGCATCGCGAGATGGGCCCGCAGCGGAGCCTCGCCCGCCACGCCCGACTGCCGGAGCACGTCGACGACCGGCGCATACGCCGTCCCACCCTCCTGCACGCCGAAGCCCTCGAGCCGCTCCAGCCCTGAATCGGCGAGCACTGCGCGCGCCAGCGTGGTCTTCCCCACCCCCGCCTCCCCGGCGAGCAGCACGATGGAGCCCTGCCCGTCACGAGCCTGCGCCGCCAGCGCCCCGAGCGCGGCACACTCCGCCTCACGGCCGATCAGCACGTCCTCTACCACGCGCCAACCCTACGCGAGGCCGGCAAACACTGGGCGCATCGTTCGGCGCATGGAGCTGAGGCTGCTCCGGTATTTCGTGGCGGTCGCCGAGGAGCTTCACTTCGGCCGTGCGGCAGAGCGGCTGCACATCGCCGCGCCGTCGCTGTCGCAGCAGATCAAGTCGCTCGAGGCCAGCGTCGGCACGCCGCTGTTCGTCCGCGATCGCCGCCATGTCGAGCTGACGGCGGCCGGGAGAATGCTGCTACCCGACGCGCGCGAGATCCTCGAGCTCAGCGCGAGCGCGCGGCGCCGGCTGGCGGGAGCGACCGGTGCGTTACGGATCGGCTACGTCAGCTGGCTTCCCGATGTGCTTCCCGATTCGGCGGCCTTGCATATCCGCGTCGACGAATGGGTCATGCCCAGCCACGTTCAGATCGGGCGCGTCCTCGACGGAGGGCTCGACGCCGCCGTGGCGGCCTCGGCGAGGGCTGCCAGGAGGGCGGCGGTGGCGGGCGGGTCGGGCGGCTCGCCGTAGGTCGCGGCGTAGATGTGCCGCTTCGAGCCGGGCAGCTCGGTCGCGACGACGCCGTCGATGCGGTGGGCGCGCAGGGCCAGACCGGTCTGGGTCGCCACCCCGAGCCCGGCGGCCACCCACGCCTGCATCACGACCATGTCATCGGAGACGTAGCCGATCCGCGGATCGAACCCGGCGTCGGCGCACAGGGACAGGAGGTGGCTACGGCATCGCTCGCAGCCGGCGATCCACGTTGCGTCGCTCAGCGCGGCGAGCCCGCCGCCCTCGCGACGTGAGGAGAGTAGGTAGACCGGATCGTCGAGCAGGTGATGAAGACGGACCCCCAGCGGCTCGGGCTCGGTCTCGTCGTAGCGGAAGATGATCGCGACCTCGATTTTGCCGGCACGCAGCAGCTCGAGCGCGTCGAGCGGATGCGTGTCGATCAGGCTGATCTCCAGGCCAGGATGCCTGCCCGCCAGCGTCGCCAGCGCCGCCGGCACGAGCGATCCGCTCGCCGAGGCGAAGCCGGCGAGCCGCACACGCCCGGCGGTCAGCCCCACGTGGGCGGACAGCTCCGCGCCGGCGGCATCGATGCGCCCGATGATCTCGGCGGCGCGGTCGGCAAGCAGCTGCCCGGCGGGGGTGAGCCGGATCCCGCGGCCGACGCGCTGCAGCAGCTGCGCGCCGGTCTCGGCCTCGAGCCGGGCGAGGTGGTGGGTGACCGACGGCTGCGAGTAGTGCAGGTCCTTCGCCGCCGCGGTGACCGAGCCGTGGCGGGCGACGGCGTCGATGACGCGGAGCCGGTTGACGTCGAGCATTCATCAACTCTATCTATGAGTCAGTACGAAACTTGGCATTGGAAATATGGGACGGCCTCCCGCAAGCTGCAAGGCATGACCGCGACCCAGATCCGCCTCGCCGACCGGCTGAGCTCACTCGTCGCCGGTATCCGCACCGCCGTGGAAAGCCACGCCGACTGGACCGAGACGGCGCAGCTCGTCGCCGAGCAGCTGCGCCGGCATCTGCCCACCCCGGATGACGTCCTGACCGCCGAGCAGCAGCTCGGCTCACCCGACGACTACGTCGGCCACAACGTGCACGTCGAGCCCGACGGTTCGTTCTCGATCGTTGCGCTGGTCTGGCGGCCCGGCCAGATCACGCGCATCCACGACCACGTCACCTGGTGCACGTTCGTCGTCATCCAGGGCGTCGAACACGAGGAGCTGTTCGACGCCGACCTGAACCTGGTCGGCGAAAGTGACAACCACGTCGGCGACGTCAGCGGCTTCGCGCCGCCCGGCGACATCCACCGCGTGCACAACACCGGCGACGAGACCGCGATCTCGATCCACGTCTACGGCACGGACGTCACGCGCGTAGGCTCCAGCGCCCGCCGCTACTACGACTGACCTCCCCTGATCGCCCAAGGAGCAGCAGCCATGTCACTCGCCCGCGTCCAGTTCTTCTCCGTCTCGCTCGACGGCTTCGGCACCGGTGACGTGCAGAGCCTGGAGGCGCCGTTCGGCCACGCCGGCGAGCGGCTGCACGAGTGGATGTTCGCCACGCGGTCGTGGAAGCCCGGCGGCAGCGGCGGCGTCGATGACGCCTTCGTGCGGCTGCACGATCACGGGGTCGGCGCCGAGATCATGGGCGCCAACAAGTTCGGCCCTCCCGGCTGGCACGAGGACCCCGAGTGGAAGGGCTGGTGGGGTCCCAACCCGCCGTTCCACACACCGGTCTTCGTCCTCACCCATCACACGCGCCCGTCGATCGAGATGGAGGGCGGCACGACGTTCCACTTCCTCGAGACGTCGCCTGCCGAGGCGCTCGCGACGGCCCGCGAGGCCGCGGACGGACAGGACGTACGCATCGGCGGAGGTGCCACGGTCATCCGCGACTTCCTCGCTGCCGGGCTCATCGACCACGCGCACATCGTGGTGGCTCCGATCCTGCTCGGCCGGGGCGTGCGGCTCTGGGACGGACTGGAGGGCCTCGAGAAGGACTACGAGGTCGAGGCCACGTCCTCGCCCATCGGAGTCACGCATGTGACGTTCACCCGTGCGGGTGTCTGAACCGCCTGGATCGAGAACCCTCAGCCCGTGGTCGGCTGGCTGGACTGGCCGAACCCACGGCGGTCGTAGCTGATCACGCGATAGCCGGCCGCGAGCAGTTCCCGTTCCTGGCGCTCCCACGAGTTGCCGTCCAGCGGATGCTGCGGCGAGCCGCCGTTGAGGACCGCCACGACGTACTTGCGGTCCCGTCCCCAGGCGTTCTCGCGGATCGTCTCACCGAGTCCGATCTGCACAGCACCCTCGGCGCGCGTCATGCCCATGTACACGCGATACGGCGCGTAGCCGTCGCGTCGTTTCGGCCATCGATAGGACTCGCCGTTCCGCTCCTGCATCAGGCGCCAATCCTCGGGCAGATCAGGCGACCCCTGCGGAACGGGGGCGCCCGGGGGACCGGCGAAGTGCTACGGTCACGGCAAGCGCTCAGACCCCCTTCCGACGTCGACGAACCTGCGGGTTCCTCGATCGTCTCTTTCGGGCCGAGCGCGCAAGGAGGACTCAACCGAGACCTCCAGCCCTGCAGAAACGAGCATCCATGCATGCCACCATTCGACGCTACGAGTCGATCGACCAGAGCCGCAAGAGCGAGCTCGTCACGAAGGTCGACGAGACCCTCCTCCCCGCCCTGTGCGAGCTGCCGGGCTTCAACGGCTACTCCCTCATCGACGCCGGCAACGGCGTCATGACCTCCGTCAACTTCTTCGACACCGCGGCGCAGGCCGACGAGTCGACGCGCGTCGCCGCCAGCTGGCTGCGCGAGCAGAAGCTCGAGACGGCGCTCCCCAACCCGCCGAAGATCACGAGCGGCGACGTCGTCGTCCACAAGACGCGCGAGCTCGTCCAGGCCTAGCAGCCTCCCGGCACAACTGTGTGCCCGATCGGGCGAGATGCCCGATCGGGCGAGAAGGAGCCAATCATGACCCTGAAGCCAGGACCTGCCGAGCGCGCCCGCACGGTCGGCCACATCTCCCATATCGCGCAGGCGCGCGTCGACCAGCGGGTCAGGGAGATCCTTGCCCGCCGCGTCGCGCTGGACCGAGCGCGGCGCGCAGCCCAACGCCTCGGCTGAGCAACGGGAGCAGCGCTAATACCGAACATCATGGTTGTCGCGGACACCGCCGACGGAGGCGACACGCGTCAAGGCTGGAACAGCAGAAAGACTGGCCGCGCAGGGCCTTCCTGACACGGGAGCGACGGGACTCGAACCCGCGACCTCCGGCGTGACAGGCCGGCGCTCTAACCAACTGAGCTACGCCCCCCGTGGACGTGCGCGCGGGTCAGTATGGCACGGCCCGCGCGACTTGAAACGGGCCCCACCGTCCCGGCTGTTCCGGGCCCCTCGCGATGCCGCAACTCGGCGGCGCGCGCGGGGTTTCCGGGGCGTCAACCATCAGCCAGGAGGTGGGGCCTCGTGCTCCATTGTCGCAAGCGCCTATGGACGGCGCCCGTGATCGCTACGGCGATCACCCTCGCAGCGGCCGGCAGCGCCTTCGCGCTCGTCATCACGGGCACGGACGGGCCGGACCGGATCATCGGCAGCCGGCAGGCCGACACCATTACCGCCATGGGCGGCCCCGACCGCATCTTCGCGCTGGCCGGCGCCGACCAGGTCGATGCCGGCGACGGCGACGACCGCGTCAAGGCGGGCGCCGGCGATGACCAGGTCAACGCCGGCGACGGGAACGACCACGTCCGCGGCGGACACGGCGGCGACACGATCGACGCGGGCAACGGCTTCGACCGCGTCCGCGCCGGGCTCGGCGCCGACACCGTGCGCGGCGGGGAGGGCTTCGACGTCCTGCGCGGCGGCCTCGGTCGGGACAGCGTCTCAGGCGGCCCGGGCAACGATCGCGTGTTCGCGTCCGCGCGCCGCGACTACGTCGGGGACACGGTCAACGGCGACGAGGGCGACGACCGCCTCTTCACCCGCGACGGCGTCGCCGACACGGTCAACTGCGGCCCCGGTTTCGACCGCGCGCGCGTCGATCAGCAGGACGTCGTGGCGGCCGACTGCGAACGGGTCAGAGTGAGGTCGCCCCGTGGCGGGTAGGCAGCCCGCATGTACATCGGACTAGGTGCTCTTCTCATCATCATCATCCTGCTGATCCTGTTCCTCTGATCAGCCTCCGGATCGCTATGCGGAGCCCCACCGACTCGGTGGGGCTATCCGCACCGGCGCACACCGGTCCTCTCCCATCGCAGCACGCCTCCGCGAACGCCAGGCTTCGGGACACCCGCTCCCCCTGCTTCACCGGAGGCTCTCTCAGTGCAATCCAAGAACCTCGCCGCACGCGCGGGCCGTTGGAGCGCCCGCCACCGCAAGACGGCGATCTTCGGCTGGCTGGCGTTCGTGATCGTGGCCTTCATGATCGGCGGCGCCGTCGGCCAGCAGACCATCCCTGAGGAGGACTACGGCAACGGCGAGTCCAAGGTCGCCGACCACGCGATCGCCGACGCCAACTTCCGCGACGCCGCGGAGGAGCAGGTCCTCGTTCAAGGCAAGGGCTCCGTCAAGATCGGCGACCCAGCCTTCAACGCCGCCGTCAAGGACGTCGCCGGTCGCCTCGAAGGCACGCCGCACGTCGACAAGGTCGAGTCCCCGCTCGCCGCCGGCAACGAGGGCCAGCTCTCCCAGGACGGCCGTTCCGGCCTGATCACGTTCGAGGTCCCCGGCGACGAGGACCAGGTCGGCGACTTCGCCAAGCCGGCGCTCGCGGCGACCGACGCGGCCCAGCGCGCCAACCCGGACGTGTTCGTCGGCCAGTTCGGCGACGCCAGCGCCGAGGAGGCGATCTCCAAAGCGTTCGAGGACGACTTCAAGAAGGCCGAGGTCCTCTCCCTCCCCATCACGCTCCTGATCCTCGTCGTCGCGTTCGGCGCGCTGGTCGCCGCCGGCGTGCCGCTGCTGCTCGGGATCACCGCCGTGGCGGCCACCCTCGGCCTGCTCGCGCCGATCAGCCAGATCATCCCGATGGACGAGTCGGCCAGCTCGGTGATCCTGCTCGTCGGCCTCGCGGTCGGCGTCGACTACTCGATGTTCTATCTGCGGCGCAAGATGGAGGAACGCGACGCCGGGCGCTCCAGCGAGGACGCGCTCGAGTTCGCCGCCGCCACCTCCGGCCACGCCGTGCTCGTCTCCGGCCTCACGGTGATGATCGCCATGGCCGGGATGTTCTTCGCCGGCAGCATCGTGTTCCAGGGCTTCGCGATCGGCACGATCCTCGTCGTCGCGGTCGCCGTCCTCGGCTCGCTGACCGTGCTGCCCGCCGTGCTCTCCAAGCTCGGTGACAAGGTGGAGAAGGGCCGCGTGCCGGTCATCGGCCGCATGCGCCACCGCAACCACGGCGAGTCGCGCGTGTGGAACTGGGTGCTCGACCGGGTGCTCCGCCGTCCGGTGGTCGCGCTCGTCGTGGCCGGCACCCTGCTCCTCGGGCTCAGCATCCCCGCGCTCGACATGAAGACGGTCAACGCCGGCGCCTCGGGCCTGCCCAAGGACCTCGAGGTGACCCAGGTCTATGACCGCATCCAGGCCGCCTTCCCCGGCGGGCCGCTCCCCGCGATCGTCGCGGTCCAGGCCGACGACGTCACGCGGCCCGAGGTGCAGGCCTCGATCGACGCGATGACCAAGCGCGCGCTGGCCACCGGGCAGATGTCCGAGCCCGTCACGACCAGCGTGTCGCCCGACAAGTCCGTCGCCGCGGTCTCGATCCCGCTCGACGGCAACGGCACCGACGAGGTCTCGGAGGCGGCGCTCGCCACCCTGCGCGACGACGTCATCCCGTCGACCGTCGGCAACGTCAAGGGCGTGGAGGCCAACGTGACCGGCATGACGGCCGGCTCGAAGGACTTCAACGACTCGATGAGCTCGCACCTGCCGATCGTGTTCGCGTTCGTGCTCGGGCTGGCGTTCCTGCTCCTGCTCGTCACGTTCCGTTCGATCGTGGTGCCGATCAAGGCGATCGTGCTCAACCTGCTGTCGGTCGGCGCGAGCTACGGCATCCTCAAGCTCGTCTTCCAGGACGGGCACGGGGAGAGCCTCCTCGGGTTCGAGTCGACCGGCGGGATCACGTCATGGCTGCCGCTGTTCCTGTTCGTGATCCTGTTCGGCCTGTCGATGGACTACCACGTGTTCATCCTCAGCCGGATCCGCGAGGGCATCGAACGCGGACTGTCGAACGACGAGGCGGTGTCCCAGGGCATCAAGCAGACCGCCGGCGTCGTCACCAGCGCAGCGATCGTGATGGTGGCGGTGTTCTCGATCTTCGGCTCGCTGAGCATGATCGAGTTCAAGCAGATGGGCGTCGGGCTCGCCGTAGCCATCCTGATCGACGCGACGATCGTGCGCGGCGTCCTACTCCCGGCGGCGATGAAGCTGCTCGGCGACTGGAACTGGTACCTGCCGAAGCGGCTGCGGTGGCTGCCCAAGATCGCGCACGAGCCGGTCGTGGAGCCCGCTCGAGCGTAGATAGGGTTTTCGCCCTCCGATCCCCGCTTCGCCCATCCGCGAAATCTCCGCCGGCCGACGTGTCGGCGGAGATCTTCGTGCGACGTTACCGTTTCCGCGCACTATGGCGCGCATCGGCATCCTCACGGGCGGCGGCGACTGCCCCGGACTCAACGCGGTGATCCGCGGGATCGTCCGCAAGGGCATCAACAAGCAGGGCCACGAGTTCGTGGGCTTCCGCTACGGCTGGGCGGGAGTCCTCAAGAACGACGCGATCGAGCTCACCAACGAAACGACGCGGGGGATCCTGCACCGCGGCGGCACCATCCTCGGCTCCTCGCGGACCAACCCCTTCAAGGTCGAGGGCGGCGTCGACAAGGTGCGCGAGTCGATGCGCGCCCGCGGGCTGAACGCGCTGATCCCGATCGGCGGGGAGGACACGCTGGGCGTCGCCCGCAAGCTCGTCGACGAGGGGATCCCGGTCGTGGGCGTCCCGAAGACGATCGACAACGACCTCGCGGGGACCGACTTCACGTTCGGCTTCCAGACCGCGGTGCAGATCGCGACCGACGCGATCGACCGCCTGCACACGACGGCCGAGTCGCACAACCGCGTGATCATCGTCGAGGTCATGGGGCGCCACGCGGGCTGGATCGCCACCTACTCGGGGATCGCCGGCGGCGCCGACGTCATCCTCGTGCCTGAGCGCCCGTTCGACGTCGACGAGGTCTGCTCGCGGATCAAGCGCCGCCACGAGGGCGGGTCGACGTTCTCGATCGTCGTGGTCGCCGAGGGCGCGAAGCCGCAGGACGGCGAGATCGTCTCCGAGTTCTCGGGCGCCACCGACGCGTTCGGCCACGTGCGCCTGGGCGGAATCGCCGTGGAGCTCGAGAAAGCGATCGAGGCGCGCACGGGCTTCGAGTCGCGCATGACGATCCTCGGGCATGTACAGCGCGGCGGGACGCCGCTCGCCTACGACCGCGTGCTCGGCAGCCGCTTCGGCGTCGCCGCGATCGACGCGGTCACCGACGGCGACTTCGGGAAGATGGTCGCGCTGCGGGGGACGGAGATCGTGCGCGTGCCGCTCGACGAGGCCCTGGCGGAGCCGAAGCTGCTCGACGAGGCCCTCTACGAGACCGCCGAGGTCTTCTTCGGGTAGCGTCGCGGGCATGTTCAAACAGGGCCCCATCCCGGCGTTCGTCCACGGACTGCTCGAGTACTGCGCCGGCGCCCTGCTGATCGCCGCGCCGTTCCTGTTCACGTTCGACTCCGACACGGCGACCGCCGTGGCGATCGTCGCCGGCGTCGCCGTGCTCATCATCGCCGCGTCGACGGCCATGTCGACCGGGCTGATCAAATCGATCCCCGTGCACGCGCACGTGATCCTCGACTACGCGCTGGCCAGCCTCCTCATCGCGTCCCCGTTCCTCTTCGGGTTCGACGACGACGGCACCGCCACCGCGTTCTTCATCGTGCTCGGCGTCGTGCACCTGCTGCTCACGATCGCCACCCGCTTCCTGGGCGCCGAGGCGCACTAGCCAAAGGGCTAGGCCGTGTTGACTGTCCGATCGCGGACAGGAGATTCTGGCGCGCATCAACCTTCGATGCCCCCAAAGGAGGGGATGGAACGTGCGAAGGATTCTCTCTCTCGCGACCGCTGGGTCGGTCGCGATCGTCTTGTCGCTGGTAGCGGTCGGCGTCGCTCATCCGCCGGCGACGCCGCTGTCCGGCGCGATCTTCACGACCGACGTGACGGGCGTGCCGGTCAACCTGAACCACTACGCGGCCAAGGAGGACGTGTACCTCAACGGCGGTCCGGGCATCAACGCGCCCGACGACGCCGCCGGATTGCCGGCGGGAACGTACTACGTTCCAGGTGACCGACCCGTCCGGCAAGACGCTGCTCTCGACGGACGCCGTGAGCTGTCGTCAGTTCACCGTCGACGGCTCGGGCAGTGATCCAGAGCGTGGCGCCCTCCGGTGCGTGTGCGCACGCCACGGGCATCGATGGCGAGGACCTCGGCATCACCGTCCAGCTCTTCCCCTTCGCCGACACGCCGAATAACGGCGGCGTGTACAAGGTGTGGGTCACGCCCACCACGGACCTCGACTGCGATGCGCCGGGGAACAAGCACTGCTTCGTTCCGCATCACAGCAAGACCGACAACTTCAAGGTCAAGGCCAAGAACATCGTCGAGATCGACACGCGGTTCTCGAAGCCCGGCGTTTCGGGCTACATCGATGGGCTGGCGGCGACGTGGATCGACACCAACGGCGCCAGCAACATCAAGTACTCGGAGTACAACCCTGCCGTGCTCGCCTTCCACGAGGCGCACGTCGAGGCCGCCGAGCAGGGCAGCCACCAGATCGTGATCAGCGATCAGCCCGGCTGCACCATCGACGACGCGCACGCCGCCGGCAAGACGTACCTGCCGGTCAACGGCACGGTGACCGTCCCGGTCTCCGTCAAGAACCACTCCGCCGGGGACGCGACGTACTTCGTCGACGTCCACTGCGTGGGCTAGTACACCCCACCCGGGCGGCGGCCGTGGCCGCCGCCCGGGTCATGGGCGGTCGCGGGCTCGAACCGCGGACCTCCTGCGTGTAAAGCAGGCGCTCTGACCAGCTGAGCTAACCGCCCGGGTCGCCCGGTGATGCTAGTCGCGGACGAGCGGCAGGATGAGCTTGCTGCCTCGTGGCGTGAGCGAGAGCTTGGTGCCGGGCTTCGGCCGGATCGTGTAGTCGTGGTCGGTCGAGACCACCACGAGGCCGATCCGGTGGCCGGCCTTGAACAGGTAGTCGTCGGGCTGGAGGTCCCAGCGCAGCCGGTACGTCTTCCCGCGCTCGACGCGCTGTGTGCGGGCGGGGTCGGAGCGGTTCTGGGGGTCGAGCCACCCGCGGGTGACCATGACCGGGGCGCCCGAGCTGTAGTCGACGAGCACGGCGGTGAGGTTCGCCGCCGTGCGGTTCTTGACCGCCATCTTCAGGCTCACCCAGGGCGTGCCGCTGAGGCGGGCGTCGCCCGCGAGCGGCCGGGTCAGGTACGCCAGCCGGTTCGGATGGTCGGCGTCGGGGTTCTGGATCAGCACGTCGTCGGTATCGAGCTCGCGGCCGCGGTCGACGAACGTGTGCTTGCGGCGCGAGCCGCGCGGGCCACGGTCGGACAGCGCCCCGGAGCGGGTCAGCCACAGTCGCGTCGTCTGAGCGCCCTCGGCCGGCCACTGGTTCTCGGACGTGTAGGCGCCGTCCTCGCGCTGGAGCGTCACGCGCGGCTCGGCCATGATCCCGTTGGGGACGCCGAACAGCCAGTGGTCGAACCAGCGGTTCTCGGTGACCTTGTAGTCGGTCGTGCCGCGGGGGCCGCCGTGGCCGCCGTTGTGCAGCCAGAGCTTGCGCGGGACGGCGAGGCGCTGCCACCACGCGGCGAACGCCTTCGTCTTCACGTTCCAGTCGTTGAGGCCGTGGACGACGAACACGCTCGCCTTGATCCTGCGGGCACGGGACAGGTAGTCGCGCTTGGCCCAGAAGTCGCTGTAGTCGCCGGTCACGCGGTCCTGGCGGGCGACCAGCTTGCGCCGCTGCGCCGCGCAGGTGGTGCGCATGCGGGCGGCGACGAAATCGGCGAGCACGTCGGTGTCCTCGCCCAGGTACTCGTTCTCGCCCGCGCCCTGGGTCTCCGAGTGGGGCGCGACGACGAGGCCGTTGGCGCGGTAGTAGTCGTACCAGGAGGAGATCGCCGAGACGGGGATGATCGTGCGCAGGCCCTCGACGCCGGTGGTGGCGACCTGGTTCGGGAGCGTGCCGTTGTACGAGACGCCGGTCATGCCCACGGTGCCGGTCGTCCAGTCCGCGCGCACGATGTTGCCATCGGCGTCGTAGCCGGGCGCGCGGCCGTTGAGCCAGTCGATGACCGCCTTGGTGCCAAGCGTCTCCCAGCGTCCCCCGATGTCGGGGCAGCCGTCCGAGTTGAAGGTCCCGATGCTCTCCCCGAGCACCACCGCATAGCCGCGCGGGACGTAGTAGTTGTCGAGGCTCGAGCCGGGGAGGTCGCCACGAGCGCTGGCGGAGGTGGCGAGCGCGCGGCGGAACTGGGAGCCCCGCTCCTGCGGCATCTGATCGAGGTCGACCGGATGGTTGACGGCCTTCCCGAGGTCGCCCCGGTAGGGGCTGTGCTCGAAGATCACGGGGACCTTGATGTTCTGGGTCTGCGTCTCGGCCGGGCGGCTGATGCGGATGCGGATGCGGTCGTTGCGCCCGTCGGCGTCGGTGTCGAGCCGGGTCCGGACGTAGATGGTCTCCTCGATCGCGTTCTCGAACGCGAACTGCGGCTGGGTTACGCCGTTCTCGACCTTCAGCCACGGCGGAGGCTCCTGGCCGGCGGCCACGGGTGCAGTCGCGCCGAGGGCGACGAGCGCAGCGCCGATGGCGAGCAGATGACGGCCGGACAGCATCAAACCCCTCCCGTGCTCGATGGCCATACCGTAGCTCCGGATGCGATGATCGACCGGATGGATCTGGGGATCCGCGACCGGGTGGCGCTCGTCACGGGCGCGTCGAAGGGAATTGGCCGCGGGATCGCGGAGGCGCTGGTCGGTGAAGGCGCACGGGTGGCGATCGCGTCGCGGTCGGCGGAGCGGATCGCCGCGACGGCCGACGAGATCGGCGCCCGCGGCTACGCATTCGACGCGCGTGACCTCGACGCGGTCGGGCCGCTGATCGACCGCGTGGAGGCGGACCTCGGGGACATCGACATCTACGTCGCCAACACCGGCGGCCCGCCGGGCGGCCCGGACCCGCTGGGCTTCACGCGCGAGCAGTGGGAGGAGGCCCACCGCACGCTCGTGCTGTCGCCGATGGCGTTCCTCGAGCGCCTGCTGCCCGGCATGCGCTCGCGGGGCTTCGGCCGGGTCGTCGCCATCGGCTCGATCGCGGCGCTCGAGCCGGTCGACGCGCTCCAGCTCTCGAACGCCCACCGGCCGGGCCTCGTGGCTGCGTTCAAGGTCCTCGCCCGCCAGGCCGCGGCCGACGGGGTGACGCTCAACCACGTCCACCCGGGCCGCATCGCCACCGACCGCATCTTCGGCAACGCCGGCTCCCGCGAGGCCGCCGAGGCCAGCGCCCGCGAGGAGGTCCCCGCCGGCCGGCTCGGCACCGTCGAGGAGCTCGCAGCCGCCGCCGTCTTCCTCTGCTCGGCGCCGGCGAGCTACATCACGGGCACGAGCCTCCTCGTCGACGGCGGAGCCTCCCACGGGGTCACCTGAGTACCCCCAGTCGGATTCGAACCGACGATCTTCGCCGTGAAAGGGCGACGTCCTAACCACTAGACCATGGGGGCGCGCAGCCCAAGTGTACGGCGATCCGTCCGCTGATTGAGCGAACATGTGTTCGTGAAACCGGAGGCCCGCACCGAGGCGCGGAAGCTGCGATCGGAAGGCGGGCTGCCGATCTCTGTGATCGCGAGCCGGCTCGGCGTCTCCAAGAGCTCGGTGAGCCGCTGGGTCCGCGACGTCGAGCTGACGCCCGAGCAGCACGCAGCGCTCGAGGCCATGAACCCGCTCTACAACGCGCAGCTTCGCGGCCAGTCGGCGCGCAGCGCGTCAGCACGCGCCGTGCGCTCCGCCGCACAGCGCCACGGCCGCGCACTCGCTCGCCGGGGTGACGCGCTCCACATCCAGGGGTGCATGCTCTATTGGGCCGAGGGTGCGAAGAGCCGGAACGCGGTGGCGTTCGCGAACTCGGACCCCCACATGATGGCTCTCTTCCTGCGCTTCCTGCGCGACTGCTACGGAGTGACCGTCGACCGCGTAGCGCTCGCGGTGAACTGCCACGTCGGCAACGGGCTGTCGGCGCCGGAGATCGTCCAATGGTGGCTGGATCGCCTGGGACTGCCAGCGAGCTGCGCCCGAGCGGCGACCGTCAACCGGCCCTCGCGGTCCTCGCGCGGGCGGCGCGGCCACGTCCTCCCGCACGGCACGGCCCGCCTGGTCGTGTACTCGACGTTCGTCGTCCAGAGCATCTATGGGGCGACGCAGGAGTACGCCCGCATGGCGCGGCCGGAGTGGCTGGACATGCGCTAGCTCCAGCGGAAGAAGCTGAGGAGGTTGCCGTCGTGGTCGAGGGTGGCGAACTCGCGCGTGCCGAAGTCGGTCGTCGTGACGCCGTCGCGGGAGACGGGGTGGAGGACTCCGGTGGGCTCGAGCTCGGCGTAGAGGGCGTCGACGTCGATGACCTCGATGCGGCAGCTCGCGGTGCCGGCGATGAAGGACTCGGCGCCGGAGCAGATCGGGCGGTCGTGGAAGTCGGTGCGCCCTCGCCAGTCCTCGTCCGAGGCGGCCCACAGGTGCAGCACCGCGTCGTCGCGCGTGATGACCGCGAAGCCTTCGGTCTCGTGGCGCGGCTCGAAGCCGAACCGCTCGCGGTAGTGGGCGACGGCGGCCGGGACGTCGTGGACCGGGAGCGCCGGGATCGTGCGGTGCAGGCCGGCCTCGGCCATCAGGGCGGGCTCGGCTCGTCGGGCCAGTGGCCGTGCTCGTCGTAGAAGCGGCGTGCCTCCTCGTCGCGCTCGCGGTCGCCCTTGCCCGTCACGAGGAAGTACAGGATCGCGACAACCATGAGAAGGCCGCCGGCGACGCCGATGATGCTCCAGATGGTTTCGACCATGCAGTGCCCCCGGCAGGGATCGAACCTGCGTCGCGCGGGTTAAAAGCCCGCCGCTCTAACCACTGAGCTACGAGGGCCTAGACATGGTAAGGAGCCGCACTACGCTGGGCTCGTGCACCCGGTGGAGGAAGGGGCGAATCGCGCACGGCGGCGCAGGCGAGCGCCCGAGGTCGCGGAGGGCGAGATCGTTGCAGCGGCCGAGGCGTTCCTGCGGGAACGTCCGTTCCGTGACCTGACCGTCGACGAGGTGATGCGCCGCACGGAGCTCTCACGCCCGTCGTTCTACGTCTACTTCCGCGACCGGCACCACCTCGTGCTGCGGGTCGTCGCCCACCTGGAGTCCGAGCTGTTCACGATGTCCGACCGCTGGTTCCGCGGCTCCGGCGGCGGTCGCGAGACGGCCCGGGAGGCGCTGGACGGGATCGTCGAGGTGTTCGCCGAGCACGGCCCCGTCATGCGCGCGCTGGCCGACGCGGCCGCGGACGACCCCCGGGTCGAGGAGGCGTACGGAGCGCTCGTGAGGCGGTTCGTCGACGCGACCGCCCGCCACATCGAGGACGAGATGGCGGCCGGGCGCGTACTGCCGCTCAACTCGCGCGAGACGGCCACCGCGCTGGTGTGGATGAACGAGCGCTACCTGGTCGAGAGCCTCGGCCGCGAGCCGTACTCCTCCCCGAAGACCGTCGCCGACACGCTGCTGACGATCTGGACGCGCGTGCTCTACGGCCCGGGCTAGTCGAGCCGGCTCGCC
This sequence comes from uncultured Solirubrobacteraceae bacterium, assembly GCA_963730535.1. Taxonomy (GTDB): domain Bacteria; phylum Actinomycetota; class Thermoleophilia; order Solirubrobacterales; family Solirubrobacteraceae; genus DASSUW01. Next base: position 217,788 of record CAVSRU010000018.1, read on the forward strand.
GCGAACAGGCTCCCGGCGGCGCCGATCACGGTGAGCGCCGCCACCCCGATCGCCGCAGGCTTCGGGATCGCTGCTCGGTAGCGCACGGTGGCCGCGAGGTCGGCGACGTCCGCGAAGGCGCCTGCGAGCACCCAGGTACGCGCGGACGATCCGCTCCGCAGCGCGATCGCCGTGCCCGCCCCGACGGCCAGGTCGCGCGCGCCGGTGGCGACCGTAAGCACCTGCGGGCCCGGCTCGGCGCCGGGCGACCCGATCCACCCCGTCGCAACCCGTCCGGGAACGAGCATCAGCGCCGCACCGATGGCGATGCGACCGGCGGCGATCACGAGCGCGACGGCGCGAGCGTCCATTCCACGACGTTACCGACACCGTGCATGATGGGCGCGTGCGGCTCCTGTTCACGTTCGCCGGCGGGGCTGGGCACGCCGAGCCGCTCGTGCCAATCGCGACTGCGGCCACGGCCGCGGGACACGCCGTCGCGTTCGCCGGGCGGCCCTACGTCGTCGCCCGGCTGGCTGAGCGCGGCTTCATGGTGTTCCCCGACACGGACGATTCGGTCGAGCCGCCTCCGGAGGTCACACCGCTGCTCGAGTACGACGTCGAGCGAGAGGAGCGGGCGCTGCGGGAGGGGTTCGCGCGGTTCCACGGCGGCCGGCGGGCGGGCGTAGTGCTCGAGCTCTGCGCGGAATGGAGACCGGACGTGATCGTGTGCGACGAGGTCGACTTCGGCGCGATGATCGCCGCCGAGCGCGCCGGCATCCCGCACGCGACGGTGCTCGTGATCGCGGCCGGCTCGCTGATACGGCCGGAACTCGTCGGCGCGCCGCTCGACCTCGTTCGCGCTGAGCACGGGCTGCCGCCCGATCCCGACCTCGCGATGCCGGCTCGCCATCTCGTCCTGTCGCCGTTGCCGCCCAGCCTTCGCGACCCTGCCCTCCCGCTGCCGCCCACCGCCCACTCGATCCGCCCCGGCTCGCTCGAGCCCAACGAACCGCCCTCCTGGATCGCGGACCTCTCCGGCCCGATCGTCTACTTCACGCTCGGAACGATCTTCGACATGGAGTCGGGCGACCTGATCGCGCGCGGTCTCGCCGGCCTGCGCGAGCTGCCCGTCGACGTCGTGGCGACGATGAGCCCGAACGTCGATCCCGGACCGCAGACGCCGAACGTGCGGATCGAGACGCACGTCGCGCACGCGGCGCTGTTCCCGCACTGCGCCGCCGTCGTCAGCCACGGCGGATCGGGCACCGTCATCGACGCGCTGGCGGCAGGCCTCCCGCAGGTCGTCCTCCCCATGGGCGCCGACCAGCCGCTCAACGCGGCTCGCGTCGAGGCGCTGGGCGCCGGCATCGTGCTCGACGTCCTGCGCGCGACACCGGCGGAGATCGGCGATGCGGTGCGGACGGTCCTCGAGGAGCCGTCGTACCGCGCCGCCGCCGAGCGGGTGCGGGCGGAGGCGCGAGCGCTCCCGGGGCACGAGCACGCCGTCGCGCTGCTCGAGCGGCTCAGTGCCGGAAGTGGCGCCGGTGGGTGAAGACCATCGAGATCCCGGCGGCGTCGGCGGCCTCGACGACCTCGTGGTCGCGCACCGACCCTCCGGGCTGGATGACGGCGGTCACGCCCGCGTCGACGGCGAGCTGCGGGCCGTCGGAGAACGGGAAGAAGGCGTCCGATGCCAGCGCGCCGCCCGTCAGGTCCGTGCCGGTCGCGCGAGCCTTGTCGATCGCCAGCCGCACCGAGTCCACCCGGCTCATCTGCCCGGCGCCGATGCCGACCGACGCGAGGTCACGGGAGAGCACGATCGCGTTCGAGCGCACGTGCTTGCAGACCTTCCAGGCGAAGAGCATCTCGCCCCACTCGCGCTCTGACGGCTTGCGCTCGCTCACGACCTCCATCTCCGAGCGGTCCTCGAGGTCGAGGTCGCGGTCCTGCACGAGCAGGCCGCCCATCACGCGCTTGACGTCCCACTCGGAGATGTTCACGCGGCGGCGCTCCTCGTCGTGGAGGATGCGGAGGTTGGGCTTGGTGCACAGCGCGGCGACCGCCTCGTCGCTGAAGCCGGGCGCGAGGACGACCTCGACGAACTGGCCGAGGAGCGCCTGCGCGAGCTCCTCGTCGACCGGGCGGTTGAAGCAGATGACCCCGCCGAACGCCGACTGCGGATCGCAGGCGAAGGCGCGGCGGTACGCCTCGAGCGCCGAGCCGCCGACCGCGACCCCGCAGGGGTTGTTGTGCTTGATGATCACGCACGCGGGGACCTCGAACTCCTGCACGAGCAGCCGGCCCGCGTTGATGTCCAGCACGTTGTTGAAGGAGAGCTCCTTGCCCCCGCGCTGGCGCACCTGCGACAGCACGTGCATGCGGGCGCCCACCTGCGAGTAGTACGCAGCGCGCTGGTGCGGGTTCTCGCCGTACGAGAGGTCGGTGATCTTCTCGTAGGCGGACATCATCAGCTCGGGGAACTCGCCCTGCTTCTCGGCGAACCACCGGGAGATCGCGGTGTCGTAGCGCGCGGTGTAGGCGAAGGCCTCGGCCGCCAGGTTCTCGCGCGTCTGGAGGGACAGCCGGTTGTCGAACTCCCGCAGCTCCTGGAGGACCGCGTCGTAGGACTCCGGCTTGACCACCACCCCCGTGAAGGCGAAGTTCTTGGCGGCTGCGCGGATCATGGTCGGCCCGCCGATGTCGATGTGCTCGAGCACCTCGTGCTCGGTCACGCCGCGGCGCCCCGCCCATGACTCGAACGGGTAGAGGTTCACGCACACGAGGTCGACGAACTCGACCTCGTGCTCCTCGGCGGCCGCCATGTGGGCCGGGTCGTCGCGCAGCGCGAGCACGCCGGCGTAGAGCTTGGGATGCAGCGTCTTGACCCGGCCGCCCATGATCTCCGGGAAGCCGGTGAAGGACTCGATGTCGCGGACGTCGAGGCCCGCCTCACGCAGGGAGGCCGCAGTCCCTCCCGTGGACACGAGCTCGACTCCCAGGGCGGCGAGCCCGCGTGCGAACTCGACGACGCCGGTCTTGTCCGAGACGGAGAGCAGCGCGCGGCCGATTCTCACCTCGCCTGGCTGCGTCATCGCCTCCCTCGCATCGCGCGGGGACGATACCTGCGGCGCGCCGGTCATCGCCCGACCGTCACCCGCCGTGGACGCGACGGATCGACGCGGACCGCACCGCGGGCGATCTGCGCCACGGCGTCGCACAGCAGGGCGTGCTCGAGCGGGCGCAGCGCCTCGCGGACCTCGCCGACGCCGGTGGCGTCGGGAAGCTCCACCGCCCGCTGCGCGATCACGGGCCCGGTGTCGACCCCGTCGTCGACGAAGTGGACGGTGACGCCGAAGACCTTCACGCCGTAGTCGAGCGCCTGCTCGATCGCGCGCACCCCGGGGAAAGCCGGCAGCAGCGCCGGGTGGACGTTGATGACGCGCTGCGGGAAGCGGGCGAGGAAGGCCGGGGTGAGCAGGGCCATGTAGCCGGCGAGGACGACGAGGTCGACGCCGTGGCTTTCGAGGAAAGTGGCCATCGCGGTGTCGCGGTGCGCTCGGTCGGGGTGCGCGTCGAGCGGGAAGACAGCGCTCGGGACGCCGGCGGCAGCGGCGCGATCGAGTGCCGCCGCGTCCGCCTTGTCGGAGCCGACGGCCACGACCTCGACGCCCTCGCGGCCGTGCACGCGGTCGAGGATGGCCTGGAGGTTGGTCCCGGCGCCGGAGGCCAGCACGCCGACCTTCACGCCACCTCCAGCTTCGGGAACCGGCCTCCGGTCGAGCGCAACGTGCCCGCCGTGAGCAGGGCGTCGACGCGCTCGAGCACCGCGTCGGCGCGCAGGTGCGACCAGGCGCCGTAGTGCGGCAGGCCGTCGTAGGAGTACTTGGCCACGACCTTCGAGCGGCCGCCGCGCAGGATCTCCACCGCGCGCGTGCGGCCGACCTCGGGCTGGGCCGAGGCCACGACGTCGAGGATCGCCTCGTCGAGCTCGCCGGCCTCGCCGTGGGCGGCGGGCCGGTGGGCGAGCTGGGCCGGACGCGGCGCGGTGCTCCGCTGTGGAGGCGGTAGCGGAGCGGGCCGGAGCTCGGGATCGCACACGTCGCAGCACGGACCGTCCGGCGCGGGGCGCGACCGATCCCCGAAGTGGCGCAGGATCCCCTCCCGGCGGCACGCCGATCCCTCGACCCACGCCCACACGGACCGGTACTGGCGCCAGCGGACCCGCGTGCCCTCCTTGGCGCTGGCGCGGCAGAGCGTGAGCGCCCGGCCGTCCCATGGGCCGACGAGGCGGCCCGCGACCCGGTCGGGCGCCGAGGGCGACGGCTGGACGACACCCGCTCGCGCGAGGTGACCGACGATCGCCCGCACCACCTCCTCCTCGCCCGTAAGACGGACGAGCTCCGCGACCGGCACGTCGAACCGCGGGGCGGCGGCAGGCGAGCCGTCGGTGGCGGGCGAGCCGTTGGCGGCGGCCGCGGAGACAAGCCGGCGGGCGACGGCCTGAAGCGCGTCGTCGTCGACCGTCGAGCGCTCGATGAAGAAGACGTGGAGCCCCTTGTCCTTCCCCGCTGCGAAGAGCAGGCAGCGTGCCGGCCGGCCGTCGCGGCCCGCGCGGCCGGCCTCCTGGTAGTACGCCTCGATCGAGCTGGGGACGCTCTCGTGGCAGACCGTCCGCACGTCGGCCTTGTCGACGCCCATCCCGAACGCGTTGGTGGCGACGACGACCGGCGCCTCGCCGGCCATGAACCGGCGCTGCGCCTCGGCGCGGGCGTCGCGGGCGAGGCCTGCGTGGTAGGCGATGACCTCGACGCCGAGATCGCTCCCCAGCCGGCCGGCGAGGCGCTCGCAGTCCGCGCGCGTGCCCGCGTAGACGATGCCCGGCAGCGCGCCCGGCTCGGCCAGCGCCGCGGCGATGCCGCGGTGGGCCGCCTGCTTGCTCGCGCACGGGACGACGGCGAACGAGAGGTTCGGACGGTCGAAGCCGGTCGCGACGCGCACCGGGTCGCGCAGGCCCAGGCGGCCGACGATGTCGGTCGCCACCTGCGGCGTGGCCGTGGCCGTCGACGCGAGGATCGCCTCAGCGCCGAGCCAGCGCGCGGCGTCGGCCAGGCGGAAGTAGTCAGGGCGGAAGTCGTGCCCCCACTGGGACACGCAGTGCGCCTCGTCGACCACGAAGAGACCGATCCGCGCTCGCCGGATCCGCTCGAGGAAGCCCGGCGACGAGAAGCGCTCCGGAGCCACGTAGAGCAGCCGCAGCTCGCCGGCCGCGGCGCGCTCGATCACGCGCCGGTTGACGGACGCGTCCTGCTGCGCGTTCACCAGCCCGACGCGCCCCGGCGCCACCCGCTCGAGCGCCTGCACCTGGTCCTGCATGAGCGACACGAGCGGCGAGACGACCACCGTGAGATCGGCCCGCATGAGCGCCGGCAGCTGGTAGCAGAGCGACTTGCCCGAGCCCGTGGGCATGACCACCAGCACGTCGCGCCCGGCGACCGCGGCCGCGACGGCCTCCCGCTGCCCCCGCCGGAAGCCGGGGAAGCCGAACAGCTCGGTCAGCGCGCCCTCGGGATCCCGCGCGCGGGCGACCGGCTCGGGCGGCGGCGGCCCGAGGCCCGGCAAGGCGACGTTATCGAGCGTGAGCGACATGCGGACGGGCGACCATACCGCCGGGATCGGAGGGCAAAGGTGCGTTTGTGGCGAGTTGTCACGAAGTTGGTGCAGGTTCGTGACGCGTGTGGTGGACGCCGGCGAACGTCAAAGGCGGCTGGGTAGGGAGGCGAGGAGACCGGCCGCGAGCGAGGGTGCATAACGTCGACGTCACGACGTTCGCGCCTCGTGAGGTCGACGAAACGCACGTATAGGTGCACGACGTCGACTTCGCGCGCCCGGGAGCCGTGAGGTCGACGAAATGCACCCTCCGGGCTCCCCCTCAATGCCGCCGTTGACGTTCGCGGGCGCGACGAACCCGCCCAGGGCGCCGACTACGCCCGAGCGAGCGGGAGCGCGTTCTCGAACGCGTCCTTGCGCTGCCCGGCGCCCGAGCGCTCGAGCGGGTAGTCGCCCGAGAAGCAGGCGTCGCAGTGCGTCGACCGCGAGCCCCGGATCGCCTCGTACACGCCCTCGAGCGACAGGTACGCCAGCGAGTCGGCGCCCAGCTCGGCAGCCACCTCGGCCTCGGTCCGCCCGTGGGCGATCATCTCCTCGCGGGTCGACATGTCGATCCCGTAGTGACAGGGATGCCGGATGGGCGGCGCCGAGATCCGCATGTGGACCTCCGCGGCCCCCGCGTCGCGCAGCATCTGCACGATCTGCCGCGTCGTGTTGCCCCGCACGATCGAGTCGTCGACGACCACCAGCCGCTGGCCCGCGACGATGTCGGGTAGCGGGTTGAACTTCATCCGCAGGCCGTGGCGCCGCAGCTCCTGGCCGGGCTGGATGAACGTCCGCGCCACGTAGCGGTTCTTGACGAAGCCGTCGTCCTGCGGCAGGCCGGACGCCCGCGCGTACCCGCGCGCCGCGGGGTTCCCCGAGTCCGGCACCGGGATCACGAGGTCAGCGTCGGCCGGCGCCTCGCGCGCGAGGATCTCTCCCATCCGCCCGCGCGCCACCTGCAGCACCTGGCCGCCAAGCCGCGAGTCGGGCCGCGCGAAGTAGATGTGCTCGAACACGCACAGGGCCGTCCGCTCGCCGACCCTGCCCATCCGGGTGCGCACCCCGTCCCGCGTCAGCGACACGATCTCGCCCGGCTGCACGTCGCGCAGGAACTCGGCGCCGATGATGTCGAACGCGCAGGACTCCGACGCCACGCAGTAGTGCTCGCCGATCATCCCCAGCGACAGCGGCCGCAGCCCGGCCGGATCGCGGAACGCGACGACGCGATCCTTCGTCATCACCACGGTCGAGTACGCGCCCTCGACGCGCCCCATGACGTCCACCAGCGCGTCCTCCAAGGACTCCGCCGGATGCGTGGACAGGAGCGCGGCGATGACCTCGGAGTCCGACGTCGAGCGGAACGAGACCCCCCGCTCCTTCAGCTCGCCGTGCAGCTCGACCGCGTTGACCAGGTTCCCGTTGTGGGCGAGCGCGAGCTCCCGCCGATCGGCGCGCCACACGGGCTGGGAGTTCTCCCACGAGCTCGCTCCCGTGGTCGAGTACCGCACGTGGGCGACCGCCATGTCGCCCTGCAGCGCGCGCAGGCGCTGCTCGTCGAATACCTGGTTGACCAGCCCCTGGTCGCGCATGGCCATGATGTGGCCGCGCTGCGAAGTGGCGATCCCCGCCGACTCCTGGCCCCGGTGCTGGAGCGCGTATAGAGCGAAGTAGGCGAGCCGGGAGACCTCGCGCCCGGGGGCGCAGATCCCAAAGACGCCGCACTCGTCGCGCGGCCCGTCTCGGTAGTCGGAGAGCAGTGAGGACACAGGGGACGACCGGGTGGGCAGCGTAGCAACGGCTCCGGCGCAAGCCGGGCGGCCGAGATAACCTCCTCGGCCAAGCGTCATCAGGAGAGATACATGGCTGTCAACGTCCCCGTCCAGATCGATCGGGCCCGCATCCGGGAGCTCATCGAGCGCGAGGAGAAGGCGCTCAACGAGCGCACACGCAAGTCCGAGCAGATGTACAAGCGCGCCCAGGACGTGCTGACGGGCGGCGTCGCCTCGTCCTACCAGCTGCGCGACCCGTGGCCGATCTACCTCGAGCGCGGCAGGGGCCCGAAGGTGTGGGACGTCGACGGCAACGAGATGTACGACTTCCACAACGGGTTCGGCTCGATGGTCCAGGGCCATGCGCACCCGGCGATCGGCAAGGCGATCCGCGAGCGCTACGACGAGGGCACCCACTTCGCGGCGCCGACCGAGGACGCCATCGTCGTCGGCGAGGAGCTCAAGCGCCGTTGGGGCCTGCCGCGCTGGCGCTACACGAACTCGGGCTCAGAGTCCACGATGGACGCCATCCGCATCGCCCGCGCGCGCAGCGGCCGCGACACGGTGATGAAGATCTTCGGCTCCTACCACGGCCACCACGACACCGTGATGGTCTCGATCGGGGTCGAGTACGACGCCATCGGCGACCGCGACAACCTCGCCTCGCTCCCGTACGGCGCCGGCATCCCCCAGGCCACGGTCGACATGACCATCGCCGTGCCGTTCAACGACGCGCCCGCGATGGAGCGCCGGATCGAGCGCCTCACCGAGGAGGGACGCAAGCCCGCCTGCGTGATCATGGAGCCGGCGATGATGAACCTGGGGGTCGTGCTCCCCCAGCCCGGCTACCTCGAGGCCGTGCGGGAGATCACCCGGCGCCACGGCATCATCCTGATCTTCGACGAGGTCAAGACCGGCCTCGCGATCGCCGCCGGCGGCGCGACCGAGCGCTTCGGCGTCGTCCCCGACATGGTCACCCTCGCCAAGGCGCTCGGCGGCGGCGTGCCCACGGGCGCGATCGGCGCCACCGAGGAGGTCATGGAGGTCGTCGAGGACGGCTCGGTCTTCCAGGTGGGCACCTACAACGGGAACCCGCTCGGCATGGCCGCGACGCGCGCGAACCTGCTCGAGGTCTTGACCCCCGATGCGTACACGCACCTCGATCGGCTCAACGAGCGCATCCTCGCCGGGTGCCAGGCCGTGATCGCCAAGTACAACCTCCCGGGCTACTCGGTCGGCGTCGGCTCCAAGGGTTGCGTGACCTTCTCGCCCGTCGAGGTCGTCGACTACGAGACGTTCAAGGCCAACCAGGACGCCGACATGGCCGAGCTGGCGTGGCTGTTCAACATGAACCGCGGCATCTTCATGACGCCCGGGCGCGAGGAGGAGTGGACCCTCTCCGTCACGCACGACGACGCGTCGGTCGACACGTACGTGCAGGTGTTCGACGCGATGGCCGACGAGCTCATGCGGTAGCGGTAGCGCGCTCGGTGGCGCGCGCCTCCGTGGCGCGCGCCGCCAGCTCGCGCGCGGCGATCTGGTGGACGTCGCGCACGACCCCGATCGGGATCAGCGATCGGGTCTCGTTCGCGACACGGCCGTCGCCGGCGCGCAGCACGATCCGGATGTCGTCGTTGACCGACTTGGCGGCCATCGCGATCGAGATGTTCTCGAGGTCGTCGTCGGTGACCGCGGCGATCGCGACCGCCCGCTGCAGCGAGAGCCGCCGCAGCAGCGACGGATCGGCACCGCGACCGATCACCACGGGCAGCCCGAGCTCGCGTGCGAGGCCGACGTTCTCGCCCTCCTCCCGGTCGTCGATCGCGACCACGCCGACCCCGATGTCCCGCAAAAGCAGGCACAGCCGCAGGCCGACCTGGCCCAGCCCGGCGACCACGACGTGGTCGCGACGCGGCACCGCGCGGCGGCCGAAGAGGCCCGTCAGCCGGCGGTCGATCAGCCGGTTGACGAGGCCGGCCGTGAACGACGCCTCGAACACGAGCGCGGCGAGCATGGAGACCGTGAGGAACGCCTTCAGGCCCTTCGGCCCGTCCGCCACCTCGTCGTTGGGATCGACGGTGACGAGGGTCTTCGCCGAGCCGTATGCCGCGTCGATCACCCCCTGGCCGAGCGCCGCCATCGACGCGATGGTCTCGAGCACGAGGATGATCACGAGCCCCAGCGCTCCCCACAGCAGCAGCGCCGCGCTCTTGTCGTAGGGGGTCAGGATCGCCCGCGCGAGCGCCGCCAGCCGCCGCCGCTTCGGCACGTGGACCGGGTCGCCCTCGTGGACCTCCTCGAGGTCGTCGCCGAGGCACGGGCCTGCGAGCGACGGTGCGACGATGTCGGCCATCGAGGTCACGTCGACGTGGTCGATCGCGTCCTTGACCTGCGCCGCGATCGTGGGATCGAAGATCGTGAGGAGCATCGGCAGCTCGGCGTCCATGGAGCGGACCATGAGCGCCATCCGCAGCGCCACCGTGTCGTCGCGCGAGACGATCACCACGCGGTCGATGCCGTCGACCTCGAGCGCGTGGTGCATCTCGCGCTCGCCGGGCGACTTGAGCCGGTAGACGTCGCACCCCTCCTCGTCGAGCGCCCTGCGGACCTCCTCCGCCAGATCGCCCTCGCCGATGAGGACGACGTGGCTCACAGCAGGGCGGCCAGGCCGTCGCGGTGGACTTGGGTGAGCTCCTCGACGTCGATCTCGAGCGCGGTGGGTGGGCCTCCGATTACGAGCGTGTCGCCGCCGACCTCGCCGAGCTCGACCGCGGCCCCGCCGAAGCGCGCGAGCGCCTCGCGGGGCCCGGAGACGACGAAGGCCCCGGGTCCCTCGGCGAACAGGTCGCCGTCGTAGTCCACCCGCGCGCCGACGCCGCCCGCGATGCAGCACTCCGCCAGCGCGACCGCCACGCCGCCCTCGGCGACGTCGTGCGCCGACCGCAGGGCGCCGGAGCGCACTCCCTGGCGCACGGCGGCATGCAACGCCTTGATCTCGCCCAGGTCGGCGGCCGGGAGCGCGCCTTCGAGCGACTCGCCGCGCAGCTTGGCAAGCTCGGAGCCGACCTCGGACGGCTGCCACGACGCGCGCAGGAGCGCCACGACATCGCCCTCGACCGAGAAGCCCAGCCGCCCGGAGCGCGCCGGATCGGGCAGCTCTCCCACCATGCCGACCACGGGGGTCGGGTAGATCGGGCCCTCGCCGCCCTCGTTGTAGAGCGAGACGTTGCCGCCCACCACCGGGACCCCGAGCGCCCGGCAGGCGTCGCCGAGGCCGGACACGGCGCGCGTCAGCTGCCACGCGATGTGGGGCTTCTCCGGGTTGCCGAAGTTGAGGCAGTTGGTGAGGCCGAGCGGCTCGGCGCCGACGCACGCGAGGTTGGCCGAGCACTCGAGCACCGCTTCGACCGCGCCACGGTAGGGATCGACCGCCACGCGCCGGCCGTTGCCGTCGATCGAGACCGCGATGGCGCCGCCGGACTCGAGCACGAGCACCGCCGCGTCGGCCTGCTCGGGGCGGCGGACGGTGCGCGAGCCGACGACGCAGTCGTACTGCTCGAACGCCCAGCGCCGCGAGGCGAGGTTGGCGCTGCCCAGGAGCGCGAGCAGCGTGCCGCCCGCGTCGAGCGAGCCGTTGAGGACCGGCTCCGGCGCCGGATAGACCGGCACGGTCGCCTCGAGCGGCTCGAGGTCGTAGGCCGGGCACTCGTCGACCAGCGCGGTGACCGGCAGGTCGCCGACGACCTGACCGCCGTCGAGCACCCGCAGGCGCCCGCTGTCCGTGACCTCGCCGATCGCGGTGGCGTTCACCTCCCAGCGGCGGCAGACGGCCAGCACGTCGTCCACCCGCGCGGGCTCGACCACGCACAGCATCCGCTCCTGCGACTCGGAGATCATGATCTCGAACGGCTCCATGTCGGCCTCGCGCAGCAGCACGCGGCGCACGTCGAGGTCGATGCCGACGCCGCCCTTGGCCGCCATCTCGGACGCCGAGGAGGTCAGGCCCGCGGCGCCGAGGTCCTGGAGCGCGACCAGCAGCTCGCGGTCGAGCAGCTCGAGCGAGCACTCGAGCAGGCGGCTCTCCTCGAACGGGTCGCCGATCTGGACGGTCGGGCGCTTGGCGGCGTCCTCGTCGCCCAGCTCGGCGGAGGCGAGCACGGACGCGCCGCCGATCCCGTCCCGCCCGGTACGGGCTCCGAACAGCACCACCACGTTGCCGATCCCCGCGGCCGCTGACCGGATCAGCTTGTCGGTCTCGATCAGGCCGACGCACATCGCGTTGATGAGGCAGTTCTGCTCGTACGGCGCCTCGAAGTAGATCTCCCCGCCGACGGTCGCCACGCCGATCGAGTTGCCGTAGTGCCCGATGCCCGCCACCGCATGCTCGAGCAGGTAGCGGGAGCGGGGCGAGCCGGCCGGCTCGCCGAAGCGCAGCGAGTCGAGGATCGCGATCGGCCGCGCGCCGATCGCGAACACGTCGCGCAGGATGCCGCCCACCCCCGTCGCCGCCCCCTGGAACGGCTCGACCGCGCTGGGGTGGTTGTGCGACTCGACCTTGAACGCGCACGCCAGCCCGTCGCCCAGGGAGACCGCGCCGGCGTTCTCGCCCGGGCCGAGCACGAGCCGCGGACCCTCGGTGGGCAGCGACTTGAGCAGCCGCCGCGAGTGCTTGTAGCCGCAGTGCTCGGACCACATGAGGCTGAAGACCGCGAGCTCGACCTCGTTCGGCTCGCGCCCCAGCTTCTCGACGATCAGCTCGTACTCGCCGTCGGTGAGCCCGAGCTCACGGTGCCGGCTCACACCGGCGCCCCGATCAGGGCGAGGCCGTCGACCGAGCCGGTGAGGATGTCGACCGCGTGCTCCGGGTGCGGCATCAGGCCGAGCACGTTGCCCTCCGCGTTGCAGACGCCGGCGATGTCGTCCATCGAGCCGTTGAAGTTGTGGCCGGGCGCGTAGCGGAGCACGACCTGATCGCCGAGGTCGTCGGGCGCCCAGTAGCGGCCGGTCGTGTGCTTGGCTGGGATCGAGAGCCGCTGGCCGACCTCGCAGCCGCGCGTCCACGGGATCGAGGCGTTGACGACCTCGACGTCGACCTGCCGGCAGGTGAAGCGCAGCGACGTGTTGGGGAGCAGGGCACCGGGCAGCAGGCCGGCCTCGCACAGCACCTGGAAGCCGTTGCAGATGCCGAGCACCAGCCCGCCGTCACGGGCGAAGCGGGCGACCTCGCCCATGACCGGCGAGAAGCGGGCGATCGCCCCAACGCGCAGGTAGTCGCCGTAGGAGAACCCGCCGGGGACGATCACCGCGTCGGACCCGTGCAGGTCGGCGTCGCCGTGCCAGAGGAGCTCCGCCTCCCCGACCCGCCGCGCGGCGGCGAGCGCGTCGCGCTCGTCGCACGACCCCGGGAACTGCACGACGCCGAACCTCACTGGTTACCCCTGCAGGGCATCCGGCCCTGCGTCCTGAGACGAACGATCGGCTTCCGGCCGCTCGATTTGGAAGTCCTCGATCAAGGGATTCGCCAGCAGCCGCTCGCACATCTCCGGCACCCGCGAGGGATCGTCGACGTCGAGCTCGACGAGCCGGCCGACGTGCACGTTGGCCACGCCGTCGAAGCCGAGCGCCGGCAGCGCGCGCTCGACCGCCTGGCCCTGCGGGTCGAGGATCCCGGCCTTGGGCCGGATCAGCACCCGCACCCTCACACGCGATCCAGCCAGGCCGAGAACGGCTCGCCGGCCAGCTGCTCGTACGCGGCCACGTAGCGCTCGCGGGTGGCCGCCACGACCTCGTCGGGGATCGCCGGGGCGGGCGGGGCCTTGTCCCACCCGGTGCCGGATGCCCAGTCGCGCACGTACTGCTTGTCGAAGCTCGGCTGCCCCCGCCCGACCTCGTAGCGGTCGGCGGGCCAGAAGCGTGACGAGTCCGGCGTGCAGACCTCGTCGCCGAGGGTCAGCACACCGTCGGCGTCCAGCCCGAACTCGAACTTCGTGTCGGCCAGGATGATCCCGCGCTCGCGCGCGTAGGCGGCGATCCGGCCGTAGACCTCGAGCGAGACGTCGCGCAGCTGCTCGCCCAGCTCCCGCGAGCCGGCGAGCTCCGCCGCCTGCTCGAAGTCGATCGCCTCGTCGTGGCCCTCCTCGGCCTTCGTCGACGGCGTGAAGATCGGCTCGGGGAGCTGCTCGGACTCCCGCAGGCCCTCGGGCAGCTCGATGCCGGACACGCGGCCGGTCGCCTGGTAGTCCTTCCAGCCCGAGCCGGAGAGGTACCCGCGGACGACGCACTCGACCGGCAGCATCTGGAGCCGCTTGACGCGCAGCCCGCGCCCGCGGAACTCGTCGGGCACGCCCTCGGTGGTCGAGATGAGGTGGTTCGGGACGACTTGCTTCGTGAGGTCGAACCACAGGACGGACAGGCCCGTCAGCACCTTCCCCTTGTCGGGGATCGCGGTCGGGTGCACGACGTCGTAGGTCGAGATGCGGTCGGAGGCCACCATCAGCAGGTCGTCGCCGAGCTCGTAGAGCTCGCGGACCTTGCCGGAGGCCAGCAGGGATAGCGCGGTCACCGGCCTGAGGTTACGTCACAGGTCGTACGGGAAATCCGTCAGCAGCTCGGCGCCGTCCTCGCCGACGAGCACGAGGTCCTCGAGCCTGACGCCGCCGAAGGCCTTGCGGTAGATCCCGGGCTCGAGCGTGATCACGTCGCCGGCCACCAGCGTGTCGGGAGTGCGGCCGAGGTTCGGGCGCTCGTGCACCTCGAGGCCGACCCCGTGGCCGAGCCCGTGGTAGTAGCCCTCGTCGAGCGTCTTCCCCGCGGGCTTGGTGCGCTGGGTCGGGTGGCCGGCCGCCTCGAACGGCTCGCAGGAGGCGACGTAGATCTCCCGGCAGTCGGCGCCCGCGCGCACGAGCGCGAACGAGCGGTCGAGCGCGTCGCGGGTGAGCCGCCAGTACTCGGCCAGCTCCTCGGTCGGCTCGCCGCCGCCCGCCACGAACGTGCGGGTCATGTCGGACCAGCAGCGGGAGCTGCGGTCGCGCGGCCAGATGTCGACGATCACCGACTCGCCCTCGCCGATCGGGCCGTGCCCGGGCTCGTGGCCGACGGCGCCCTGTGGCCCGTGCGACACGATCACGTCGTCCGCGAGGTCGCAGCCGCGCGCGTCGCACAGGACCTGCATCTCCTTGCGCACGGCCTCGCTGGTGAGCCCGTTCGGCAGCTCGCGGATCATGCGCGCGGCGACCCCCATGGCGGCATCGGCGGCGGCCTGGGCGCGCCGGATGCCTTCGAGCTGGGCCGGCGTCTTGACCCGCCGGCGCGCGACGAACGCCTCCTGGTCGACGTCGAGCTCGACGCCCGCCGCCCGCAGGTGGTCCGCCACCCCCAGGGGGAATTCGATCGGCACCGTCGCCCGGCCGACGCCGAGCCGCTCGCAGGCGCGCACGCACAGCTCGAGCTCGGCGGCCTCCCGGGAGATGCCGCTGGTCACGAGCTCGTCCCAGCCGAGCTCGGCGAGGTCGAGCACCTCGATGCCCATCGCAGTCACCTTGTCGGCGTCGAGGATGCTGACCGTGGCCGCTCGCCGCTCGCCGTTCTCGACGTAGAGGAACGGGTCGACGATCCCCGCCGGGATCGCGTGGAAGAGGTCGGCGGAGAGCTCGGGCGCCCCATAGAGCATCAGGGTCATAGGTCCTCCAGTCGTCGCAGCACCGTGGGCACATGTCGAACGTAGTGCCCGTAGTCGAAGATCGCATCGAGATCGAGGTCGAGCCCCTCGCGCTCGAGCAGCGACCGCAGCGGCGTGCCCGTGTCCCACGCCTCCTGCGCGAGCCGCTGCACGACGCGATACGCGTCGTCGCGCTGCATCCCGCCCTCGACGAGCGCCAGCAGCACGCGCTGGGAGAACAGCGCGCCGCTCGTGAGCTCCAGGTTGGCCCGCATCCGGTCGGGATGCACGACCATCCCGCGCGCCACCCGGAGCGCGAGGTGCTGCATGTAGTCGAGCAGCGTGGTGGCGTCGGGGAGCACGACCCGCTCGGCCCCCGAGTGCGAGATGTCGCGCTCGTGCCACAGCGCTACGTTCTCGAGCCCGGTCACGGCGTAGCCCCGCAGGACCCGGGCGAGGCCGCAGATGCGCTCGGTGGTGATCGGGTTGCGCTTGTGCGGCATCGCGCTCGAGCCCTTCTGGCCCGCGCGGAACGGCTCCTCGACCTCGCGCACCTCGGTGCGCTGGAGGTGGCGGATCTCGAGGGCGAAGCGCTCGAGCCCGGCGCCGGCCAGCGCGATCGCGTTGAGCAGCTGGGCGTGGCGGTCGCGCGGCACGACCTGGGTCGAGACCGGCTCGCGCGCCAGGCCCAGCCGCTCGAGCACGCGCTCCTCGAACTCGGGCCCGAGCGCCGCGTAGGTGCCGACCGCGCCCGAGATCGCTCCCACCGCCGCCGCCGCGAACGCCGCCTCCAGCCGCTCGGCGTTGCGGTGCGCCTCCATCGCGAAGCCGGCGAGCTTGAGGCCGAACGAGGTCGGCTCGGCGTGGACCCCGTGCGTGCGGCCCACGCACAGCGTGTCCGCGTGCTCGCGAGCGCGCTCGGCGAGCACTCGGGCCAGCTCGTACGCCCCCGGCACGATCACCTCGCCGGCCCGGCGCAGCTGGAGCGCCAGCGCCGTGTCGAGCACGTCCGAGGAGGTGAGCCCGAAGTGGATCCAGCGCCCGGCCGGGCCGGCCGACGCCGACAGGACGTCGACGAACGCGGCCACGTCGTGGTCGGTCACCGCCTCCCGCTCGCGCACCGCCTCGACCGTGAACGTGGCGGCCCGGATCGCCTCCAGGTCCGCCTCCGCCGGCCCCTCGAGCGCCTCGGCGGCAGCCACCTCGACGTCCCGCCACGCCGTCATGCGCGCCTCGTCGGTCCAGATCTCCCCCAGCTCGGGGCGTGTGTAGCGGGCGATCAAGAGTCCAGGATGCGCGCGGCGAGCACGGCGGCGTTGCGCGCGTTGTCCACGCCCACGCACGCGACGGGCACGCCGGGCGGCATCTGGGCGATCGACAGCAGCGCGTCGAGCCCGCCGGCGATCGACTTCGACGACGTCAGCGGCACGCCGATCACCGGGAGCGCGGTGTGGGCGGCGACCACGCCGGGGAGAGCGGCGGACAGCCCGGCGCCGGCGATGATCACCCGCAGGCCCCGCATCTGCGCGTTCTTGGCGTACTCGGCGACCGTGTCGGGCTCGCGGTGCGCGGACATCACCCGCACCTCGTGGCGGATGCCGAGCTCCGTCAGCTGCTGCGCGGCGGCGTCCATGGCCGGCATGTCGGACTTCGAGCCCATCACGATCCCGACGACCGGGGCGTCGACCTCGAGCCCGTCGAACTCGGCCTCCACAGCCGTCTGCGTAGCCGGCTCCTGCGTCACGCGGCGATGTCCCGGCGCAGCTGCCGGCCCTCGAAGGCGATCACGTCGGCCGCAGCATACGCGTGCTCGCGGGCGGATCGCGTGTCGTCCGCGAGCGCCGTCACGTTGAGCACCCGCCCGCCCGCCGTGACCACCTCGCCGTCCTGCGCACGCGTGCCCGCGTGGGTGACCTCGACCCCCTCCGGCACGCGGTCGAGGCCGGTGATCACATCGCCCGACGACGAGGTCTCCGGGTACCCGCGTGACGCGAGGACCACCGTCACCGCCGCGCGGGCGTCCCACTCCAGGCGCGCGCCGGCCAGCCCGCCCGGCCGCGTCGCGCGGGTCAGCAGGTCGAGCAGGTCGCTGCGCAGCCGCGGGAGCACGGCCTGGGTCTCGGGATCGCCGAAGCGGACGTTGAACTCGAGCACCTGCACGGCGTCGCCGTCGAGCATCAGCCCGGCGTAGAGCACGCCGTGGAAGGGGCTCCCGCGGCGCGCGAGCTCGTCGACGACCGGCTGGTGGACCTCCGCGCGGATGCGCTCGACGAGCGCGTCGTCGACCTCCGGCACCGGCGAGAACGAGCCCATGCCACCGGTGTTCGGACCGGTGTCGCCGTCCCCGATCCGCTTGAAGTCCCGCGCGGGGGCGAGCGGGAGCGCGGTCTCTCCGTCGCAGAGCGCGAGCAGCGACAGCTCCTGCCCGGGCAGGAAGGCCTCGACGACCACCGGCGCGTCGCCGAACCGGCGGTCGACGAGCATCGCCTCGAGCGCGGCGCGCGCCTGCGCCTCGTCCTCGGCGATCACCACTCCCTTGCCGGCGGCCAGCCCGTCGGCCTTGATCACGACCGGGTAGCTCCCGACCGCCGCCAGCCCGTCCTCGACCGACTCGACGACCGCGAACTCAGCGGTCGGCACGCCGGCCGCCGCCATCACCTCCTTGGCGAACGCCTTCGAGCCTTCGAGCCGGGCGGCGGCGGCCGACGGGCCGAAGCACGCGACGCCGGCCGCGGCGCACGCGTCGGCCAGCCCGTCGACCAGCGGCGCCTCGGGCCCGACGACCACGAGCTCGACGCCCTCGGCGGCCGCGAAGGCCGCGACGTCGTCGGCCTCGACGATCCTCGCGTCGCGCGCGATGCCCGCGTTGCCGGGCGTGCACAGCACCTCCGGGCGCTGCGGCGAGCGGGCGAGCGCGCGCACGATCGCGTGCTCGCGCCCGCCGGCGCCCACCACCAGGACTCGGCTCACAAGGCGGCGATGAAGTCGTCGATCGGGATCGCGGCCAGGGACTCGTAGTGCGCGGTCCCGCGCGAGCCCAGCTCGAGCGACACGCGGGCCATCGTCTTCTCGTCGGGCGCCTCGACGATGTTCACGAAGTCGAAATGCCCCAGCGTGGCCCACTGCGCCTTCACGGTCGCGCCGAGCTGCTCGACCTCCTTGTTGACCTCGCGGATTCGCGCGGGGTTGTTCTTGATCGTCTGCACGCCCTCGGGCGTAAGGGTGGAGAGCATGATGTAGGTGGGCATGCCCCCCTTGTATCCGATCCTTCCGGCCAGGTGCGGTGTTGTTCGTGTCGTGGATACTTGCCTCGGGATGGGGATGCGCTTGCTCGCCGTGACCGCGCTCGTCCTCGGGGCAGCGGCGACACCCGCCGTCGCAGCCACGGTGGCGCCTCTGAAGCCGTGCTACGTGTCAGCGGGCGACACGCGCGAGCAGCGGGAGAACGTCCTCATCCAGGGTGAGGGCTTCACTCCCGAGGGGTTCGTCGACATCCTGGTGAACGGCATCGTCGAGGCGCAGCCCCAGGCGGACGCCGGCGGGAACATCAGCGGCACCATCGACGCGCCGTTCCAGGACGCCGGCGAGGTGCCGTTCGAGATCGTGGTGCGGGACAGGATCAACCCGCTGGTATCGATCACGCTCCGCTCGCGCGTGTCGGCGCTCGACGCCCGGCTGCGGCCCCGTGACGCCCCGTCCGACAGCCGCGTGCGCATGCTCGGCCGCGGCTTCACGCGCCTCGCCGCCGACGGGCGCCGCGCGCCGCTCTTCGCGCACTACATGTTCGGCGGGACGTGGGAGAAGACCGTCCGCCTCGCGCGGCGGTCGAAGGGTCGCTGCGGGCGGTTCGACGTCCGCCGCCGGCAGATCCCGATCGACGACCCGGCCAGCGGGAAGTGGATCATCCAGATCGACCAGCGGCGGCACTACTCGCCCGTGCCGCGACCCGTCTGGGTCCGCGTGCCGGTCACCGTCCGCCGCACGTTCCTCGAGCCTTAGGGTCTGTCCAAGAAGATCCGGCCCGACCAGGGTGGTCGTGAACCGAGCCGGGCGCCGCACGAATCCCGAAGGGAATACAGACGTATTCCCGAGGGTTCGGGTGGCCCAGGCCGAAGGCCGGCGACGAGGCCGCAGGCCGAGGCAGGTGCGAAGCGTTCACGGCCGCACTGGGCGTGGCGGGGTTCTTGGATAGGCCCTTAAGCGAGGACCTCGCGGGGGCGCGGGTGAACACGAGCTCGCCGTCGACGGCGTCGACCTCGATCCGGTCCCCGGCCGCGTACTCGTTCTTGAGCAGGCCGAGCGCCAGCGGGTCGACGAGCCGCTTGGAGATCACGCGCTTGAGCGGGCGGGCGCCGTACGTGGGGTCGTAACCGATGTCGCCCAGCAGGTCGCGGGCGGCGTCGGTCAGCGACACCTGGACGCCGCGCTCGGCGACGCGCCGGATCAGGCGGGCGACCTGGAGGTCGACGATCTCGCGCAGCTGGTCACGGGTGAGCGAGTCGAACTCGACGATGTCGTCGAGCCGGTTGATGAACTCCGGCTTGAACGTCGCCACGGCGCCCTCGCGGCCGCCCGGGATGTTCGACGTCATGATCAGCACGGCGTTCTTGAAGTCGACCGTGCGGCCCTGGCCGTCGGTCAGCCGGCCGTCGTCCATCACCTGGAGCAGCACGTTGAAGACGTCGGCGTGCGCCTTCTCGATCTCGTCGAGGAGCACCACCGAGTACGGGCGCCGGCGCACGGCCTCGGTGAGCTGACCGCCCTCCTCGTAGCCGACGTAGCCGGGGGGCGCGCCGACCAGCCGCGACACCGAGTGCTTCTCCATGTACTCGGACATGTCGATCCGCACCATCGCGTCCTGGGAGTCGAACATGAACTCGGCCAGCGCGCGGGCCAGCTCGGTCTTGCCGACGCCGGTGGGGCCGAGGAACAGGAAGGTGCCGATCGGGCGGTCGGGCTCGCTGAGGCCCGCGCGTGAGCGGCGCAGCGCGTCGGACACGGCGGCGACCGCCTCGCGCTGGCCGACGACGCGCCGGTGCAGCCGCTCCTCCATGTGGATCAGCTTCTCGATCTCGCCCTCGACGAGCCGGGTGACCGGGATGCCCGGTCCACTTGGCCACGACGTCGGCGACGTCCTCGTCGTCGACCTTCTCGCGCAGGTAGACCGGCGGCTCGTCCGTGGGGCCGCGAGACTCGGCGTCGGCGATCTGCTGCTCGAGCTCCGGGATCTCGCCGTGCCGCAGCTCAGCGGCCTTCGCGTAGTCGAGCTCGCGCTCCGCGCGCTCGAGCTCCGTGCGCGCCTCGTCGAGGCGCTTGAGCACGTCGCTGTGACCCTCGGCCTGCTCCTTCTCGCGCTCCCACTGCGCCTTCATGCGCGAGAACTCCTCGTTGAGGTCGGCGAGCTCGCGGACGATCTCATCGCGCCGGGTGGTCGCGGTCTCGTCCTTCTCCACCGCCACGTGCTCGATCTCGAGCTGGATGATGCGGCGGCGGACCTCGTCGATCTCGGTCGGGAGCGAGCTCTTCTCGATCGACACGCGGGAGGCGGCCTCGTCGACCAGGTCGATCGCCTTGTCGGGCAGGAAGCGGTCGGCGATGTAGCGGTGGCTGAGCGTGGCGGCCGCGATCAGGGCGGCATCGGTGATCTGGACGCCGTGGTGGGCCTCGTAGCGCTCCTTGAGTCCGCGCAGGATCGCGATCGTGGCCTCGACGCTCGGCTCGCCGACCATGATCGGCTGGAAGCGCCGCTCGAGCGCGGCGTCCTTCTCGACGTGCTTGCGGTACTCGTCGAGCGTGGTGGCGCCGATGGCGCGCAGCTCGCCGCGGGCGAGCATCGGCTTGAGCAGGTTGGCGGCGTCGACTGCGCCCTCGGCGGCGCCGGCGCCGACGATCGTGTGCAGCTCGTCCATGAACAGGATCACCTGGCCGTCGGACTCCTGGATCTCCTTGAGGACGGCCTTGAGGCGCTCCTCGAACTCGCCGCGGTACTTGGAGCCGGCGAGCAGGGCGCCGATGTCGAGCGCGATGACGCGCCGGTCCTGGAGCGACTCGGGCACGTCGCCGACGATGATCCGCTGGGCCAGGCCTTCGACGATCGCGGTCTTGCCGACGCCCGGGTCGCCGATCAGCACGGGGTTGTTCTTGGTGCGGCGGGAGAGCACCTGGATGACGCGGCGGATCTCGTCGTCGCGACCGATGACGGGGTCGAGCTTGCCGTTCTCGGCGGCCTCGGTGAGGTCGCGGCCGAAGCGCTGGAGCGACTGGTACTTCTCCTCCGGGTTCTGGTCGGTGACCCGGTGCGGGCCGCGGATCGCCTCGATCGCCTTCGCGAGGTCGTCGCGGGCGGGGAGACCGTCGATGGCCTCGGAGAGCGCCAGCAGCAGGTGCTCGGTCGACACGTACTCGTCACCGAGCTTGGCCATCTCGCGCTCGGCGGCGCGGAGGACGTCGAGCAGCTCGCGCGCGGTGGCGGGCTCCCGGGCGCCGGCCGTGATCGTCGGAAGCCGGTCCAGCTCGCCGCCGGTCTGGCTGCGCACGGCGGCGGGGTCGGCGCCGACCTTGCGCAGGACCGGGCCGACGAGGCCATCCTCCTGGTCGAGCAGAGCCAGCAGCAGGTGCTGCGGCGCGGTCTCGGTGTTCGAGCGGTCGGCGGCAAGCCGGATCGCGGCCTGCAGCGCCTCCTGGGACTTGATCGTGAAACGGTCGAGTTGCATAGCGATATCTCAGTCGAGGGGACTAAGATCTTAGCGTGTTGGTGGCGCCGGCGAACGACGCTCAGTCGTCGTCGTCGCCGCCCCGGCCACGACCCCGCCCACGGCCACGGCCGCTGTCGTCGTCGCTGCCCGACCCCGAGTTGTCCTCGACGGTGCCGTCGTCGTCGGTGACGGGCGGCGGCGTGACGACGGCCGTCGGGGACGGCGCGGCGCGGGCGCGGGCGCGGCGGCGTGCCCGGCGCTCGGCCCGCGTCGGGCCGGTGGCGGTCGCTTCCGGCGTCGGCGTGGTCTTCGGGGCGAGCTCGCTTCCGGCGCTGAGCGGCTCGGAGGACAGCCCGATCGTCTGGGTCGAGAGCCGCGACGTGGCGTAGGTCACCCCGGCGACGAGCAGCACGCCGGCCACGGCGAGGACGATCCAGAGCACGGTGGCGCGGCGCATGCGATCACCGTAGCCCCAGGCTGGTTAAGCGCCGGGAAAGGTGATCGTCGCTCGCGCGCCGCCGCCGTCGCGGTTGGCGAGCGTCACGTCGCCGCCCCAGCGGCGCGCCAGCTCGCGGGCGATCGGGAGCCCGAGGCCGGTGCCCGTCGGTCCCGCCCGGCCCGCCGCGCCGCGGTGGAAGCGCTCGAACGCCGCGACGAGGTCGGCCTCCGAGAGGCCCGGCCCGCGGTCGAGCACGTCCAGCGCCCCCGAGCGCGAGTGGATCTCGACCCGCCCGTTGCCGTAGTGCAGCGCGTTCTCCACCAGCGCGTCGAGAGCGCGGTCGAGGTCGGCGGGCGAGCAGAACGCGTCGGCGGCGGTGCCCGACGCCTCGACGTCCCAGCGCGCGGCGGCGCGGCGCGCGGCGTCCTCGAGGTCGACGCGCTCGGCCGGGGCATCGACCTCGCCGGCCTGGGAGAGCACGAGCAGCTCGGTCACCATGGCCGACAGCCGGTCGAGCTCTCGCAAGCCGCCGTCGATCTCCTCGTGGGCGCCGGCGTCGCTGGTCGACGCGCGGGCCTCCTCCAGCCGCAGCCGCAGCCCGCTGAGCGGCGTCCGCAGCTGGTGCGAGGCGTCCGCGACGAACTCGCCGTGGCTGGCGACGAGCCGCTCGAGCCGCGCGGTCATGTCGTTGAACGTGCCCGCCAGGCGGCGCTGCTCGGAGCTGCCCTCGACGGTCGCGCGGGCCGAGAGGTCACCATCGGCCACGCGGCGGGCGGCCTCGTCGAGCCGCCGGACCGGCCCAGCCACCTGCCCGGCGATCAGCGCCCCGGCGGCGAGCCCGAGCACGAGCACGAGCAGGCCGATCGCGATCAGGCCGCCCGTGGCGCGCCACGTGGCGCGGCCGACCGCGTCGACGCTCTGGGTCACTCGCACGGCACCGACGGGGTCGGTTCGGCCCGCGCGCCGCACCGGCACGGCGGTGGCGAGGATCGTCTCGTCGAGGGTCTCGCTGCGGCGCTCCTCCTGGTAGGAGCGGTCCGCGAGCGCGACGGTGATCTCCGGCCGCGAGCCGTAGTCCATGCCCAGCCGCTCCTCCCCGTCCGAGTCGGCGAGCAGCCGCCCCTGGGCGCCGACGACGATCACGCGCCCGCGCACCGCCTGCGCGGCCCGCTCGGTGATCCCGTCGAGCGCCTCGCCGGGTGCGAGGTTGCCCTCGACGCTCGCCGACACGATCTCCGCCTGGCTGAGCGCCTGCGACTTGACCTCGGCGTCCACGCGCTCCCGCAGGCTGATGACGAGCGGCACCTCGAGCGCGACGACCGCCAGCACGAGCACGTAGGCGAGCGCCAGCAGGAGGCGGGTGCGGAGGCTTACGTCAGCTCCTCGGGCGCGGTGAAGCGGAAGCCGACGCCCCGCACGGTGTGCAGGTAGCGCGGCGCCGACGGGTCGTCGCCGAGCTTCTGGCGCAGCCAGCGGACGTGCACGTCGAGCGTCTTGGTCGAGCCGAACCAGTTCTCGTCCCAGACCCGGTCCATGAGCTGCTCGCGGGTGACGACGCGGCCGGCGTTGCGGATGAGCTCAGCCAGCAGGTCGAACTCCTTGCGGGAGAGCTGCAGCTCGGTCTGGTCGAGCCGCACGCGGCGGGCGGCGACGTCGACGTGCAGGCCTCCCACCTCGACCGGGCCGGGTGGCAGGTCGGGCTCGCCCTCCTGGGCGGGCGCGCTGCGGCGCAGGATCGCCCGGATGCGAGCGATCACCTCGGCGCCGCTGAACGGCTTGACGACGTAGTCGTCGGCGCCCAGCTCGAGCCCGACGATGCGGTCGGCCTCGGTGCCGCGCGCCGTGAGCATGAGGATCGGCACCGACGACGCGCGGCGGATCGCGCGGCAGATGTCGCGCCCGTCACCGTCCGGGAGCGAGAGGTCGAGCAGCACGATCGCGAAGTCGCCGTCGACGAGGTCGAGCGCCTTCGCCGCCGTGCGCGCGACGACCGGCTCGAACCCCTCGCGGGCGAGCGCCTTGCTGAACGGCTCGTAGATGCTGGGCTCGTCCTCGACGAACAGGACCCTCGGCTTCATGCGCCCGAATGTAGCCGCCGTCGCGCCGGTTTTGCCCAGGCTTAACCCGCGGTTGCCGGAGCCTTGGGGACGGCATGACGACGGTGAAGGGCATGAGCCTCTCTCGCACCACGATCGCCACGGTGGCCACGATCGCCGCCCTCGGGGTCCTCGCCGCCGTCGCCCTCGCCTCCGGTGGCGAGGAGCCCGCCGCCACCGCACCGGCCCCGACCGCCGAGACCGACCCGCCCGTCGAGGTGCGCACCCAGGTGGTCCGCCGCACGATCCACAAGCGGCCGAAGGCGGCCGCCTCCGGCGCCCGCGCCGCCTCGGCCAGCGACGACGGCACGCTCGACCAGGGCCCGGGCGACCGCCCGCGGATCCCGGTCGCCGCCGCGCCGCCCGCGGCCGCCGCGCCGCCCGCCTCGACCTCCGGCCCCGGACCGTCCGGCCGCCACGGGGATGAGGACGACTTCGACGACGACGACCACGGCGACGACGACCACGGCGATGACGACGACGGCGGGCACGGCCGCGGTCGCGGTCGCGGCCGGGGGCGCGGCGGCGATGACGACTGACGCACGGCGCCGGAAGCCGGCGCCGGGCTGGGTCGTCGGCGGCGCGCTCGGCACGTTCTTCGCCGCGCTGGCGCTGCTCGCGGTGCAGGTGCGCGCCGGGAACGATCCCGCGCTCGGTCGAGCCGACGCCGAAGGCGGTCGCCGCGGCCGACGTCCGGCCGCGGAAGGTGATCGTCAAGCGCAAGGTGATCAAGCGGATCGTCGTGCACCATCCGCGCCCGGCGGCAGCGGCGACCGCGTCCACGGGCGCCGCGCCCACCGTGTCGGCGCCGGCGACGACGAGCGCTCCCAGCGCGCCGGCCCCAGCCGCGCCAGCGCCCGCGCCGGCGCCCGCCCCGCTGACCACCCAGTCGTCGTGACGCTCCACGAGCTCGCCTTCCCCGCCATGGGGACGTGGGTCCGGCTGCTCGGCTCCCCCGGCGCGCCGCTCGACGCCGCGCGGGAGCTGATCGAGGGCCTCGAGGCGCGCCTGACGCGCTTCGACCCCGAGAGCGAGCTGTGCCGGCTCAACGAGGACCCGCGCGAGGTCGTGCCCGCGTCGCCGGAGCTGCGGGCGGCGGTCCAGGCGGCGCTCGACGGCGCGGCCGCCACGGGCGGGCTCGCCGATCCGACGCTCCTCGGCGCGCTGGTGAAGGCCGGCTACGACCGCTCGCTCACGGGGCGCCCGCGGGCGGAGCTCCGCGCGGCGCTCGCCGCGGCGCCGCCGGCCCGGCCTGCCGGACCGCAGCGGTTCGCCGCCTGGCGGCTCGTAGGCGTCGTGGCCGAGACGATCGTCCGGCCGCGCGGCGTCCGCCTCGACCTCGGCGGCAGTGCGAAGGGCCACGCGGCCGACGTGGCGGCGGCCATGCTCGCGCCGCACGGGCCGTGCGCCGCGGATCTCGGCGGCGACCTGCGGGTCTCGGGAGCCCATCAGGTCCAGGTCCTCGACCGGCTCACCGGAGACCCGGCCGCCACGCTCGCCCTCGACGGCGACGCGGTCGCCACCTCCGGCATCGAGCGCCGCCTCTGGTGGGACGCCGGTGGCCGCCCGGCGCACCACCTGCTCGACCCCGCGACGAACCGCCCGGCCTGGACCGGAGTGCTGTCCGCCACCGCGAAGGCACCCACCGCCGCGCAAGCGGAGGCGCTGGCGAAGGCCGCCGTTCTCGCCGGCCCGACCGGCGGCCGCGAGATCCTCGCGGACTACGGAGGCGTGCTGACCGAGTACGACGGCGCGATCCAGGTGGCGGCATGACCGGCCGCGATCCGATGGAGTTCGGGTGGTGGCTGGCGAGCCGGGCGTCGGGCATCGTCGCGCTCGTCCTCATCGCCGCGTCGGTGACGATCGGGCTCGGGATGGCGGCGAAGGCGTTCCAGAAGCCGGGCCTGCCGCGCGTCCTGATCGCGGTCCACGAGCACGCGGCGCTGGCGGCGCTCGTCGCCATCGCGGTGCACGGCCTCACGCTGCTCGGCGACGCGTGGCTCAATCCCGGGCCGCTCGGGATCGCGGTGCCGTTCGTCATCGACCACGAGCCGGTGTTCACGGGCCTCGGGATCATCGGCGGCTACCTGGCGGCGATCCTCGGCCTGACCTTCTACATCCGGCGCCGGGTCGGCACGCGCCGCTGGCGCAACCTCCACCGTCTCACGCCGCTCGTCTACGTGCTCGGGGTCGTCCACGCGCTCGGCTCCGGCACCGACGCCGGCACGCCGTGGATGGCCGCGATCCTGATCGCGACCGGGACGCCGATCCTCTACCTCGGCATCCTGCGCGCGCTGCCGCCGGCGCCTAGCCCCCGCGCCGCACGTGCCGGATCGGGATGAGCGCGGTGCCGGGAGCCTCGTAGCGGACGATCTCCGCGCGCACGGACTGGCGCACCTCCTCGAGCCGGGCGATCTCGTCCTCGCGCGCGGCGATCTCCTCCTGCAACGCGGCCGAGCGGCGCTCCATCGTCTCGACCTTGCGCTGGAGCCGGGCCAGCTTGTCCTCGAGCTCGAGCACGCGCTCGACGCCGGCCAGGTTCATGCCCAGCTCGGTCGTCATCCCCTGGATGCGGCGCAGGCGATCGACGTCGGCCTGGGAGTAGAGCCGCGTGCCCTTCGGGGAGCGCTGGGGCTCGATCAGCCCGCGCGCCTCGTACATGCGCAGCGTCTGCGGGTGCATAGCCGCCAGCTCGGCCGCGACCGAGATCATGAACACGCCGCGGCCACGGTCGACCTGCGCGGTGATCCGTGTCGTCCGGCGGGCGCTCATCGGCCTCCGGCCGCCTCTCGCAGCAGCCGCTCGCGCGGGTTGCCGTTCATGGTCTGCGACAGCGCATCCACCGCCTGGCGCTGCTCGTCGGTCAAGCGTTCCGGCACGTCGATCACGAAGCGGTAGTGGATGTCCCCGCGCGAGGAGCCTCCGCCGGGGGCGGGCGGGCCCTCGCCGCGCAGGCGCTGGACCGTGCCGTGCTTGGTGCCGCCCGGCACCCGCAGCTTCTTCGTCCCGTGCAGGGTCGGCACCTCGACGTCGGCGCCGCGGATCGCCTCGGCGATCGTGATCGGCACCTCGACCTCGAAGTTGTCGCCCTTGCGACGGAAGACCGGCGACTCGGTGACGTGGCAGACGACGAAGAGGTCGCCCGACGGACCGCCGCGCAGGCCGGCCTCGCCCTTGCCGGGCAGCCGGATCCGCGAGCCGTCCTTGACGCCGGCGGGGATGTTCACGCGGTACTTCTTGAGCTCGCGCAGCCGGCCGGCGCCCTGGCAGGTCGGGCACGGATCCTCGATCACGGTGCCCGAGCCGCCGCAGCGCGAGCACGGCCGGGTGATCGAGAAGACGCCCTGGCCCTGGGACTCCACGCCGCGACCCTGGCACACGGGGCAGACGATCGGCGACGTCCCGGGCCGCGCGCCGGTCCCGCGACAGGTCGTGCACGCCGCGTACGCGGACACGGAGACCGGGACCTGCGCCCCCTCGACCGCCTGCTCGAACGAGAGCGACACGGTCGTCTCGAGGTCGTGCCCGCGCTCGGCGGCCGGCCGCGTACGCGCGCCGCCGCGCCCCGCGGTCGTGTTGAAGATGTTCGAGAGGATGTCCGAGAACGACCCGTAGTCGCCGGTCGTAGCCCCGCCGCCCGCGCCGGTGCCGAACGGGTTGGCGCCGCCGAACACGGTCTGCCCGCGGTCGTACTTCTTGCGCTTCTCCGCGTCGCCGAGCACGTCGTGGGCCTCGGAGATGCGCTTGAAGCGCTCCTCCGCCCCGGCGTCCTTGTTGGTGTCGGGGTGGTACTGGCGCGCGAGCTTGCGGTACGCCTTCTTGATGTCGTCCTGCGAGGCCTTCTTGTCGACCCCCAGGACCTTGTAGTAGTCCTCGCCGCGCGCCACGTGGATGCCTCCTACTGCGCGACCACGACGCGCGCCGGGCGCAGCACGGACCCGCCGAGGCGGTAGCCCTGCTGGTAGACCTCGAGCACCGTCCCCGGCTCGACGCCGTCGGACGGCTGGGCCGCCATCGCCTCGTGCTCGTTGGGGTCGAAGGCCTCCCCGTCGGGCGAGAACGCCTCGATGCCCACGCGCCCGAGCGCGGCGACGATCTCGTCGCGCACGAGCGCGAAGCCCTTGACGACGTCCTCGTGGCCGGAGGCCGCCTTCAGCGCGTGCTCGAGGTGGTCGAGCGCGGGCAGCAGCTCGCTGGCGACCTTGGCGACCCCGCGATCCTTGGCGGCGGCGTTCTCGCGCGCCATCCGCTTGCGGTAGTTCTCGAAGTCGGCCTGCGTACGCTTGGCGAGCTCGAGGTAGCGCTGCGCCTCGTCCTCGGCCTCCGCCACCGCCCGCGTGGAAGCGGGCGGGGCGTCGGCATCGGCGAACGAGGTCTCCCCGGCGCCCTTGGCGTCGGCGTCGAGCGGCGCAGCCGCCGTGTACTCCTCGGTCTTGGTCTCCTCGTTCATCGCTACTTCTGCTCGTCGACGACCTCGGCGTCGACGACCTCCTCGTCGGCGGACGCGTCGCCGTCGGACGCCGCCCCGTTGGACGAGGCGGCCTCGGCCTGCTGGGCGGCCTGGGCGCGCTCGTACATCGCCTCGGAGACGCGGTGGAAGGCGGTCTGCAGGCGCTCGGTCTTGCTGCGGATGTCCTCCGCGTCCTCGCCCTTGACGGCCTCCGTGACCTCGGCCATGGCGGCCTGGATCTCGGTCCGCGACGCCTCGTCGACGTTGTCGCCCAGGTCCTTGAGCTGGCGCTCGGCCTGGTAGACGGCGTTCTCGCCGCCGTTGCGGGCCTCGGCGAGCTCCTTCGCCCGGCGGTCCTCCTCGGCGTGCGTCTCGGCGTCGCCGACCATCCGCTTGATCTCGTCGTCGGAGAGCCCGGAG
The DNA here is from genome assembly GCA_963730535.1 of uncultured Solirubrobacteraceae bacterium. Classification (GTDB taxonomy): domain Bacteria; phylum Actinomycetota; class Thermoleophilia; order Solirubrobacterales; family Solirubrobacteraceae; genus DASSUW01. The sequence continues at coordinate 246,948 of CAVSRU010000018.1, forward strand.
CCGGCCTTGATCTCGATCCGCTGCTCCTTGCCCGTGCCCAGGTCCTTGGCGGACACGTGCAGGATCCCGTTGGCGTCGATGTCGAACCCGACCTCGATCTGCGGGATGCCCCGCGGCGCGGGCGGGATGCCGGTGAGCTGGAACTTGCCCAGCGACTTGTTGCCGACCGCCATCTCGCGCTCGCCCTGGAGCACGTGGATCTCCACGCTCGCCTGGTTGTCCTCCGCCGTGGAGAACACCTCCGACTTGCGCGTGGGGATGGTCGTGTTGCGCTCGATCAGCCGCGTCATCACGCCGCCCTTGGTCTCGATACCGAGGGTGAGGGGGGTGACGTCGAGCAGGAGCACGTCCTTGACGTCGCCGGCCAGGACGCCCGCCTGGATGGCGGCGCCGACGGCCACGACCTCGTCCGGGTTGACGCCGCGGTGCGGCTCCTTGCCGGTGAGCTCCTTGACCTTCTCCTGGACGGCCGGCATGCGGGTCATGCCGCCGACGAGGACGACGTGCTGGATCTCCTTGACGCCCTTGTCCTTGGCGTCGTCGAGCGCCTGGCGGACCGGCGCGACGACGCGCTCGACCAGCGGCGCGGCGAGCTCGTTGAGCTTGGCGCGCGTGAGGCGGACGTCGAGGTGCTTCGGGCCGGAGGCGTCGGCGGTGATGAACGGCAGGTTGATCTGCGTCTCCTGCGCGGAGGACAGCTCGATCTTGGCCTTCTCGGCGGCCTCATAGAGCCGCTGGAGGGCCATCTTGTCCTGCGTGAGGTCGATGCCCTGGTCGCGCTTGAACTCGGCCGCGAGCCAGTCGACGACCGCCTTGTCGAAGTTATCGCCGCCGAGGTGGTTGTCACCGGCCGTCGACTTGACCTCGAACACGCCGTCGCCGATCTCGAGCACCGACACGTCGAACGTGCCGCCGCCGAGGTCGAAGACGAGGATCGTCTGGTCGGACTCCTTGTCGAGCCCGTACGCCAGCGAGGCGGCCGTCGGCTCGTTGATGATGCGCTTGACCTCGAGGCCGGCGATGCGGCCGGCGTCCTTGGTGGCCTGGCGCTGGTCGTCGTTGAAGTAGGCCGGGACGGTGATGACCGCCGAGTCGACGCTCTCGCCGAGATAGGCCTCGGCGTCGGCCTTCAGCTTCTGCAGGATCATCGCGGAGATCTCCGGCGGCGAGTACTCCTTGCCACCGGCCTTCACGCGAGCGTCGCCGCCCGAGCCGGAGATGACGTCGTACGGCACGATCGACTCCTCCTCGCGCACCTCGGCCTCCTTACGGCCCATGAAGCGCTTGATGGAGAAGACGGTGTTGGTGGGGTTGGTGACGGCCTGGCGCTTGGCCACGGTGCCGACGAGCCGTTCGCCGCTCTGTGCGAAGGCGACGACGGAGGGCGTGGTACGCCCGCCTTCGGCGTTCTCGATCACCGTCGGCTCGCCGCCCTCGAGCACGGCCATGCACGAGTTCGTGGTCCCCAGGTCGATCCCGATGGTCTTTGCCATGTGGTGTGCTCCTCTAAAAGATCTCAGTCGCTGTGACGCAGATTATAGCCAGTCGGGCACATGCGCAGCAACGCGCACTCCCCGCAGTCCGGGCGCCGCGCGTGGCAGGTGCGGCGGCCGTGCCGGAGCATGTTCACGTGCAGCTCGAGCTCCTGCCCCGGGGGCGTCAGAGCGAGCATCGTGTCGTGCAGCTCGGTGAAGGGGGCGCCCTCGCGGAAGAGGCCGAGCCGCGTCCCGACGCGCGAGACGTGGGTGTCGACCGGCACGTCGCGCTCGCCGTACGCGAACAGGCGCACGCAGGCCGCGGTCTTGCGGCCGACGCCGGGCAGCGAGACCAGGAACGCCTGGTCGCGCAGGTGCGGCCCGTCGAGATTGGATCCCCGCCCACCCAGCGCGCGCAGGATCTCCTGGATGCGCCGCGACTTGACCTTCGAGATCCCGCCGGGCCGGATCGCAGCCTCGACCTCCTCGTTCGGCGCGTCGCGCACGGCCTCCCAGCTCGGGAAGCGGTCGCGCAGCCGTAGGAACGCGACATCGCGGTTGCGGTCGTTGGTCGACTGCGAGAGGACGGTGAGGATCAGCTCGTCGAGCCCGTGGCCGTGCGGCGGGGCCGACGGACGGCCGTAAAGCTCGCGCAGCCGATCACGGATGCGGCGGACGCGCGAGGCGCTGTTCGATGCTAGGTTCTGGCGCGCGACGGACCGCATTCTGACGTAGTAACGCTCGCACGGAACAGCTCGGAACAACTACGCCGGCAGCTCGGGGGAGCGCCGGCGGAGAAGGTGATTCGCTTGCGCAACGTCGCTTCGGTGGCGCTCGTCGCCGTCTGCCTGGTTGCCTGGTTGACCATAACTCCAACGCCGGCTCACGCCGGCAAGGCGAGCATGAACGCGCGCGAGCGTGCGGTCGTCCGCTCGATCAACCGCCAGCGCGCCCACCACGGCCTGGGGCACGTGCGGGGCAGCGCCGCGCTCGCCCGCGCCGCCGACTACCACTCGTGGGAGATGCTGGACGCGAACTACTTCGCCCACGAGTCGCGAGGCGGCGGGCCGTTCGACGCTCGGGTGCGGCGCTACACCAGACGGCGCGCGCTGGGCGAGACGCTCGCCATGCTCGGCGGCGGCTGCCGGCGCGGCATGGCGACGCGCGTCGTGCGCATGTGGATGAACTCGCCCGGCCACCGCGCGATCCTGCTCTCGCCCGCCTTCCGGCGGGTCGGGATCGGGGCCCGGGCCGGCTCGCTCGGCAGCGGGCGCGCCTGCGTGGTCACGGCGGACTTCGCCTCACGTCGCTGAGCCATACTCGAAGGGCAATGCGCCGCGTGCTCGCGCATCCCCTGGCGCCCGTGGTGGGCGCCGCGCTGGCCGCGCTCGCCTACGTCGCGGTCCAGCCGGCGACCGCCGACATGGCCGCCCACGCCTTCCGCGCGTGGCTGTTCGACACCGAGGGAATGACCGTCTGGAACGCGCAGTGGTACGGCGGCCACCACGTGCTCGGCTATTCGACGCTGTTCGCCCCGCTGGCGGCCTGGCCCGGGCCGGCGTGGTCGGGAGCGCTGGCGGCCGTGGCAGCCACCGCGGCGTTCGCGCCGATCGCCCGGGCGGCGGCGCCTTCGGTGGAGGCGGCGACCGCTGCCACCTGGCTGTTCGCGGCCGGCGTGCTCAGCAACGTCGTGATCGGCCGCATGCCGTTCACGCTCGGCATCGCGCTCGCCGTCACCGCCTGGCTGTGCGCGCGGCCCGAGCGGCGGGCGGTATGGCGGGTAGTGGCCGGCGTGCTGTCGCTCGCCTCCGTCCTGGCCAGCCCCGTCGCGGGCGCGTTCCTCGCCCTCGCCGCCGTCGCGCTTGGCCTCGCCCGCGGGCGCGAGGCGGTGGGGCGCGCGGCAGTGCTGGCCGGGCCGGTCGCGGCCGGAGGCGCGGCCATGTACTTCCTGTTCCCCGAAGGCGGCGACGACCGCTTCGTCGCGACGGCGTTCTGGCCGATGCTGGCCGTCGTGGTCGCCGGCACCGTGCTGCTGTCGCCCGCCCGGCGGACAGTTCGGGTCGGCGCCGTGCTCTACATCGCCGTGCTCGTCGCCGCCTTCGTCCTGCCCACGCCGTTCGGCCAGAACTCGCTCCGGCTCCCCGTGCTGATCGGCCCCGCGCTGCTGCTGATCGCGCCGCGCGCCGGAGCGCCTCGCACGGCGATCGCGGTCGTCGTCGCCGCCCTTGTCTACCTCCAGTGGCTGCCGGCCGTGCGCGCGGTGGCCGAGGCGCACGGCGACCCGTCCACCGAGGCGGCGTTCTTCGACGTCCCGCGCGAGTTCCTCGCCGACGCGGTGCAGCCGGGCGAGCGGGTGGAAGTGGCGTTCACGCACAACCACTGGGAGGTCGCCCACCTCGCGACCGCCGTGCCGCTGGCGCGCGGCTGGGAGCGCCAGCTCGACGAGAAGGCCAACCCGCTCTTCTACGACGGCCGCCCGCTCACGCCCTGGCGCTACCACCGCTGGCTGCGGGACGCCGGCGTGCACTGGGTCGCGCTGCCGGACGCGCCGCTCGACTACTCGGCCGAGGCCGAGGCGCGCCTGCTCGAGCGCGGGCTGCCGTACCTGCGGCCGGCTCACGACGGCGATGGCTGGCAGATCTGGGAGGTGCGCGACCCGTCGCCGCCCGCGTCGGACGGCGCGCGCGTGTTGGCGGCGGGACCGGACGGCTTCGAGGTCGAGTCCGGCGGGCCGACGGTGGTGCGCCAGCGCTGGACGCGCTGGTGGCGCTCCGACGGCGCCTGCGTGAGCGAGGCGCCCGGCGGCTGGACGCGGGTCACCCCGGTCCGCAGCGGGCCGGTGCGCGTGCGCGCGGAGCTCGAGGCGGACGGCGGGCCCGACTGCGGCGCCGCTCTTGCCGGACATTAAGAGGTGTGGACAACCGCCTGGCGGGCGCCGCCCATCGGCTTAACATCGGTCGGTGATGCTCTCCCGGGCACGATCCCTGCTCCCGCACGGACCGCTGGACGTCGTACGCCAGCTCGTCCTGTTCTGCGGGGCGTACTGGCTGTACCGCCTCGTGCGCGGGCAGGTCGACGGGCGCGCCGCCGAGGCGTTCGAGAACGCGCGGGCGGTGGTGGACGTCGAGCGCGGGCTCGGGCTGTTCTTCGAGCCCGGGCTGCACGAGTGGGCGAGGGCGCACCAGCTCGTGATCGACGCCTCGAGCTGGATGTACCTCAACTCCCACTTCGCCATCACGACCGTGACGCTGGCCTGGATCTACCTGCGGCGCAACGAGCGCTTCTACTTCGTGCGCAACATGTTCATGGTCGCCATGGCGCTGGCCCTCGTCGGCTACGTGGCGGTGCCGACCGCGCCCCCGCGGTTCCTGCCGGAGCTCGGCTTCAGCGACTCGGTGGCGGCGTTCACCGGCGTGCAGCCCGACTCGGGCTCGGCCGACGTGCTCTTCAACCCGTACGCCGCGATCCCGTCGATGCACGTCGCCTTCGCGCTCATGCTCGGGGTGACGATGGCGCGGATGGCGCGCCGGCGCTGGGCGCGGGCGCTGTGGTGGGCGTACGCGCCGGTGGTCTCCTTCGTGGTGGTCGTGACGGCCAACCACTGGTGGCTCGACGGCTTCCTGGGCGCGGTCGTGGCCGCCGTCGCGGCGGTGTGCGCGCACGGCGTGTTCGCCCGCGCGCGGCCCGAGGTGTGGGCCTGGAACGCGGCGCCTCGGACTCAGGCCGCGCACTCGCTGCCGTAGTCTCTTCGCTGATGACGACCCCACCGGTCGAGCGCCCGCCGCGGCCCACGCGGGCCGAATACCAGGCGCTGATGCGCAATCGACTGATCGAGTCGCGCCTCACGCCGAACGCGATCTCGCTCACGGGCCTCGCCCTCTGCGTGGTCGCCGCCGTGCTCGTGTGGGAGGAGTACTTCCTGCTCGGCGGCATCGCGTTCATCGTCGGCTCGGTCTGCGACACGCTCGACGGCCGCTACTCCCGCATGTCCGGCAAGGGCAGCCCGTTCGGCGCGTTCCTGGACTCGACGCTCGACCGCATCGAGGAGGGCCTCGTGCTCACCGCGGTCGCCGCGCACTTCTCGCGCGAGGGCGACGATCTGGCGGTCGCCGCGGTCGTCGTGGCCGTGCTCGCGTCGCTGATGGTGTCCTACACGCGGGCCCGGGCGGAGGCGCTCGGCGTCGAGTGCAAGGTCGGCATCGCGGACCGCACGGTACGGGTTGTCATCCTCTCTGCAGGCTTGGTCCTCGCCGGCCTCGACCTACTTGCCCCGGCGGTCTACGTGCTCGCCGCGCTGTCGACGATCACCGTCTTCCAGCGCATCTGGCACGTGCGCGGCGAACTGAAGCGGCGCCCCGTCGAGTTGTAACGCCCCCGCCGCGCGGGGGTTCATTGAATGGAACCCAACGGAGGAACTAGTTGACCGAGAGCATCCGTCCCCTGCCGTCCACCAACGGCGGGAGCCGCTACCAGAACGAGAAGGTCCGGGTGGCCATCATCGGCGTGGGCAACTGCGCCAACGCGTTCGTGCAGGGCGTCCAGCACTACCAGAACGCCGATCCCGCCGAGCGCGTCCCCGGGCTCATGCACGTCGATCTCGGCGGCTACCACGTCGGGGACATCGAGTTCTCGGCCGCGTTCGACATCGACTCTGAGAAGGTCGGCAAGGACCTCTCCGAGGCGATCTGGTCGGGCCAGAACAACACGATCAAGTTCGTCAAGGAGGACGTGCCGCACCTCGGCGTGCCCGTCCAGCGCGGGATGACCCATGACGGGCTGGGCAAGTACCTGCAGCAGAGGATCACGAAGGCCGAGGGCTCGACGGTCGACATCGCGCAGGTGCTCACGGACACGAAGACCGACGTCGTGGTCTCCTACCTGCCCGTCGGCTCCGAACAGGCGACCAAGTGGTACGTCGAGCAGATCATCGAGGCCGGCTGCGCGATGGTGAACTGCATCCCGGTCTTCATCGCCCGCGAGGAGTACTGGAACCGGCGCTTCGTCAAGGCGGGGCTGCCGATCGTGGGCGACGACATCAAGTCCCAGGTCGGCGCCACGATCGTCCACCGCACGCTCGCGCGCCTGTTCGGCGACCGCGGCGTGAAGCTCCAGCGCACCTCGCAGCTCAACGTCGGCGGCAACATGGACTTCTTCAACATGCTCGAGCGCGAGCGCCTCGAGTCCAAGAAGATCTCCAAGACCAACGCGGTCACCTCGATCCTCGAGGACGAGCTGGAGCCCGACAACGTGCACGTCGGGCCGTCGGACTACGTGCCGTGGCTCACCGACCGCAAGTGGGCCCACATCCGGCTCGAGGGCCAGGCGTTCGGCGACGTGCCGCTGACGGCCGAGCTCAAGCTCGAGGTCTGGGACTCGCCGAACTCGGCCGGCATCGTGATCGACGCCGTGCGGTGCTGCAAGCTGGCGCTCAATCACGGGATCGGCGGCCAGCTCGACGGCCCGAGCTCGTACCTCATGAAGTCCCCGTTCACCCAGCGCACGGATCACCTGGCGCGAGAGGCGACCGAGGACTTCATCGCCCGCCACTCCCGCACCCGGGCGGCCGCCGACGCGGCACGCGCCGCTGCCGACAAGGCGGCCGACGAGAAGTCCGCGGTCGTCGACTAGGGCGCAACGTCAACTGCGCTGGGTAGGGAGGGCGAGGGGATCGACCGCGGCGAAGGGTGCATAACCGGCCGACGGTGAGCTCGTTCGGCGGTGCGTGTCCATTTATGAGCCGCCACAGCTCCTAAACGGACACGCCCGCCCGGTCGAGACGCGGCGTGTGCACAAATGAGCCGTCAGGGCTCCCAACCGGCCAAGCGCCCGCTCCGACAACCCCGCGTGTCCGGTTATGCACGCCGACCGGCACCCCAGCCTCCCCACCCAGCCGCAGTTGACGTTCGCCGGCGCCACCGGGGCGCAATGAACCCCACCCGTTAAGCTCCGCGCGGTGCCGGAGCGCTTCGCGATCGCGCAGGTCACTCCTCACCCGTGGGAGGACGAGCACGAGGTCAACGCTTTCGTCGCGGCGCTCTCGCGGGAGCTGGCGGAGCGGGGGCATCGGATCCTGGTGCTGGCGCCGTCGCGCTCGACGTCGCTCGTGCGGCAGTCGCGGCGGCTGATCCGGTCGGCGCGGGAGAACCCCGAGTTGCTGTTCGACCCCGACGGGGGCGTCCGGGTGCTGGGGGTCGGGGAGCTGCTGCCGCTCCAACGTCGCGGCGGCGCGCCGGCGCCTCCCGTGGACGTCGGCCGCACCGTCGAGGAGGTGCTGACGCTCGCGCCGCTCGACTTCGTGCACGTGCACGAGCCGTTCGCGCCGAGCACGTCGTCGGTCGCCCTGCGGCACTCGCGTGCGCTCAACGTCGGCTCCTTCCACGCCCCCACGGAACGGGCGCTGTCCACCCAGGTGGCACGCCGCTTCGTCGAGCTCTTCTTCGGGCGCCTCGACGCGCGGACGGCGGCGTTCGGCGCCACGCAGGAGCTGATGGAGCGCTACTTCCCCGCGTCCTACCGGCGGCTGGCTCCCGGCGCGGAGGTGCTCGAACGCCCGCCGTACGACGGCCCGGTGCGCTTCGCGTTCTGCGCGCAGGAGGAGCGGCAGGCGCTGCGGCTGTTCCTGCGGGCCCTGCGCCGGCTGCCCGACGAGCTCGACTGGTCGGCCACGGTCTTCTCGCCCTCCGGCGCGGCGCCCACGGGCGCGCTGCGGAGCCGCTTCCGCGACCGGCTCACGGTCTGCTCGGCGGTCGAGACGACGGAGAGCGAGGTGCTGGCGAACGCCGACGTGATCGTCGCCGCCTCGCTCGGCCAGGCGCCCGCCCCCGGCCTGCTCGTGCGCGCACTCGGCGCCGGGGCGGTCCCCGTCGCCGCCCGCCTGCCCGCCTATGAGGAGGTCCTGGGCGACGGCGGGCTCCTGTTCGAGCCCGGCGACGTCGACGTGCTCGCCGGCCAGCTCGAGCGGCTCGCGCGCGACCCCCGCGCGGCTCGCGTCGCTCCCCGCACCGACCTCTCCTGGGCCCGCGTGGCCGGCGAGGTGGAGGAGATCTACACCGAGCTGGCGGCGCGCCGGCGCCCGGCGGTGGGCCTCAAGCCCAAGGTGCGGGAGCGGCTCGCGAAGCGACCCGTCATCGAGGTCGACCTGCACATGCACACCGACCACTCGAACGACTCCGTCACGCCGGTGGACGTGCTCCTGTCCACCGCCCGCGAGCGCGGGCTGGGCGCCATCGCGGTCACCGACCACAACGAGATCTCCGGCGCCCACGAGGCGCGCGCCAAGGCGGCCGAGTACGGCGTGAAGGTGATCGTCGGCGAGGAGGTCAAGACCGCCGACCAGGGCGAGGTGATCGGGCTCTTCATCGAGGAGAAGATCCCGCGCGGCATGACGCTCGAGGAGACGATCGCCGAGATCAAGCGCCAGGGCGGGCTGGTCTACGTCCCGCACCCGTTCGACCGGCTGCACTCGGTCCCCGACTACGAGCACCTGCTGCGGGTGGTCGACGACGTCGACGCGATCGAGATCTTCAACCCGCGGATCGCCATCGCCGCCTGGAACGAGGAGGCGGTGCGCTTCGCGGCCAAGTACCGGATCCCCGGCGGCGCGGGATCGGATGCCCACGTGGCCCAGGGCCTCGGCGCCGTGCGGATCCGCATGCGCGACTTCGACGGGCCGGAGGAGTTCCTCGCGTCCCTGCGCGACGCCGACATCACCGGCCGACCCTCCTCGCTGCGCTACGCACAGGTCCAGGCGCTCAAGTTCCTCGAGACACGAGCCACCCCGCCGGCCGCTCGCCGGGCCACCCGCCGGCGCCGCGTCAAGCGCGCCGTGGCCGGCCGCGACACGCAATGACCGATGCAGGGGCAAGGAGAACAGCCCGGCGCGGCTAAACCGGTCGGCGGGATGCCCGCCACCGACGACGAGATCCGCGAGAAGTACCTCGAGCGCGCCATCCGCGAGCTCAACCACTTCACCCGAGACCTGCAGGCCTGCGACCGCTGTCCGCGCGGGAGCCTCATGCCCGTGCTCGGCTCCGGCCACCCGCAGGCCGACGTGATGTTGCTCAAGTACGCCCCGACGCCGGCGGAGATCGAGGAGGGCGTCGCGTTCTACGGACGCGCGGGCACGGCGCTCATGAAGTCGCTCCGGCGGCTCGACATCGATCCGCTCGCCGTCTACGGGACCCTGTGCGTCAAGTGCCCGGTGGCCGACACCGCGCTCGCCGCGCCGGAGTGCATCACGCGGCTGGTCGAGGAGATCACGATCGTGCAGCCGCGGCTCGTCGTGGTCATGGGGCCGGAGGCGCTCGAGGTGCTCAACGAGCTCCAGCTGCCGCTGGCGTCGGAGGTCAGCGCCCAGCCCGGTGAGATCCAGGCGCTGACCCCCTCGATCGAGGCGCTCTACACGCCGAGCATCGACGAGGCGCTCGACGAGGAGCAGGCCAAGCGCGCGTTCTGGCGCGCCTTCCGCGTGCTCGGCGACTGGTACGCCGACTTCCCGCCGTACTAGCTGGGCACGCGCACGTCGCGCCAGGTGAAGCGCGGCGTCCAGCCGAGCTCGCGGCGGGCCTTCGCGTTCGACGCGCCGCGCGCGCGGGTCATCATCGAGAGCGCCTGGGGGCCGGCCGCCAGCCGCACGAGCCAGCCCGGCAGCCGTCGCGGCGGCGGCGCTCCGACGGCCGCCGCGAGGGCCGGCAGCAGCTCGCTGGTGGGAGCGGGCGCGTCGTCGACGACGTTGTAGATGCCCGGCGCGCCGCCCTCGATGGCCGCGACCGTGGCGGCCGCCGCGTCGTCGATGTGCACGAGCGACCAGATGCCCGCGCCGTCGCCGCCCACCGGGAAGCGCCGCTTGCGCATGAGCTCGACGTGTTGGCCACCGGCGTCGATCGACGTGCCGGGGCCGTAGAAGCCGCCGTAGCGGAGCACGATGCCCTCCATCCCCTCCGCGCCGGTGACAGCCGCCTCGAGGTGCCGGATCGCCGCCAGCGTCTCGCGCACGTCGGCCGGCGGCTCGGGGTCGAGTTCGTCGTCCTCGCTCTTGATCGGCCCGCCCTCGCGGGCGTACGGCCAGCCGGCGTAGCTCTGCCACACCAGGCGGCGGGCGCCGGCCGCGCGGGCGGCGGCGATCAGGTTGTCGGTGCCCTCCGTGCGCAGGCGGTTCGTCATCGCGAACGCCTTGTCGAAGTTGCGCACCATGCCGAGGCCGGACAGTGCGGTGAGCTGGTGCACCACGACGTCGGGCTCCGCGGCGACCACGGCGGCGCGGAGGGCCGCAGCGTCGAGCGGATCGACCTGGACCGGCTCGGCGCCGAGCGCCCGCAGCCGGTCCGCATTGGAGCGGGTGGTCCCGGTCACGTGGTGGCCGCGCTCGATCAGAAGCGGGACGAGCCGGCGGCCGAGGGTGCCGGTCGCGCCGGCGAGGAAGATGCGTAGGGTGTCCATGCGATCTGAGACGAGACAGGGGCGCGCGCTGTGACACCCGAGGAGCTGCGCCCGCTGATGCTGTCGATCGCCTACCGCATGGTCGGCAGCTACAGCGAGGCCGAGGACCTCGTCCAGGAGGCGTTCCTGCGGCTGCACGAGGCGGGCGACGTCGAGAGCACGAAGGCGTGGCTGACGACCGTGACGACACGGCTGGCGATCGATCATCTGCGCTCGGCGCGGGTGCGCCGCGAGCAGTACCCGGGGAACTGGCTGCCGGAGCCGGTCGCCGCGGACCCGGCGCCCGAGGCCGCCGCCGAAAGGGCCGAGTCGCTCTCGTTCGCCGTGCTCGTGCTGCTGGAGAGCCTGACGCCCGTCGAGCGCGCGGTGTTCGTGCTGCGCGAGGCGTTCGACTACGGCTATGACGAGATCGCGGAGATCGTCGGCAAGAGCGAGGCGAACTGCCGCCAGCTCGCGACCCGAGCGCGCCGGCACGTCGACGAGCGCCGCTCGCGGTTCGAGCCCTCGCGCGAGCAGCGCGACGAGCTCGTCCGCCGCTTCGTGGCCGCGCTCCAGGAGGGCGAGACGGGCGCGTTGGTCGAGCTCCTGGCGGCCGACGTCGAGTTCTACGGGGACGGCGGCGGCAAGGCCCCGGCCGTGCGCCATGTGCTCGGCGCCGAGGCGGTGGCCCGGATGTTGGCCCGCTTCATGCCGATCGCCGCCCGCCGCGGCACGACCGCCGAGGTCGCCGAGTTCAACGGCGAGAGCGGCCTCGCCGCGTACGAGGGAGGGGCGCTCGTCGCGCTGTGGGCCTTCGAGATCTCAGACGGCGCCGTGCAGGCCATACGCGGCGTCGTCAACCGGGACAAGCTGCGCCACGTCGCGGGCTAGACCTCGAGCACGATCTTGCCGAGCTTGGACCCGGCCTTGAAGCGCTCGTAGGCGGCGGCGACGTCGTCGAGCGGGTAGGTCGCCGCGACGGGGACCGCGAGGTCGCCGGACGCGAAGCCGGGCAGGACGGCCTTCTCCACCAACCGGGTGGCGGCGGCCTTCTCCTCCAGCGGGCGGGCGCGCATCATGGAGGCGAAGATGCGGCCGCGCTTGCCCATCAGCTGCCGCAGGTCGAGCTCGACGTTGGCTCCCGCGCCGACGCCGATGACGACGATGCGCCCCCGGAGGGCGAGTGCCTCGACGTTGCCCGGGAAGTTCGGCGCGCCGACGAGCTCGAGGATCACGTCGAACGGGCCGGCGCCCGCGAACTCCTCCGGAGAGATCGCGTTGACGCCGAGCGCGGCCACCTGCTCGCGGCAGTGCTCGTCGCGCACCGTCGCGGTGACCCGCGCGCCCGCCATCGTCCCGAGCTGGACGGCGGCCGTTCCCACGCCGCCGGCGGCGCCGTGGACGAGCAGCCGCTCGCCGACCATCAGCTCGGCCTGGGTGAAGAGGGCGTCGTGGGCGGTGAAGAACACCTCGGGGGTGGCGCCCGCCGCGACCCAGTCGAGCTCGTCCGGCACCGGCATCGCCACGCGCTCGTTGACGACCGCCATCTCGGCCTGCCCGCCCCCGGCGACGATCGACATCACGCGGTCGCCGGGCTCGAAGCGCTCGACGCCGTCGCCGATCTCGATCACCTCGCCGGCCAGCTCGAGGCCGGGGATGTCCTGCGGCGCGCCGGGCGGAGCGGGATAGCGGCCGGCGAGCTGGTGCATGTCGGCGCCGTTGATGCCGGCGGCGCGCACCCGGACCAGCAGCTCGCCCGCCTGGGGGCGCGGATCGGGGTGCTCCTGCACGGAGATCTCGCCGTCGTGGATCGTGGCGGCCCGCATCGCCGCGATGGTATCCCTCCGCGCCAGCGCCCTGCACACTCCCCCGATGGCCATGGCAAACGTCCGGTCTCCGGGGTATAGAGAGGTGATGGAGGTCCCTGCCCTCCGCATGACACCCCTCTGGCGCGAGTCGCGCGTCGGCTTCGAGGCCGCCGCGCTGCTGCGCAGCCCGGTCTGGCACGGGGAGGGTGTGCCGCCCGGCGGCGGCCGGCCCGTCCTGCTCGTCCCGGGCTTCCTGGCCGGCGACGGCTCGCTCGGGACGATGGCCAAGTGGCTGCGGGCCAACGGCTACTGGACGCGCCGTGCGGGCATCCGGGCCAACGTCGGCTGCTCGCAGGAGTCGTGCCTGCGCCTGGAGGAGCGCGTCGAGGCCCTGGCGGCGCGCAGCGGCCGGCGGGTGACGATCGTCGGTCAGAGCCGCGGCGGGGTGCTCGCCCGCGTGCTCGCCGTGCGGCGGCCCGACCTCGTCGAGCGGATCGTCACCCTGGGGGCGCCGACCGTCTCGATGCTCGCCGTCAACCCGCTCGTGCTCCTCCAGGTCGGACTCGTCGGCGCGCTCGGCACCAGCCACGTCCCCGGCTTCTTCTCGATGCGGTGCCTGCGCGGGGCGTGCTGCGAGGGCTTCCGCGCCGAGATGACGGGCCCTTTCCCGGACGACGTCCGCTACACGGCGCTCTACTCCCGCTCCGACGGCATCGTCGACTGGCGGGCCTGCCTCGACCCGGGGGCCGACGAGCTGATCGAGATCCGCGCCTCGCACTGCGGGATGGGGCTCAACCGCAGCGCCTACGAGCACCTCGCCGACGCGCTCGCCGACGAAGCCGATTCGCTCCAGCGCGCCGCCTAGGAAGGCTTCTCGAGCAGCGCGACGGACTCGATGTGCGGCGTCTGCGGGAACATGTCGACCGGGCGGACGCGGGTGAGGCGGTAGCCGGCCTCGACCATCTGCGCGGCGTTGGGGGCGAGCGTGGTCGGGTTGCAGGAGACGTAGACGACGCGGGAGGGCTGGGCCTCGATGATGCGGCGGACGACCTTCTGGGAGAGGCCGGCTCGCGGCGGGTCGACGACGAGGACGTCCGGGCGCCCGGCCTCGGCGACGAGGTCGCGCATCGCGAGCCGGATGTCGCCCGCGTAGAAGCGGGCGTTGAGGACGTCGTTGCGGCGGGCGTTCTCGATCGCGTCCGCGACGGCCGACTCCACGATCTCGACGCCGACGACCTCGCGGGCGCGGGCGGCGAGCGTGAGGCCGATCGTGCCGATGCCGGAGAAGAGGTCGAAGACGCGCTCGTGGCCGCGCAGCTGGGCCATCTCGGCGGCGAGCGCGTAGAGCTGCTCGGCCATCTCGGTGTTCGTCTGGAAGAACGCCTCGGGGCTGACGAGGAACTCCAGGCCGCCGATCTGCTCGCGCAGCTGCGGGGCACCGGCGAGCAGGACGGTGTCGCCACCGACGGTGCTCTCCCCGAGCTGCTCCTGCCGCGTCCAGAAGAGGCCGTCGCACTCGACCGCGTCGATCAGCGAGTCGGTCTCGATCGCGCCCGGCGAGGTCACCAGCCGCACCTGCAGCTCCCCCGTCCGGCGGCCCTCGCGGATCACGAGGTTGCGCAGGAGGCCGCGCTGCTCGCGCCGGTCCCAGGGCGACAGGTCATGCGCGCGGGCCCAGGCGAGCACCTGCTCGCGAACGGTGTTCGAGCGCTCGGAGGCGAGCAGGCAGTCGTCCATCGGCACGATCTCGTCCCACCGGCCGGGCGCGTGGAAGCCGCACACGAGCTCGCCGGCCGGGCCGCGCCCGAACGAGTACTCGAGCTTGTTGCGGTAGCGCCACTCCTCGGCGGCGGGGACGATCGGCTCGAGCTCGAAGTCGCTGAGCCTGCCGATCCGCTCGAGGGCCTCGCGCACCTGCGTCGCCTTGACCTCGAGCTGGCGCTGGTAGGGCAGCACCTGCCAGGGCGCGCCCGGGTGGTGGGCGAGGGGCGGGATGCGGTCCGGCGACGGCTCGAGCACCTCGACGGCGCGCGCCTCGGCGTACGCGCGCTTGGACTTGCCGACCACCGCGCGCACGTGGTCGCCGGGCACCGCGCCGGCCACGAAGACGACATAGCCGTCGAGCCGCGCGACGCCGTTGCCGCCGTGGGCGAGCGAGTCGATGGTGAGCTCGAGCGTGTCGCCGCGCGAGGGCCGGGTGCGCTGGGTCGTCGTCACCCGACCCAGGATGACACCCGTCAGGGCAGGCGGCGCTCGATCGCGGAGAGGACCGACTTGCGGTTCGCGTTGCGGCGCTCGTGGTCGCGCACGGCCCGCAGCTCGGCGGGGCTGAGCCCCTCGAGACGGTCGATCACCTTGGCGGCCGTCAGCTCGTCGTAGCCGGTGATCGGGAACGAGCTTCCGAGGCCGGCCGCGCGCCGCGCGCGGTCGACCTCGCGCATCACCCGGTCGGGCGGGAGCGAGGCGAGGCCGTCGACCAGGTCGTCGGTCGACCGCCGGCCCCGGCGTACGAGCTCCGCGAGCAGCTCCGCGGAATCGTCGCGCGTCATCTTGCCGCGGGCGACCGCGTCGTCGAGGACCTCCTGGATCCGTTCGCGCGTGAGCAGCAGAGCCTCGAGCGGGGTGAGAAGGAGGCGCTTCGGTGGCGGCATGCGGCGAAGACGCTACCCCTCGTGCGAGCCGGTTGAAACGAGCAGCTCGAGCAGCGCCTTCTGCGCGTGCCGGCGGTTCTCGGCCTGGTCCCAGATGCGCTGGCGCTCGCCGTAGAGCACGCCGTCGGTGATCTCCTCTCCCGGATGGGCCGGGAGGCAGTGCAACGCGAACGCGTGGGGCGCCGCGCGGTCGAGCAGCGCCTCGTCGAGCCGATACGGCGCCAGCGCAGCGCGGCGGCGCTCCGCCTCGGTCTCGTCGTCGTTGAGCGACACCCAGACGTCGGTGTACACGGCGTCGGCCCCGGCGACGGCCTCCTGCGGGTCCTCGAAGCTCTTCGCGCCCGCCTCCGGCTCGAGCTGGAACCCGGCGGGGGCCGCCACGCGCACCTCCACACCCGCGAGCGCACCCACGAGTGCGAGCGATCGCGCCACGTTGTTCCCGTCCCCGACGTATGCGAGCACCCGGCCCTCGATCGAGCCGAACGCCTCGCGCATGGTCATCAGGTCGGCGAGCGCCTGGCACGGATGGTGGAGCGGCGAGAGCATGTTCACGACCGGCACCGACGCGTGCTCGGCCAGCCCGTTCAGCCGCTCCTCGGACCCGGTTCGCAAGCCGATCGCCGCGACGTGCCGGGAGAGCACCAGCGCGGTGTCGCGCAGCGACTCGCCGCGAGTGAGCTGGAGCTCGCCCGTGCGCAGGACCATCGGATGGCCGCCGAGCTCGACCACGCCGGCCTCGAACGACACGCGCGTGCGCGTCGAGGGGTGTTCGAACAGCAGCGCGACCGTGCGGCCGTCGAGCGCCCGCGACGCGGCGGGCGCCCCCTTGAGGGCGAGCGCACGGTCGAGCAGCGACGTGAGCTGCCCAGGGGTGAGCTCGGTGCCGTCGAGGAAGTGCAGGCGCCGGAGTGTACGGTCGTGCCTGTTTTACTGCAGCGCATCATGCGCATCGCCCTCGCCGCCCTCCTTCTCGCCCTCACGCTCGCTGCGTGCGGAGGCGACGACAGCGGCGGCGGCGGCGAGCAGCCCGCCTCGTCCGGCGAGTGCGCGGGCGACGCGGTCGTGATCCGCATGGCCGACATCAAGTTCGACCCGCAGAAGGCCACCGCCCGCGCCGGCCAGCAGATCTGCTGGCCCAACGAGGACGAGGTCGAGCACGACGTGACCGCCGAGTCGGGCGCCACCTTCAAGTCCCAGCTCTACGGCAAGGGCGAGACGTTCACGGCGACGGTCGAGAAGCCCGGCCGCGTCGAGTACATCTGCACGATCCACCCGGGCATGACCGGGTCGATCGAGGTGACGGGCCGCCGGTAGGCGGCGGCTTCGGCTCCGGCGAACGTCAACGGCGGCTGGGTAGGGAGGCTGGGAGCCGGCCGCGCGCTCGTCCGTCAAGGCGGGGAAAGGTGGATTTCGGTGCGGCCACGATCATCGAAATCCACCTTTGTGCGCTTCTAGAGCACAAAGGTGGATTTGGAGATATCTCCAACCACCGAAGTACACGAAACCCCGGCTTGACCACCGCGACGAGGAGGGACCGACGGCACGGCCGGCTCCCTCACCTCCCCACCCAGCGCAGTTGCCGTTCCCGGACTAACCGCGCAGGCCGAAACCGCGCAACACAAGCAGGGCCTTCTCGCCCATCGTGCCGGGCCGCGGCAGAACCCCGAGGTCGCGGGCGGCTCCGTGGACGTCGAAGAACGCCCGGGCGCGCAGGAGGCGGTCGTCGCGGAGCTCCGCGTAGACGACGGCGTGGACGACGAGGAAGCGGCCGGTGGGCGCGACGCCGGCGATCGGGCCCTGGTGGGTGCCGAGGAGCTTGCACGGCGCGCACGCGAAGTCGCCGTTCGCGAGCCGCTCGCCGGTCGCGTTCACGCGCGCGTCCGGGAACGCGGACCACAGGCGCCGGGCGTGCGCCGCGAGCGCGGCGGCTCCCTCCAGCGGCGCGGGCGTGAGCGGGTCCTCGTAGTGGAACTCCTCGTCGCAGAGCGGCGCGAACGCCCCGGGATCGCGACCGGACCAGGCGCGCTCCCACGCGTCGAACAGTGCGTCCACGTCCACGCGGCCATGATGGCGGGTCATGCGCGAGCTGCTCCGCCACCGCAACTTCCGGCTGCTGTTCCTGGGCCAGGGGCTGAGCACGATCGGCGATCGGATCGTGTTCGTCGCGCTCGCGCTGTACGTGACCGACATCGGCACGCCGAGCGACGTCGGCGTCGTGCTCGCCTGCCATGCGCTGCCGCTCGTCGGCTTCGTGCTGATCGGTGGCGTGTGGGCGGACCGGCTGCCGCGCCACCTCGTCGTCGTGACCACCGACCTCGTCCGCTTCGGGTTGCACGCGCTGCTCGCGGCATTGATCTTCACCGGCGCCGTCGAGATCTGGCACATCGCGGTCATCGAGGCGGCGTTCGGCACCGCCGAGGCGTTCTACTGGCCCGCCTACACGGGGCTCGTGCCGCAGTCGGTCCCCGAGGAGGAGATCCAGTCGGCCAAGGCCGCGTTCGGCACGCTGGACACCATCGCCCAGTTCCTCGGGCCGGCGCTGGCCACCGCGCTGGTGCTGGGGATCGGCCCCGGCTACGCGTTCGCGCTCGACGCCGCGACGTTCCTCGCGTCGGCCGCCCTGCTCGTTCGTCTGCGTCCCCGCCCCCGTGGCGAGGTGCCGGTCCGCACGACGGTGCTCGCCGAGCTGCGCGAGGGGTGGACGGAGGTGCGCTCGCGGGCGTGGGTGTGGGCGATCATCGCCGCCGCGTCGCTTGGCCTGCTGGTCTGCTTCGGCCCGTGGATGACGCTCGGCCCCACGGTGTCGATCGAGCACTACGGCACCCGCGCGGTCTACGGGATCCTGGCCGCCGTGATGGGCGCAGGCACGGTCGCGGGCGCGCTGCTCGGCTTCCGCTGGCGGCCCCGCTACCCGATGCGGCTGGGGATGCTCCTCTGCTTCCCCTTCCCGGTCACGGTCGGCCTGTTCGCGCTCGGCGCGCCGGTTGCGGTACTGGTCGTCCTCTTCGCGCTCACCGGCGCCGGCCTCGCGCTGTTCGGCATCTGGTGGGAGACGGCGCTGGCGCAGCGCATCCCGCCGCACACGCTCTCGCGGGTGACGGCCTACGACTGGATGGGCTCGCTCGCGCTGCTGCCGATCGGGTACGTGCTCGCCGGGCCGCTGGGCGAGGCGCTCGGCGCCGTCGAGGTGCTGGCCGTCGGCAGCCTGCTGGGGCTCGCCGCGTTCGCCGCCAGCCTCACGGTGAGCGGCGTCTGGACACTGGAGCGGATCAGCCGGGAAGCGTGAGCGTTCCCCGGATCAGCACGACGACGTCGCCGCTGACCCGCACGCGGTCCCCATCGACCTCGGCGTGCAACCGGCTGGGGCGGCCGATCTCCACGCCCTGCGTCACGTCGAGCCGTTCGGTGCCCACGCGCTCGTGCAGGTAGGCGAGGAGCGGCCCGGCCGCCGACCCGGTCGCCGGGTCCTCGTCGTCGAGCTCGCTGGGGAACGAGCGGGTGCGGGCGGTCTCGCCGTCGACCGCGCAGACGTAGAGGTTGAAGGTCTCGTCCGCGAGCGCCTGGATCGCGGGACGGTCGGCGTGGGCGCGCGAGAGCGCGTCGGCGCCGGCGACCGGCAGGACCAGGGTCTGGAGGCCGGTGGAGACGAACTGGGGCGTCAGCGTCGGGTGGCCGTCCTCGGGGCTCAGGCCCGCCGCGGCGAGCACGGCCGCCGGGTCGGGCTCGGCGCCGAAGACGGCCGGCTCCTGCAGCACCGAGGCGCGGGCGCGATCGCCCTCACGCTCCACCCGCACGGGCTGGATGCCGGCCCGCGTCTGCTGGCGGTACTCGACGCGGTCCTCGCCGCGCTCGAGGGCGACCGCGACTGCCGTCCCGAGCGACGGGTGGCCGGCGAACGGGATCTCCTCCGCAGGCGTCCAGATCCGGTTGCGGTAGTCGGCGCCGTCGGCGGTCGGCGGCTGCACGAACGTCGTCTCCACCAGCCGCGTCTCGCGCGCGAACGCGAGCATCACCTCGTCGGGCACACCGGCCGCGTCGTGCACGACCGCGAGCCCGTTGCCGGCCAGGGGCGTGTCGGTGAAGACGTCGAGCAGCGTGTACGGATGCTGGGTCAGAACTCGGCCACGCCTTCCTCGGGCGTGGAGGCCTGGGCGTACAGGCGACGGGGGATGCGGCCGGCCCGGAACGCCAGCCGGCCACCCTCGGTGCCGAGGCGGACCGCGCGGGCCATCGCCACCGGGTCCTCGGCGCGGGAGATCGCGCTCGCGCACAGCACCGCGTCGCAGCCGAGCTCCATCGCCAGCGCCGCGTCGGACGCCGTGCCGATGCCGGCGTCGAGGATCACCGGCACCTTCGCGCGCTCCCGGATGAGCCGGAGGTTGTAGGTGTTGAGCAGGCCCATGCCGGAGCCGATCGGGGAGCCGAGCGGCATCACCGCGGCGCAGCCGACGTCCTCGAGCCGCCGCGCCAGGATCGGGTCGTCGTTGGTGTAGGGCAGGACCGTGAAGCCGTCGTCGACGAGCTCCTCGGCGGCTTCGAGCAGCGCCGGCGCGTCGGGCAGCAGCGTGCGCTCGTCGCCGATCACCTCGAGCTTGACCCAGTCGGTCTCGAACGCCTCACGAGCGAGCTTGGCGGTGAGCACCGCGTCACGTGCCGTGAAGCAGCCGGCGGTGTTCGGCAGCAGGCGCACGCCGGCGCCGTCGAGCACCTCGACGATCGAGCCGTGCCGGCCCGGCTCGATGCGCCGGAGAGCGACGGTGACGAGCTCGGTGCCGGACGCCTCGATGGCGGCGGCGAGCGCGTCGAGCGAGCGGAAGCCGCCGGTCCCGAGCAGCAGCCGCGAGCGAAGCGCGGTGCCCGCGATGGTCAGCGGATCGGTCGTGGTGTCGGTCGCGGCCAACTCAGCCTCCCTGGATGGCGCGGAGCACTTCGATCCGCGCGCCGGCCTGCAGCGTGTGCGCTTCCCATTGAGTGCGAGGCACGACCTCGGCGTCGACCGCCACGGCGATGCCGCGGCCGGCCGCCGGGAGGTCGAGCGCGTCGACGGCGGCCTTCACGGTCGCGCCCTCGGCCAGCTCGCGCTCGGCGCCGTTGAGCACGACCTTCATACCGCGACCCCCGCGAAGCGGCGCGGGTCGGCGGGCGCGGCCCACTCCGGGAGCGGCTCGTCGCAGGCGGCGGCGACCGCCAGCTCGGCCGTAACCGGCGCGAGCAGGATCCCGTTGCGGAAGTGGCCGGCGGCCCAGAGCAGCCCGTCGAGCGCGCCGTGCCCGATGGCCGGGAGGTTGTCGGGCGTGGCGGGGCGCAGCCCGGCGCGCAGCTCCTCGATCTCGAGCTCCAGCACGCCGGGGACGATCTCGCTGACGTCGCGCAGCAGCTCGTAGACGCCGCCCGCCGTGGGCGCGGTGTCGTGGCCCCGCTCCTCCATCGTGGCGCCGAGGACGTACCCACCGTCGGCGCGCGGGACGAGGTAGCCGTCGGCGCCGCGGATCGTGCGCTCGACGAGGCCGGGGCCGCGCGGGTCGCGCAGGCGCATGACCTGGCCCTTGACCGGGCGGACGGGGACGCGGGCGCCCTCCGGCACGTCGATCGCCCCCGTTCCGGGGGCGAGCAGGACGCGGTCGGCGGCGACGGTCTCGCCGCCCGCGAGGCGAAGCCCGGTCGCGCGGTCGCCGTCGGTGACGAGCGCGTCGGCGCGCGCGTGTCGCAGCTCGCCGCCCGCCTGCGCGAACGCGGCGGCGAGCGCTGCGACGAGACGCCGCGGGTCGACCGAGTGGTCGCCGGGGACGTCGAGGGCGAGGCGCACGGTCGGCGCGAGCGCGGGCTCGACTCGCCGGGCGGCGCTCGGGAGCAGGCGCTCGACCTCGAGGCCGAGCTCGCGGCGGAAGGCGAGCATCCGGTCGAGGGCTTCCGCCTCGTCGCGGTCGCGGGCGACGACGAGCGTGCCGGTGGGCCGGTAGCCGGGATCGACGCCGCTCGCCGCCAGCTCGTCGGCGAAGCCGCGATAGGCGCGCGCGGCGCGCAGGCCGAGCTCCACAAGCGGGGCGTCGCCGAAGTCGGACTCGGCGACCGGCGCGAGCATGCCGGCGGCGACCTCCCACGCGCCGGGCTCGCCGGCGTCGAGGACGAGCGTGCGCAGGCCGCGCTGAGCCGCGCGCCACGCGCAGGCGAGGCCGATCGCCCCGCCGCCCGCTACGGCGAGGTCATACGTGCTCGAGGTCACTGCTGGACATTCCCTCCCTACGCCGGCACTACCCGGATCAGGTTCGACGGTCGGCGGCCCGGTGCCACCCTCTCAGCCCGCTCGCGGGCTCCCGTATCGGACCCCGAATTGTAGAGGCCCCGGGGGCCCCGCCCAACGGGCCATTCCGTGCAGAGCGATGTCCCGTTGGGCACCCCCTGCTGCCAGACTGCCTTGCGATGACTCCGCGCGAGCGAATCGGCGCCGCCCGCCTGTACCTGGTCTGCGACGCACGGCCGGTCGAGTGGCTGCGCAGCGCGCTCCGGGGAGGCGTCGACGTCGTGCAGCTGCGCGACCGCTCCCTCGACGACGGCGGGGTCGTCGCCGCAGCGCGCGCGTTCCGGGCGGCGGCCGACGAGGCGGGCGCGCTGTTCATCCTCAACGACCGCCCGGACCTCGTGGTCGCGTGCGAGGCCGACGGCGTCCACGTCGGCCAGGAGGACGCGACGCCGGCGCAGGCACGGGCGGCGGTCGGGCCGGAGCGCGTCGTCGGCCGCTCAACCCACGCGCCGGCCCAGGCGGACGCCGCGGCGGCGGACGCGGACGTCGACTACCTCGCCGTCGGCCCGGTACACGCGACGCCGACGAAGCCCGGGCGGCTGGCGGCCGGGCTCGACTACGTGAGCTACGCGGCCCGCACCGTCGACAAGCCGTGGTTCGCGATCGGGGGGCTCGACGCGGGCAACGCGCACGAGGTCGTCGAGCGCGGGGCGACCCGGATCGTCGTCGTGCGCGCGATCACGGAGTCCGACGATCCGGAGGCCGCCGCCCGAGCGCTGCGGGCGGCGCTGGAGGACCGCGTTGGCGCGGCGCGCGCGTAAGCGGCGGGCGAACGCGCCGGCGAGCCGGCCCCCGCGGCCGGCGACGACGCACCGCCCGCACGACCCGGCGACGAACGGCCGCGCGACGCAGCCCAGCGGACGCGAGGCGATGGCGCGCGGCTACGCGCGCTCGCGCGAGCGGGACGAGGCGGCGCGGGCGGCGCTCGTGCCGCTGGCGCCGGGCGAGCGGCCGTGGCCGATCATCGTGTCGGCGGTCCTCGCCGCCGGGTTTGCAATCGCGAACCTGATCCTCTTGGCCGCCGGCTACGAGGTCGACGGCGAGCGGCCGGTCGTGGGCGGCCTCGCGTTCGCCGCGATCATGCTCGCCGCCGCGGTCGGCCTCTGGTACGTCAAGTACTGGGCGGTGCTCGGCTTCGAGGTCCTGCTCGGCGTCACGTTCGCCGGCGCCATGCTCTCGATCCTGCGGGCGACGAACCTCGAGGCCGTGCTCCTCAGCGTCGGCGTCATGATCCTCACCGGCCCGCTCTTCTGGCTGCTGATCCGCCAGATGGCGCGCATCCAGATGCCGAAGCGTCCGGCCCGTGACTGACCCGCTCCGCTAGCCTGCGGCGCCAAATGCCCGAAACCTCCTACGACTGCATCGTCATCGGCTCGGGACCCGGCGGCTACGTCGCCGCCATCCGCGCCGCCCAGCTCGGGATGAAGGTCGCCGTGGTGGAGAAGGACAAGGTCGGGGGCCGATGCCTCAACTACGCCTGCATCCCGGCGAAGGCGGTCCTGCGCACGGCCGACATCCTCTCCGAGATCGACGACGCCGACGAGTTCGGCATCGCCGTCGACGGCCGCTCGATCGACTTCGGCAAGGTCTCCGAGCGCCGCCAGAAGGTCATCTCGACGCTCGTCGGCGGGGTCTCGGGCCTGTTCAAGAAGAACAAGATCGACCTCATCGAGGGCCACGGCTCGGTCACCGACGACGGCAACGTCAAGGTGGGCGGGAACTTCGACGGCAGCGAGATCGAGGCCACGAAGTGCGTGATCCTCGCCACCGGCTCGATCCCGAAGCCGATCCCCGGCACCGAGTTCGGCGGTCGCGTGATCGGGACCGAGGAGGCGTGGGCGCTCGGCGAGCTGCCCGGCAAGATCGCCGTCGTCGGCGCCGGCGCGTCGGGCGCGGAGATCGCGTCCGCCTACGGCCGCATGGGAACCGAGGTGCTGCTCTTCGAGGCGCTCGACCGCGTGCTGCCGACCGAGGACGCCGACATCTCGAAGGTCGCCGGGCGCGCACTCGCGAAGCAGAACATCGCGATCCACACCGGCACGCTGGTCGAGAACGTCAAGGGCTCAGGCGACAAGGTGTCGTTCACCTATGGCGACCAGACCGCCGAGGTCGAGTGGTTCATCATCGCCGCCGGACGCGGCCCGGACGTCGAGGGCCTCGGGCTCGAGGAGGCGGGCGTCAAGCTCGACGACAACGGGCTGATCGACGTCGACGGCGCGCTGCGCACGTCGGCGAACAACGTGTACGCGATCGGCGACCTCGTGCACGGCCCCGCGCTCGCCCACAAGGCGTCCGACGAGGGCATCATCGCCGTCGAGGATGCGGCCGGGCTCGAGACGCACGCGATCGAGTACATCGACATCCCGCGCGCGACGTTCTGCACGCCGAACGTCGGCTCGTTCGGCCTCACCGAGGAGCAGGCGCGCGAGCAGGGAATGGACGTCGTGGTCGGCAAGGTCCAGTACGGCGCCGTCGGCGGCGGCACCGTCTACGGCGACCGCGGCGGCGTCGTCAAGGTGATCGGAGACAAGAAGTACGGCGAGATGGTCGGCGGCCACATCGTCGGCTCGCGCGCGACCGAGCTGATTCAGGAGCTCGTCAACGCGAAGGCGCTGGAGGGCGGCTTCCCCGAGGTCGCCCGCATCATCCACGGGCACCCGACACTGTCCGAGGCCGTGATGGAGGCCGCACGGGCCGCCGATGGCTGGCTGATCCACGGGTAGAGTAACGTCGCACGACCGGCGGAGCCCACGAGTGAGCCCTGACAGCGGAGCCGGTCGGGCGAAATTCCTGTTCGACCTGGCGTCGCCCGTCGCGTACCTGGCCGCCGAGCGCGTGAACCACGTGCTCGGCGAGGTGCCGGAGTGGGTGCCGGTGCGGCTCGACGAGCCGGGCCCGTTCCGCTGCGCCGAGGAGGTCGCCGCCTACCGCGAGGACGTCGAGCGGGCGGCGCGGGCGCAGGAGGTCCAGCCGCTGCGCTGGCCGGACCCGTTCCCGGCCGACAGCGAGTTCGCGATGCTCGTCGCCACGTACGCGAAGCAGATCGGCCGCGCGGTGGCGTTCAGCCTCGCCGCGTTCCGGCAGGCGTTCGCCGGCGGCCGTGACCTGGGGGAGCGCGACACCGTGCTGATCGCCGCCGCCGCGTGCGAGATGCACCCGGTCGCCGTGGTCAAGGGCGCCGAGCTGCGCGGCACGCGCCGGCGGCTCGAGGCGGCGAGCGCACAGGCGCGCGCCGCGGGCGTGCGCGAGGTGCCGGCCGTGGTGACCGCCGACGGGCGCGTGATCGAGGTGCCCTCGTGAAGGCGAACCGCGCGTTCGAGCTCAAGGTCCACCGCTCGGGGCGCGGGCCGGCGCTGCTCCGCTCGCCCGGCGACGTCGACCACATCGAGGTGCTCGAGATCGACACGGGAGAGATCGCGCTGTTCTGGGACACGTCGCCCTCCCAGACCGGCCGCCTCGCCCGCGCCCTGAAGACCGACCTCGCCCAGCTCGACGCCCAGGAGTTCCTCGCGCGCTGGCGGCGCTACGAGGTCTGAGGCTCGGCACGAGTGATACGAAACTGCGCTCGCGCGGTACTGTGCCGCCGTGGCCGATGTGACCGAGCAGGAGGCCGGCGCGGGGCTCCCTGACCGCGACGCGGCGCGGGAGTGGCTCGAGGCGATGATGCTCATCCGCCGCTTCGAGGAGCGCGCCGGCGAGATGTACGCCAAGGCCAAGGTCGGCGGCTTCCTGCACCTCGCGATCGGCGAGGAGGCGACGATCGTCGGCGCCGTGCGCGCGATGCGCGACGACGACTACCTGATCTCCACCTACCGCTCGCACGGGCACGCGCTGGCCCGCGGCGCCGATCCCGACCGCGTGATGGCCGAGCTGTTCGGCCGCGAGGACGGCGTGTCGCACGGCCGCGGCGGCTCGATGCACATGTTCGACCTCGAGAAGCGCTTCATGGGCGGCTACGGGATCGTCGGCGGCAACCTGCCGCTGGCCGCCGGGATGGCGCTCGCCTCCGACTACCAGGGGCTCGACGAGGTCACGGTGTGCGTGTTCGGCGACGGCGCCGCCAACCAGGGGACGTTCGGGGAGACGCTCAACCTCGCCGCGCTCTGGAAGCTCCCCGTCGTCTTCATGGTCACCAACAACCAGTTCGGGATGGGCACCGCGCTCGAGCGCCACACCGCCCAGACCGACCTGCATCGCCGCGGCGACGGCTTCGGCGTGCCCGGCATGCGCTGCGACGGCATGGACGTGACCGAGACCTACGAGGTCATCCGCGAGGCGATCCGCCGCGCCCGTGAGGACCGCCAGGCCGTCCTCGTCGAGGCGATCACCTACCGCTTCCGCGGCCACTCGATGGCCGACCCCGAGGAGTACCGCACGAAGGAGCAGGTCGCCGAGTGGCGCAAGCGCGACCCGATCGCCGCCTTCGGCGACCGCCTCGTCCGCGAGGGCGTGCTCGAGGAGGGCGACCCGGAGAAGCTCGACGAGGCGGCGGTCGCGCGGGTGGACGCGGCGGTGGCCTTCGCCGACCGCGCCGCGTTCCCGCCCCCCGAGTCGCTCTACGACCACGTGTACGTGCTCGGCGACCAGGTCAAGGGCTGGTACTCGGTCGACGAGCGGTCGGCCGGCGTGCACAAGGGCGAGGACGAGCGCTCGCTGGCCGAGGCCGAGCGCGGCCCGACCGACGCCTACCAGCAGGCCGTCGACGCGGCCAACAAGGAGGACGTCGCGGAATCGGCTGACGCCGATTCCGAGGCGGAGTCCGCCGACGCGGATTCCGCCAGCGAGGAGGAGGACGAGTAGCAGTGGCGGTCGTCCGCTACCGCGAGGCGCTCAACCAGGCGCTGCGCGAGGAGATGCAGCGCGACGAGCGCGTCTTCCTGATGGGCGAGGACATCGGCGTCTTCAACGGCGCCTTCAAGGTCACGGCCGGGCTGCTCGAGGAGTTCGGCGAGAAGCGCGTGCGCGACACGCCGATCTCCGAGAACACGATCGTCGGCATGGGCGTCGGCGCCGCGATGACCGGCCTGCGACCGGTCGTCGAGTTGATGACGATCAACTTCTCGCTGCTCGCGATGGACCAGATCGTCAACCACATGGCGACGATCCACTACATGTTCGGCGGCCAGGCCAAGGTCCCGATGGTCGTCCGCATGCCGCAGGGCGCCGGCCACCAGCTCGGGCCCACGCACTCGCACTGCCTCGAGGCGCTGTACCTGCACGTGCCGGGAATGCTGCTCGCCGTCCCGTCGACGGCGGCCGACGCCAAGGGACTGCTGAAGGCCGCGATCCGCGACGACAACCCGGTCGTCTTCATCGAGCACGAGTACCTCTACGGCCAGCGCGGCGACGTGCCGGACGACGACGACTACGTGCTCGACTTCGGCCAGGCCGCGATCACGCGCGAGGGGAGCGACGTGACGATCGTCGGTATCTCGCGCATGGCGCTGACCGCGCTCAAGGCCGCCGACACCCTCGCGTCCGAGCACGAGGTCGAGGCCGAGGTGATCGACCCGCGCACGCTGCGCCCGCTCGACCTCGACACGATCCTCGAGTCCGTCCGCAAGACCAACCGCGCGGTGATCGTCGAGGAGGGCTGGCCGCACGGCGGGGTCGGCGCGAACCTGGCGGCGCTGATCCAGGAGCAGGCGTTCGACCACCTCGACGCGCCGATCGCACGCGTCACCGGCGCCGACCTGCCGATGCCGTACTCGAAGCCGCTCGAGCAGATCGCGTACCCGCACGAGCCGCAGATCGTCGAGGCCGTGCTCGCGACCTTCCGCGACCTGTAGCGGCCGCTAGGGCAGGATCCGTAGGCGCCGCTTGCGGGTGATGAAGTTCGGCGAGCCGTCCTCGCCGCTCTCGCAGCGCAGCCGCGCGACCACGCGCCAGCGGCCGGGCCCGACCGTGCTCGCCGTGGGCGTGAAGTTGCGCTTGAAGCGGCCGTTGTCGCGGACACGCGCGAAGCCGATCAGCAGGGCGTTCTGATCGGACTCGAGCCGGAGGCGGACGCGGCGACGGCAGAACTCGATCACGGGCCACTGGCTGCCCTTGATCACGACCGTGTCCCCGAGGTGCACGCGATTCGGCGTGACGCTGAGAAGCGGTGGCGAGGCGGCGGGCGCGGGGGTCGCGGCCAGCTCCGAGGGCGACGGCCGCGGCGGCCGGGAGGAGGGCGAGTCGGCGCATGGAGTGAACCCTAACCGCGACGTCCTCGCAGCTGCGAGTCCCAGGGTGATCCGCGCCGCGCCCGCCGGCGCAGAGGCGTTCGGTTCGTCCCCCATCCCCAAGGAGTGCGCGGATGCGCAGATCCAAAGCAATTGGCGCGGCGTCGGCCGCCGCGCTCGTCGCGGGCTCGCTCGTCGTCTCAGGCGGTTTCGGCTCGAGTCACCGCGAGGCCCCGAAGATCCTCACGGATCCCACGGCCGACAACACCGACGTCTACGCCTTCACGGCCAAGGACGCCCCGGGCAGCCTCACCGTGGTCGCCAACTGGATCCCGATGGAGGAGCCGGCCGGCGGCCCGTACTTCGGCAAGCTCGATCCGGAGGCGCGCTACTACGTCAAGATCGACAACACCGGCGACGGGCGCGAGGACGTGGCCTACCGGTGGAAGTTCCGGCAGTTCTTCCGGAACCCGAACTCGTTCCTCGACGCGGCGCCCACCGTCACCTCGGTCGACGACCCGGACATCAACTTCGTCCAGCGTTACGACCTCTACAAGGAGACGTACAGGAACGGGCACCACAAGCGCACGAAGCGCATCGCCCATGACGTGCCGGTCGCGCCCGCCAACATCGGGACCGAAGACGGTCCCCGACTACGCCCCGGTCTCGAACGGCGCCATCGCCCCGGTCAAGGGCGGCGGCAAGACGTTCGTAGGCCCCGTCGACGATCCGTTCTTCCTCGACCTGAACACGATCTTCGACGGGATCAACATCGACAAGCCGGGCCGGCCGAACATCGGTCTCGGCAACCAGGGCGGCGGGAAGGACGACGTCTCGGGCTACAACACGCACGCCTTCGTGCTCCAGGTGCCCGAGGGCGAGGTCACCCGCAATGGCAAGTCCGTCAAGGACGCCAAGTCCTCCAACGCCGTGGTCGGCGTGTGGGCGACCACCGAACGCAAGAGCGTCTACGTGCGGCGCCACCACGGGCGCAAGCACCTCAAGCGCGGTTGGCGGCAGGTCTCGCGGCTCGGCAACCCGCTGATCAACGAGGTGATCATCCCGATCGGCCAGAAGGACAAGTTCAACCGGACGTCGCCCGCCGACGACCTGGCGAACTTCGGCACGTACGCCCTCAACCCCGAGCCCGCGCGGCTCCTCAACGCCCTCTTCAACCTGGGCGTGAAGGAGACCAACCGGACCGACATCGTCCAGGCGCTGCTGACCGGCGTGCCCGGACTGACGCAGATCGGCTCGAATCCGGCACCCGCCGACACGCTGAAGCTCAACCTCGGCGTGCCGCCCGCGGCGACCGAGAACCGCTTCGGCGTCCTCGCGGGCGACGTGGCCGGGTTCCCGAACGGCCGCCGGCTGGCCGATGACATCACCGACATCGAGCTGCGCGTCATCGCCGGTGCGCTGCTGCCCGAGAGCCAGGGCGGCAAGCAGATCCCGCTCGGCGACGGCGTCGACCGCAACGACAAGCCGTTCCGGTCGGCGTTCCCGTACGTGGCCCTGCCCACCGACGGGTTCACCGGTCTCGTCAAGCGGACGGAGCCGCAGCACGCGCCGGTCCCGCAGCCCCCGCCGGCGACGCTGCCGTAGGGAGCTGACATGCGAGCCCGCCGCCTCTTCGCCGTCGCCCTCGCGTTCGCCGCCGCGCTGGCCGTGTTCGCGGTCACGCGGGGGGACGAGCGGGCGGCGGCGGGCCCGCCGCCCGACCGCGCCTCCGCCCTCGCGGAGGCCGCCGGTCGCGCGGCCTCCCGGCACGACTTCCGCGCGGCATTGCGCCTCGCCCGGCGATCCCGCGCGCTGGCGCCCGACGCGCTCTCGGCCTACCCCGTGCTCGTGGACGCGCTCGTCGAGCTCGGCCGCTACCGCGGACGCGGAGCGCACGCTCCAGCGCTTCGTCGACCTGCGGCCCGGCCTCGCGGCCTACACGCGCGTGTCGTACTTCCGCGAGCTGCACGGCGACCTGCGCGGCGCCGCCGTTGCGCTGCGGCTCGCGGTCGCGGCCGGCGGGCCGCCGAGCGAGGGCGTCGCGTACGTTCAGAGCCTGCTGGGCTCCGTCGAGCTGAGCCGCGGCCGCCTCGCCCCCGCCCGGCGGGCGTTCGCGGCGGCTTCGGCAGCCGCGCCCGGGTACGCCCCCGCGGCCGCGGGCCGCGCTCGCCTGGCGGCCGCCACCGGGCGGCTGGGCGAGGCGATCCGCCGCTGGCGCCGGCTCGTCGCCCGCCAGCCGCTCCCCGAGTACGCGATCGCACTGGGGGAAGCGGAGCTGGCCGCGAGGCGACCGGCGCGGGCGCGGCGCGACCTCGCGCTCGTGCCCGTCGAGGAGCGCCTGCTCGCCGCGAAGGGCGTCAACGCCGACGTCGAGCTCGCGGTCTTCGAGGCCGACCACGGCGACCGCTCGCGCGGCCTCGCGCTGGCGCGGGCGGCCTGGGCGCAGGCGCCCAGCGTGCGCTCGGCGGACGCGCTCGGGTGGGCGTCGACGCGGGCCGGACGTCCGCGGGAGGGCCTGCGCTGGGCCCGGCGCGCGCTGCGCCTCGGCTCGCTCGACCCCACGTTCCGCTACCACGCCGGCGTCGCGGCGCTCGCCGCCGGGCGAGAGGCCGAAGGGCGGCGGCACCTGCGCCTGGCGATCGCCCACGGGCTGGCCGCCCACCCCCTGCACCTGCTGCGCGCCAAGGAGGCGCTCCGATGATCCGCACCCTGCTCCTCGCCCTCGTGGCGCTGGCCCTCCTCCCGGCCGCCGCGAGCGCCCACCCGCTCGGGAACTTCTCGGTCAACCACCTGAGCCGGGTGTCGGTGTCCTCGGACCGCATCGACGTCCGCTACGTGCTCGACGAGGCGGAGATCCCGACGTTCCAGCAGCGCGGCGTGGCGGATGCCGAGCTGCTCCGGCGCAAGCGCGAGGAGGTCGTGCGGCGGCTCGTGCTGACCGTCGACGGCCGGCGCGTCCCGCTGCGCCCCGCCGGCCCGGGCGCCATCTCGCGCCCCGCCGGCCAGGGCGGCCTCGAGACCACGCGGGTCGAGCTCCAGCTGCGCGCGACGGTCGCCTCGCCGCGGCGCGTCGCGCTGCGCGACGGCACGTTCCCCGGCCGGGCGGGCTGGAAGGCGATCGTCGTCGTGCCCGGCGAGGGGACCGCCGTGCGGTCCAGCGTCCCCGCCGGCGACCCCACCGGCGGCCTGCGCCGCTACCCCGAGGGCGCGCCCGCCGCGGTGCGCAGCGCACGCTTCGCCGTCACTCCAGGCGCCGGCACGGTGCAGGCACCGGACGGCACGCGCACCGCCGCGGCAGTGCGGTCGGACGACGGCCTGACCGCGGCGTTCCGGGACGCTGCCTCCGGGCGGGGCGTGCTCATCCTGCTGCTGCTCAGCGCCTTCGCCTGGGGAGCGATCCACGCGCTCTCCCCGGGCCACGGGAAGGCGATGGTCGCCGCCTACCTGGTCGGCACGCGCGGGACCGCCAGGCACGCGGTCGCGCTCGGCGCGACGGTGACCGCGACGCACACGGCGGGCGTCTTCGCGCTCGGCCTCGTCGCGCTGCTGCTCTCGCAGCACGTCCTCCCCGAGCAGCTGTTCCCGTGGCTGAACCTCGCATCCGGCGCGCTCGTCCTCGTCGTCGGCGCCTCGGTGCTCCGCTCGCGCCTGCGCGCGGCGCGCGCGCATCACCACCACCACCATCACCACCACCACGGCGAGCTCTCCTGGCGGGGCCTGTTCGCGATGGGCGCCGCCGCCGGCCTGATCCCCTGCCCGTCGGCGCTCGTCGTCCTCCTGGGGGCGATCTCACAGGGGGAGATCGCCCTCGGCATGGTGCTGATCGTGGCCTTCAGCGCGGGCCTGGCGACCACGCTCACGCTGCTCGGCCTCGCGGTCGTCCATGCCGGCACGAAGCTCGCCCGGCTGCCCGTTGCCGCAGCGGCTGACCGCGGCGCTGCCGACGGCGTCGGCGGTGCTGATCGTCGGCGTCGGCCTCGTGCTGACCGTCCAAGCCGTCCCCCAGGTCGCTTAACCGACAATCGCGAGTGATCCGAGGTTGCGAACCATGCGCAAGAAGGAGTACTTTCGCGGTGCGGGAGCCGCTTCGAAAAGGAGCCCCTACGTGACCGTTTCCCACCGCACCCCTCCGCTGGCTGCAGAGTCGGTCGACTCGGCCGTAGAGCTGCTCCGGGCACGCCACCTGCGCGTCTCGGCCGCCCGCCGGCTCGTGCTCGAGGCGCTGTTCGCGGCCGACAAGCCGCTCACCGCCGAGGAGATCGCCGCCGGGCTCGAGGGCTGGCTGCCCTCGTCGGACCTCGCGTCGGTCTACCGCAACCTCGACACGCTCGAGGAGATCGGCCTCGTCCGCCACTTCCACCTCGGCCACGGCCCCGGCCGGTACTCGCTCGCCGCCGCATCCGACCTCGAGTTCGTCACCTGCGAGGAGTGCGGGGCGTTCGAGGCCGTCGAGCCCGCCCGGCTCGACCGCGTGCGCGCGCTCGTCGAGAAGGAGCTCGGCTACCGGGCACGGTTCTCGCACTTCCCGATCGTCGGCACCTGCGCGGCCTGCCTCGCCGCTCGCACACAGGAAGGAACCGCTCATGCACATTCCTGACGGGTTCCTCGCCAACGACGTCGCGGTCGCCTGCGCCGTCCCGGCGATCGGTGCCGTCGGCTACGCGCTGCGCCGCGCCGAGGTCGACCTCGACGACCGTCGCGTGCCGCTGCTCGGGGTGACCGCCGCGTTCGTGTTCGCCGCGCAGATGCTCAACTTCCCGGTCGCGGGCGGCACGAGCGGCCACTTCCTCGGCGCCGCGCTGGCGGCGATCCTGCTCGGACCCTGGCTTGCCGGGCTGGTGCTCGCCGTGGTCCTCGCCGTGCAGGCGTTCATGTTCGCCGACGGCGGCATCACCGCGCTGGGCGCGAACGTCCTCAACATGGGCGTGATCGGCGGGGTCCTCGTCGGCGGCGTCGTGCTCGCCGTCCGCAAGGCGCTCCCGAACACCCGCACGGCGCTGCTCGGCGCGGCTGCCGCGGGAGCGTGGCTGGCCGTGATGGCCGGCGCCGCGGCCTGCGCGGTCGAGCTGGCGGTCTCGGGCACGGTGCCACTCGCGACCGTCCTGCCGGCGATGCTGGGCGTGCACGCCGCGATCGCCGTCGGCGAGGCGGTGATCACCGTCGCGGCGGTCAGCGCGGTGCTGGCCACCCGCCCCGACCTCATCCACGGCCCGGTTCCCGAGCCGGCAGCGCCGATCCTGGCGGCGGGCTGAGATGCGGACGCGCTGGTTCACCATCCTCGCGCTCGCCGTCGCCGTCGGCCTGGCGAGCGCGGTGTCGCCGTACGCGTCGTCCTCGCCGGACGGTCTCGAGAAGGTCGCCGGCGACCAGGCGTTCCTCGAGCGCGGCGAGCACCAGGCGGCGTCGCCCGCGCCGGACTACGCGGTCCCGGGCGTCGACGACCCGCGGGTGGCGACGGGCCTGGCCGGCTTCGCCGGGACGCTCATGGTGTTCGGCGTCGGCTACGGGATCGCGGCCGTCGCGCGCGGCGGCCGCACCAGGACCGCGTGAGCGCGCGCCTGCACCGCGCGGGCGTCGCCGGCGACCCGGCGAGCGCGATCCATCGGCTCGACCCGCGCGCGAAGCTCGCCGGCTTCGCGGCGATCACCGTCGTCGCCGTCTCCACGCCGCTGCGGGCGTGGCCGGCGTTCGTCGCCTGCGCGCTCGCGCTGGGGGCGATCGCCGCCGCCGCACGCGTCGGGCCGGGGACCGTGTGGCTGCGCGCGCGGCTGATCCTCCCGCTCGTCGTCGTGGTCGCCGCCTTCCTGCCGTTCGTGCGCGGCGGTCCGGCGATCGAGGTCGGCCCGCTGTCACTGTCGGAGGCCGGCCTTGCGACGTTCGCGGCGGTCACGGCAAAGGCGCTGATCGGGACGGTCAGCGCCGTGCTCCTCGCCGCCACGACGAGCTTCCCGGAGGTGCTGCACGCCCTCGAGCGCATGCGCGCGCCGCGGCTGCTGGTGGTGATCGCCGCGTTCATGTACCGCTACGTGTTCGTGATCGCCGACGAGGCGCGGCGCATGCGCGCGGCGCTCGCCGCGCGCGCCTACCGGCCCCGGCATCTCGGCCAGGTGGCGACGCTCGGGCGGATGGTCACCGCGCTGTTCCTGCGCAGCTACGAGCGCGGGGAGCGCGTGTACCTGGCGATGCTCGCGCGCGGCTACGCGGGCACCATGCCGCGGCTCGGCGTGCTCGCGTTCCGCCGTTCCGACGTCGCGTTCGTCGCCGTGCTCGTGGTGGTCCTGGTGCCGATCCGCGTCGTCGCGGAGCTGGCCGCATGAGCTGCGCGATCCACGCCCGCGGGCTGCGGTTCCGCTACCCGAACGGCGTGGTCGGGCTCGACGGGGTGGACCTGCACGTGCGGCACGGCGAGCGGGTCGCGGTGCTCGGCCCCAACGGCGCCGGCAAGACGACGCTGATGCTCCAGCTCAACGGGCTGCTGCGCGGCGAAGGGGAGCTCGAGGTGGCCGGCCTGCGGGTCGGCGACGGCGACCTGCGCGAGCTGCGCGCCGCGGTCGGGCTCGTGTTCCAGGACCCCGACGACCAGCTGTTCATGCCCACCGTGGCCGAGGACGTGGCCTTCGGCCCGCTCAACCTGGGTCTCGATCGCGACGCGGTGCGGGAGCGCGTCGACCGGGCGCTCGCCGCGGTGCGGATGACCGGCATCGCGGACCGCGCGCCGCATCAGCTCTCGCTCGGGCAGCGGCGGCGCGTGGCGATCGCGACGGTCCTCGCCATGCGGCCGCGCCTGCTCGTGCTCGACGAGCCGTCCGCGAACCTCGATCCCCGGGCGCGGCGCGAGCTGCTCGAGATCCTCGACGCGATCGACCGCACGATGCTGATCGTCACCCACGACCTGCCGTTCGCCGCCCAGCTCTGCGACCGCGCGGTGCTGCTCTCCGGCGGGCACGTGGTCGCCGACGGGCCGTGCCTGGAGATCCTCGCCGACGAGCCACTGCTCGCGGCGCACGATCTCGAGCTGCCCGCGGGGTTCGATCTCGCGCGCGTCAGCTACGCTCCGGCCCATGGCCGACGTCGCGATGCCCCGCCTCTCCGACTCCATGGAGGAGGGCACGATCCTCAAGTGGCTGAAGTCCGACGGTGACGAGGTCTCCCGCGGCGACGAGCTCGTGGAGATCGAGACGGACAAGGCCAACATGACCTACGAAGCCGACCAGGACGGCGCGCTGAAGATCGTCGCCCAGGAAGGCGACACGCTGGCGGTCGGCGAGACCATCGCGCAGATCGGCGGCGGGTCGGCCGGCGAGAGCAACGGCGCCGCGCCGGCCGAGCAGGAGCGCGAGGAGGGCGGGGACGACGACGGCGGCAGCGAGCCGGCGGCGACCGCCACCGCCGAGGCCGAGCCGCCCCAGGACCGCGAGGAACCGGCCGAGGAGGCGCCCTCTCAGGAGGCGCCCGAGCCCGCCGAGGGTGAGAACGGGCGCGTGAAGGCATCCCCCGTGGCGCGGCGGATGGCTCGCGAGCTCGGGCTCGAGCTCGGCCAGCTGCAGGGCACCGGGCCGGGGGGCCGGATCGTCAAGGCCGATGTCGAGGCGGCGTCCAAGGGCGGCGGCGCGCCGCAAGCCGCCGCGCCCGCAGAGGCGCCCGCCGAGCCGGAGGCGGAGCCCGAGCGCGAGGAGCAGGCGGCGCCCCCGCCGGCGGTCGTGTCCGGCGACGCGCAGACCGGCAAGGGCGAGACGCAGACGCAGGACCTCTCCCGCCTGCAGCAGACCGTCGCGCGGCGGATGGCCGAGTCGAAGGCGACCGCGCCCGAGTTCGTCCTCAACATCGA
Organism: uncultured Solirubrobacteraceae bacterium; assembly: GCA_963730535.1. Taxonomy (GTDB): domain Bacteria; phylum Actinomycetota; class Thermoleophilia; order Solirubrobacterales; family Solirubrobacteraceae; genus DASSUW01. The sequence continues at coordinate 282,592 of CAVSRU010000018.1, forward strand.
CGTCGACATGGAAGAGGCGGTCGACCTGCGGAAGCGGCTCAAGGCCGCCGCCGCTGAGGGCCAGCCCGTGCCGTCGTTCAACGACTTCGTCGTCAAGGCGGCCGCGCTCACCCTCCTGGATTTCCCGCGCGCCAACGGCGCGTACCGCGACGGCAAGTTCGAGCTCTACTCGCGCGTGAACGTCGGCGTCGCGGTGGCCGGGCAGGACGCGCTCGTCGTGCCGACCGTCTTCGACGCGGACACGAAGTCGCTCGGTGCCATCGCGCGGGACACGCGGGCGCTGGCCGAGCGCGTGCGCGCGGGGGCGATCACGCCGCCCGAGCTCTCGTCCGGCACGTTCACGGTCTCGAACCTCGGCATGTTCGGCATCCAGAGCTTCGTGGCCGTGATCAACCCGCCGCAGGCGGCGATCCTCGCGGTCGGCGCCATGACGCCGACCCCGGTCGTGCGCGACGGCGAGGTCGTGGTCCGCAACATCATGCGGCTCACGCTCGCGTGCGACCACCGGATCCTCTACGGCGCCGACGCCGCCGAGTTCCTGGGCCGCATCCGCGAGCGGCTCGAGAGCCCGCTCCAGCTCGCGCTTTAGCCAGTCCAGAGGCCGCGCTCGGCCGCGGCGAAGAGCGCCTCCGCGGCCTCGGTCCCGTCGAGGCCGCGGCGCGCGCGCAGGAGGTCGTAGGCCTCGAAGCTCGTGAGCACCCAAAGGAGGTCCGCAGCATCCTGCTCGCCGACGTCGGCACGCAGGATGCCCTGCTCGCGCAGGCGCCGGGCGAGCCGGGCCACGCCGAGCGCGCGCGTGCGCTCCCAGCGCCGGATCGTGCCGCCCGTGAGGTCCTCGCCGAGCGCGGACATCGAGAACAGGGCGCGGAACACGTCGGGGTCGGCGGCGTACATCGCGGTTCCCGCGCGGAAGCCGCCGCGCAGCGCCTGCCCGGCGTCGGGATGCGCCACCGCCTCGACCAGGCGCCGGTGGCCGGCGCGCTGCAGCACGTCCGTGGCCACCGCGTCGAACAGCCCGGCCCGTGACGCGAACGCCAGGTAGACCGTCGAGCGCGAGACGCCCGCGTCGCTCGCGACGGCGTCGAGGCTGACCGGCTGCGACGGCGCGCTCCGCAGCCGCGCCGCGGCCGCGTCGAGGATGCGCCGGCGCGTCTCCTCGGCGGCGGCGGCGCGCCGGCGCTGCTCGTACGGGCGCGTGGCCATCGCTGGAATATATTGGTTGCACAGGTCGTCTTCTGAAAGACATGATGTCCGATGAAAGGAAGACGGTGATGGTGGAGGTTCCGGTTCTGGTGGTCGGCGCGGGGCCCGCCGGGCTGACGGCCGCGATCGAGCTCGCGCGGCGCGGTGTGGAATGCCTCGTGGTCGAGCGGCGCACAAAGCTCTCGCCGTTGCCGCGCGCGACCGGTGTGAGCACGCGGGTGATGGAGCTGCTGCGGGCCTGGGGCCTCGAAGCCGAGGTTCTGGAGGGCGCGGTCGACGTCGAGTGGCTCGGCTGGATGGGCGACACCCTGGCCGCTCCGGAGGGGACCGGCCTGCCGGTGGGCTTCCCGACGCGCGAGCAGAGCGCGATCCTCAGCCCGACGGGGCCCGCCTGCGTCGCGCAGAACCACCTGGAGACGGTCCTCCTCCGCCACCTGCGCTCGCTCGGCGCGGCGCGGGTGGAGCTCGGCGCTGAGCTGACGGCGGTCGAGCCGGACGCAGACGGCGTCCGGGTGACGATCGACGGGCAGCGTCATGTGCGTGCTCGGCACCTGGTCGCAGCGGACGGGATCCACAGCCCGGTGCGGACGGCACTCGGCATTCACGTGCACGGACCGGGCGTCGTCGCCCATTCCCTCGCCGTGCAGTTCCGCGCGCCGCTCTGGCAACGGCTGGGCGACCGCCGCTACCCGATCTACATGCTCTCCGGGAACGAGGCGTTCGTCCCGGCCGGGAGCGGCGACGAGTGGGTGTTCGCGATCCCGTGGGATCCGGACCGCGACCGCCTGGACGACTACCCCGAGGAGCGCATGGTCGAGCGCCTGCGGCTCGCCGCCGGCATGCCGGACCTGGAGCTCAAGCTCGACGCCATCGGGCCCGTGTCGTTCGGCGCCGCGCTGGCCGAGCGGTTCCGCGACGGCCGCGTGTTCCTGACCGGCGACGCCGCCCACCGCATGACCCCGCGCGGCGCGATCGGCATGAACACGGCGATCCTCAGCGGCCGCGACGTCGGCTGGAAGCTCGCGTGGGTCCATCTCGGCTGGGCCGGCGACGAGCTGCTCGACACCTACGAGGCCGAGCGCCGCCCGGTGGCCGAGCACAACATCGCGCGCTCGATCGACCCGAACGGCTCGCTGCGCGACGCGACCGAGGGCCTGCACGTCGACCTCGGGGGGCGGATCCCGCACGTCTGGCTGGACGAGGACCGCTCGACCCTCGACGTCCTCGGGCCTGGGCTCACGCGCTTCACCGGGCCGGAGGGAGCCAACGCCAACGGCGCGGTCCCGCCGGTCGCCGTCTGCGCGCTGCCGGCGATCAAGGCGCGGGCGCTCGGCATCCGTCCCGGCGGCTCGCTGCTCGTGCGGCCTGATGGCGTTCCCGTGTGACGGGCGAACGTCAACCGCTACCCGAAGCCGCCGTGCTGCCGGTACACGGCGTTCGGCGCCTGGTCGGGGTCGCGGGTGATCCCCGCCGGGCGCTGGTCGGTGCTGACGAACAGGCACAGCCAGCGCCGGGGGTCGTCGCCCGGCACGCAGGCGCGGTAGTAGTCGGGCTCGAGCCGCAGCGCGTCGACGGCGCCGAGCCCGGGGCGGTACTCGCGCTCCTGAGCGAGCACGTAGTCGTGGACCGCGGCGGCCACCGCGCGCTCGTCGTCGTCGGCCGCCGCGACCGCCGGGCGGTGGATGAGCCCGCCGGTGACGAGCGCCACGGCGATGAGCCCGAGTAGCCACGCGCCCGCGTAGTCGGAGGCGACGAGCCGCGGGAGGTCCGGCCGGCGGCGGCGCAGCGCGCGGCCGGCGAGCGGCGCGAGCACCGCCACCACCAGGAGATTCAGGAACCCGGCCAGCAGCAGGGCGGGCACGAGCCCGCCGGGGCCTTCGCCGTAGAAGGGCAGCAGCGCGAGCACGACCCCGTCGGCGACCGTCAGCACCGCGAAGGAGGGCCACATCCAGGCGCCCGCCAGGCGCCAGCGCAGACGCCGCGGCCAGACGCGCTCGACCCGCTCCATGCACCCAGCGTAATCGCCATGCCATAACCTGTCGCGCGAGTTCAACGCCGTCGCGCCCGGAGATCCCGGCCGGCGGCGCCAAGGGCGCACACCGGCGATCCCGGCCCGCGCCGGACGAAGAAGAAAGAGGCAGATGGCCACCGAAACGGCTCAGCAGTCGGCAGAGGCCGGCGTATCCGAGCACCTGACCACCGGGGATCGCGCAGGCCTATTGCGCGCGATGCTGATGATGCGCGGCATCGAAGAGCGGGCGATGACGCTTTATCGCCAGGGCAAGGTCCCCGGCTCCTTCTACGACGGCTACGGCCAGGAGGCCGTGTCGGCCGGCCCGACGTGGGCGATGGGCCCGCGCGACCGGCTCTGCATCCTCCACCGCGACCTCGCCGCCCACATCATCCGCGGCGTCCCGCCCGCGCGGATCTTCGCCCAGTACATGGGCCGCGCCGGCGGCGTGACCGGCGGGCGCGAGGGCAACGTGCACTTCGGCGACCGCAAGGTCGGGTGCGTCGGCATGGTGTCGATGCTGCCCGACATGATGCTCGTCGCGGCCGGGCTGGCCATGGCTTTCAAGATGCGCGGCGAGCAGCGCGTGGCGATGACCTGGTTCGGCGACGGATCGACCTCGCGCGGCGACTTCCACGAGGCCATGAACTGGGCCGGCGTGCAGCGGCTGCCGGTGATCTTCGTGCTCGAGAACAACCAGTACGCGTACTCGACGCCGACCGACCAGCAGTTCGCGGTCAATCCCGTCGAGCGGGCCGCCGCCTACGGCTTCCCCGGTGAGTCGGTCGACGGCAACGACCCCGAGGCGACGTTCGAGGCCACTCGCAAGGCGCGCGAGCGGGCGCTGGCGGGCGACGGCCCGACCCTGATCGAGGCCGTGACCATGCGCATGCACGGGCACGCCGCGCACGACGACATGAAGTACGTGCCGAAGGAGCAGGTCGAGGAGTGGCGCGCGAAGGACCCGATCGACCGCCAGGTGCGCCGGGTCGAGGCGCTCGGGGTCGACGTGCAGGCGCTGCGCGACGAGGTCAAGGCCGAGATCGAGGCCGCCGTCGAGGAGGCACTCACGATGCCGATGCCCGACCCCGACACCGCCACGCATCAACTGTTCGCCGACGAGCCCGCACTGCTCGAGGACGGGCAGGCGCCGTGGTCGGGCTTCGCGCCGAAGGAGGCGTAACCGTGGCGACCATGACCTACCTCCAGGCGATCTCGGACGCCATGCGCGAGGAGATGCGCGCCGACGAGCGCGTGTTCCTGATGGGCGAGGACATCGGGACCTTCGGCGGCGCGTTCAAGGTCACCGACGGCTTCATCGACGAGTTCGGCCCGCTGCGCGTGATGGACACGCCGCTCGCGGAGTCGGGCATCGTCGGGACCGCGATCGGGGCCGCCGTCGAGGGCATGCGGCCGATCGCCGAGATGCAGTTCTCCGACTTCATCTCCTGCGGCTTCGACCAGCTCGTCAACGTCGCCGGGAAGATGTACTACCGCCAGGGGCTGTCGGTGAACATCACGGTCCGGCTGCCCTCGGGCGGCGGCTTCTCCGGCGGGCCGTTCCACTCCCAGAACCCCGAGGCGTGGTTCATGCACAGCCCGGGCCTGAAGGTGGTCGCGCCGTCCACGGCCGCGGACGCCAAGGGCCTGCTCATCTCCGCGGTGCGCGACCCCAACCCGGTCCTGTTCATGGAGCACAAGCACCTGTACCGGCGCGTGAAGGGCGAGGTCGACGGCGGCACGTACGAGACGCCGTTCACCGCCCGCGTGGCGCGCGAGGGAGAGGACCTCGTGGTCATCGCCTACGGCGCGATGGTGCACACCGCGCTCGAGGCCACCGAGGACCTCGACGGCGCCTCGGTGGAGGTGCTCGACCTGCGCTCGCTGGTGCCGCTCGACGAGGAGGCGATCCTCGCGTCGGTGCGCAAGTGCTCGAAGGTCGTGATCGTCGACGAGGCCAACCAGACCTGCGCGGCCGGCGCGCAGGTCGCGGCGCTGATCGCCGAGCACGCCTGGGAGGACCTCGACGGGCCGGTCGTCCGCGTCGCCACGCCGGATGTGCCGATCCCGTTCTCGCCTCCGCTCGAGCAGGCGGTGCTCCCGCAGGTCGACGACGTGAGGGAGGCGTGCCGTGAGCTCCTCGCCTACTGAGACGCTCATCGACGTCACGATGCCCCAGATGGGGGTCTCGGTCGCCGAGGGGACCGTCGTCGAGTGGCGCAAGCAGCCCGGTGACTGGATCGAGGCCGACGAGATCATCGCCTCGATCTCGACCGACAAGATCGACACCGACGTGGAGGCGCCCGCGACCGGCCGCGTGCAGGAGCTGGTCGTCGACGTCGGCGAGACGGTCGAGGTCGGCACCGTGCTGGCCCGGATCGCCACCGACGCGAAGCCGGGCGAGGCCCACGTCAGCGAGAGTCAGTCGTCCTCGGGCGGGACGAGCGAAGCGGCGGAATCGCGCTGGCGCCGATTCCGGCGAGGCGGCGATCCGCTGGCGCGGATTCCGCCGGGCGTGCTGAGCCAGCAAGGCGGGACGGGCCGCGCCGCTACTCGCCGGTCGTGATGCGGATCGCCGCCGAGCACGACGTCGACCTCGAGCAGGTCGAGGGCACCGGCCGCAGCGGGCGCGTGCGCAAGCAGGACGTGCTGGCGTACGTGGAGGGCGGAGGCGGAGGCGAGGAGCCGCCGATGCACATCGAGAGCCCCTACCGGCCCGACGAGCCGGCACCGGCGAAGACCCGCAAGCCCCGCTTCGACGCGGCGCCGGCGGCCGCCGAGGCACCGCCGCCCGCCGCCGCGGGGAGCGCGCCGCTGTCGCGCATGCGGCAGGCCATCGGCGCGCGCATGCTGGAGTCGCTCCAGACGGCCGCGACCTGCACGACGATCGTGGAGGCCGACCTCGTCCGGATCGAGGCCGCGCGGGCCAAGACAGGCTTCACCTACCTGCCCTACATCGCGCGCGCCACCATCGAGGTCCTCCGGGAGCACCCGGCGCTCAACGCCACGCTCGAGGACGACACCAACCTGACGACCTACGAGGGCGTCCACCTCGGGATCGCCGTATCGCTCGGCGAGGGCGGACTCATCGTGCCGGTCATCCGCGACGCGCAGGAGCTCTCGGTGGAGGGGCTGGCCGCCCGCATCAAGGACATCGCCCGGCGGGGCCGCTCGAACGAGCTCACGCCGGACGAGGTGCGCGGCGGCACGTTCACGATCACCAATCCCGGCGGCTACGGGTCGATCATCGCCACCCCGGTGATCAACCAGCCGCAGGTGGCGATCCTCGACACCGAGGCCGTCGTGAAGCGGCCGGTGGTCGTCACCGACGAGCTCGGCAACGACTCGATCGCCATCCGGCCCATGACCTACCTCTGCATGTCCTGGGACCACCGGGCGCTCGACGGCGCGGCGGCCGCGCAGTTCCTCAGCGCGTTGCGCAAGAAGCTCGAGAGCTGGCCGATTACCTAGGGAGGTCTGACGGACCCCCGCCCCGGCTCGCCGGGGCGGGGCGGACCCTTACCATCAGGGGCCATGGATGACCTGTGGACGTGCCACCTCGGCACGGTCGAGTACCGCGAGGCCGTCGCGCTCCAGGAGCGCCTCCGGACGCGGGTCCAGAGCGGCGAGCTGCCCGACCTGCTGCTCCTGCTCGAGCATCCGCCGGTGTACACGACGGGACGCCGCTCCGAGGCCGCCGAGCTGCCACTGAGCCGCGACATCGACGTCGTCGAGACCGAGCGGGGCGGCAAGCTGACCTACCACGGCCCCGGGCAGCTCGTGGGCTACCCGATCATGCACGTGCCGAACGTGCGGGCCTTCGTGGAGACGATGGAGGGCGCGCTCGTGGACGCGCTCGTCGAAGCCGGCGTGCCGGCCGCCACGCGCGAGGGGCCGGAGTTCACCGGCGTCTGGGTCGGCGACCGAAAGATCGGCTCGATCGGCATCCACGTGTCCCGTCGCGTCTCCATGCACGGCTTCGCCGTCAACGTGGACAACGACCTCGCGCCGTTCGAGTCCGTGATCGCCTGCGGGCTGCCCGGCGTGCGCATGACGTCGCTGCGCCAGGAGGGGTCGAGCGAGGGGATCGACTGCTTCCGCAAGCGGGCCGCGCACGCCTTCGCCCGGGCCTTCGGGCGCCGCCAGCGCATCGTCACGGCGCGGCGCATCGGGCGGGTACCCTCCCTGGCGTGAGCGCCGAACGCCTGCACGTGACCCGCTCCCGGGCCAATCCCGGCGGGATGGACGTGACGACCGTGCTGGGCTCGGAGACGCTGCCGTTCCGCAGCCGCAAGCCGCGCTGGTTCAAGGTCCCGCCTCCCGGTGGGGAGCACTACCGCGCACTCGACCGGATGATCAAGGACGAGGGGCTGCACACGGTCTGCCAGGAGGCCGCCTGCCCCAACGTGGGCGACTGCTGGGAGCGGGGCACCGCCACGTTCATGATCCTGGGCGACACCTGCACGCGCCGCTGCGGCTTCTGCAACGTCAAGACCGGCAAGCCGACGTTCAACGACCCGCTGGAGCCGCTGCGGGTCGCGCGCTCGGTGGCGAGGATGGGCCTGCGCCACGCGGTCGTCACGAGCGTCGACCGCGACGACCTGCCCGACTACGGCGCCCAGGCGTGGGTGGGCGTGATCCGCTCGATCCGCATGCAGGCCCCGTGGTGCAAGGTCGAGTGCCTGACGCCCGACTTCCGCGGCGAGGAGATGCCGCTCGCAAGGGTGATTGCTGAGGGTCCAGACGTCTTCAACCACAACGTCGAGGTCGTCCCGCGGCTGTACCCGGTCGCCCGCCGCGGGTCGCGCTGGGAACGCTCGCTGCGCGTCCTAAGCAACGCGAAGGCGATGGGAGGCGACGAGGTCACCACGAAGTCCGGCCTGATGGTCGGGCTGGGCGAGAGCCACGAGGAGATGGTGGAGGCGTTCGGCGACCTGCGTGAGCAGGGCGTGCAGGTCCTCACCGTCGGCCAGTACCTGCGCCCCACCGAGCGCCACCTCCCGGTCGTGCGTTACTGGGAGCCGGAGGAGTTCACCGCGCTCGAGGCGGCCGCGTACTCGCTGGGCTTCGAGCACGTCGCGGCGGGGCCGCTCGTGCGCTCGTCGTACCACGCGGACGAGCACGTCAAGCAGAGCGCGCCGGGCAGCGGGCCACTTGCCGCGAGCGCCTAGCCCCTGTGTTCCCGCTCCGCGACAACATCCCGACGGAGCACTTCCCGGTCGTCACGGTGCTGATCATCGTGGCGAACTGCATCGTCTACTTCTTCCTCCAGGACGGCCTCCTCGGGCTGCCGGACGGGGGCGCGGGCGGCAACTGGCCGGTCGTCGACTACGCGCTGATCCCCTACGAGGTGACCCACCCGGGCGACATGTGCGAGGCCGTCGCGAACGGGGCCATCGTCTGCGAGGGGCAGCCGGGCGTGACGGGCGTCGCCGAGCCCCAGCCGTCGACGTGGCTGACGCCCTTCACGTCGATGTTCATGCACGGCAGCCTGCTCCACATCGGCGGCAACATGCTGTTCCTGTGGATCTTCGGCAACAACGTCGAGGACGCGATGGGGCCGTTCCGCTTCATCGCCTTCTACCTCCTCGGCGGCCTCGCGGCGGACGCGGCGCAGATCCTCGTCAACACCGGCTCGACCGTCCCGACGCTCGGTGCCTCGGGGGCGGTTGCCGCGGTGCTCGGCGGCTACCTGCTGCTCTTCCCGCGCGCCCGCGTGGTCACGTTCGTCTTCATCATCTTCTTCTTCACGATCCTCGAGCTGCCGGCGATCCTCTTCCTCGGCATCTGGATCCTCCAGCAGGCCCTGTTCGCCTACTTCGACCTCTTGCAGCCGACGGGCGACGGCGGCGGCGTGGCGTACTTCGCGCACATCGGCGGCTTCGCGCTCGGGCTGCTGACCGTGCGGCTGCTCGCCAAGGAAGAGCGAAGGCGCCGCCAGCTCGAGCGCGCGCGGTGAGGGCCGCGATCACCCTCGCCGCGCTGGTCTTCTGCTGCGCACTCGGCTTCCTGACCGTCTACGTGATGCTCAAGAGCGGGCCCGACGTGCTGACCGGCCTGTCCCTCATAGTGCTGCTCCTGATGACCTTCGGGATCCTCGGAGCGCTCACGGAGCCGCCCAACAAGCGTCGCTGATGCCCTACCAGCTCCTCCAGGGAGGCCGGCGCCGTCGCCGGCGCCGGCGGCTGTTGCCGGTGGTGGCCGCGCTCGGGCTCTTCCTGGGCGTCGCGCTCGCCCTGGCGCGCTCGGTCGACGAGACGCCGGTGGCAACCACTCCGCCGGCCGCGCCGGGGCCGCTGCTGGAGAGCGGGACGGCGCCACTGGCCGGCGGCGGGACCGCCCTGTCGCCGCTGGCGGTGCGCCTCGACGACCCGCGCGACGCGGTGCGTCTGCGTTTCAAGCGCCCGCCGCGATCCGGGCTGCTGTTCGACGTCGACACGGGCCGCGTGCTCTGGCGCCACCGCCCCACCCGGGTGCTGCCGATCGCGTCGCTGACGAAGATGATGACCGCGCTCGTGGTCGTCGACCGCGTGCCCGCGCGAGCCACGGCGCGGATCACCGCCGAGGCGCTCGCGTACACCGGGTCCGGCGTCGGCCTGCTGCCGCGCGGCAAGCGGGTGAGCGTGCGCGCGCTGCTGCACGGGCTGCTGCTGCCCTCGGGCAACGACGCAGCGATCGCGCTCGCGCTGCGCGCGGCCGGCAGCGTGCCGCGGTTCGTCGACCTCATGAACCGCCGCGCCCAGCAGATGGGCCTCATCTGCACCCGCTTCTCGACGGTGAGCGGGATCCTCGACCGCGGCAACCACTCGTGCGCGCCCGACCTCGCGGCGCTCGGCCGCGCGGTGCTGCGGGAGCCGCGGCTGGCGCGGATCGTGCGGCGCCGCGCCGCGGTGCTGCCGTTCCCGATCAAGGGCCGGAAGCTGTACCTCTACAACAACAACCCGCTGCTGCGCAGCGGCTACCGAGGCGCCACGGGCATCAAGACCGGCTACACGCTGGCGGCCGGCCGCTGCCTCGTGGCGACGGCCCGGCGCGGGCCCCTGCGGCTCGGCGTGGTGCTGCTCGGCTCCCCCGATCCGGGTGCGCAGGCGCGCCGTCTGCTCGACCGCGGTTTCCTGCGCGCACGCTGACCGCCCTACGATGTGCGCCGTGCTCGACCGGCAGGTGTACTGGCGGCGGCGGTTGACGGCGCTGGGGGCGGTGGTCGCTCCCGTGGCGGTCGCGGCTGCCGTGATGGGAAGTGGCGGGGGCGACGGGGACGCGCAGCGCGCGAGCCAGGACGCCAAGCTTCCGCCGCCGCCCGAGCTGCCGCGCGGCGGGCGCAGCATCCTCCCGGAGTTCCGCGTCGTGGCGTTCTACGGCGCCCCCCAGGATCCCCAGCTGGGCGCCCTCGGCATCGGGTCGCCCGACAGCGCGGTGCGCCGGCTCCAGCGGCAGGCACGGCCGTATGACCGCAAGCGGCGGCCGGTGATCCCGGCGCTCGAGCTGATCACGGTGATCGCCAACGCCCACCCGGGGTCCGACGGGATGTACCGCGCTCGCCAGGAGGACGCCGTGGTCCGCCGCTACCTGCGCGCCGCGCGCCGGGCGAAGGCGCTGCTCCTGCTCGACATCCAGCCCGGCCGGGCGGACTTCTTCACGGAGACGGTCCGCCTGCGCAAGTGGCTCAAGGAGCCTGACGTGGGGCTGGCGCTCGACCCCGAGTGGCGGGTGTCCGAGGGTCAGGTGCCGGGCGCCGTGATCGGACAGGTCGAGTCGCGCGAGGTGAACGCCACGTCGGCGTGGCTGGCGCAGCTCGTCAAGCGCCGCAACCTGCCCGAGAAGCTGTTCGTCATCCACCAGTTCACCGACGACATGGTCGACGACAAGGAGCTCAAGCAGCGCGACGGGCTCGCCATGGTGCTCAACGTCGACGGGTTCGGCGGGCGAGAGGTCAAGATCGCCAAGTACCGGAACTTCGCCCGCGACGCGCCCGACTTCGCCCCCGGCTTCAAGCTGTTCTACGAGGAGGACGTGAACCTCCTCGAACCGCGCGACGTGATGAAGATGAAGCCGCGCCCGCAGCTCGTCGTCTACGAGTAGCGGCCGTGCTCGTCTGGACGCACGACCGCTGGCGCTTCCCGCTGCCCGAGCGCCATCGCTTCCCGCTCGACAAGTACGCGCTGCTGCGCGAGCGCGTGGTGGCCGACGGCACCGCCACCGCGGAGGAGGTGCGCGAGTCCGACCCCGTGCCGTGGGAGTGGCTCGAGGCGGTCCACGAGCCGGAGCTCATGCGGCCGCGTCCGCACCGGCGCGCTCAGCCTCCGCGAGGAGCGCGGCCTCGGGCTGCCGTGGTCGGAGGCGCTGGTGGAGCGCGGGCGCCGCTCGGTCGGCGGCACGGTGGCCGCCGCGTCGCTCGCCGTCGACGGCGGCCTGGGCATGAACCTCGGCGGCGGCACGCACCATGCCGGCCGGGCGTTCGCACGCGGCTACTGCCTGTTCAACGACGTCGCGGTGGCGCTCTGGAGGCTGCGGGTCGAGGGCCGCGTGCGCCGGGCGCTGGTCGTCGACTGCGACGTCCACCAGGGCGACGGGACCGCCGACCTGCTCGGCCCCGACCCCGAGTCCTTCACCCTCTCGCTGCACGGCGCGCGCAACTACCCGTTCCAGCGCATCGCCTCCGACCTCGACGTCGACATCCCGAGCGGCACCGGCGACGACCGCTACCTGAGCGCGCTAGCCGACGCTCTCGACCACGCGCTCCCGCGCGCTCGCGCCGAGCTCGCGTTCTACCTCGCAGGCGCCGACCCGTGGGAGGGCGATCGGCTCGGCCGGCTCAAGCTCACCAAGACGGGCCTCCGGGAGCGCGACGAGCTGGTCCTCGACCGGCTGCTCGACGCCGGCATCGCCGTCTGCGTCGTGCTGGCCGGCGGGTACGCCGAGGACGTCCGCGACACCGTCGACATCAACGCCGCCACGGCCGCCGAGGTCGCCCGCCGCAGCACGGCGCTGTGAGCCGTGCGCCGTAAGCTGTTCCTGCCCCGGGGGCGTGGTGCTAACGGGAACACACGGCCTTTGCAAGGCTGAGTTGGGGGTTCGATTCCCCCCGCCTCCATCCGGATCGGTTTCGCCTCCAATCTCGCTACTCGGGCCGGCGCCCTGGCGCCGTCGGGCGCCAGGGCGCGCCCGGATCAGCGGAAGGCGTGCCGGTTGCCCCAGTGCGCGACGCGACGCCCGATCTTCGCGGCCTCCTCGTCAGCGAACCGGAAGTGGATGCCCGACCACACGCGCGCGTCGACGATGTCGTCGCACACCTGCGAGAACCTCGTGAACGAGCGCGTCACGCCGCCGGGCGTGGTGCCGGTGAACATCGCACGGTCGCCGTCGTAGAAGTGCCGCATCGTCTCGGCGACCGAGCAGCCGAGGGCCGACAGGCCGGACGGATGATCGGGGTAGGGCGGTGCCGCGATCAGCGAGGCCCAGCCGGGGTCGGCCTGCGTAGCGTGGTTGCCGTCGCTCGCGGCCTCGTGGATCGCCGTGACCGGGCGCCAGAAGCTATAGCGGGCCTTGTCGCGCCACGTGACGATCAGCGCATCGGCCGCGTTCGTATACGCGCGGGCGAGCAGCCGGGCGTGGTCGGCGAGCGTGCCGCCCTGCCCGACGGCGACGGAGCGCAGGATGCTGGAGATGGTCCCCGTAGCGTTGGTCAGGCCCCAGTACTGCGCCGCGGCCGTCTGGTCGGCCGTGCGGACCGTGCTCCCCGCCGATCCGAACGCTTTGACCTCGTTGAAGTCAGCGGCGTAGGCGCGCGTGTGGAGTCCGTGGGGCGCGCGACCGCGGAACAGGTCGGGGTGTCGGAGGACGAACGGGCGGATGTCCTTCAGCCACGCTAAGGGGTCGTTGACGCCCGCTGTCGGCCGCCACTCGCCGGGTAGCGTGCCAACCGCGAAGCGGAACGGCCCGAAGCGGCCGTCGCCGGCGCGTGCCGCCAGCAGCGCAACCGCTGCGGCCTCGCCGGTCGCGATGCCGCCGGCCTTAGCCCGTCCGGCCGGAATCGCGTCGAGCGCGGCCTGATACGCAGTGTTGATGGTGGTCAGGCGTGCGGCGGGGATGCCGAGACCACCGTTGACGAGCACGTGATGTGCGGCGGCCGCGACCGCGGCGTCCTGCGAATACCAGCGCTTGGCCCTGGGCGAGGAGACGAGCGGCTCGTGACAGCCGTCGATCGCGTTCACCGCGTCGTAGACGGCAACGTGGACCATCGCCAGGTGCGCGATCGACGGCGCGCCCTGACCGGCGCCGGGCGGCGTGGCCGTACCCGGCGCCTGCAGCGCCGCCGCGGCGATCTGATCCCAGTCGGTGACACTGTCCGCGCGCGCCGGCGCGGCGATCGCCAGCACCGAGAACAAGGCGGAGGCCGTCAGGGCGAGCAGCAGACGTCGGGGCGACGTCGGGCGCAGCGAGTTACGACACGCGAATCCGTGCATGGCCGTCTCCTCATCGCTAGACCGGGCTGGAACCGGCGCGCCGGTCGGTGGCAGTGAGATCTGGGAGCAGATGGCATATCCACTACCGCGATCACGGCGACACTACCGCAATCCAGCCTCTGCGTGTCAAGAATTCGTCGGCGTCGCTGTGCGAGGTGGCTGCGTCGAGCGTTTCGCTAGCCGTCTTGCCCGAGCTCCGGAGAGCGTCTGCGGCCGGCGGTCGCCCGCGGCGGCCCAGGCGGGTCGACCTCGGCGAGGCGGCGGACTTCGCGGGCGATGGCGAGCAGGTCGTGGGCGGAGTGGAGAGCCTCCTCAGCGGAGTCCAGCTCGTCGAGCACGACGCGGATCAGGGCCGCCTCCCGGACGTACTGCGAGACGCTGATCCCTTGCGCATCGGCTGCGCGAGCAATCGTCGTGTATGCGCGGTCCGCGAACCGGATCGTTGTCGCGTGCAGCGCCACGGGCAGAACTGTAGCGGCGGCGCGGCGCCGGCCGTGGGAGGTCGTGGACACCGAGCGAGTGATGAGTGCGATAGCACTTGCGGTATCGCGGTAGCGAATATAGCGTCGAATCCCATTCCCGCGGTCGACATCCTGTTCGACACGGAGGGCGACGACGTGCCGGGCGGCATCTTCGTCGAGGACCTCGGCGCAGACGTGCACGGTCCACACCCGGGGTTCGACGACTTCTGCGGGCTCATCACGCCGCTGATCGGCTCCTAACGATGGCTGCCCTCGGGCCGCACGCGGTCGCGTGCGGCCAGGGCGCGAGCCAATCCGCGTTCAGTTCACCTGACAGGGATCTCTGCCGTGATGCGCGTGCCCCCACCTGGTGGGCTCGCCACGTCGAGCCGCCCGTTCAGCGCCTCGACACGGACGGCGAGCCCGCGCAGGCCCGAGCCGCCCGCCGGATCCGCGCCGCCAACGCCGTCGTCGGCCACGATCACGGTCGCCGCGCCGTTCGAGCAGTCGATGCTGACCGTCGCGCCCGACGCGTGCGCGTACTTGGCCACGTTCGTGATCGACTCGGCTACGACGTAGTACATCGCCGCCTCGACGGGCAGCGCCAACCGCTCGTCGGGCACCGCCGTGAGCTCGACGGGGACCGGCGCCCGTGCGGCGAGCGCATCGAGCGCCGGGCCGAGTCCGCGCTCCGTGAGCACCGCCGGGTGGATGCCACGCGCGAGCTCGCGGAGCTCGTCCAGCCCGCGACTGAGGTCGGCCTGGGCGGCGGTCAGCAAGTCCCGGGCCCCCGCCGGGTCGCTCTCGAGCCGTGAAGCCGCCATGCCCAGCGCGAGCGCCACCGACACGAGGCGCTGCTGCGCGCCGTCGTGCAGGTTGCGCTCGAGGCGCTGCCGCTCGGCGTCGCCGACCTCCACGAGCCGCGCGCGCGAGGCGGCGAGCTTCTCGTAGGCGTCCGCATTGGCCAAGGCCTGCGCCACGAGCTCGGCGAAGTCATTCAGCCGCTGCTCGATGCCGTCGGGCGGCGGGTCGTCGGAGGTGCTGGCTGCGGCCAGCACACCCCAGATCCGCCCGCCCACGGTGACGGGTGCGGCGACCGCGGACTTGTAGCCGGCACTCCGGACCCTCTCGGCGAGCGTGCCCGACGCCACCTCGTAGTCGACGCGCGCCGCTCGCCCGGTGCGCATTACACGAGCGATCACCGTGTCACCGTCGACGTCGAGCTGCGCGCCGACCGGGAACCGCGGCGGCCCCTCGTCGCTCCACGCGCCCACGACGCTCGCCGTCCGGACTCCGTCGTAATGGATGACGTTCGCGCCGGGGAGCCCGAGCAGCCGCCCGACCTCCTCGGTGACCTGCTCGAACACCCGGCTCGGCGGCGCGTCGCCAGCGACGAGCGTGGCCACCCGGCGCAGTGCCGCCTGCTCGTCGGCGAGCGCGTGCTGCGCCGCCTCGGTCTGCGCCAGTGCGCGCGCGGTGCGGATGCGCTCGGCGGTCACCGCCGCGAGGAGGAGGGACGTGATCGCGGCCGTGGCGATGAAGAGCTGGGTCGAGAGCAGGCTGTCGGTGAGCGACTCGCGCACGAACGGCCCGGAATTCTGGGCCGTGTTCCACACGGTGATCGAGCACACGATGAGCGTCGCCGTGGCGGCGCCCCGAGGGCCGAAGCGCAGCGCCGCCCACAGAAGCGCCGGGAACACCATGTACGGGACCTCGCGCTGGGGCGGCAGCTCAACGAGCAGCACCAGCGCGACGAGCAGGACGCCCGCCTCAGCGAGCTGCGGCCGGTGTATGCCGCGCACGCCGGCGGTCGCCCACGTGAGCAACGTCGGCGCGACGACGAGCACCCCCGCCGCGTCCCCGAGCGTCCACGTGCGGAACACCTCGCCGAGCTCGTCCGTCGCGATCACGCCGCCGAAGCGGAGCGCCGTAGGTCCGAATGCGGCACTGACCACCGCTGCGACCAGCGCGCAAGCGATGAACGCCAGCACGTCGAACACGCGATCAAGCCCGGTCCGCCCCTGGGTGAGCCGGCGCATCAGCGCGGCGGCCACGACGAGAGCAACCGTGTTCCCGACGGTCTGCGCCAGCACGGTGCCGAGCGGCGTCGAGTAGTCCCCGAGGACCAAGTCGCCGATCACGACGCCAGGCACCATCCACCGCCCATACAGGACGAGGACCGCGAAGCCGAGCCCGGCCGGGAGCCACATCGCCGCGACCGCACCGTCGAGATACGCGAGCTCCAGCGCGACACGTCCGGCCAGGTAGTACGCCAGCGCGACGACCGCGACCGCGACCGCATATTGCGTCTGGGCCGAGCCGAAGGGGCGGCCCCGGCCCGCCCTGATGATCGGCGGAGCGCTCATGGCCTCGGGGGCGAGTCTAATCCCGCCAGAGCGAGGCGCGCTGAAGTGGCAGAGCGATCCCATCCGGCGATGAGTTCTCGCCGGCATTAGGGTCTGAAGTGTCATGACCCCCCTTGCTATCGAAGCGACCGGCCTCGTGAAGACGTTCGGCGAGACGCGGGCCGTCGATGGCGTGGACCTGGCGGTGCCGAGCGGCTCGGTGTACGGCGTCCTGGGTCCGAACGGCGCCGGGAAGACGACGACGATCCGGATGCTGGCCACGCTGATCCGGCCCGACGCGGGCACCGCGCGGGTGCTCGGCCACGACATCCTCGAGGCCCCGGACGAGGTCCGCGGCGTGGTGAGCCTCACCGGCCAGCTCGCGTCCGTCGACGAGGACCTCACGGGCCGCGAGAACCTGATCCTCATCGGCCGCCTGCTCGGCCTCAAGCGCGCAGCGGCCAAGGAGCGGGCGGGGGAGCTGCTCGAGGCGTTCGGGCTGGCCGACGCCGCCACCCGGCTGGTCAAGCACTACTCCGGCGGGATGCGGCGGCGGCTCGACATCGCGGCCAGCATCGTCGTCACGCCGCAGCTGATGTTCCTCGACGAGCCGACCACGGGGCTCGACCCGCGCTCGCGCAACCAGGTGTGGGACATCATCCGCATGCTGGTCGCGGGCGGGACGACGATCCTGCTCTGCACCCAGTACCTCGAGGAGGCCGACCAGCTCGCCGAAGGGATCGCGGTCATCGACCACGGCAAGGTGATCGCCGAGGGGACGCCGGCGCAGCTCAAGGCGTCGGTCGGCTCCGGCTCGCTGCACGTGCGCCTGCTCGACCCCGAGCAGCGCCCCGAGGCCGAGCAGGTGCTGGCCCGCGAGCTGGGCACCGTGCACCTCGAGCCCGACCCCGCGGCGCTCTCCGTGCAATGCGCGGACGGCGACCGGGGCGCCGAGGCGGTCGCGGCGCTGTCGCGCGCCGGCGTCGGCATCGCGGACTTCTCGCTCGGCCAGCCGAGCCTGGACGAGGTCTTCCTCGCCCTCACCGGGCACACGGCCGAGCCCGACGTCGAGGAACAGGAGGCGGCGGCATGAGCACGCTCGAGACCCGGACGTCGACTGGCGCGGACGAGGCCGCCGTCCGCAAGGCGATCGCCTCGACCGCCCGGCCACCGCGCCCGAGCGCGCTGTCGGCGGCGATGACCTTCGGCTGGCGCGGCATGCTCAAGGTCAAGCACGTGCCCGAGCAGCTGCTCGACGTGACGATCACGCCGGTCATGTTCGTGCTGATGTTCACGTACCTGTTCGGCGGCGCGATCGCCGGCTCGACCGGCGAGTACCTCGACTACATCCTCCCCGGCATCCTCGTCATGTCGGTGGTGTTCACGACCGTGTACTCGGGCGTGGCGCTCAACACCGACCTCACGAAGGGCGTCGTCGACCGGTTCCGCTCGCTGCCGATCTGGCCGGCGTCGCCGCTCCTCGGCTCGCTGCTCGGCGACACCGTGCGCTACGTCATCGGCGGGAGCGTGATCATCGTCCTGGGCGTCGCGCTCGGCTACCGGCCCGGCGCGGGCGTCCCCGGCGCCCTCGCCGCCCTGGGGCTCGTCGTCGTGTTCGCCTTCGGCCTCTCGTGGGTGTTCACGACACTCGGGCTGCTGATGCGCTCCCCCAGCGCGGTCATGAACGCCGGCTTCATGAGCATCTTCCCGCTCACGTTCCTCTCGAACGTGTTCGTGGATCCCGAAACGCTGCCCAACGGACTCCAGGACTTCGTCGAGGCGAACCCGATCTCGATCCTCGCCACCGCTTCACGCGGGCTGATGGAGGGGAACGCCGAGATGGGAGACATCCTCATCGTGCTGGGCACGGCGGCGGCGATCGCGGCGATCTTCGCTCCCCTGACCGCGCGGCTGTACCGGCGCGGTTAGGGAATGACCCGCATCCTCCTCGCCACGATGCCCGCCGACGGCCACGTCGGGCCGCTGATCCCGGTCGCCCGCGAGCTCGCCGCGCGCGGGCACGACCTGACGTGGTACACGGGAGAGGGCTACCGGGAGCGGGTCGAGGCCACCGGCGCCCGCTTCCTCCCGCACGTGCACGCGCCCGACCGCGACATGGCGCAGATGAACGAGGAGTTCCCGGAGCGGGCCGCGCTCAAGGGCCTGGCCAAGTTCCGCTTCGACATGCGCGAGGTCTTCATCAAGGCAGTGCCGGGCCAGGTCGCGGACCTCGAGGCGTGCCTGCCGACCGTGCGGCCCGAGGTGATCGTGGCCGAGCCGGCGATGGCCGGGGCGGCGAAGGTGATCGACCAGCGCCATGGCGTCCCATGGGCGACGTGCGGCATCAGCGCGTTCACGATGGCGAGCGTCGACACCGCGCCGTTCGGCCTCGGCCTGCGGCCGATGCCCGGCGGGCTCGGGCGGCTCCGCAACCGCGCGCTGCATGGGCTCATCTACCGCACGCTGTATCGCGCCATCGACCGTGACTACCAAGCGATGCGCGAGACGCTGGGGCTGGAGTCCTCGGGCGGCGTGTTCGAGACCGTGCTGTCGCCGTACCTCTACCTGCAGCCGACCGTGCCGTCGTTCGAGTACCCCCGTCGCGATCTCGCCCCGCAGGTGCGCTTCGTCGGGCCGCTGCTCCCACCCGCGCCGGCGGGCTTCGAGCCGCCCGCCTGGTGGGAGGCGATGCTCGAGGACCCGCGCCCGGTGGTGCTCGTGACCCAGGGGACGATCGCCACCGACCCCAGCGAGCTCCTGCTGCCGACGCTCGAGGCGCTGCGCGACGAGCCGGTCCAGGTGATCGCCGTCACCGGCGGGCCCGACCCGGCCGAGCTGGCGGCTCCGCCCGCCAACGCGCGCGTCGAGCGGTTCGTCCCGTTCGCGCCGCTGATGCCGCACGTCTCCGCGATGATCTCCAACGGCGGCTACGGCGGCCTGCACTTCGCGCTCGCCCACGGCGTGCCGCTCGTGGTGGCCGGCGCCACCGAGGAGAAGCCCGAGCTCGTGGCCCGTGTCAACTGGACCGGCGTCGGCGTCGGCCTCCGCACCCAGCGTCCGCGGCCGGAGCGGCTGCGGTCGGCCGTGCGCCGGGTGCTCTTCAACCGGGCGTATGCCGCCCGCGCGGCCGCGCTCAAGGACGAGATGGCCGCCTACGGCGGGCCCGCGACGGCCGCCGACCTCGTGGAGGCACTCGCCGCCACCCGAGCGCCGCTCACGCGGAACGGCTCCGGGCCGCGCGGCGTCAGCCACGCGGCCCGTGTCGAGTGAGCCGGCCGGAGGACGGCGGGATGCGCTCCGGGGCAGGAGAACCACCCGCCGCGTCTCCGACGCCTCGATCGGGAGTGACGAGGCCGACCATGCAGGCCACCCGTACGGGGAAGGCCGGTGGTCTCGATGATGTTGTCGGCCCGTCGAGGGCAGCGCTCAAGGCTTCTGGACGGGTATCGGTGCCCTACTTGTCCCAGTCGAAGTCGCGCGGCGGCCGCTGCTCGAACCACAGGCGGTCGTGCTCGGGCGTCTCCTGGAGGAAGTCGGGCGTCTCCTCGAGGACGTCCTCGGACTCCGGCTCCTCAGCCGGCTGGGGATGCTCCAGCGTGTCACCGGACGGAACCTCGTCGGGCTCGGCCTCGGGCCGGGCAGGGCTCCTCAGCCTGACGCTCGACTTCCGGCTCTGGCTCCGGCTCCGGCTCGGCGACCTCCGCGGGGGCGGCCTCGTCGGTCGCCTGGACCGCGGCCACGTCGTCGGCCGGCGGCGCGTCCGACGGGGTCGCGAACTCGGCCTGTTGCGTGGCCCCGAGGGCCTCGCGCTCCTGGCGCTCGACCTCGTTCGGGTCGGCCCCGTGGGCCTTCTTGAGCTCCAAATGCTCTCGGATGGCGTCGTCGAGCAGTCCCATGCCTCTCCTCTTACAGGCTACTCGGCCGAGGCCACGCCGTGGACGTCGCGCGGGCGCTGCACAGTCGTCGCGGCGCGCACCGTCTGGTTCTTCCCCGCCCGTTTGGCCTCGTAGAGCGCGGCGTCCGCCGCGGCGACGAGCGCGCTCTTGTCCGCCGTCGGCGCCGTGTGCAGCGAGGCGACGCCGAACGAGGCGGTGACCCTCAGCGTGCCGCCGCCGGCCAGCGGCAGCTCGAGCGACTCGATCCGCCGCCGGACACGCTCGGCGAACCTGTACGCGCCGTCGAGATCGGTCTGTGGCAGCGCGACCGCCATCTCCTCGCCGCCGTAGCGGGCCGGCTCGTCGATCTCACGCGACGAATGCCGCAGCACGCGGGCCACCTCGCGCAGCACGGTGTCGCCCTGGATGTGGCCGTAGGTGTCGTTCACCTGCTTGAAGTTGTCGATGTCGAGCATGATCAGTCCCATCTCCTGCCCGTAGCGGCGGGCGCGCTCGACCTCGGCGGCGACGACCTCCTGGAAGCGCCGGTGGTTGAAGAGGCCGGTGAGCTCGTCGGTCACTGCCTGGCGCTGGACGGTCTCGTGCAGGTCGACGTTCTCGACCGACACGGCGGCGCCGCTGGTCAGGTACGCGAACAGGTCGCGCTCGCCGTGCGTGAAGGTGCGGTCGGCGCGGGCGACGGAGACGATGCCGAACACCTGCTGGGAGTCCTCCTGCGAGCCGAGCGGCGCCGCGAGCGCGTGCACCCCGGCGACCTGGATCTCGGCGAGCTGGCCGGCGTCGATGACCGCCGCCTCGGCGGCGTGCAGCGCTCGCTGGAACTCGTCGGGATTGCCCTGGCGGGCGACCTCCTGGAGGGTGTTGTCCGGCCCGCGCATGCTCGCCCGCCCGGCGGCGGCGCCGATCCCCTCCACGGACGTCTGGACGACGATCTCCATCACGCCGACGCGGTCGAGGCCGGCCGCGAACGACTCGCCGACCCGCCGGATCGCCTCCTCTAGGCGGGTGCGCTCGCGTTGGAGCTCCTCGATCTGGGCCTCGATCTGGCGCGCCATCGAGTTGAACTCGCGCCCGAGGGCGGCGAACTCGTCGCTCCCCTCGGCCGGGACGGCGACGGAGAAGTCTCCGCGGCCGAGGCGCTGCGCGGCGACCAGCAGCCGCTGGATCTCCGACTGCAGGCGGCGGGAGATGGCCACGGCGAAGATCGCGGCGAGGATGAGGAAGGCGACCACCGCGAGGACCGCGAGGATCGTGTCGCGCGGCGAGGCCGCGTCCTGCTCGGCCAGCAGCAGGCGGATCTCGACGTCCCCGCCCACGGCGCTCGACGTGAAGGTCCGGACGCGGTTGCCGACGCCGTTGACGCTGACCGAGCCTTCCTTGGGGAGGTCCTCGGGGACGTCGGCGGCCGTCGACGCGATGCGCTTGTCCCCGTCGAGGATGACGACGCTGGCGTCGGTGTAGCTCTCCACCCGCTGGCCGTAGTCGTCCGGGGAGAGCGTCGACACGGTGATCGTCCCGCGGCGCTCGTCCTGCTCGTCGATGAGATCTCCCTCGACGGGCTCGAGGGCGGGCAGCTCGCCGGACTCGAAGTCGCCGAGGTCCGTGAGCTTCAGGTCCACGAAGCGGGCGGACTCCCGAGCGACCAGCTCGTCCAGCCGCTTCCGTACGGCGGACCGGTCGCGCCGCGCCCGGGCGTCGGCGAGCGCCTGGTCCTTGGCGATCCTGATGCTGACGTCCTGCGCGTGATCCCGCTCCTCGTTGATCACCTGCATGGCAGCGATCAGCGCCGTCGACAGCCGGGCGTCGGTGTTGCTCTCCTCCGTCTTGATGACGAGGATGAACAGCACGACGGCCATCGTGAGCATGGGCACGACCACGCTGACGACGAAGAACAGCCGTAGCCGGCTGCGGAAACTTGGGGTAAGGAGAGACCGAAAGCTCATAGGGCCTCGCACCACATCGTGCCAGCTACAATCGCAGCTTCCACAGCGTGGCACCGAAACCCTGCCTGACGCCGCGCACCTCGGGGCTATAGCTCAGTTGGGAGAGCGCCTGGATCGCACCCAGGAGGTCGGGGGTTCGAGTCCCCCTAGCTCCATCGCGAACCGCCTGCACGCAGGCGGTTTCGCGCTTTCAGGGCGGCCCCAGGATCCCTCTCTGGCCGTGGAGTTGGTCAAGTTCTGGTCAAGTTGCCCAGCGGATCGCCGCGCGCTCGCGGGCCGTCAGGCCGCCCGTGGCGCGGTGCTCGGCGGCCGGCGGCAGCACGATCACGGTCCTCTCGTCGTCAGGGATGAGCAGGCCGGCGAACGCGCTGTGCGCCATGCGGGCGCGGATATCGGCCGAGTGGCGGGCCTCGTCGAAGAGGTGGGCGTAGACGTCCAGGGTCGTGCTGACGCTCGCGTGGCCGAGGATGCGGCTGACCTGCACGACGTCGAGTTGCAGGTCGACGATCAGGTGGCTGGCGAACGTGTGGCGCAGGTCGTGGAAGCGCAGGCTGCCGCCCTCACGGTCGAGCCCGGCGATGCGGGCGGTGCGCGTGAGCGCGCTGCGCTGCACGTTACGTTGGCTGAGCGGCGTGCCGTTGCGCGTTCCGAACACCCAGTCGCCACCGGCTCGCCACGTTGCTGCGGAACGGCGATCGCGCAACACGGCGGCGAGTTGTGTGGCGAGCGGGATGCGGCGCATCGACGACGGCGTCTTCGGCGCAACGCGCCGCGCGGGAGCTCCCGCATGCGCCCGGGAGAGCTGCGCGCGGACATGGACGGCGCCGCCAGCGAGATCTACGTCGTCCCAGATCAGGCCGAGCATCTTGGAACGCGACGAGCGCCCGCATCCGCCGCGGCGCGAGCAGCGGGTGCTCGGCCGCGAGGAGATCGCCCGGCTCCTGGATGCGTGCTTGCCGGCCTACCGGGCACTGATCGCGACCGCGCTCTACACGGGCCTTCGCATGTCGGCAGCCTCGCAACCGGGTTGTCGGCGATCCAACCGTTGCGCACCGCGAAGCCCTGGGTGATCGCTACTCGCTGTTGATCGTTCGTGTAGATCGGCTACGGCTACGTCCGGTTCGAGGACCTCGCCGGGTTCACCGGGGCGCCACGGGACGTCCTCACGAACCGGCTACGCCGTCTCGAAGAAGTCGGCGTACTCGAGCGTCGAATCTACTCAGAGCACCCGCCCCGCTACGAGTATCACCTGACCGAGGCAGGCGTCCAGCTTCGCCCGATCGTCCTTGCGCTCAAGGAATGGGGCGATCAACAGTTGAACCCGGGCGCCGCGCCGGTCATCTTCGAGCACACGTGCGGCGCCGAGTTTCATCCGCGCACAGTGTGCGCGGCTTGCGGAGAACCGGTCGGGACCGGGGAGCTCGTGGTCAAGGGCGGCACCCATCCGGTCAAGGGCGAACCCTGGTAGCGCCGCAAGTCGAGTGCCGGCAATCTACGACGGTTGCTCCCTCGGTCTCTCTACAACGAAGGTCTTCGGCGAGCACTTGACCCCGACGACGAGGACCGCAGCCGAAAGGCTGTCGCCTAGGGCTGGCCGGCAGACGCGGCTCCCGAGGCCGCCGCGGTCTCACGCGCGGCTGATTTCGCTCGCTCCCGACGGCGTGCCTAGGGCTGGTCTCGGGGCCTGCCGCTTCCATGCGAAGCGACACGCCACCGTCACGACCAACCCGCTCCTGCTTCCGCGTGGATGCGATCGCACGGCTGACCGGTAGCTCGGCCGGTGGATGAATGTGCCAGGGATCAGGCAGTCGTCTCGGAGACCTTTCGATCCGCCGTGGTCGGCATCTATGGAGTTGTAGCGTACGTCGTTTCGCGGCGCACGCACGAGATCGGCATCCGGATGGCGCTGGGCTCAACGCCGGGAAGCGTGGTCGGTTTGGTGGTCAGGCAGGGGATCGGCCCCGCGCTCCTCGGCATGGCGCTCGGGCTGGCCGGCGCGTTCGCCGCCGGTCGATTGATCTCCGGCCTGCTCTACGGAGTCGAGCCCACCGATCCCAAGGCGTGGGTGGCCGCGACCGTCCTGCTGCTCTCGGTGGTCCTCGTCGCGTGCTCGGTGCCGGCGCGCCGAGCGGCTCGGATTCCGCCGGCGAGCGCTTTGCGCGCCGACTGAGCGAGAGCACGCGCGGGCCGTCTCGAGCTGAAGTGCGCCGTGGCCCGCGCGATCGCGCCGGGCCACGGCTCGATCAATGTCGCGTCACCCGTCCGACTGACAGGTCTCGAAAGCCTCCGTGTTGGCGACGGTCTGGAACAGCTGACCGCTCGGGTTGTTGATGGTCCGGGTCTGGCCGGTCAGCGTGTCGCGCACGGTGATCTCGGTCTGCGCATTGGTGGCGCCGGCCGCGAACAGCCAGAACGAGACGAAGCTCGGATTGCCGCAGGCGTCGACCATCTTGACGAAGACCTCGACGTTGCCGTCCTGGAAGGAGAAGAAGCTCACCGACTGATCGGTTTCCGAGCTCTCCCCGTTGTACTCCTGGATCTTGCCGACGAAGAGCTGCGGCGGGTCCGCGAAGTTGAACATCCTCACCTTGACCTCGAAGCGGCCGCCGAGCAGGCAGGCGACGCTGACGCTGCGCACGCAGGGCTCGGTGCCGGGCGGGCCGGGCGGAGGTGGAGGTGGTGGTGGCGGCGGAGGGGGTGGCGGCGGTGGTGGCGGGGAGGGGACTGGGGGCCCGAACGGTCGCGGTGATCTGGTAGTCGCCGCTTCCGGCGATACGCCGCACGAGGGCGTACCAGGTGCCCGCTTCCGGCAGGGTCTCGCCGCAGTGCTCGGGGAAATTGCCCGAGGTGATGCCGAAGCAGTCGACGATGAATGGATCGAGCGAGGGTGGAGCCCCGCGCCGAGCATAGAGGTGGAAGTCGCCGTCGCCTTGCTCGATGTTCACCGCGATGCCCAGGTGGGCGGCGCCCGCGGGTACTTCGAAGTTCCACAGCTCCTCGGTTTCGGCGAGATCGAGCCGCGAGTCTTGCGCCGCTACCAGCGTGTTGGCGTCACCGACCTGACTGGTCGTGCCGCAGGCAGTGGCGTCGAGATCCGAGCCGCCGGCCGACTGGATCCACTCACGTGCGACGTAGACGTTGAGTCCCGCGTACCCGTATCGGCGAGGCAATTGTTGCCGACGGTGTATCGCGAGTGGATACCGGCCACTACCGGGTCTCCACTCACCGGGTCGACAAGAAGCGGCCCGCCCCCGTCACCGACGCAGATTCCCGAGCTTCGCCGGCCGCGCCGACAGGTGCCTGCAGGCTCCAGCACACTTCGGTGTCGGCGAGGAAGGGCAGGGTGCAGCGGCGGTCGTCACCAAGCCGGCGCGCTTGATTCCTTCACCGGGGAAATTGAGTCCGCCGATGCTCCCGAAGCCGACGATCGCGGCGTCCGTCCCCGCAGGGGGTCTACCGAGCGTGTTGATCGGCCTCGGTCGGACGCCGAGTACCGGGAAGAGCAGTTTCGCGACGGCGGCATTGCCCTCGATCGTTCCAGTCCAGTCGGGATGCAGCTCGATGCTCTCGACGCTGAAGATACCCGCGTGCTGAAAAAAGACGACGAAGTCGGTCGGGTCCGGATCGAGGCTCAGGAAGCAATCGGCCGACGTGAGGAACGTGTTGCACCCGATCAGAGTGCCCGAGCAGAGCTGACCCTCTGCCTGGTCGAACGAATGGAGCTGACCCACTTCCGGGAATGCCCCTGCCGCCAAGACGCCGTTGACGATGCGTGGCGCGAGCGCGAGTTGCAGGTTGAGACGTCGCGCCGAGCTCGGGTCGGACACCGCTTGGGCGCTGGCCGGATCGGATGGGATCGCGACCGCGAGCGAACAGGCAGCCAGACCGAGGGCGATCGCCTTCGGGCGAAGAGCTCCCCAGCACAACCGGACGAAATGATGCATGTTTCCCTCCCATTGCCGGTCTTCCGAACGCACGGATCCCTCGATCGGGGGCCGAAGGCGCCGAGTCGGAAGGCTTGGCGGCGTGATCATACCTACGGAAATGGATATAGGCCGCGAGCTCGTCGCGTCACGGCGCTCCGCGTCGAGCGGGCGCGGCGGCGCGGTCGCCGTTATGATTCCGCGGTGGCCCCAACCAGTACGCGCATGAGGCCGAATCCGGCTCCTGCGGGAGCGGCGGCGGGCGAGACGCTGCGCGAGTACGCGGAACGCGGCGTCTTTCGCGGCTTCGCCGAGTCGGCGGACCGCTCCGGGCGCCAGGACTTCGAGTTCCGGTGGCTCACGGGCGCGACCTTCCGGGTACGGCTCGATCCTGCGGCGCGACGTCTGACTTTCCGCGACCTGCTCCCGAACGTGCCGCACCGGTCCGCGATGGACCGCGCGTTTCGCGCCTGGGTGAGCGAGCGCGCGAGCGAGGCGCTGCCCGAGCACCGGCGCATCGATCCACGCCGGGTGCGGCTGGCTTGCACCAATCGCGCGGGCAGTCTCTCGGTCGCGCTCGCTCTGCGGCGTCGTGCCGGTGCGTCACAGGCGGACGATTGGAGCTACGCGGCGCGCAAGGGCGTCTCGCTGGTGAACGAGATCTTTCACGGCTTCCTGCGCGGTCCCTACTACGACTACATGGTTCAGAACTTCGGCGAGCCCGAGGAGTGAGCGTGCGACGTCGACTTACGAGTTCAAGCGCGGCGTTCGAACAGTACGGTCTTCGCGCGGTCGCGATCGCGCTTCTGGGCGCGGTCTCGATTGCGTTGCCGAGCCTCGGATGGCAGGCGGGTGAAAAAACGCCTCCGGCGCCAGGCACGGAGTCCACGCCGCCGATCGGCGGTGCAGCCGACGAGGACGTCGGTGCGGTCGACGAGAACGACGACAACGACAACGCGGCGCGCCGCATGCGCGTCAACTCGACCGCGAAGCTCGACTTGGCGGCGGGAAGGTCCTGGTCACTTATCCGCTCCTGCCCGCCGACGGTCCCGACGCGACGGAGCTGGCCACGCTCGGCGACGGCGACGTGCTCGCGCTGACGCGCTCGATGGCGATCAAGCTCAAGACCGAAGTCGAGCTGCGCTTCGACGGCGGAGCCGTGGCCAAGACGGGAAACGTCTCGCCGGGTTACCCCGGCGTCTACAGCCTGTGGCTGCGCCGCGCGGGTACCGGCTGGCGACTCGTGCTCAACCGCGAGCCCGACATCTGGGGCACCATGCGCGACGCCGCGGCCGACGTCGGCGAGACCGCGCTCGCACACCAGCGCGTGCCCGAGGCCGAGGCGAAGAAGACGTTCGAGGCGACGATGGCGGCAACCAACGGCGGTGGCGAGCTCGTCCTCTGGTGGGGCGCCGATCGATGGACGGCGCACTTCGACGCCGGCCCGGGAATGGCCGGCGCGAGCGCGCAACCGGAAGGTGCACCGTGACGAACGGTTCGGGTACCCCGAGCGCGAGCGCGGCGAGGAGTGAGATCCACTATCTCTCGGCCAGCGCGCTGGCGACAGCCATCCGTGAGCGCAGGATCTCGAGCCGCGAGGCGCTCGAAGCGCTGATCGCGCGCATCGAGCGATACGACCAGCCGCTCAATCTGGTGGTGACGCTCGACCTCGAGCGCGCGCGACGAGACGCCGCGGCCGCCGACGAGGAGCTGCGCGCGGCGCGCTGCGCGGCCCGCTGCACGGGCTGCCGATGACGATCAAGGACTCGTTCCAGACCGCGGGGCTGCGCACCACGTCGGCGCGCCGGAGCTCGCGCAGCCACGTGCCGGAGCGCGGACGCGGTGCCGGTGGCGCGGCTGCGCGCCGCGGGCGCCGTGATCTTCGGCAAGACCAACGTGCCGCTCTACGCCGGCGACGTGCAGACCTACAACGAGGTGTACGGCACGACGAACAACCCGTGGGACCCGACGCGGACCGCCGGCGGCTCGTCCGGCGGGTCGGCGGCCGCCCTCGCCGCCGGGCTTCACGCCGCTCGAGCTCGGCAGCGACATCGGCGGCTCGATCCGCAACCCGGCGCACTACTGCGGCGTCTTCGGCCACAAGCCGACGTACGGGCTGGTCTCGACGCGCGGCCACATCCCCGGCCCGCCCGGGACCTCGCCGCAGGTCGACATCGCGGTCGCGGGGCCGATGGCGCGCAGCGCCGAGGACCTGGAGCTCGCGCTCGGCGTCCTCGCCGGCCCCGACGACGGGCCGCGGTGGCCTGGCGGCTCGCGCTGCCCGCGCCCCGAGCGCCTGGCCGGCTACCGGGTCGCGGCCTGGATGGACGACGAGTACTGCCCGTGTCGAGCGAGGTCCTGCGCGTGCTCGGCCGCGGTCGACGCCATCGGCCGGCGGGGGCCACGGTCTCGAGCGATGCGCGTCCCGACTTCACGTTCGAGTACTCGCACCGCGTCTACGATCAGCTCCTGGGCGCTGCCGAGTGCGGCGGTTTCAGCACGGCCGCGATCGAGGAGATGGCGGCGCGGGTCGCCGCCGGCACTCACGGTCCCGGGATGGAGCACTCGACGCTGCGGCATCGCGCCTGGCTCTCGGCCAACGAGCGGCGCCTCCAGATGCGAAAGAAGTGGTTCCAGTTCTTCAAGGACTGGGACGCGGTGCTGATGCCGGTGTTGCCGGTGCCGGCGATCCCGCACGATCACTCGGAGCCGGCGACACCCGGACGATCGACGTCGACGGCGCGAGGCGGCCCTATTGGGAGCAGATCAAATGGGTGGGGTTGGCCGGCGTGTCGTACCTTTCCGCGACCGTCCTGCCGGTGGGGCTGACCCGCGAAGGACTGCCGGTCGGACTGCAGATCGCGGGGCCGTATCTCGAGGACAAGACCACGCTCGCGATCGCACGCGAGGTCGAGCGACTGCTCGGCGGGTTCCAGGCGCCGCCGGCGCTCGCGAGCTGAGTCTTGGGCGAAGTTTGAACACCCGTTCAAATTCGCGCGCCTTCGCTCTTCCTGTGCGTAGTCGCGGTCGCCGTCGCCGTCGCTGTCGCGGTCGCCGTCGCCGTCGCTGTCGCCGTCGCCGTCGCCGCGCCGGCGCACGGCCAGTCCTCTGCGCTCCGCCTCAACGACGTGCAGGTGATCGGCAGCCACAACAGCTACAAGGAGCCGATCGACCCGCCGCTCTTCGCTCTGCTGCTCGAAAAGCGCTCTCCCGCGCGCATCCGCCCGCTCGAGTACGGTCATCCACCGCTCGCGCGATCAGCTCGACTCCGGCCTGCGCGCGCTCGAGTTCGACGTGATCCACGATCCCGAGGGCCCGCAGGCTACGCGACGCCGCGCGGCATGGCCTTGCTTGCCGAGCGCGGCATCGAAGCAACGCGGCCCTTCGATCCCGAAGGCGAGATGAAGGCGCGGGGATTCAAGGTCCTGCACGTGCAGGACCTCGACTTCCGCAGCAACTGCGCGACGCTCGCGCGCTGTCTCGGCGACCTGCGCGCCTGGAGCGACGCGCATCCGCGCCACCTGCCCGTCATCGTCACCATGAACGCAAAGGACGACAAGCTGACCGGCATCGAGGGTGTGGTCGAGCCGCTGCCGTACGACGCCGCGGCCTACGACGCGCTCGATCGCGAGATCCTCGCCGTGCTGCAGCGCGATCTCGCCTGATCGTTCCGGACGACGTGCGCGGCGAGCAGCCGACGCTGCGGGCAGCGGTGCTCGCCGGCGCCTGGCCGCTGCTCGACGAGGCGCGCGGGCGGTTCCTGTTCGTGCTGGACGAGACCGGCGCCAAGCGCGATCGCTACACGGCGGATCATCCGTCGCTGCGCGGTCGCGT